>JANOYW010000016.1:0-123446 GCA_031429075.1 Bdellovibrionales bacterium | reverse complement strand
GCATCATCTGCACCCGCATGGGCCTCAAGTTCAACCCCGAGATGTTTTAATCGGTGCCATGTCCAGAAACAGGACCTGGCACCTAAAACATCTCGGGGTTGAATTTGAGGCCCATGCGGGTGCAGATGATGCGGGTGATTTCGTTGGCGGTTTCTTCGAGAGCACGCTCTGTCACATTGAAGACGGGCCAGCGTTTGTTTTTTGAAAACAACTCTTTGGCGTAATCGATCTCTTCGAAAATTTTATCAATACGCGCGTATTCACTGCCGGGGTCTTGCTTGATTCTTTCAAGGCGATTTTTTCGAATTTTTTGCAAGGAATCGGGATCGATGATGAGACCCACAATTTTTCGCTGATCTACTTTAAAAAGTTCTTCTGGCATCGGTGAACCAGGAACTAGCGGAATATTGGCAACCTTCCAGCCTTTGTGACTTAAAAATAAACTCAGTGGAGTTTTACTGGTGCGACTGATGCCTACCAAGATGATATCAGCTTTGTCGAGATCCGTGAGAAGCTTTCCGTCGTCGTGTTTTACTGCAAACTCAATAGCTTCGACACGCTTAAAATACTTCTCGTCGACCGAATGTAGAATGCCCGCTTCTTTTTTTGTATCCCCAACATTGAGATAAACATCGAGCTCTTGGAGCAAGGGGCCTAATAGATCGACTTGCGGTAAACCGTAGGCGGCGGCTTTGTCCTGTAAGTAATCGCGCAATTGTCTGCTAACCACGGTGTGAATGACGATGGCTTTTTTTTGCACGGCCTCTTCAATTGTTGCATCGACTTGACGTTCATTGCGAATATTTTTACAGCGTACAATATTAAGATCATGGGAGGTGTAGTGAACCAAGGCCGCCTTGGTCATGGTCATCGCGGTCTCACCGGTGCCATCGGAAATGATATAAATAAAAACTTTCGGCATGGTTGGAGGTGTAGAATCGGTCATGGCTCGTCTCGCACAAAAAAGATGGGATGGGCCTCTAACTGATAGGCCGTGAGATCACGTTGGTTGTTAAAGATGGCCGCCGAATGCTTGCCTAGGGATTTCCAAACTTCTAAAAATTTTTGTGGGTCGATTTTATCAAAGTCGACAATTAACAAATGCTCTGCCTGAAGATGGACCTTATCCACATATAGCGCATAGCCAGAGGCGTTTTCCGAAAGTTTGTTTTTAGTGAGTTCGAATTGCGTTAACCAATCAAAATAAGCAAACCAGTTGTCATTCTTGTTTGCATCTACCACCCAAATATTACTCTTTAAAATATCTGGAGACAGATTAATCATTACCCAGCTCTTTATTGAGTACCTGATCTAAAATTCCATTCACAAAACCTGGGGCTTCGAGGGAACTGTATTTTTTAGCAATCTCAATGGCCTCATTGATAACAGCTTTGGCTGGAACCGCGTCAGTCACCTGCAAATAAATCATTTCGCAAATGGCAATGCGCAGAATATTGAGATCCACTAGCGATAAACGCTTAATATTCCAGTTGATGCTGTACTTTTGCAATAGGGTATCGATGGCCTCTTGGTGGGTCATGACGGTTTCGACGAGGATTTTGGAGTAATCAACAGTTTCATTACCCAAGGATAGATTTTGCTCGTAAAGGCGAAGCAATTCTTCAGGACTGGCCAGTGGGGCAAATTCGCGCTGAAACAGAACCTGCAAAGCCAACTCTCTCGAACTTCTACGTGTCACATGGTCTCCAAGTGAGATAAAAACTCATCGACATCGTTAAAAGTTTGATGAACGCTCGCAAAACGAATCGAGGCCACTTTGTCGAGGAGTTTTAGCTCTTGCAGAACCATAATCCCGATCTGCTTGGAAGTCACTTCGTCCGTGCGCAGCTGTTCGGCCCAGTAAACGACTTTTTTAACGATTTCTTGTAACTGCTCTGAAGTGACCGGTCTTTTCAAACACGAGGCTTTGAGCCCCTTGAGAATTTTTCCCTGAGAGAAGGTTTCGCGCTGGCCGTTTTTCTTAATTACAAAGGGCAACGAAACCATGATGCTTTCCAGAGTCGAAAACCGCCATTGGCACTTTTCGCACTCTCGACGTCGCCGTGTCCCCGATAGATCTTTTGTGGATCGGGTTTCTATGACCTTTGTATCTGAGGAGTTGCAGTTAGGACATTTCATATTTATGCTTAATAGTGAAGAATTTGCATGGAAGTTCAGCTGAGGTCAAGACCTGGGAGTGTTTTTGCTTTTACTCAAAATATTTTTTATTTTGACTCTTTCAGGAGCTGTGGTGGACGAAGATAAATACGGCCCCGATTCGCCTCCTCCTGAAACTGGTTGGAAATCGGCGCTTAAATTTTTCTCTAAGGATGCAAATCGAACAACGGCTTCGCGCTCCACCGCATCGGATTCTGACGCAATCTACGATCAGTATTTATCGCTTGACAACACTGTCATCCTTAACAGCGAAGCGTCGTCTTCCATAGAGCCAAAAGGACGCTTCGGTTTGCATTTGGGGTATGTGTGGGATCATGCCAGTTGGATTTCCCAAGGAGTGTATCTTCAGTACTCCGACATGCAACCCGATCGCAGATACTCCTTGCTGACGGGTTTGATATTTCCAGGAATCGAGACGGAATTCCCTCTCTTTCTTAAGGCCACAGCGGGTCTTGGGTACTTTGTCGGCGACTTTGCTAACGACACACTCACTGTGGACTACGCGGCTTCCGTGGGCCTTCGAGTATTTTCACAAAATCGTTTTATTTTTCAGATGGAGTTTGGTTCCCAAAACTACCATCGTCTGTTAGAGAAGAGCTATGCAAATAGCTGGGTTCTTTCTTCGGGCTTAGCATTTATTTTTTAAGAGAATTTTTTAGAGGCTATTTTTGAAATATTTTAAACACCTGTTCGACAGCGCTGCGCTTGCCCTGGAAGACATCTTTTTTAAAGATCGTCTTGCCGATAAGGTCATTGAATTCGCTTTTAAAGACCATAAAAAATGGGGAAAACGCGATCGGCATTTTTTTGCCGAAAACGTCTACGGCTGTGTACGCTGGTGGAATCAGCTTATTTATTTAACAAATGCTCAAGATTTAAAACCTTCGGGGCAATGTCATCGCGCATTGGGTGCGCACTTATTATTGAATCAGCACCCTCTTCCCGAATGGTACGCCAACATGATCGACGAGGAGGCTTTTCGGCAAACGAAGGACGCCCTCACCCAACCCCACTTGATCCATGCCATTCCCGAATGGCTGGAGGCCTTGGGAACACAAGAATTGGGTGAGCTCTGGGCTCCCACGATGCAAGAGCTCAACAAAACTGCAAAGGTGATTCTCCGCTGCAATACCGAAAAAATTTCGCGCGAGGATTTACAAATCACTCTCAATACGGAAGGCATACAAACCCGTCGCCTTGATGAGTCGCTGTTTCCAGAAGCTCTGGAGCTGGTGGAGCGCGCTAATGTTTTTCGAACCAAGGCTTTCGAACAAGGATTTTTCGAAGTTCAGGACGCCTCAAGCCAGCGTGTGGCCGAGATGCTCAACCCGCAGCCCGGCGAGCGCATCATCGACGCCTGTGCTGGCGCTGGCGGCAAGAGTTTGCACATCGCTTCGCGCATGAAAAACAAAGGCAAGATCATCTCCATGGATATCTTTGAGCGCAAGTTATTAGAACTCAAAAAGCGCGCGCGCCGATCGGGAACGTCGCTCATCGAACCTCGCTGGATCGAAAACACAAAAACAATTAAGCGCTTAGAAAAATCTGCAGATGCGTTGCTATTGGATGTGCCGTGTTCGGGCCTCGGAGTTCTCAAGCGCAATCCCGACAGCAAATGGAAGATGTCTTCAGAAAAAATTCAAAATTTGCGCCAAACCCAGCAAGACATTTTGCAAAACTACACCCGCATGGTGAAACCCGGCGGCCGCTGTGTGTACGCCACTTGCAGTGTACTGCCATCGGAAAACCAACAACAGATCGAAATATTTCTCAAAAATAGCCCCGGCTGGAAACAGGTCCGCGAAGAAATCATTCTCCCGCAGACGCATGGTTATGATGGGTTTTACATTGCGTTGTTGCAGAATCGATAAGAGTGCCTGTATTCGTTTCCGCCACTTAATTTCTACAAATACAATTCAACCCTGCTCATATTTTATCCTATTGTGGGTGCCGCACAAAACTTGCAGATTCTGCGGATCATGCGTCCCTCCCAAGCTCCAACTGTGAATATGATCAATTTGTAAGAATCTTCGGCTCGCACACTTATTGCCATGCCGATCTATATAAGAACAAATAGCGTTGGGAAGTAGCAACATTTTCCGAATGGAAGCAGGAATCGCTGGACGCCTTGAGCGGGTTCTATCTGAACTCCTTGGTGTCTGTCTATTTTTTATGGGTAACGACTTCGACGTTACTGCCGCTACGACAGTGGAAGAGTTGGAATTTAAAATTCTACTTTGATCACTAACGTCGCTACCTTTCACATCTTTCGCGTCGCACGATTTCCGTAGAACTTCCGCATCGCAAGACTTCTTTAACACCTTCTGTTTCGGAACTCTGCGAACGGCGGTCCGACGCGCCATCTCTCTTTTTGCCAAATGAGTGAAAATCTCGCCCCAGTCTTTGCTAACCACAGCGTGAGAAACCATATTCTGCGCTTGCTCAAGGATTTGCATCTGTTCCTTGCTAAAAGTAACCGTTAGGGTCACGGAGTCATCGCGATGAAGAATTTCTTTTTGTAATGGAACTACAGGCAAATCCAACTCGGCGGCAAGGATCTGCTCAGTTCTCTTCTGATTGGTATTTTCTATTTGTAAAATAAGTTCCCGCTTCTTAGTCGTGCTCAAAAATTCGCATTTTGCTTTTTTAAATTCCCGCGAAGCTCGCTGAATTTGATTCGCCTGGGACAAAGTGAGCGTGCCGTCTTCAAATTTAACCGCCGTCTCTGGCAGCTCCCGCAGAAGTCGCGCGGCATCGATCCGGCGCATGGCTGCTCCAGGGCTGTACCCAAAATCTTTGACTAAGTAGTCAAACAGACTCGTGTGGCTTGGTAAATACAGCTTCCTTCGATCAATCTCGGCGATACATTCCAACACCTGCGCAGTGATCTTTCGCTCGCTGCGCACAAAGTTTTCAAAACAAGAGATAAGTTTGTCATTCGGTAAATAGTTGATATTCATAGTTCCTCCAAATAAATTCTAAACAAAAATTTAAGTTCGAAGTAAACCTAACATGGGTTTTAAAATTTGATTTTTAAGAAAAAGACAATTCGGACATTCATTTATTTTTGTTGCATACAACGAACTCAAACGCACACAAAAGCCTTGAGGATTGAGTTTACGCAAAGCCAATAAAGCTGTACGCGGGGTTGCTTAAACACCTTGTATTGAAGAGCATCGCGATCGAAAAACCCAGTCAAATTCAATTTAAAATAAATTACCGGATTGACGCTGAGCCAAGAATTCTTCTTGTTCAGCCGAACGACTTTTGTTCATGAGCTTTCAAATGATCCTTTTACTATCGTAGCGACAGTGGAAATGTTCACCAACACCTTTTGACGCATTTGACCCCTAAGATGGATGAATTCGCGACCATCAAATAATAGCTCTTCTTTTATATAACGGCAGGGTCCTTGTTTAGGGAATTATTCGCATCTAGGTAAGGTCTTTAACGCTTTTGTAACCACGTAGCACATCGCAAACCTTTGGTTATGTTCATAGTGTCGTGGAATAGCCCACATAATTTAGCAGCCTATGCTCTGTAACAGCAATTGCAAAGAATTTCGATAAGTCAGAAGTTCAAGGCTTGAAAAATTAAGTCACAGGACCGTCTGTTGGTGAATATCAAGACCCAAGATAACTAAAAGATTAAATATTGTTTATTTTATACGGTGTGCTTAAACTGAGATGTGGAAAAAATTATGAAATTACGGATTCTACTTTTGGTATTGCTGTGCACAGCAAATTGCAGTCACTCTTCGGTGTTAATCAATTCCAGATTAAATGAAATAGCAGATGTTGCTGATAAATCTAACGATTCAACATTAGGCTCAATGCGAATAGAACAAGCGCGAGAATATATCGATAAGTCATTCAACCAACTTCACCATCTTGAGACCAAAAATTGGACTGAAGATCGTATCTATTTTGATTCGCTCAAACGCATTAATTTTTATTTAAAAGATCCACGATTAAATATAATTCTCGAAAGACTCTACTGGAAATTACGGGAAACAGGCTTTGCTAAAGAAGAAGATGCAAAAGATCTCTACGGTTATTTTTTGGTCCACCGACAATTTGAAGAAGCTATGGCATTGTACAAAAAACTTCCTAGTTTTCTGACAGAAAGTTATATGCCCATATTAAAGATTAGCGGCCCTGGTCAACAGATTCCAGGACCATCACTTCTTCACCTCGGTGATCTAAACAAAGCAGAATTGAAGCCCTTTCCCGCTTCGACGTTTACTGGAGTTATTATTTTGGCCAGTCCAAATTGCCAATACAGTTTAAACGCACTTAACGATTTACAAAAAAACCAAAACAAAGAACTTCGTAGCTTGAAAAACACAGTGGTTATAACTCCACAACAAGATATTGATTATAGAGAAATGAAAAAATGGAATAAGGCTCATCCAACTCTTCAGTTTAAGATGGTCTATCGCGAAAGTGATTTTGCTCTTTTTGAATTCAATTCTGTGCCCAAATTTTATTTTCTTAAAAATGGAAATGTGGTTTTTTCTTTTGAAGGCTGGTCACAGACTGATAAAGGCTTAGAAAAATTTAAAGAGGGACTAAGTATTATTTAACTTCAGAGGTTTTCGAGCCCATGGGGTCGACAATACCGTGACTGGGCCTAAAGATTTTTGAGACTTTTACTGATCTTCCCAAAACCACTACTCAAATTTCCATCCCCTATGTGAAATTACACGGACTTCGTGCTCTAGCCATTCCCCGCGAGTACCCCTACTTATTCTGCGACTGCACGTACTGCGTGAGTGCCTTGTAAAAAACCTCGGTCATGCGCTTGGCGTTTTCGTCGAGCAATGTTTCGCGGAAGTAATAGTACACATTCATCTGATAGGAAAAATCAGATACTGGAACAGCGTTGAGGCGGCCCGTGCGCACGTGTTTGCGAATGCTATGCGCTGGTAAAAAGCCCCAGCCCAGACCCGATTCGAGAACGCGTTTTAACGTTCCCACATTCACCGTTTCGAAAACTGTTTGTAAGCTCACGCCCTCTTTTTCGAGAGCTTTTGCCAATACTTTTTCAAAGTTAGGAAATCTCTCCATAATTTTAACAAAAGGCTTCAGCGCAAGATCCTGAACTTCGATGTCTTCTGGCAACTGTGCATCTTTTCCTGAGCCAATGAGCCACATTTCATCTTGCAGTAAAAGTTTTTTCTGTGCGTTTTTGGGCTCGCGTCCGTACTCCACTTGCGCATCGGGTAAAATCATAATATCTAAATCGCCCTTTTCAAAACTTTGAATCAACTCTTGCCCGTTCGCATAAGTGAGTTGCACTGCTAGCTTTGAATTGTGTTTTAAAAACAAACCGATGATGGGACTGATCACATAAAGACCCAAAGAGTTCAAAGTCCCAATGCGAAATGTGCCTTCCACTTCGATGTTCATAGTTTGAATGGCCAACTGCGCCTGCTGGCTCAATGCTAAAATGCGTTTGGCGTAATCGTAGAGAATCTGCCCTTGGGCCGTGGGTTTGGCTTGGCGCGAGCCTCTTTGCAACAGCTCTACTTCAAGTTCGTCTTCAAGATTGCGAATCTGCTGACTGACAGCAGGTTGCGTTAAGTACAATTTTTCAGCAGCTGCAGTCATGCTGCCTTCGGAAATGACTGTGCAAAATGTGGTGAGGTGTTGAAAGTTCACGTGTTCTCCCTTGAATAGAGCCAACTGGCAGGTTCACACTCAAAGTATAAGTTTATCTTATACTAATTGAAATATCTTTTTGATGGACTCCCCAAAACAGCTCCGATAGGTTCAGCCAACTTCGAAGTGGAGTTGTGATTGGGGGGCCAATTGACACGAATTCTGGGGTTTCTATTACTATTAGTAACATTAGCGCGATGCGGCAGCGAACATAACGACTATATTCGTAGAGCACCAGCGACAACCGATGAACTTGGAATGATCGTTACGGCTCAAAACAGCGAGCTGCAAAAAATCCAGCAAGATTTTCCACAGGCCGAAATTCGCGCGCTCAGTCCACAACGAAATCTTTTTGAAATCAGTCATGTTCCTAAAAAATCTTTAGAAAACTATTTAGAAAATAAACAAATGAGCGCCAACGTTTTTATGAAAGAACATTCAGCGTCTTCGCGCTGGAATAACGACTCGTCGTGGGTTGGCAAAGCCAGTGAAACCAAAGAAGAAGTGATGGCCGCGATTTCG
Organism: Bdellovibrionales bacterium; assembly: GCA_031429075.1. Classification (GTDB taxonomy): domain Bacteria; phylum Bdellovibrionota; class Bdellovibrionia; order Bdellovibrionales; family JAGQZY01; genus JANPLN01. Next base: position 115,083 of record JANOYW010000016.1, on the reverse strand, counting down.
ACCTGCAGAAACACGCAGCAGAATCCGTCAATCAGTGTCACTTCATCGTTCAATCCGTTCACTCTTACTTTAGAATTGGGACAGAAAGTGGATATCAAAGCCATCGGCCGCGCCCATGCAAAGGTTGGCGGCGATGTGCGATTGGTGTGGGATATGCTTCCGCCCAATCTTTCAGAACAAAAATTAAGCAGCAATTTTGGAGCGGAACAAAGTTTTGTCCCCGACAGCTCTGGAATGTACCAAGTCGCCATCATTGCCCAGGGCAAGGATCTCTCTTGCAGACTTCAGGTTGTGAATTTTCTTGTGACAGCAAACCCCGAGCTCAACGATCAACTTTCTTTTGGTCAAGCTCCCGACAAAGGCGTATTTGATCACTTAGAAACAATTCAAGCTCCTCAATCATGGGCCCTGTCGCAAGGTGCGGGCGTGACCGTTGCTGTGCTCGATACTGGCATCAACTACAATCACCCTGGTCTCAGAGATAATCTTCAACTTAAAGACAGTGATCTGAACGACGGCGAAGACAACGACAAAAACGGCTTCGCCGACGACCATCTAGGTTGGGATTTTATCAATGGAGATCGCTTTGCATTTGACGACGGTGGACATGGCTCCCACGTTGCAGGCCTTGTGGCTTCACCTTTTTCGGGGGCCGCACCACAAACCAAAGTTCTCCCCGTTAAAATTTTAGATGCCGGTGGTCGCACCGATCTTGGAACTTTTGTGGCTGGTATCTACTACGCCGTGGACAGCGGCGCGCAAGTGATCAATGCGTCTTTGGGCTTCGACACTCCAAAGGGTGCGTCACCGTTTGAACCGGCAGTCATGGCACCACCCGAGCTCAAAGCAGCTATCGAGTATGCGGGAAGCAAAAACGTTCTTTTTGTTTCTGCTGCTGGCAACGGCGATGCAAAAACTGGAGCTGGATTCGATATCAAACAGCGACCCTCCTACCCTGCATCCATCAACGCTAACAATCAGATTTCTGTGGCTGCCACATCTCTCGGAGTTCTCACGAGTTATTCCAACTTTAATAGTGAGCTTGTGCACGTGGCCGCCCCAGGTGGCGATCAAAACCGGTTTGTCACTTCCGTTGCCAAAGAAAACCCACTGGGAGTGGCGTTTGTTGCTCAGGCGGGGACGTCCATGGCAGCGCCCCTGGTTGCTGGAGTGGCGGCGTTGATGCTCAGTGCACGGCCCGATTTAACACCTCAGGATGTAAAAGCCATCCTTATTGCCACAGGCGATGAACTTACATCACTAAAAAACAAAACAGCCAATGGCAAAGGTATCAACGCACTCCAGGCCACTCAAGCAGCCCTAGACTTTCAACGAGCTTTCTAGCTGCTTTCGTTTCCACACTCAGGTCTCTAAGGTTAAGATAAATTACCTGGAGACCCTATGAGCAAATACGCTTTTTTCATTTTTGTTTCGGCCATTGCACTTTCAGCGCAAGCTAAACTTTTTTCGAACTCGTACGTCAGCTTTCAGCTCCCACCCAACTGGGATTGCAAAGTGGCCGGAACGGAATGGGTCTGCCGTAGCTCAAACGCGGAGCAAGCTCGCCAGGCCATCATCGTACTCACAGCCAAAGAGATTGGGCCCAACGATAACTTTGCTTACTACAATCAGTACTTAAAAACACCCAAAACTCCAAAGCATCGCGACGGTACAGTAGCTACACAATCCAAAGTGCAACATTTAAATACAATACAGATTGGCAATCATCCCTGGGTGGATGGCTTGCATCTGGGAAGTTTGCTTCCAAATTTTTACTCGCGCTATCTTGTCACAGTAAAAAATAAAATTGCCGTGCTTATTACCTTCAGTGCAAAAAAAGAATTTTACACTCAGTACAGCAAAAATTTCTTTGATGCCATCAACAGCCTCAAGGTCACGGCACAAGCAGGCGCCGGCGGTAGCTCACTTCGCAAAGCCGGTGATGAGTTTATTGGTTCTGTGCCTGATCATATGGACGACGGCTGGGCCAACGATGAAACCGCAGAAAACAACGGCTCCTCCTCAGGTGGCGGCAATGTTTGGATCTACGGTCTCGCTCTCCTTTTAGCCGCAGCAGGTGTTTTCTTCATGCTTAAGCGCCGTAAGAAGTAGCAACCCGTGTAGGCTTTTCCTACGCGGGATCCTAACTTGACGGTGGCGCAAACTCTGTAGTTCAGTCGCTATCAATGACACAATGGACTTTACCTAAACAACTGATATCAGTGGCTTTGTTTATTTTTATAACAGCCACAGCAGTCCCCTCTGGGGCAGACGCGTCTCGCTGTCAGTTGCTTTTTCGTACCGCCACCCATCAGCGATCGTGGCCCCAAATCGATAAGTTAGTCTTCATGACTTACAATGTGGCAAACATCTACGGCTTACGCGGTAAGTTTCGGCGACTCTCGGCCACAGACTTCGAGCCCATCTACGAAAAACCAGCAAGACCAAAACCCGACGAACAAATTCAGCAGCTGCGAAAAATATTGAACGAGGTCAATCCTGATATCGCAGTTTTGACCGAGGTCGAAAGTTTAACAGCGCTGAAGACGCTTTCATCCGAAATCACCTCCCCCTACAAAAGTTTTCTCGTCGAAGGCAATGATATGCGGGGGATCGACATTGGATTTTTGATCAAGTCGGATCTACCCATTAAGGGAGAAATTATCTCGCACAAAGATCGCGAATGGAAAGACCCCGTGACGCGCAGAAAGACTCCCCTGTTTTCGCGGGATTTACCGGTTTTACTTTTACGTAAAGACAACAATCCAAAACCGTTTCTTATGATTTTTGGCATGCATGCGATCTCTAAGCGCGGCCGCCCTGGTGATTTTGAATCCACTCGTTTGCGTACGGCGCAGTTTGATGGTGCTTTAAATATCATAGCGGAATTCCGTGCTAAATTCGGTGCTGACGTTCCAGTAGTTCTCGCTGGAGATTTTAACACCAGCGTGATGTTTGCACCCGAATTTCAGGCCATTCGACAAACCTTAGCCAGCGCCTTTGATCTTGCGCAAAATACCATACCCCGAGCGGCACGAGTCACTCATACTTATCACGAAGATTATATCGACCCCACCGACGGCTCCACACATGAAAGAACGTCCATGGATCAGCTGGATGACATCCGATTGCTTGGTATATCTGGTGAGTCTGTTCTCTCCGCTTTTGTGTACCGCTATAAAGATGAGGACGGCTTTACAGTGCCCTTTGCCGTGAGCAGCGAACTCCGCTACAAACAGAACTCAGATCATTTGCCAGTTGTGGTGGAGATATCGCGGGACGCGTTTGATCGATAATAAAGTAGCGGATGTGTACGCTGCCTATTCAACAAAGAATTTTGTAAAGTACACACCGCGAATCATGCTGTTTTTTAAATGTTGATTGATGGCCGTTGCGATTTCGTCTTTAAGAGAAAGTTTTCCCTGAACCGTGGCAATGTCTGCGTGTTCGTGTTTAGATAAAATAGTCACAACAGCATCCCTTACAACTGCCGAACTACTTTTGACTTCCAAAAAACTGCTCTCATCATTGAGTTCAATATTTACTTCGACCAAAACTTTTTTATCTTCTTCTTCGTTCGAAAGATTCACCGTGAAAGGATCTAATGTATAGATAATCGGTTTGTCGTCAAAGATCTTGTTATGAACCAAATACTCTTCAGTGCTCATTTCGGACTTTGCCGGCTTTTGCACCAGAGGTTCGCTTGTGGTCATATAAATCATGACCGAACCACCGACTGTGGCGATTAAATTAAGAGCTATAAGTGCGAATAATAGAAGCTTTTGCATACAAGACTTTTATCGGTTTTATCGGGCTAGACTCAAGCCAAGCTCTACAAAAGGACTAAAAATATCGTTAACTGTACCAGTATGAAACACGACCTGGACTTTTTGGCTAAAAAAACGACGAAAGCGACTCTACTTGGCTTCTTCAAACTCGTGCACGGATCGCGCATCCAAAGTATCAATGGCCAGCAACAAAAACAGCGGAATCACCCCTTGTGACGTATCGGCAGACATCACATCGCGAATCTTTCGCAAGGCTCTTTTTTGAATTCCAATGATTTCCTTGTAGGCCTCCACCGAGACCGACTCCGAATAGTTTACCAAAAGAGAGTGCAAATGCGCAGAGTCCATGGGGCTTTGAGTTTTTATAAAATCAGCAATGATTTTAAAGTTCTCTGTAAAGGTGTTGTGATTGAGCGTAAAGTTTTTTACCTGGGAAAAATAAGTTTCTTCGGTTAACGACAGATACCCTTTTTTCACAAGATGGTCTGCTTTCACACAACCGTGCATCCCGAAGAGCTGCTGAAGTTTTTCTTTATTCAACCCACTAGAGTTCGAAGCCAATTTATAAATCACATACTGCGTGGAATCATCCAGCTCTCGGTTGAGCTCCTGATTGTACTCTGTATTAATATCTTCGGACTGAGGTAAATTAGAATTTAAATAATCAGCGATGGGGCCTGGATACAGTTGAGCCACTTTGCGCAGATTTTTTTCTTTACATACGGTGGTTAAGATATCAAGAACCGTGGTGGCCGTTGGCATGGTTTTAATTTGGCCGCGCAGAATTCGACGCAAGGTGGGCTCACTCACGACACAGCGTCGACTGAGACCATTTACACTGCGAGTTGGCTTTTCATCAAGATACTGCTGAAGAACTCCCTGGAGGGCTCTCAGCACATCACTGGCGTGATGCTCTTGTTTCTCTTCCAACAAACGCTCTTGCATTCTTCCCAACCCCTACAAAAAAGTGCCTTCTCGAGCGAAAAGGCACCCTCTTTTATCAATTACTTCTTAAGCCAGTTGTTACACTGAAACTTTGCATCGCCATCTTTATCTTTCCACTCATGAGTGCACTGACCCGTGGAAAGGTTTTGTGCGCAATAGCCATTCGTGGTCTTTTTGCAAGTGTAGTTGCCCTTGTTAATTTTTTTAGCGCTGACTTCACCTGTCCACTTTTGACACTGATACATTCCACCATCTTCATCGTCCCACGCTGGTCCACACTGACCCGTTGTCGTGTTCACTGCGCAAGCACCATTTCCTGTGTCCTTACACGTGTATTTGCTCTTGTTGATTTTCTTGGCTTTGGCTTCGCCAGTCCATAGTTGGCAGGCATACATGCCACCATCGTCTTTATCCCAAGCAGGACCGCACTGACCGTGCGACATAGAAACCGCGCAAGCTCCGTTCGTGGTGCTCTTGCACTTGTAACCAGAAGCAGCCGACGCTGTGTATTCCCCGGCGTTCGCAAAATTCAAAACAAGAACTGATACTAATAATATGATTAATTTCATAATGACCTCCCTTTGTATTTGTTCTTGATTTGAAAACTAAGACGAAAAGGGGGCGATTTCAAAAATTATAAAAATTACAGAGCACTCTATTAGTCATCATTTCACACTTCGAGGGGCGCGACGAAGCCTACGGGCCCTAGATTCGCCCTGAGTTCGTCGCGCTAGAATCCACGTCGTCAGAAGAATCTGCTCCGTGCCAATGTTAGTTAATTCCAAAACTTCGGTTCTTTGGGTTCGTCGCGGTTGACGACAAGCTTAAGCTTGCTGCGCATGCTGCCGCCTTTTTTCCATTTTGTTTGTTGAAACTTTGTGTACACGAAAAGAAAAATCATTCCCGACACCAAGCCGCCGATGTGGGCGAGGTTAGCGATGGCACCCGTGAGGCCCTGCGTGAGCAGACTGATCACCTCGATGGTTCCGATGATACCCACAAAGTATTTTGCCTTAATTGGAAACGCACCAAAAAAGTAAATGGTGCGATCGCCAAAAAGCAAAGCGTAAGCCAGCAAAATCCCAAACACCGCGCCCGAAGCGCCCACCACAGGCTGAGTGTAGACGATGGGAGCCATGCCTTTAATGGTTCCCACAAGGGCAACGCCAAAGAGATAAAAGAAGGCCGCACCGATGCCGGTGAAAAAATAATAAATTAAAAAGAGACGCTGTCCCCATTTTTGCTCGAGCTCCGTGCCAAAAAACCAAAGAGTCATCATATTAAACAGCACATGCATGGGATTGAGAGAGTGCAAAAACATGTAGGTCACGGGCTGCCATACAAAAAAGTTTTCGATCATGGTTTGCGGAATCAAACCAAAGTACATGGTGATGTACGGCTCGCTTAAAATCAGATTTTCGAGAATCACTAACAGCACCACCCAAATCGCCAAATTGATGATGATCAATTTTTTAACTGCGGGCGTGGGACTGTTTATTTGAAACGACACTTGCTGGGACATCTTACTCGTCTCCTGGTTCGCTGAGCTCAATCAAAACCCCGCCCGTGGACTTGGGATGCACAAACACCACGCGGCAGTTGTGGGCGCCCACTTTTGGAACTTCGTTGATCAACTGTACATTGTGTTTTTTAAGATGGGCCACAAGCTCGTCCAGTTTATTGACGCGCAAACAAATATGATGGATTCCAGGGCCCCGCTTGTCTAAAAATTTACGGATGGGGCTTTCGCCGTCTGTGGGTTCAAGCAATTCGATGGTGGCGTCGTTTTCTAACGGATAAAAACCCACTTTTACTTTTTCGCTCTTTACCTCTTCGCGGTCGCTCTCGTGCATTTGCAAAGCGCGGTAAAAAGCGCCGCCAGTATCTAAATTTTCAACGGCAATACCGATGTGATCTAATTCGAAGCGAAAGGGGCCACTCATAGCATTTCCTTTTCTAACATCTTAAACTGTTTCGAAAGTTTTTTATAACTCATGGCCAAGGTCTCGATGATCACTTTGGTTTGGGCGATGAGCGGAAAAAAATTAGTGTCCCCCACCCAACGAGGAATAATATGATAATGCAAATGCGCAGGGATACCGGCTCCTGCCGCAGAACCCAAATTCAGGCCCACGTTGATCCCCGAGCAACCATAGGCGTCTTTGAGAACCGCAATGGTTTGCTTGAGTAGCACATGCATCTCGCTCCACTCATGGGGCGTGAGGTCTTCGATATTTGCAACGTGGCGGGCTGGCAACAGCAGCAGATGCCCGTTGTTATAGGGATACTTGTTTAATACCACCATGGCGTTTTTGCTTTTATAAAGCAGGCCCACCTTGGCGCGATCTTTTTGCTTCAGAGCCGAACAAAAAACGCAGCCCTTGGGCTTCTTGATTTGTCGTACATACTTTAAGCGCGCGGGGCGAATAAAGAGATCCCGTTCCTGAGGCCAAATGTCTTTGCTAGCTGATTTTCTCATTGTTTAAGGATACTTGAGGACTTGGGGGCAGTTCAAAATAAATCGATCTAAAATAAAAAAGCCAGTGATCTCTCACTGGCTTTTTAATGCATCGCATCCCTCGCGGGATGCCTGTAATTGATGGATAATTAGTCTTGGTTGTTGCGAAGTTCTTTGAGTTTATCGCCAAATACATCACCCAAGCTTGATTTGGAGCTTGTGGATTTAGCAGCATACTCACCGACGTTGCCGTTCTCTTCGCGAAGTTTCGCGAGGCGAACGCTCAGGCCAACCTTACGAGCTTCTTGATCGATACTGATCACTTCGGCGCGAACTTGATCGCCAACGTTTACAACCTCACTTGGGCTGCCAATACGCTGCGAAGAAAGCTCACTGATGTGGATCAAACCTTCTGCGTCTGGGCTTAGCTCAACGAAAGCTCCGAAGTCTGCAAGGCGAACAACTTTCACTTCGTGAGTAGAACCCACTAAGAAACGTCTTTCAACATCTTGCCAAGGATCGCCCTCAAGCTGTTTTACACCAAGGCTGAAGCGTTCGTTTTCAACATCAACGCCAAGAACAACAGCGCGAACTTTTTGTCCTTTTGTGAACATCTCAGAAGGATGGTTCACGCGCTTCGCCCAAGAGAAGTCAGAAACGTGCACAAGGCCGTCGATTCCGTCTTCAACACCAACGAACACACCGAAATCGGTGATAGATTTAACTTCACCTTCAATGATGGTTCCAGGCTGATAAGTTTCTTTAAGTTCAAGCCAAGGATTGGTTTCGAGTTGTTTAAGACCAAGGCTGATGCGGCGGTTTTCTTGATCGATATCAAGAACCATGGCGCGCACTTCGTCACCCACATTGAGAGCTTGTGATGGGTGTTTCACCTTCTTCGTCCAGCTCATTTCGCTGACGTGGATCAGGCCTTCAACGCCTTCGCCGATTTCAACGAATGCACCGTAATCTACGAGGCTTGTAACCTTACCAGTAACTTGGCTGCCTTTAGAGTATTTTTCGGCAGTATCAAGCCACGGATCTTTTTGTAATTGCTTAAGACCAAGACTGACGCGTTCTTTTTCCTGATCGTACTTAAGAACCATCACTTCGATTTCATCACCCACATTGAGAACCTCTGACGGATGCTTGATGCGTCCCCAGCTCATGTCCGTGATGTGCAAGAGTCCGTCCATACCACCCAAATCAAGGAAGGCGCCGTACTCAGTGATGTTTTTCACCATACCGCGGATCACAGATCCTTCTTTCATCGCATCCATGGTTTGTGTTTTCATGGACTCGCGTTCTTCTTCAAGAAGGGCGCGGCGAGAAAGGACGATGTTGCCACGTTTTTTGTTAAACTTAATAACTTTGAATTTATATTTTTTGCCGATGTAAACATCCATATTGCGCACTGGACGTAAATCAATTTGGCTACCAGGTAAGAAGGCTTTAACACCGATATCCACACTGAGACCGCCTTTAACTTTAGCGATAACAGTACCTTCGATAAGCTCTTGGTTTTCAGCGGCGCGAGTGATGTCGTTCCACGCTTTGTACATGTCGGCTTTGTCTTTAGACAACACGATCATGCCGTTTTCGTTTTCGATTTTATCGATAAACACTTCCACTTCATCGCCGGGCTGAACAGATAATTTGCCTTCGACAAAACGGAATTCATTGATTGGAATAAGACCTTCAGATTTGTAGTTGATGTCTACAAGAACGTAATCTGTTTGAACTTCCACGATTTTGCCTTTAACGATATCGCCGACTTTGTAATCGCGATCCTGTAAAGACTGTTCAAACATGGCACTGAACTCAGTCATTGCTTCTTTTTGCTTCGCCTGAACATCTTCATGAAAAAGATCTTCAATTTGATTTTGCTTCATCTGCTTTTTGGTCATGTTTTTTGTAGCTTGCATGAGTATGTCTATTCTCCCTTGCGAAAACTTTTGTGCATCTTGGTTTGTTTGTTGCATTCGAGTCCTCTTCGCCCCTTAAAGAATGGCATGGTCGGCGCTTGATTGCTCCGGTGTCCACGGTGTTTAAGAGATTGGTCATTTATAAAGATTTAATGCCGAAAGTCAAAGGGTTAGGCCTAATTTTAAGCACTTTTTACCCCTATGAACTTTACCCTGTCACACTGAATAATTTTCTGAACAGAAGTTCCTTAGAGAACTTTTGCGGGCGCCAGCATAGGACATGCTCACAAACATAAAGGAGTTACTTATGAAATCATTATTTCTGTCACTGTCACTGATACTGATCGCCACCCCGTCCGCCTTTGCCAACCAAGCCTGGGACTTTTGCAATGCCTACGACGCCAATTTGGCCATCGAAGAGGGTCAGCTTGTGACCACCGACGGCAGCCAATGGGACATGGAGCTTGGTACGCTTTTGTACTCATCGCGACTGAGCAAAACCGTCAGTTACTGCACCTTAGAACAGCGCGGTGAAGAGGTTATTGCCTCCAACGACACCACCACCAGCGAAACTTACGAAGTTCTCATTGAAGGCGAACTATTTGAAGTGGAATTCGAATGTTCTCGCGGTTATTCCGAAGTCCCAAGCAACGACTCTTGTACTGGCGACGAATGGATTAACGACTAAACCATCTTAGGAGTATCTTATGAAAGCACTTTTACTACTATTCGCAGTTATTTTAGCACCCCCAGCATTTGCCTACGAAGACTGGGATTCTTGCAATTCCTACGAATATGATTTGGCCATTGAACGAGGTTATTTAAATTCTACAACAGGTGCCGAGTGGGATTTAAATCTGGGCAATCTCCTGTATTCTCAGCAAACCGGGTACGATGAACTGTATTGCCAGTTAGAAAACAGCGGCCATCAGGTGGTTGCGGTTTCCGAAACATTTTCGCGGGAAACTTTCGAGGTTTATATCCGCGGATCCCGTTACGAAATTGAGTTTGAATGTGTGCGCGGTTTTTCCGACATCCCACGGCACGACCAGTGCCTGGATGGCCGCATGTGGGCCGGCGACTGACAGGCCGTCTTTAGAGGGTGATGCTTGGTCACCCTTTTTACTTTTTCTTTAAGAAATAATGCTCGAACACAAAAGTTCCGAACGGTAGAACGGCCGCGATAAATGCATAGATTCGCACCTTCACCGACCAGTTGAGCTCTTCGGCAATGATGTTGGCCAAAACCACATAAGCTACAAACAGAATCCCATGGGGCATTCCGAGCATTTTTACCACCGCTGGGTTCCCCAGCATGTATTTCACCGGCATTCCAACAAACATCAGCAGCAGGAAGGATCCCCCTTCCAACCACCCTAAAACACGGAATGTTTGAATCAACGTGGCATTGCTCATGGGCTAAATTCCGATGGCTTTGCGAAGATCGTTGTAGGACATCTGAAAGGCCTCATTGGACCAGCTGTCCACCACACCGCGCGAATCGCCGACGCCGGCTGCACATTTTAAAACGACCTCGGTTTGCGAGGACCGCAGCGGCGGCGTTTTAAAATTACAATATTTATTGGCCCAGGAGTCTTTCACCTCGTGGCGGGTGTTTTTTTCTAGATCTGATGATTGCTCTTTAAGCCAATAAATTTCTGTGGGAATTTTTTGCGGTCGCACGCTCAGGCCAATTCGCGGATTGGAGACCTCGTGATAGGAATCAGAAATATGCATTTTCTCGTTGATGGGGATGGAATACTTCACGCCATCCAAGGTAAAGGAAAACTGGCTATTGAGAGCGTAGTCCACATTGAAGTCCGTTTTTGGATACGTCAGCGTTCGCGCCTCTTTGCGATACTTTGTAACTGTTTCTTCGCGGTACTTTGTGACATCTCGGTAGGTGGTCACAGGCTTGTACTCATCCTTCTGAGTCACCGGGTCTTTAACAACTTTGTAGGATGTTTCGGGTTCCTTTTCTATGTAGGTGACGGTTTCTTGCACTTGATACGGAACCTCTTCGTCGTAACTGTGAATGCCTACAGATTTTTCTTCGCTGTACGCCGAGTGAAAGCGTCCTGAAATATTAACAACGAGAGTTCTCCCGTCCGCCTGGTAAAGTGGAGACGACTTCAACCCCTGCAAAAGCGCGTCGGAAAATACGCTTAAAACATCGGGTGGCATATCTGCGATCTGGCCTTTTAAAACGATGTTTCCAAAACCACCAGTCAAAGTCATCGAAGGGTTATTTTTAATTTCCTGACCCCAAAATACACAATAGTGATTCCAAAAATCCTTCGAAAAATAACCGGTCATCACCGGTCGGATTTCTAAACAATGCTTAGCTCCACCCGCATCCACATCCGCCACCATGTGCTGAAAGGATTGGTTCCACTGACTGTGAACTAAGAGCTCGTGGTTCTCGTTAAGAAGAAGTTTCAGCTTTAAAAATTTTTTATCTTTTTTAAGCAATTGCACCTGCTCTTGGAGCCATTCATAAAGATATTCAACTTCTTCCGTTTGTGCAGAAAAAGCCGCTCCAGAGGGAGAAAGATTCCACTCTTTTTCGTCGCGAACCACACGTCGCAATTTGCTGTGGGACTCTTCGAGGCTGTTGGATAAACGCAGCTGTCGCGCTTCAATGAGATTTCGTTCGATAAGCTTTTGGCGCGTTTTACGAAGATGCTCCGCCGCAATGGGATCCGCAGGGTCTTGGCGCAGAATGCTCTGGTTGACGGCTTCGGCCGCGGCGTAGTCGCCCGCCTGATAGTACTCTTCGGCCTGTTCATGGAGAGAAGTACAGGCCACCAAAAGGGGCAGTGCAAAAAAGCTCAGAAAACCAAGTGTACGCATAGGCGCCCCCTTTTCAGTACTTATACCCAGGTTTAACTCAGAGGCAAAAGATTTTCCATTGGACTTTGCACCGAATGACTCTCTGGAATGCCTGGATGGTTGTATTTTATTTCCGTAACGATACAAGCGTAGCGTCAAACTCTGGACGCGAGCGCGGCCCCGTGCCATGGTGCACGCATGCCAAATATTGAGATCAAAGCAGTGTACCCTAACTTAGAACATGCTCGCGAAGTTTGTCGCCGTTTGAATGCGAAATTCATTGGCGTGGACCGCCAAGTGGACACTTACTTCACCGTTCCGAAAGGGCGCTTCAAGCTCAGAGAATCCTCTCTGAGCGGGGCGTTTCTCATTCCTTACATTCGACCCAATCAAGAAGGACCTAAGAAAAGTGATTACGGACTTATAAAAATTGAAAATGCAGAACATATTAAAACCCTGCTTTCGCAAATATTTGAAATCAATCTCGTCGTCAAAAAAAGTCGAGAAATTTACTTGATTGATAATGTCAGAGTCCATTTAGACGATGTTGATGGCTTAGGCCATTTTTTTGAGTTTGAGGCTGTTTACGAGGAGGACTCGCAACGTGAAAACGAGGAACTCAAAGTGCGCAATTTACTATTAGAATTTGCGATTCCTGAAGTCGCCCTGCAAAAAACGTCTTACGAGCAATTGGCGCAACTTTGATTTGTCCTAAACGATGGGGATATTAAATGTTCTCAAGTCCCAATATTTTTTTACATAATTCCATCTGCCCATGGATGTCGCGAATGGCTTTTTTTAACTTTTTGAGGTCGTGCCCATCCACATCCGCTTCGAGAGCCTTGAGAACGATGGGATGTTTTTTTAACCACGCGCCCTGTCGACTGGCGTAGGTTTCGGGAATGCCGGCGCGCAGAGCCGCTTGTTTTATATTTCCGTCCTCGAGAAATTCCACAATAAACTGCAACGTTTCCAAGGTGAGCAAATGCCGGTGGGCTTTAAGACGAGACGAAAACCCCATCTGACGAATTCGCATGCAAATCCCCTGTTTGAAGGTTGACAATGTTTCGCCTCAAAAACTAACCTCTTTCGAAAGAGGAGTCTAAGTGATTATTAAGATTATTCTGATTCCCTTGATGCTGTTTTCGTACTCGCTGCGCTGCTTGCCCCTGCGCTGGCTTGGAAAATTAGGTCATGGGTTGGGCACACTGCTTCGCTGCGTGGGTTTTCGCACACGAATTGTGGAGAACAACCTTAAACTTGCCTTGGGCCGAGAAAAATCGGCGGAGGAACTCAGCAAACTACAAAAACAAATTTACACGCACATCGGGACCTTGTTTTTAGAAATCGCACGAAACTTCACTCTCACACGCCAGGATTACATCGACGAGTTGCAAGTGAGCGATGAAGATTTAGCAAAAATTGATAAAATCAAAGCTGAAGGGCGCGGCATGTTGGTGATCAGCGCGCATACGGGAAATTGGGAAATCTTTCCTGCAAGTATGGCAGCGCGGGACTATTCGGTGGCCATCGTTGCAAAAAAAATGTCAAACCCCGTCTCGCAAAATTTGATTGAACAACGACGTGTCACCGCAGGATTCAGCGTGATCTACACAGGGAATACACTTCAAAAAATTGCGGAGTCTATGGCAGGGGGATGTTTTGTTGGCTGCATGGTGGATCAACATCTTCCCGGCCCACGCGGTCTTCGCGTTAACTTTTTTGGAACACCTGCCGCTTCTATTCGCGGTCTTGCAAACCTGGCTCGCGACACCAAATGCCGAGTCGTACCGATGTCGGTTTACCGGCAAGAAAATGGCGTGCATCGCTTGATCGTCATGGATGAGCTGCAGTACATCGAAGCCAAGGAGTTGCCGGAGGGGTCTCCGGAGCGCTTGCTGCGAGAGGAGTGGCTGAATACGCAAAAATATCAGGAGTGTTTAGAGTCCATGATCCGTCAAAATCTGCCGCAGTGGTTGTGGATCCATCGTCGCTGGAAAGCGAGCCGTTCTCCGCTCAATTTGGCAACGGCACACCGCGAACAAAATATTTAGGTTGTTTCCGCACTTTAACAGAATTAAATTTTTAAGCGTTTTTTAACTTCGGCAGCGATGGCTTCAACCACTTGATCTCGCTCAAGGGTGCTGGAGTCTATGACCAGCGCTCCCTGTGGAATTTGCATGGGGGCCGCTTTGCGGTTCACATCTTGCTCATCACGCTTTTTTTGCAGATCTTTTAAAGAATCTAAGTTGGTATTTTCCTGCTCCAGCGAACGGCGAAAGGCACGGCTTTCGGAACTGGCCGTAAGAAAAACCTTCAACACTGCATTAGGAAACACCACTGTGCCGCAATCTCGTCCCTCGGCAACTAACACAGGTGTGGCCTGCGCACAGTCCCTCTGTAGGGGTAAAAGGGCTGCTCGCACTTCGGGATACTGGCTAATGCGACTGGCGTGCATGCCGGTTTCTTCTTTCGAAACTTCATCGTTGATCCGGGAATTTTTGTACAAGACTGTGGTTTCTTGCGGCGTCATCTTCACCGACCACACATTGGATTTTGCCAAGCTCGCTAAAGCCTGAGGATTTCCAAGATCAACGCCCTCTTTAACAGCTACGGCGGCAAGGCCGCGATAAAACGAACCCGTCGATACCCATTGCCAACCAAACTTATTGGCTAAATCACGACTGACAGAAGTTTTTCCTGAGGCCGCTGGTCCATCAATTGTAATCACCACAGACTCCTTCATTTTGAGAGCTCCGCGCGAAGAAGACGAACTCCCTCGGCCTGCAAAAGTGTTTCAAGCTCTTTGGCATGTTCAAAACTTGTTGTTTCAAGTAAAAAATCGATTCTTGTTTCGCGAACCGAAAGTTCCGAGGATACGCGATCGTGCATGACATCTAAAATATTAGCGCGATTTTTTGCAAAAATGGCAGTGAGTTTTGCAAGTTCCCCCGGAAGATCACTGGCAATCACCGAAATGCGAGTATGGCGCCCTTTTCGGCGAAGACCGGTTTCGATCACCGCAAACATGGTGTTCATGTCGATGTTTCCACCACAAACTAAAACCACTGTTGCACCATTATCAGCGGCTCCGTCATCGCTCTTCTCTGTATCAATCTTACCCGACATCACCGCCGCCACACCGGCGGCTCCCGAGCCTTCCACCACTAGTTTGTCTTTTTCCATCAAATTCACAATGGCTTCAGCGATTTCGTTGTCGCTCACAGAGACAATACGATCTACATATGGATTAATATACGTGGCAAACATTTCGGGACTGGGTCTTTTAACCGCAATGCCATCGGCGATGGTAGACACTTTTAATTTTTGTTCAGGTTTGCGATGCTCTTTCAGGTCCATCATGCCGGTGGTCTGGTCGGTCACTACGCCAATGATTTCGCACTTTGGATGTAATTTTTTAATGACATAGGCGATTCCACCGATCAAGCCGCCGCCGCCAATGGGAACAACGACCTGCTTTATATTTTCCATGTCTTCAAGAATTTCCAACGCAATAGTGCCTTGCCCTGCAATAACTTTTTGATCCTGATAGGGATGAATAAAAACCTGACCTTCGCTCTGTGCCATTTGCATGGCTTTTTCGTAAGCGTGGTCGTAGTACTCACCGTGCAAAATGACTTCGGCGCCATATTTTTGTGTGGCCAAAACTTTGATCATCGGCGCGGTTTCGGGCATCACAATGGTGGCTTTAACTCCGTGAATTTTTGCACCCATGGCAACACCTTGAGCGTGGTTGCCGGCGGAGGAGGCGATCACTCCTTTGAGCTTTTCTTGCGGAGTTAGGAAACGCAGACGATTTAAAGCTCCGCGAATTTTAAAGCTGCCAGTGATTTGTAAGTTTTCGCACTTGTAATAAACGTTTCCTGGCAGCGAACGGGCTTTCCGCAGGGGTGTTTTTTCGATGTGGTTTTTTAGGTACGTTCGTGCGTCCTGAACCATTTGTAAATCAATATTGAGTGAGTTCACTTAAAGTATATCTCCAACAGCGAAGCCACTTTGAGGCTTGCGCCACCAATCAAAAATCCATTCACCTCCGGCACGGATTCGATGTCACGCGCATTTTGCGAATTGACGCTGCCGCCATAAAGCAAAGGGATGGATTTTCCTAAATCGCCCATTTTTTCAACAAGCTGCTTTCGCAGAAACTGATGGACTTCGGTGATTTCAGTAAGGGTGGGAACTTTGCCTGTGCCGATGGCCCAAACCGGCTCGTAGGCCACTGAAAATGGAGTTTTTAAATCAATAATTTCGAGAACGGCTTTCAACTGCTCGGCAACCACCGCAAGGGTTTGCGCTTGAGTTCTCTGTTGGGCGGTTTCGCCGATGCACACCATGGGTGTTAAACCCGACTGCTGCAGAGCTTTCGTTTTTAAGGCCACATCTTGATTTGTTTCGCTAAAAAGCGTTCGTCGCTCGCTGTGGCCTACCAAGCAGATGCTGCAGCCGTATTCTTTTAACATGGACGCCGACACTTCGCCGGTGAAAGCCCCCGAAGCCTGAGCATGGCAATTTTGCGCTCCATACTGAACTGGCAAATCAGTCATTTCTTGTTGAAATGTAGATAGGCTTAAGAATGATGGGAAAAATTGAATCTCTCGCTCAGCAATGGGTTTGAACTGAAGCTTGAAGTCTTTGATAAACTCCAAGGTTTCCGCTGCTGTTTTGTTCATCTTCCAATTGGCTGCGACGGTAAAATTTTTGACAGTAAAATTTTTTGCCATCACAGAGGGACCGCTATCGCCTTAACGTCGAGTATAGCAAGTCCCGGAAGAGTTTTACCTTCCATGTACTCGAGACTCGCGCCGCCGCCTGTGGAGATATGGCTCACCTGCGAAGCAAAGCCAGAATCCACGGCTGCCGCTGCCGAATCGCCGCCACCAATCACAGAATAGCCGTCCGACTGGGCCACAGCTTTTGCGATGGCAAACGAGCCTTTGTTGAAGGGTGCAGTTTCGTACACGCCCATGGGCCCATTCCAAAAAATAGTTTTGGCGTTTTTAATCACATCGCTAAAAAGTTTTGCCGACTCCGGGCCAATGTCTGCCCCCAACCAACCCATTTCGATGCTTTGAACCGTTTTGGCGCTCTCTGGTTTATCAAGCGACGTTGCCACAACATGGTCGATAGGAAGAAGAATTTTTTTATCACGCGCTTCCATTCGACCGATCAAATGTCTCGCGTAATCGACTTGTTTTTCTTCTACCAGAGAATTGCCAACCGGTTCGCCTTGAGCTTTTAAAAAGGTGTAAGCCATGGCACCGCCGACGATGATGGTGTCGGCTTTGTCGATAAAATGTTCGATCACAGGGATTTTATCGCTCACTTTGCTGCCGCCCAAAATTAAAACAAACGGAGCTTCTGGTTTTTCGCGCACGACAGAAAGAGATTTAATTTCTTTTTCGATCAAAAAACCAGCGACTTTGATTTTCATCGCTCGCGGAAGCGCATCGATACTCGCGTGGGCTCTGTGACAACTGCCAAACGCATCATTCACGTACACATCACAATAGCGCGCCCACTTTTGGGCCAGCGTTGCCGAGTTTCCTTCCTCCCCTTTATTAAAGCGAAGATTTTCGAGAAGAATAATTTTATTAAACTTTCCTTCGGCCAAAAG
The DNA here is from genome assembly GCA_031429075.1 of Bdellovibrionales bacterium. Lineage (GTDB taxonomy): Bacteria > Bdellovibrionota > Bdellovibrionia > Bdellovibrionales > JAGQZY01 > JANPLN01. Next base: position 97,500 of record JANOYW010000016.1, on the reverse strand, counting down.
TCCCCGAGGGGCATCGGAGTCTGGAGCTTCGACAAGCACAACTTCGCGCCCCAGCTTTTGCGCCAAATCTAGCGCTACGGGTTCGAGAGAATACTTGGCGCGATCTTCGGGACCGTCTGTCTTCGGGCGCCCCATGTGCGAGGCCATCACCACGCGGGCCCCTTGCTCCAACAAAAACTGGATTGACGGAAGAGCTTCGCGAATTCGCGTGTCGTCTAATATTTTTCCGTTTTTAATGGGCACATTTAAATCAAGGCGAAGAAAAACTTTTTTATCTTTAAGATCCGTTAAGTCTTTCAGAAAATTTATCATCTACCCACCAATTTTCTGAACCGAGTTCATATATAATAACAAATCAACCATGCGCATGGAGAATCCAAATTCGTTGTCGTACCAAGCGAGGACCTTCATAAAGGTTTTATCAAGGGCCACCGTGCTCGGGAGATCTACAATGGCACTGTGCGGATTGCCGTTGAAGTCGATGCTCACAAGCTCTTTGGGCTCGCAGGATAAAATTCCTTTGAGCTCCCCTTGGGAGGCGGCGATCAAGGCCTGATTCACTTCTTCCACCGTGGCATTTTTTGATAAAATCACATTGAGATCCACTAAACTCACGTTGGGCGTAGGAACGCGGATCGATACACCGTGAATTTTACCTTTGAGCTCGGGTAAAACCTCGCCCACAGCTTTCGCGGCCCCAGTGGTTGTTGGAATCATAGACGTGGATGCCGTTCGCGCGCGGCGAGGATCTGAGTGATAACTGTCGAGAATACGCTGATCGTTGGTAAAGGCGTGAATGGTTGTCATCAATGCACGCTCGATACCGAATGTTTCGTGGAGCACTTTTGCTACCGGCGTGAGGCAGTTTGTTGTGCAGGAGGCATTGCTCACAACATGGTGTTTGGTTGGATCGTATTTCTTATGATTGATTCCAAAAACAAAAGTCGCGTCAACTTTAGCAGGAGAAGAAACAATCACTTTTTTTGCGCCCGCATCCAAGTGGCCTTGATTTTCTTTTGAATCTTTAAAAGCGCCAGTGCATTCAAGCACCACATCTGCTCCCCATTTTTTCCATGGAATTTGCGCAGGCTCGCGCTCGCACGAAAACGGAATTTTTTTGCCATCCACGGTGATGGAGTTTTCGTCAGAGGTGACATTTTTTTGATAAATACCATGGGTGCTATCGTATTTGAGGAGATGCGCTTGCTCTTCTGGGGTTCCCGAAGAGTTATTAATACCGACGATCTCGACCTGGTCAAAAGCTGCACGAAAAAGAATACGACCAATGCGACCAAAACCATTTATTCCCACGCGGACCTTGGACATACAAATCTCCTTCAATTTTCCATACTTTAATGATGGCGTAGTTGTAAGCGACAGCGGCTAATCTGTCCATGAAAAACTAACGAAAGCTAACCAAACAGTGGCGGAGCTTTAAAGCCCCGTCAGAGGCAACTTGGGAAACATCTTCTCGGCATTGACGAGCATCTGCTTGGAAAAATCCTGCAGGTTCATGTTTTTAAGTTGTGCTACAAACTGCGCCGTAAAAATCACATACTGAGGCGAGTTTTTGACTCCACGAAAGGGAGCGGGAGTTAAAAATGGCGCGTCTGTCTCGACGTGTAGGCGATCTACAGGAACAGTTTCGGCAATTTTTCTGAGGGCTTCGGCATTTTTAAATGTCACGATGCCACTCAAAGAAATATTATATCCCAGCTTTAAGCACTCATCAGCAAGGTACTGGGTGCCGGTAAAACAATGGATTACGCCGCGAACGCGACCTGCAAATTTTTGTAAAATCTCCACTGTGTCTTCATCCGCATCACGGGTGTGGATCTCCACCGGAAGATTTAATTTTTCAGCCAACGCCAGTTGTCGTTCGAACGCAACTTTTTGTTCCGCCGGTTCTGAGTTTTTATAAAAATAATCCAGTCCCATTTCCCCTAACGCCACGACATGGGGCTGAATTGCATTTTTTAAAATAAAGGCTTCGATCTCGTCGGTGTAAAGTTTGGCCTCGTGGGGATGAATGCCCAACGTACAGCAAACAACGGGGTAATGTTTTTTCGCGATATCCAAAACAACCTGCAAATCATTGGGTTCGGTGCCGATGGTGATCACACGCTTCACCCCCGCCTGTGCTGCTTTCTGCAACGACACTTCGACGGTGTCCTCTAAAAAATTAAGATGGGCGTGAATATCCACCCATGAGTGTTGAGCAAGTTCAGGATTTTTTTGTAACTCGGTTTCAATTTGCGGCATGGGACTCCAAACGAATCGAAAACTGATCCAATAAAAGGTGCTTGTCCACGTTGGCTTGCCAGTCTTGGCGAAACTGAAAAACCTCGTCTATCAACGATGGAATATTTTTATTCTCCGAAAACTTTTGCGCAAAAGTTCGAATATCTTCATTGTAAATAACCTGTTCACTTCGCTGCTCATTTTCTGACCGCAGAACATAGGCGTCACGCAAGTATGTCATCCACGAATGAATCACAAACTCAGCGGATTCGGGCTGTGCCAGACAGCTTTGCAGCTCCTCAAAAGCGACTTTGTTTTGCGAACTGTGCAGAAAGTTAATTGCGGCCTGACGAACCGCCTGCCACTCTTCAAGCATCATTTTTTTTGCTAAACTTGCGCGTCCAAAGCTCCAATGAATTTGCCAAGGTTCAATGCCAGGAACTAATTTTTGTAAGAGCTCCGCACTGAGTGGCGAAAAGCCCATCACCTGACAGCGCGAGCGAATGGTTGGCAGGACCTGCGAAAGATTGGAAGTGATCAAAACAAAATGCACTCCAGCTGGAGGCTCTTCGAGAGTCTTTAAAACCGCGTTTGCCGCCTGCAAGGTCATTCGCTCCACATGATTAATCACCACAAAACGATGGCGCACCCACGATGTGAGGGAGGTAAATTGAATCATGTCGCGAATGGATTCGATCTTCACTTTGTCATTTTGCAACTCCACTTCGTGCAAAAAGAGCTCTTTCGAAGTTAATATTTTGAGGCACGAATCACAGGTGCCACAAGCCGTGGGTGATTGACAATTGAGCTCCTGGAGAAGGGCTTTCGCCAGTTGTTTTTTGCCGATGCCCTCGGGACCTGAAAAAATCACGCTTTTAAAAAAAACTTTTTGCATGGTTTGCGACAAAAGTTTTTCTTTTAAAACAGCATGCCCTAAAATGGCGTCCATCAATCGAGCCATTTTTTTCCTCGCAGGTATTTTAAAACTTCTTCGAAAAGTTGATCGGGAGTTAAAAATCCGTCGAGCACCAGCCAGCGATCTGGATCTTCTTTGGCTTGCGCCAAATAACCCTGCCGTACTTTTTCGTGAAAGGCAGAGTTTTCCTTTTCCATGCGATCCTGCTCGGTGCCGATGGCGGCCGTTCGTTTTTGAATACGCTTGGCGCTTTCTTCCACCGGAATATCAATAAAAATAACTAAGTTGGGTTCTAAGCCTTCACACGCATAGCGGTTGAGCCAATCGATATCCTCCCGTTTGAGCTCGCGAGCATAACACTGAAAAGCGATGGTGCTGGAATAAAAACGGTCACTCAAAACCCAAGTTTTTTGCTCGAGGAGCGGGCGAATTTTTTCGCTCACCAGCTGAGCTCGGGCGGCTTGATACATTAAAACTTCGGTGCGCGATGCCGGCGACCACACTGGATCTAATACTAGGTTTCGCAGTTTTTCGCCCAAAGTGGTGCTGCCTGGATCGCGCACCAGTTCCACTTTTCGAGGTTGCTCTTTGGACGTTGTCTGTAAATAGGTCTGCACCTTCTGGATCAAAGTCGATTTACCTGCGCCGTCGAGACCTTCAAAAACAAAAAACTTCATAAAAATCCAATGTTAATTAGTAACTGAATAACATAGAGCCCTTGATTATCAACGCCATTTTACCGATAGAATAGCAATGGCACTAGATAGAATTCGAATCATAATCGCTGATCCAAATTCCACCTCAAGCAAGCGCCTTGCTGGTTACCTGCAAGATAGTGGCTTTGAGGTGTACACTCTTTCCGATGGGCTGACCACGGGACAAAAGATTTTAGAAATTCGCCCCCATTTTATTCTCATCGACATGACAATGCCCGACTTTCCAGCAATGAAATGCCTGCAGTTTTTGCAAGAAAACAATATGCTGGCCGACGGGACCCTCAAAGTGATCGTTGTTTCCCAACATAACGCCAAGCAGAATGTTGAAGCTTGCTTAAAATCTGGAGCCAGTGACTACGTAGTAAAACCCATCAATCCCATGGATATTTTAACTCGCATTGCCCTCCACATGCAGGCCCGAAGACACATGGACGATGCCGCCCTCGTAAAATCTCTTGAACTCAAACAGGCCAATTATTATCTCGAACTCGCTGAGCTTCTGGTGAAAACAATTGGGATTCGTACACGACCTCACCAAATCCATTTTCAATTGGTCCGCATGGTTTCCATGGCCATGGGCGCAGTGCGAGTTTCGCTGATCAAGCTTGGCGAAAGCCCCACTGTGATCGCCTCTAGCGACAATGACAAATTCACCCAGTTCGCCTTGCAAATTCAAAAGTATCCCGAGATCGATTATGTGCAAAGAACTGAAAGACCGCTATTTATTGAAAGCATTAAAGATGACAACATGATGAGTTTTATTAAAGATCAAATGAAGTCGATTTACTTTAATTCCATGGTTGTATTGCCTATTTTTAGCGATGGAAATCTGCAAGGAATTCTCTCTGCACGGATGCCCGAGTCCAGCCATCTCAATATGGCTGATATTAAACTGTGCCAGATTGCAGCACAGGTCATCGGAAGTTATTGGCAGCTTCAGCCCATCAAATCCGCCTCCAAAGCCGCATAGCGTTGCGACGCAACCCCTTTTAGTATTTGCGCCCTAAGCCAAGGCCTTTTATATTCAATCCCTTTGGAGGAACTTAATGGCGACGACTCTTGCAGTTTTACACATCATCGTTTGTGTTTTTTTAATTCTTTTGATCATGATTCAAGATCCAAAAGGTGGTGGCTCAGGAATTTTTAGTGGTGGTGGATCAAACTCCATTCTCGGTAGCTCAGGCGGCGCCGACTTTTTAACCAAAGCCACTCGCTATATGGCGGTTGCTTTTGGCGTTCTCTGCATTGCACTCACAATTTTCTCGCGACCCACAAAAACCGGAGTCTTTTCCGACGTGACCACCATACCTGTGGAAGCTGCAGCCCCGTTGGAAAAACCGATGGAAGGCGCAGCAGCTGGAACTACTTCCACGCCCGCAGCGCAGACTGCTCAACCGGCCGCGCAGCCGGCAGTGGCACCGACGGCACAACCTACAGACACCAAAAAATAGATTATCGGATGCATCTAAGAACGCATTGGTTTTGGATCGTAGGAGTCGGAGCTGCCCTCGTTTGTTTGTTGGCTTTGCCTCCAGCATGGATCGAGTCGTACTTAGGCCCCTCTACCAACTCTGAAGATGTTCGCGTTGTTCTTGATGTTTACGGCAAGGTTGAAAAACGCTCAGCGCTGATGACTGGCCAGGATTCTGTTTCAAAAACCACCACGATTCAAAATGGCGATGTGGTGATGACTTTTGAAGACAGTAAAGTGCTTCTTGGTTTCAACCCCACTTTCTGGCTTCTACCCTATTCAAAAATGGAATTCGTAAAGGTGAATACGCAATGGAACGGTCGTTTGATTTACGGCGAGGTTCGAAAAATTGAGTCCAAGGAAGTGACTAATAATCTACCCATCGAGCTTTTTTTCAATCAAGAACGCATCGTTGACAATGAGTTTTCATCTTCGCGCGATGTGATCGTTGCCACCCTCACCGGCCCATCAAGCGAAGGCTTTCAGGACATCGCGGGCCAAGATGCAGCCCCGCAAAACAGCATCGAAAAACAGATCTTTCAAACACTGCTACTGCATAAAAAGTTTTTTCAAAGCTGTTTTATTAAATACTATAAAAATAAACCCGGCGAAAACATTCGCAGCGGAGAGACAGTCTTTGATCTTTTGATCGACGTCACAGGAACCATCGAGTCGGCAACCGTCACTAGCACCGACATCAGCAACAAAGACTACTTACAATGTTTACAGATGGTTTTCGCTCGCATGCGCTTTAAAAACTTTCAAGCCACAGAATCATTCCATGCCCTCTTCCCACTGCAAGTGGAACTTCCAACCAACTAACTTTTTTACTACGTTTTTGTTTTCTTTTGGTTTTCCAAACTCTTATTTTTAGAACGCGGACTCGTGTCCTCGCTCGTTTCGCCTTCGGCGATCGCGTCACGCTAACGAGAGGTCCTAAAAACAAGAGTTTGGAAAACCAAAAGAAAACAAAAAAGAACCAAAAGAAGCAACTTGATTGCAAAAATTCCCATGCCGTTAAGTGCCTCAATGTTTACCCACATTTCAAGAGGCGAATGATTATTTTGAAGTTTTATGTAGGTTTTTTTCTTCGGTTTGAGTTCTTCTTATTTTTGGAATTTTTCAAAAATAAGAAGAACTTAAACCGAAGAAAACGAAGTTATCTGTAGTCGTGGAAGTAATCGATTCTCTCAGGGACCCAGGGCTCGTGGACGCCTGAGATTTCAAAACCACGATCGCCAACGTCGGCCATGATTTTGGAGGGTGCGATGGAGGGTTCGTAGTCGGGATGAATTAAGCCTGAATCGCGCAGGGCGGGAAATACCTCTTGGAATGTTTGCTCGCCAATCACCTGACGACGAATCAAATCATCCAGGGACCTTTGGAGTTCATCCACCGTAAAACCGTAGTTGAGGTAAAGATCTTTTCCTACTCTTAAAATATGATCCATGCTCAGACGGTTATCTTGAAACAAATCCAAGGCTATTTGGAAAGAATTGTACGATGGAAGCATTCTTCGACCAAATTTCATGTAGTACTCAGGATCCGTATCCACCGCCAGGTTAATATAGATCTTCTCTACTGGATCCATGGACTCGATCTGCTCTTGCTTAGCGAAAATACGCTGAATCTGCTCTGATGTGACTTGAAAGGACTTAAGGACTTTTTCACAGTCCTCGTTTTGCAGGCGACGGGAACTAATGTCGGAATATAAAGAATAAATAACTGCATCAGTTTCACTATCATCGCCCCAAAGAACTTGCGAGATGTCTTTTTTTAACAGAGTTCGTAAATACAGCAGGGCTGTGACTTTGTAACCAACATGCTGGCGCAAACGCCAGAAACGACCGGGCCATAAATTTCTGAGGTTATCTTTAAAAAAGATACCCAATGGTAAAATTTCGTCAGCTTGCAGCTTTTCTCGAATCTTTTTTTCCATCTGCGGCGGTGACGCCGTAATAAAAAAAATTGGAAACTGCTTCTGTTCACCATTTTTTTCATGCCAAAAATTTTTGAGGGAATTCACCAGTGTTGAAGTGCCGGGAACATTGTTGCGGTGGTAGTTATCTGCAAAGGAGGCACGAAAAATATCACGCAAGGATTGCCAATGGGTGTCGAGGTAGGTTTTATCTAGATCCCATACGTACACTTCGTCAAAGCCAGCATAGTCTGCAATGGAGGTGTAACTAAAAAAAACAACATCTCCGATGATTTGAACTTGTCGCTTTTTTTCGTTTTTTTGCGAAGCCATCTCATAAATCTAGCGGATGTTATGTCTTCGGACAAGTTCTAAGCCGCAACTGATGTTTTTAAATAACTAACAATGGCTCGGGCCATTTCACCCAGGGGGAGAATTTCAGTGGCAGCGCCCAGTTCTTTAGCCACTTTAGGCATCCCATAAACAACACAGCTCTCTGCATCTTGAGCGATCGTCAATACTCCTGAATTTTTTAAGTCTAGTAAACCTTGTGCCCCATCGCTCCCCATACCGGTCAACAGCAACGCCATAGTTTTGCCCTCGGGTGCTATACCCACAAGAGAACGAAACAGAACATCCACTGACGGCTTGTGGCGGTTGACGGGCTCACCATCACTCACTTCAATACTTAACTGGCCAAGATGATTTTTGCGAATCTTCATATGCTTCCCGCCTGGAGCAATATAAACGCAGCCGGTCTGCACTCGCAAGCCATCGCGCGCTTCCATGACATCGAAGGCACACATGTCATTCAGTCGGCTGGCGAACGCCTTAGAAAACTGTTCGGGGATATGTTGAACAACAAAAATGGGAGGGATTTGCGAAGGTAGCTCTGCCAGTAAAGAAGCAAGGGCTTCGGTGCCTCCGGTGGAGGCGCCAATAGCAATCAAGCCACGCGTATCTAATCGAGAGCTCTCAAAGCGTCGATTTTTATTTCCCTTGCTCGGTACACGCACGCGGGAGCTTGCCGCCGCTCGCACCTTTTCTATTATTTCATCGGCAAATTGATCAATATTTTCTACTGTGGGTTTTTGAATATGATCCACAGCGCCCGACTGTAGCCCATCGATCACCAAGGGACCGTCATTGATACTGAGCGACGTCACCAGTAAAGAAGGGATGGGATATTTTGGTAAAATCTTTTTAAGCAACTCCACACCGTTGAGACCTTCCATGTGAATATCCACGGTCAAAATATCTGGTTTATGCTTAATAATTGCCTCTTCGGTTAAAAAAGGATCCAAAACTGTGCCAACCACGTCAATATCAGCCGCTGATTCAAAGATGTGCCCCAAAAGGCGATGGATCGTCGGCGAATCATCAATGCACAAAACGCGAATTTTTGGATTTACAGACACCGTCTCTGGCTGCAGCACTATTTTGGTTGGCGCGCGCTCCGCATTTGTTGTAGCGCGCTCCGCGCGGAGTCGTCCATCTTTTGAGTAAAAATAAATCTCGCTGCCTATGTTCTGGCGATTGATCGATTTGATATTTTTTATTTTCAGTTTATGAAATATTTTTTCAAGCTCATAGCCATCACTTTCATCGGCAACTATTTTGATAGCAAATTGCGAATGTTCAAACTTAATAGAAGGGAATTGCTCCAACAAAAGGCTTGCAAAACTGGCTATGGACACTTTTTGTGCCGACCAGTAACAAAAGCCAATACGCTGAGCGAGGTCAAAGCCACAAATGAAAAACCCGGCTCCCAAACGAACTTTAAAAACATCTTCGTTGGAAGACATATAAAACTGTCCGCTTTTGATCAATTTAACCATTACGCAGCTACTTTCTTAATTTTCTCCATGACCGATTTTGAAGAGTGATAGATGATGCTGGTGTATGGCAAAACCTCAAAAGCCGCTTTTTGTAACATCTGATAGGAACTTTTGTTGGCAAGATTCACATTTTCTTCTTGAAAAAGAGTAATGTCTTTCGTGCGACAAACTTTCGCCGCGATATCAGGGGGCGTGTCGCCGAGTATTAAATAGTGACAGTGGTTTTGTACTGACAACATTTTATTAACCATATCACCTTGCTCAAATGTCGCTAGGTAAATGTGGTTCGATTTCAAAACGACATGATCTTCGAGCCGATGCACCTTAAGATCCTTCATTTTTTCAACGAGCAGAGGAACAAAGGACTGGGCACCATGTAATAAGATAATAAACGGCGGAAACTTCTCCCCCATCTGGGAAATCATCGTTCGGATTTTCTGCAGCTCCCCGAGACCAGACACACTCACTCGAACCAACCCCGAATTTCCCACAGAGGAAAAATCTACTTTAAACTTTTTAATTAAATCGATGAGATCTTCTTTAGAATTTTGAGTGTTAAACGCATGGGCACATCTGAGTTTTGTACGAATTTCTTCTGATTTTTCTTGTAACGTCGACAGCGAAGGTTTTTCGATAAAATCTGTTGCGCCAAGAACTAAACTCTCCACTCCGTATTCAACTTCTTCTCTTGATACGGAGCTCACCATGATCACCGGTGGGTGAACATCGGAATAAAACTGCCGCAAGTAATCAACCCCCGTCATCATGGGCATATGAATATCTAGAGTAACCACGTCAGGCTTGAGCTTTTGAATCACCTCGCGAGCTTCCATCCCATTGCTTGCTGTTGCAACAACATCGAAACCGTATTCTGCGGTAAGGATTTTTTTTAGCAAGGTTAGTATTATCGGTGAATCATCCACACATACAACTCGAATCGAAGGCACTTTTTCGATGACCGGAGGAACTAGTTGAGCTTGCTGCTTAGAAGCAACTTGCTTACTTAGCGAGTCTGCTTTTGGCTTAAGGTATATCGACGGACCAGTTTGCTCGACGGCAATGTCTACACCATTGAGAGACTCAGAAAGCCCCAAAAACAAGTAGCCACCTGGATGTAATAGATTTAACATGTTTTTTGAAACACTACTGATTTGAATCTGGTTAAAATAAATAAAAACATTTCGGCAAAAAATAAAATGGAAATTTTGCCCCATTAGCAAACTCATGTCAAAAAGGTTCGAAGTCATAAACTGACAATGGTTGCGTATACTTTCCTTGATGCGAACGAAGCTTTCTATGTCTCCAGTTCCTTTTTGCCAATGCTTTCCTTGATACAGGCTTGGAATTTCTTTGATCTGTTCAAATCGATAAACGCCATTTTTAGCAATTTTAATACAATCAATATCAATATCAGTTCCCAAAATTTCATAACTGATATCTGGAGCGATCAGAGGTAAGTGATACTCCAAAAAGAGTGCCAACGAATACACCTCTTGCCCCTGACTACAGGCGGCTGACCAAATACGAATTTTATTTTGGTTTTGCGCACGCAATTCGGCAATTACTTTTGTGAGACCTTCTTTTAAAAGAAAATCAAAATGAAAAAACTCTCTAAAAAAGAATGTATGGTGAGTCGTCAACAAAGAAACAAGAATCTTAGATTCAGTACCATAGTTTTCTTTAAGATACCTTAAGTAGGCCGCAGGTTCTTTAACATCCAACTCGATCATTCTTTTAAAAAGACGCGATTGGATCATACCTGATTGCTTATCAAAGAACTGCACTCCCGTGAGTTGCAGCATGATGTCCGCAATTTCTTTTACAAACTCAGAGTTGAGCTGTTGCAACTTATTCATCGACATTAGTAATCCTCGAATCTCGGGTCGTCTTGAGAAGGGATTTCTTCTCCACCCGAAGCTAGTGGCAATTTTGAAGTTTTTATTTTTTGTCTTTCTATTGTTTGACGACGTGGAATTTCGTAAATGGTGGCTGATTTTTTTGTTGTTGAACTTTTGGACGCCGACGTTTTTGCTGAAGGTTTTTTAATATGAATATGCCGCGCATGAACAACATCGTGAAGCTCGTCGATCAGAGACAGCGTTGATGTCGTTTGTGCATCGAGCTGAATTGCACTGCTTGCAGTTTGTTGAGAAGTGATCGCATTGGAGTGAGTCACTTGATCCAATTGGTTGATGGCTCGGGTAATTTCGGCGATCCCCTGCGCCTGCTCTTGAGCAGCTGTAGAAATCTCATCGACCATGACGCTCAAATTCGACACGTGATGAACAACTTCCTCTAAAACTTCGCCGCAGGTTCTTGCGACGGCTTCTCCAACCTCAACTTTTCTACGTCCTTGCAGTATCAATCCGCCTACTTTTTCTTTGGTCCCATTGACGATATCCTGCACCTTGTGCACGCTCATCTCGAGCATGGCCGAAATTTCTTTGGCTGCCTGACCACTCATTTGAGCCAGATTTCCCACCTCTTCAGCAACCACGGCAAAGCCTTTTCCATGTTCGCCAGCGCGCGCCGCTTCGACAGACGCGTTGAACGAGAGCAGCTTCGTCTGAAAAACGATGTCATTGATTACTTTTGTTTTACTGCCTATCTCGGTAATAATTTTTACAATTTCGGCAAATTCATGATGGCTCTCATCGATGGATTTCATGATTTCACTCTGGCTTCTATAAATGTCGGCAATGGCTGCGGTCATTTCGTCCACCGAGAATTTGCCACGGGTGGCAACTTCGCAACTCTTTACAGCCACATCTTTTGACCGCGCGGAACCTTCGGCGCTTTTTTTAATCATTGCATTCATCTCTTCGATAGAAGCCGCCGTTTCTTGCAGAGCCGATGCCTGTTCTGTGGTTGCTTGTGCCAATCTATTGGAAGCATCGGATATATCTTTAACAGAAGTTTGCATTTGTTGAGACTCATCAAACATTTTAGTGATCACTTTCGAGATAAACTGACCAATTCGGTTGATAAATAAAAAACTGTAGATGCCAAATCCCACTAGGATTGAGAGCGCGGCAATAAGGAGGTAAAGGTTAAAGGCGCCATTCACCTGGGTCATCATAAACCCGCAAAACACGAAGGAGACAAAATTTATTCCCACGGTCAAAATCAAAAGTTGTTTTCGAAGGGTCATTTTATTTTCCATCTCAACTCGCCTTTCTAGTATTCATAGCTGCAATTTCTTTATCTTTTAAGTCCAGGGCCTTCATAACATCGATTAAAAGTATCAAACGTTGATCTAAATTTACGATTCCATTAATATATTCAGAGGAGACTGCACCTGGTATTTCTGGTTTATCTTTAATTTCGCTTTGCTTTAAATTGAGGACGCTATCCACACTATCAACCACAATTCCGATGGTGCACGCTTTAAAATCACAAATGATCACCGTGGTTTCTGGGTTAAAGTCGTTTTTTATATGTAATTTATCGCGCAAATCAATAATCGATATGATCTGTCCTCTTAAATTCATAATTCCTAAAAAATGTTTGGGAGTGTTCGGAATTGCTGTGATTTCCGGATAGGCAATCACTTCTTTCACCAACAACAGAGGCATTGCAAAGCATTCATTGTGTAATGAAAACCTTAAATACGAATTTACTAACTCACTCATGCAGCCTCCTGTTCGTTTCGCGCACTGGACTTTGACATTGGCAGAAGATTGATAAGATCAAGGATGAGGGCTGCCTTGCCGTCGCCTAAAATCGCTCCTCCCGAAAAGCCGCGCATATTACGCATCTCGGCACCTAAATTTTTAATGACCACCTGCTGCTGCCCGAGAATATCATCCACCGCAACGGCAAAAGAGGCGCCTGCGTGGCGCACCAAGATCGCCATGGATTGTTCGATGGGTTTTGGGTGTGCATCGCGCGAAAATAGCAGCTGATTTATTCTATACAGCGGTATCTCTTCACCTCTGAGTGAAAGTAGATATCCCAATCCTGAAGTCTTGTGAACTGTTTCGCGATTCAATCGAATGGACTCGTGAATTTGAAAGAGCGGTACAATGTATTTGTCCGTGCCCATTTTCACGACCATTCCTTCGATGATCGCAAGAGTCAAAGGTAAGGAAATATGCAGTTGAGTGCCAACCCCTGGCTCACTTTCTACAGTGATGTCTCCGCGCAGAATCGTTTCGATATTGGTTTTCACCACATCCATTCCCACTCCACGGCCAGAAATATCGGTGGCGACAGCTTTTGTTGAGAATCCAGGCATGAAAATAAGGTTTTGTGCCTCTTTGTCCGTCAACTTCGAGTCAGCAGAGAGAAGACCTTTTTCAATGGCTTTTTGGCGTAAAAAGTCGGGATTAAGACCGCGTCCATCATCGCCGATTTGAATAATAATTTTTCCCGACGACTGAAGTGCTTTTAAGTAGATTTTGCCTTGGCGGGGCTTGCCTAGCTTTTCTCGTTCTTCAGGTGATTCAATACCATGATCTACGGCGTTTCGGATCAAATGCACCAAAGGATCACCCAGTTTTTCGATGACGGTCTTGTCGATCTCTGTATCGTCACCTATTGTTGTAAATTGAATTTCCTTCCCTAGCTCCTGAGAGGTGTCGCGCACAATTCGATGCATTTTTTGAAAGGTTTGTCGCAGCGGCAGCATTCGCAAGCTCATGGAGATGTCTTGGATATCTTTTGTAATTTTATTGAGTTGCGAAACAGTTTTTTGTAGAAGCGATGATTTTAATTCCGACTTGTGCTGATTTAAAACGGTTTGTAAAATAACGAGTTCACCAACGTAATTCATTAACTTTTCGAGCCGAGGCAAGGCCACCCTTACAGTTTCGTCGAGCATCTGTGGAATAATCTCGGCTGCTGCAACCGGTAAAGCTACATCCGCGATGTCCATCATAGATAATAAATGATCCGCATTGAATTCTTCGTATTTATCCGTACTTAAGGTATGCATTTGCTGGATTAAATCATCTTTATCCAACTTAGCTTCAAAATCACAGGAGAGAATGGCGACCCATTTTCGAAGGCGATCGTTACAACTCAATAAAAGATTTACTGTGACGGCTTTAATTTTGACCTGACGTTTTTTAATTTTTATTAAAAATGTTTCCATTTCGTGCATAAATTGACTCAGCTCAACAAAACCCACCGCACTTGCACTCCCTTTTATGTTATGGGCCAATCTAAATATCTCTTCGACCGAAGTCTCATCCATCTGTCTTTCGAGATTTAAAAAATGTCTTTCAGACTCATCAAGAATCTGATTGGCCTCTTGTAAAAAACTGGTTTTTATTTCTTTTTCAAAAGCGTCCATATTAGGCTACCTCGCTGTTGCCAATAAGCTTTCGTTCGAGATCAACGATGTTGAGTTTTAATGTTTCTGAAATGATGGAAAGCTGTTCTGCCGCTAATTTTGAATCTTGCGAGGTTTTGCGTGTTTCCGATGAAGCCGCATTGATACTGTCCATAGAGCGATTGATTCCCTTCACTCCGGATGCCTGTTCTGTGGATGCCAAGGAAATTTGGTTGGCCGACGACCGAATGCTTTCAACGTTTTTTACAATCCTATCAAGAATATCTCGGCATTTCTCGGCTTGTACTTTTCCGTGATTCACGCGCCTTGCGCAATCATCCACAAGGGAATTCACCGAGCTCTTCATTTCGCCGGCAATCTTGCTCACGTGTTTTAAGTTTGTGTTCAGCGTGTCGTCGATATCTTGGGCTGCAGCACCGCTAATCAAAGCCAGCTTAGCAATTTCGTTGGCGACCACAGAAAATCCCCTGCCTGCTTCTCCAGCTCGGGCCGCTTCTATGGACGCGTTAAAGGAAAGAAGCTTGGTCTGAATAACAATATCGTTGATGACCGATGTTTTTTCGGAAATCAGACGCATGATATCAATAATTCCATCGATATCGGCGTTACTGCGTTCAACTTGTTTTAAAATCAGATCAATGCTCTCCCTCACCTCAGACACACTTTGGTTCATTTCCAGAACCAGACTCTGACCTTGTTGAACAATCATTTGGCTAGAGGATAGATTTTCCGATGACAGCGCGGCACTTTTTGCATTTTTCTGCGCCATGGTCGTAATCTCTGACAACACGCTCACGGTTTCTAAAATAGAATCCGCTTGCCGATTGGCATTGTCGTTCACCTGCAACGAGTAATCAAAAAGCTTTTCCGAGATGGCTTTATTTTCCACGGAAAGATCTTTAAATTTTGCAACCAGAGTGGCTAGGTTTTGACGGACTCGTCGACCCAAAAAAGCCGATACTCCGATGGCAATCAGAATAAAAACTGTGGTGAGGCGTAAAATAAACAAGTTATCGCCCTGGAGTTTTTCCTGCAGGAAGCGGGCATTGTCGATTCGAACATCGTTCGAAACTTTTGAAAGAAGCAAAAAGGCCTTTTCGATGGATGTATCGAGCGTTTGTTTGCTTGTCATGGCCCCATCGATGTCTTCGCTTAAAAAATTTGCATTCATTTCTTGGCCGGACTTCACTACGGACTCAATGATTTTGTTTAAATTGACTAATTCATCTTTAATTTTCTGCTTGATGTTTTTATTCTGCGATAGCTCTTTGGTTAGCTGCGTGATTTCTTTTTGGTTTTCCGAAACTTCTAAAAGGTGCTTAAGGGAGTCTTCGGCCTTCGTTACCGAAATGACTTGGTACAGCGATTTTAATTCCACCACCGAACGACTGAGTTTATTGACCTCTGAGATAAAAAAAGCCTGATTTTCGTTGTCGCGAAAAACCACACTTTGGCTAGTTGCGGAAAAAAAATAGACGGTCGATGCTAGGGAAACCAGCATGATAATGTTAAACAATCCAATAAAAACTGTTTGATGAAAGATGGACAGCTCGCGCATTTTGAAGTGGAAACTCATCTTTTAGAATCCTCCGTCACACATGGACCTTTTCTTATCGGTATTGATTGGTTTCCTATGAACGATTTTTAGGATTTATTTCGTTTTTTCAGGCTGTTACTTGACACCTCATTTAATTTACTCGACCATGATCTCATGTCTGTTTGGGGTTTTGTTTTATGTTTCTTTTTAGCGTCGGCAAATGATCTAACTAAAGACCTAATAAAAGCTATTATGACTGGCGATGACCCCATGATCGAAGCCACCCTGGCCAAAGGTGTGGACGTGAATGCCAAAACAGGCAAAGGCGTAACCCCACTGATGCTGGCGGCCCTCCAAGGGAATCACAAAGTTGTGAAGTCGCTCCTTTCTAAAGGAGCCCTTGTTGATGAGCAGGATGCCTCCGGTCTGACGGCGCTCATGGCTGCGGCCCGCCTTGGTCACCTGGATATTGTGAAAACATTAGTGGCTAGCAAAGCCGATGCAAAACTTAAATCACAGTCGGGAAAAACAGCTCTGGATCTGGCACGAGATTCAGGCAAATCTGATGTCGAGGGATTTCTTAATGGCATATAAAGCTCTTTTCTCTTTAGGTTTCTTATTCTTCTCAACGATCTCTCAAGCGCAAAACTTAGACATCGACAATCTCTCCCTAGAAGACCTCCTCAACATCAAAACTTCGGTGGCTTCTAAAACCGAAAAAAGCACGAGAGAGTCGCCGGGAATTGTCACAGTGATCACAAAAGAAGAGATCACAAAAATGGGGGCACGAGATCTGATCGATGTGTTGAGCATGGTTCCTGGGTTTAATTTTGCGCACGATGTGCAGGGCGTAGTTGGCCTAGCTGTTCGCGGAAATTGGGCCCATGAGGGTAAATTTTCTTTAATGGTGGACGGCCAGGAGATGAACGAACTTTTGTACTCTTCCACGCAGTTTGGAAACCACTACCCCGTAGACCACATTAAACAAATCGAAATTATTCGCGGACCAGGGTCTGCCATTTATGGGGGCTTCGCCGAGCTGGCTGTTGTTCATATTATCACCGATAAAGGTGCCGACATTAATGGCGCTAAAGCGGTGCTTACTTATGGCCAAATGCGCGAAGGTTTGGGACGTCGAAATTTAAGCGTGCAGGTTGGGAAAAAAATTGGCGACTGGGATGTGAGCGTCGCAGGACTTATTGGCCAAGCACGCAGAGGCGACGGAAACTATGTTGGCTACGCCTCTAACACAACTCCTCCTCCGAATTATAATCACGAAGTTTACGACTACAGCGATGGAGATGCAAATAATCTCGATCCCATGTGGTTTAATGTTGGAATTAATAACGGCGCATTGGATTTTCGATTTATCTACGACAACTATAAAATCACTTCGCGTGGAATTTATGGATATTCAGGGGGGCTCACAAAAGGCCTGCCAACTGGCTTCGAATCCATTTTTACGTCATTAAAGTACGACTACAAAGCCACAGACTCACTCACGATCACTCCCTATGTCAGTTACCGCGACCAAACCCCATGGAAGTTAACAGATCCTCAAGCCATCAGTGTTGTCGACACCGACATTTTCGACATTCAGGTCAACAGAGCCCGCGTTGGCATTAGTGGTCTTTATCAATTTTCAGACACAAGCATTCTCCTGGGTGCCGAATACTACACCGACAATGCCCACGCAAATAACTGGGCCTCTAGCCTAGGACCCAAAGTCTTTTCCATGACCGGGACCAACGATATCGATTTTGATGGGATCGCCGCCTATACCCAACTGACGCATAATTTTGGAATTTTTGAAACCACGCTAGGTGCGCGTTACGAAGAGCTCAATGCGCCAACCAATCGAAAAGTATCAAAAACTGTGCCTCGATTTGCAATAACGAAAGCATCCGAAAAATGGCACGTGAAGGGTTTAGCCAGCCAGGCTTACCGCGTGCCTTCGGTTTTTAACTTTGTCGAAGACTTTAATGTCAATGGTGTTTCGGTTATCAAACCCGAAACTACAACCACCTACGAAGTCGAAGGCGGCATTGCCCTCACTTCCAAAAGTTATCTGACGGCCAATCTGTTCTCGATTCGTATCGACGACCCGATCATCTACGAATACACGGGAACCGATGACTTCTATCGCAACTACCCTCGAGTTGAAACCCAGGGTTTTGAAGTAGAATATAAGAAAAAATCAAAGAGCGGTTTTACCAACGTCAATTACTCCTTTTACCAACGTGGAACAAACCAGGTGAGTGCCTATGCCGTTCCTGGCCGCAAAGAATTACTGGGTATACCTCAGCACAAACTCACCTATCTTTCCTCATTTCGCGCCGGTATTGGCAAGTGGGTGGTGACCCCTTCGGTGGTTTACATGCGATCTAAATCTACCTACGACTACGATATAGCAAGTGACACAGAAGTTCTTCGACAGCTCCCGTCGGTGACCTTAATCAATGTCTACTTCACGTACCCTAACCTTTTTGTAAAAGGTTTAGAGTTTGGTTTTGGTGTCTTCAATCTTTGGGACGAAGAAAACCGTTTTGTGCAGCCTTACAATAGTGAACTTGGAAACACACCGGCACCCAGCCGAGAGTTCCTAGCACGACTCACCTACACCATGCCATTTTAACAACAGCTTTGACTCTACGTGTTCCAAAAAGGAACTTGGTACCGGTTGAAGCCTTGTGTTAGTTTTCGCCCCATGCGTAACGACCTTCTCTATGTATGGAACTCCATACCGCTAAACCCCCAAAATTCTCTGGCGCCGAAACGACTGGAACTCGATAGTATCGATATTGAGGATGCTTTTTCGGTGGTTTATCCACACCAGAGTTTTTGCGGAATATATCAAATGCTCGAAAAACTACCAAAGAGTCTCGCTATCAATTCATCTCGCGTTTACGAAAACTATGGCTACGCCTTAGATTCAAAACTGGAACAACTCTTAACAGTTCTCCCCAAACTCCCATCTACTTTTTTAAATTGGAGCGCCGAGCACAGCCTGTCTCCCCGTGATCTTTTTCCACTTCTCAGCTTAACAATTTTGCAAACTGTGGACGAAGATTTAAAAAAAATAAGTTCTTTGGCTCTCTCGCGAAATTTAGGAGCACAAATTCTTGAGCTCGTCGTTGAGTGCCATTTACTCTCAACGTCCGAGGCAAGTACCGTCTCTGCGAACACCGGCGATGAGTGGCTGCAGCAGCTTAAAATGAAGCGCTATCCACAAACTTTGCTCAGTGACTCAGAAAAGCAAAAAAAAATGCTCGCCCTTCCTTGGCCCAAGGACTTCCAACTGCGTTGGCAACGGCAGGGGGATCGCAGTGGACTGGAAATTAAGTTTTTTGTATCTCACGAAAAAGAATTGCTAAAATTCACGCACCTTTTGCAACAGACGATTCAAAATATCGAAGTGAACAGCAATGACACCCCTTGATTCCATCTCAAAAAAATTTACCACTGTGTCCATCGAGAAAGTCGCGCTGAATTCACCGCTCGCACAAAGGTGTTTCAACGTGTTCCCGCCCGAAAAGATTGAAGTCGTTGAGGGAAAACCCACCACTTTTAGTAAGGGCCACATGAGCGCCCAGGACTACACTCTTAGCAAAAAAAGACTTTTCCTCACAGAACACCCTGGTCACTTTTTTAAACGCTGTCCCGGCGCTAAAAAAGGTCTCGCCTGTTGTAACTACTACGTTTTAAATTTAGGCCAGCAATGCGACATGGATTGCTCCTACTGCTATTTGCAATCGTTCCTGAATACACCCTACACAGTCATTTACACAAACATCGACAAAGCCCTGAGTGAGCTCGCCGAGATGTATGACAGTCACTCCAGTTCACGAGTTCGAGTTGGAACTGGGGAAGTTGTCGACAGTCTGAGTTTAGATCCACTCACCAACTACTCCCACGCTCTCGTTGATTTTTTTCGCGATAAACCGAACTGGAATTTAGAATTTAAAACAAAATCTTCTTACGTTGAGAACCTATTGGCTATACCCGCCAGCCCCAATGTGATTGTCAGCTGGTCCATCAATCCGCAGTACATTGTCGAAACCGAGGAGCATGGAACGGCGAGCCTGGCAGATCGCCTCGCTGCCGCAAAACGGTGTTTGGATCATGGATACCAAATCGCCTTTCATATTGATCCTGTGATTTGGCATACAAACTGGAAGCAAAACTATCTGGAACTCGCCGAAACGATTCACTCTCAATTTCGTCCACAGGATCTACCGTACATTTCCCTGGGCGCTCTGCGCTTTCAGTCCGAGCAACGAGACATCATGCGCGAACGTTTCGGAATGAACAGTTGGGTGACCCGGGCGGAGATGTTTAAAAGCACCTCTGGAAAAATGCGTTACGATCAATCCCTCCGTGAAGAGATGTTTCAAACGATCATTCAAAAATTTAAAGAGCTGGATCGTAAGTGGAAAATCTTTCTGTGCATGGAAACACCTGAAACCTGGGTGAATACCACCGGTCAGTTACCTTATAAGCAAGAAAACATTCGCTCTCTCTTCAAGCCCTTGCAGATCGAGAGAGCTGAGACACCAACCATTAACTAATTGATGACGCTCATCTTCCACAATTGGCATACCTGCTGCAGCTCGCGCTGTGCATTTCGTAAATCGATTTGCAGTTGCTGGATTTTCTGCGGGGTCGTTATGCTTTTACGAAGCTGATCATACTCGCTCTTCAATTCCCAAAATCGTGCATGGACCTCTTCGGCGCGTTTCTTAAAATTTTCGCGAACTTCTTCCATGTAAGTCCACTGATTTTTTTGATGCTCGCGCAGTCGCTTTTCGGCCATTTGCATCTTCGCTTTAAAGATTTCAAAGTCTGGGGTTCTTTTTAAATTATAGGCTAATTTAAAAAACGACAGAAAGCGAATAAACCACTTGGTGGGATCGTAGTGATACCAGCGAATTCCGTTGCGGTAATCGGCATGAAAAATATGATGGAAGTTGTGGTACCCTTCGCCGTAAGTGAATACTGCTAGGATGCCGTTGTCTTTCGCCGTATTTTGATCGGTGTACGGCTGACGACCCCAAAAGTGACAGGCAGAGTTGATAAAAAACGTAAAGTGATGAACCACCACCATACGCAGCAAACCACCAAAAAGAAGTCCACCCACCCAGCTTCCAAAACACCATCCCACAAGAGCAGGTGTTACAAAGCAAGAAAGTACGGCTATGGGAATGTAGTAACGATCCTGAAACACAACCAGAGGATCTTTATCGAGATCGCGCACATAGGGCTTGGAAAGATTCGACTCTCTCCAATCTTCTTTCATACACATCCAAAAAAAATGCGCGTACCAAAATCCTTTATTGATTGAATAGGGGTCTTTGTCTTCATCTACGTAACGATGATGGAGACGATGATCAATGACCCACTTACGCGCCGAGTTTTGAAAAGCTCCCGCGCCAAAAAAAAGATAAAATAATCTTACCAACCAGGGAGCATCATACGCGCGGTGTGAATACAAACGATGATAACCACCCGTGATAGACATTCCCATGGCGTAATAAAAAAATACAAAAATTGGGATCATCCAATAATTAAAAGTTTCTGTTTTAAAATAATAAATCGCCAAGGGAACAATTAAAATAGGCGTAAGAGTGAGAAATAAGGCCGACGTCCAATCAATTTTATTAAACCATTTTTTCATATGCGACCCTCCTTTTTTTAAGAGTCTCATTGAGTCGTCTCAGAGGCAAAAGAAAAGCAGTAAGGTCCTAATCGTTCGTCGTCAGCTTAAGATCTTGTAAGTTATAATCGCCATGGCGTAGGCCAAAACTGTATAACCCACAAATAGCAGCACAGGAATTTTAAGAGAGTTGGTTTCTCTGCGAATTACAGACAGCGTCGAAACACACTGCAGAGCAACAACATAGAAAATAAGCAGCGCTAAACCCGATGCTGCACTCAGTTGGTCCTGCTGTAAACGCTGTGAAAGCCCTTGCACGTCACCATCGGCAGATTCGATTCCATAAAACGTCCCTAATGTACCTACGAAGACTTCGCGCGCGATAAACGATGTTAATACCGCCACCCCAAATTTCCAATCCAAGCCCAGAGGAGTCATCACCGGCTCAAACCATCGTCCCAACATATATAACCAAGAACCTTCTAAATTGGCGTTTCCTTGTGGAAAATAGCCCAGCACCCAAACAATGACGGTGGTAAAAAAAATAACTGGTCCCGCATTGCTCAAAAAATCCCAGGCACTGCGAACGGAGCGCAAAAACAACGGCTTTAAAAACGGCCGGCGGTAAGACGGCAATTCGATAATAAACGGCACGTCTTGTTCTTTTTTTCGGATGGTAAAATTTAAAATACTGCTCACCACAAAAACTGTAATGTAGCCTAACAAAAATAATCCAAAAAACACTAAGCCGCGCAAACTTATAAATCCAAAAAAATATTCGTCGGGAATAAATGCTATGACTAACAGACTGTAAATAGGCAACCGGGCAGAGCAGGATATCAAGGGAACTGTTAATAAAGTGATCAGTCGTTTCTTGGGAGATTCGATCATCCGTGCTGCGTAAATCGCAGGAATGGCGCAGGCGTGCCCCGACAAGAAAGGTATAAAACTTTTTCCCGACAGTCCAAAAAGCTGAAGAGGACGATGACAAATAATTGCAATACGAGCGAGATAACCACTGTCCTCGAGAATCCCAAGGATAAATGTGAGAATAAATATTTGCGGAGCAAAAACAATAAATGTTCCAAGGCCACCAAAAATGGCGCCGACAACAAAGTCTCTATAAATCCCGGCCGAAAAAAAACCACTGACGAAATCCCCGAGGGCAGCAACCAAACTCTCCGTCAAATCCATGAGTGGTGTAGACCATGTAAAAATGGATTGAAACAGCAGCGCCATGAGCAATAAGAAAATAGCTCCGCCCCAGTAGGATGAAAGAAAAAATCGGTCCAGACGGTTAATCTTTTTAAAAAACAAATCAGTTTGTGGACCATACTTTTTCGAAAGCTCTTTCGCATTCAAATCGTCAGGCAGGTCCCTCGGCGGCACTGTGTTTTCGGTGGAGAGCAGAAGCTGAGAGAACGCCTCAACACCGTAACCTGTTTTTGCCGAAAGCGGCGTACACGGAACGCCCAGCTCTTTCTGTAGTCCTGCAAAATCAATTTGCAAGCGGTGAGCAATAATTTCGTCGTAAAGATTAAAGGCAAAAATAACTTTTTTGCCATGCTCACGAGAGGCCTTAAGAACCTGCAGAGCGTAATGTAAACTACGCAAAAGCTGAGTCGAATCTAAAACGCAAACAACGGCAGATAGAGTTTCGTCTTTCAAAAGCAGCTCGAATTCTCGCACCGCCACCACTTCGTCTTCCGTGATGGGCTTTAACGAGTAACTTCCGGGAAAATCAATCAATTCGAAATTTCGCCACTTCGCTTTTTTCAAGAGTACGGTGACCCCGGGGAAATTGGCCACGCGCTGATCCAAGCCAGTCATACGGTTGAACAAGAGTGATTTCCCAGAATTTGGTTTGCCAACAAGTATAATTTTATTCATTCCATCAATTCCACGACAACGTGACAGGCTATGGACCCTTCAAGAGCAAACATCGACGACTGAACTTGGTAGACTGCGGGTCCGCCAAAAGGAATTCGTTTTACACACACAACTGTTTCATCTTTGGCAAAGCCAAGATCTACCAATCGTATTTTTTGCATTTCAGAGAGAGTCGCTGAAAAGTCCAAAATTTTGGCTTTTTGTTGCGCCTTAAGTTGCCACATGTTCATTAAGGCACAAATTACGCCTAAATGATGGGCTACGCAACTTGAGGGAGCTTAATGCTTTATTATTAGGAGACTTTTTGGGTAAATGAAAGAGAGTTGAAATCGCCTTCCGACGAAGCGCGTTTAACTTCGGCTTTTTCGAGAATCCATTGATTGAGCGCAGCCACTTCCTCTGCATTCATAGGGAAGAATTGAAAAAAGCACTGTTCGCCCTTTACATGATCCAGCATTAACTTCAGCGGAAGATCTTGGCGCAACATGACCACCATGGGTTTTTTTATCACGTCGATCGGCTTGCTCTCCAAGGCCTTGACCCAGAGACCCTGATTCGAAATGTGCATCAGCTGCGCCCAAAGATTGAGATCGGAAAAATGAATCACGATTCGCTTTTTGGTGACTAACCCCTGGTAAGAAACTGGCGGCGCAGGTACGGGTTCAATTTTTGTCACTGGAGTAGCTGCAACTTCTACGGCTTCGTTTGCGAGTTCCTCATCTGATTCGGCCTCGTCTCGCTTCTCTTTAAATACGAGCTGATCGGCGATAAAAAAGAAAATAGCAAGGTTGATTAAAAATACAATCCCCCAAACCCAATTTTCTTTAATGTCTTTCATGAGAGTTGTTGTTTGAATAATGATGTGCAGGCCGATCAAGCCAAGAACAAAACTCCAGGCTTTTCTTAGACCCAACATCATCACTGCACCGATGGTAAAACTTCCCAAGCTTAATAAATTTTGCATGTTTTGCGCAAAGGTTCCCAGCATCAACGATTTCCAAACAATCATCGTAGTGACTTGAGATTTTTGTGACTGCAGAAGGATGTTGAAGCCGATATTGATAAATGGAGCGAGCAAAAGACAGATGCCAAAAAAGCGAATGACTTTAGGGCGCTCTAAAAACTTTACCGCCTGCATTTATCACCCCAGTTTTTTATCGTCTTCCACATACTTCATTTCGATAATCTCATCATTGGCATTTAGAAACGACGGCGGATGCACGGCCTGCACTGCCACCGGTGGCTCTGCTGGCGTTGCGACTGGCTGAGACTGTGTGATGGCTTCTGGAGAGATGGCGGGCTCCACGGCTGTGGCGGGTTCGGCAGTCAGAGTCTGGGCCGCCATTGGAACAGGAGCCGGCGTCACTTCTTGTTTTGGTGGATTTAATTTCGCGCGACGTCGGGCTTCTATAGCTTCGCTCGTAGCGATAACTAAACAGATCGCCAAAGGATCAAACACGCTGACGAAAACTAAAATCAAATAGGTGACTACTGTGTCGATGTCCTTATTCAAGGCACGCGCAATATACACTAGGGGTCCAATTTTCTTTTTGATCTCGTGCAACTGTAGGTTGGCTGTACCGATTTTTCGGTCCACCGCTTCGGATTCTTTTGTCAGCGCCGAAATGCGCGGTTCTGCCTCTGCCCGAGCTTTTATTTTCTTACTCACACGACTGTCTGGAATTTCATCAATTGCTTTGTTCAGACGCACGATTTCTGCTTCGTTTAATTTTTGCTGAGAGCGCAAATTTGCAATTTTGATATTCACTTCTTCGATTTCGTGCGAGGAGGATTGGTAAGCGTCAGACAAAAATCCAAAAATACCCATACTGGTAATCAAGCTTAAAACAACCACGGCAAATACTAAGTACGATTTAAAAACCAGATTTAAATCACGCCAGCGCTGATGAAGATAGGCCGCCAGAACAAACTTGGAAAACTCCAAGGAACCCGCCATGGCCCAAACCGCAACCATGGCTCCCGAGAACAAAGCTCCCAGACCCACAACAGAAAAGGCCGCACCCAAAACCGATACGCACGCCGCAGATAATATAAGACCAACGATAACCCATATAGCAACCATGATAAATACTTCGGTTTTTGAGTAAAAAAAAATGAGTCCTAAACCTTAGACAATGGTCGTGTTTTCTAAGGCTTGAGCTGCTGAGAAAAGGAAATTTTAGGCATAGCCACCCAACCCTCGGTGGCCGGAAAGTTTTTGGGCTGCTTATCGCAAAGATTTTTAAAATGCAAAAATCCAGTGAAGGCCGACATCACCGCCTCAAAGACAAACACGTCTTTCGTCATATGCTTCACATCCTGCGAGTAAATAAACAACCACTCGGCATCAACAAATTTATCGAGAATGGTTTGGCGATGGTGCGCTCCCTCAACCGAGTTTTTATAAAAAAGTAGAGGTGTTTTTGAAATCTTTAGCTCACGGCCAATTCTCCAAGTGTTGATTCTTGGAACAACTTCCAAAAGCTGATAACTCTTGAGACGCTTTTTTAAAAAAAACGTGCGCGCCCAAAGCGGCGCTCGGTTACTACCCAACGCATGGTCCACAGGAAAACTCTGTTCAAGCTGTGTTGAAAGATACGGTTCCACACAGCGTTCGGTGTACGGCGTAAAAATTTTATTGGGATTCTTTTCGTGATCCATGGACTTATGAAACTGCCACATCCACTGAATTTCTTTTTCTTTACAGGCCTCTGCTCCAGGACATACAAGTCGACAACGAATACACTTTGGCATGGTGAGTGGGGCATCCATGCTGATCGATTGGACGTCCTCTTTATTGTTTTTAATGAGGTCTATTAAAACTGTGTCGGCAGTGAGACCATTCATCTCACCCAAGTCGCGAAAAAGATGAGATAGAAAAACTTTTTTTTCTGACGGAAAATAATCCACAATGGCAACGTGAGTACGCGGCGTCTTACCGCCAGATAAAGAAATTCCCATAAATCTGTGCTTTTTAAAAACCTTGGAAGGTGTTGTCATAAAATTTGCACATCCAAAATGCGAAAACCATTTTTTTCCACAGCTTGGCGAATTTGGTCTTGGGTCCCTGCTTTCAGCCAGAGGCCCACACAGCCGCCGCCGCCTGCTCCACAAATTTTAAATCCCTCAGCCCCATGCTGATCGGCTAAAATTTTAAGTTTTAAAATTTCGGGGGACACAAAGCTATCTGCTAAAAGCAAACGAGCTTCGAACTCCTTGGTAAATAACTGCGGAATTTGCTGCCAATTCCCAGCAAGACATGCCGCTCGCATATCGAAGGCTGTTTGCTGCAGACTTTCCAGCGCTCTTTGAGTTTCGGAATCGCCATCGATATACTTTTTTAGCACCTGCCAGTTGTTAATGCCCGAGTGATGGGTTTTACCGGTGTAGACGATCATCAGTTTATCGGCCATCACTTGACGGTGACTTTGCAGAGTTTGGAGACGAATCCCGGAAAAATCAAAATCGATAATGTTTAATCCCCGAGACGCAGCACCGTAATAGTCTTGAGTACCTGTGGGTGTTTTTAAAATAAAGGCTTCGATATTAGAACAAGCACGCACCATCTGATGGATATCTTCGTTGGCTCCCAACCACTGCGCAAACGCCTGGTAAACAGAAACGGAAAGACTCGAACTCCCACCAAGACCACCGCCCATGGGGCTTTCCGATCGAGTGGTGATACGGAAACCTGATGACGGCATCCACTTTCGAACATGAGCTTGGTAAAAAAGCAGATCCTTTTCCGTGGACGCAAGCAACGATGGCAGATCGTCGAAAGACCACGTTTTTTTAAAATCTTCTGAGACGATTTCGATTTTTGCCGTTGTCTGAGGTGTGATCTCGCACTCGGTATATAAACTGATCGAAACATTGACCGTACAGGCTTTGCCAAGCAAGGCCCAAACGGGCCACAAATCCAGAGTTCCGCCAGCCAAGTCAAAGCGCATGGGAGATTTTACTTTATACATATCAACTCCTAAAGCCAACGGCGGCGAAACCACCAAAAGTTTGCCATAAACAAAAAACACAGAGGCAGTGGTATTGCAAAAAGTCCCACGTACAATTTAAAGTTGGTGTCAGTGACAAGAAAGTCTTTTTTCACTTTTGTGGAATCCATGGGTTTTACCACGTCTTCGTCGCGAGTCAGGTAGCCAAAAACATGGAACATAAAAAGCGGATTCTGCTGTTGATACAAAAACTGATTCGCAAAAATATCCGAATCCGCGCTCACCACCATAGCACCTTTTTTAGTATTTTCCACAGCCATTACCAGTCGGTAGGAACCCCTGCCAATTTCCGGATCTTGCTTGGAAAAACCGTTGCGTAGAATTGAATCCTGAGTGCTGACGATGACTGGAGACGATTTAAAATCGTGGGGCATGATCTCCGTAAGGGACCCCGTCACGTAAAACATCACGGGCGAATCCTGCCCCATGGTTTTTGTGATCGCGTGGGGCGCATCCGGCGGAGCCCAGCCCGAAACCACAAAGGATCCCACATTGGCAATGGCGTTTTGCTCCTGGTGAACCACACCAGCGCTCATTTTTAATCCGTACTTAGCGAGCATTTCGCTCTCGTCGGCGTTTTGCACGGGGTCGAACGCCAAGAGAAGCCGTCCGCCATTTTCAAAATAGTCCCAAACTTTCTGTTTGAAAGTCTCGCTGAGGTTTTTTTCGGGAGCTAAAATTACTAAGGCTGCGGCATTGTCCGGTAAAACTTCTTTATCCAGATTAATTTCCTGCAATTCGTAAAAGAGTCGTTCCAGTTCTTTTTTTAAATCCGAAACACCCCGTGGATTGGTATTATCAATCGTCAATTCTCCGTGACCCACAGAAAAATAAAGGGTCTTTCGCCCCTTCAAAAGCCGCAGCAGCGCCTGGGTGACACTGTTTTCGTCGGTCTTGTAAAAGCGCTCTGCGCGATCTTTGTAAGTGACAAACATGGCCTGTTCTTGAGCATTGAGCCTGTATTTTTTAGCGAGCTCTGGATGTTCCATAATGTTGATTTTAGACAATTTAAACTGAGCGTTCTCGTCGATATATTTTTGCAGTGCCAACCGAATCGTTTCATCGGTTCCTCGACTGTTTTCATCGGGCATCTGCAAATACAAAAACTCCACGGGATCTTTAAAAGCTTTAGCCACATCGCGACTTCGCGGACTGAGAGTATGGGTTTTGTCGGCAGTGAAATCGATCTTCCCAGGCAAATAGGAAATGCCGTAATTCAAAGCGAACAAGCCAGCAAATAAAATTAAAAGAATAAGACCCACACTCATTCCTCGACGGGCCGTTTTCGCTGACAGCAAATGCCAAAAATACTTTCGATCTATTAACAAACCCAAAAATAAGAATACACTCCCTGCGATCAAAAAAAATAACCCTGGCTCGTCCCATTCCGAAAACAACGATCTTGCAAAAAGGGCAATAACTAAAAAAAGTCCGCTCAAAACGAAGGAAATACGACTTAAAACTTTTATTCCCATCGTGCCGCCTCCATGAGGCGTTCGGTGGTCGCCAAGAAAAATACCGTTAAACTACTTATAAACACCAACCCTTGGAGTCGAAAAACGCCCTGAGTGAAGTCTTTAAAAATAGGATCAAGGTTAATGGTTTTAAAAAAAGTGATCCAAAAATCAGATTCCGCCACTTCGACTCCCGAACCCAAAAACCAAAGCCCCAGATTTAAAATCAAGGCGAGAACAAAGGCCATCAAAACCGATTTGGTAATTGCCGAGACCATTAGTCCCACTGCCACATAAAGTGCAGTAAAAAACAAAAGCCCCGCAAAGGAACAAAGCACCGGCGCCCAATCAATCTTTCCCATCAGGGACGTGGTGACTGGGTACAAAAAGGCGATGAACACAAGCGCGGCTGTTACAATAAAACCCACAACGTACTTTGCTAAAACGATTTGCCAACTGCTCAGAGGACTGGTCAGAAGTAAAACAAAAGTATGGTTTCGTTTTTCTTCGGAGAGCAAACGCATGGTGATGCTATTGACCAAAATCAAAAGAATAAAATGAATCAATCCAACGAACTCACTCAACACGCGAGACTGGTAAGTAAGGTATTCGCCATTCCCACCCAACAAACTCACCACTTGCGTTAAAAACATTCCAAAGGAGTAAACATAAATGGGCGACCATAGAAGAGTGCAAATAAATGCCAGCCAATAAAACTGCGGAGTTAAAAAAAAGAACTTCAGATCTCGTTTGATCAGTGCAAGCACGCCACTCATTTCGTCAACTCCAGAAACAACGACTCAAGGTCCTTGCGGTCGCTCTCGAGGTGCAAAACGCCGACTTTGGAAGCGGCAGCAAGCTCCAGCACTGCGTCCGAAACAGTGTCTGCACTGTAGGTGATTTGATAGCGCTGCTTGTCCTGCAAAAATCGCACGCTGTCCACACCATGCACTTCGCTCAATTTCTTTTGGAAGTCCTCCGACGGATGCTTCACTGCAAGAATAAGTTCCTTCACTCCGCCAGCGGCGCGCTGAAGTTGCGACGGCACTCCTTGAGTAATTATTTGCCCGTTACGAATCAAAATCACCTCGTCGCAGGTGTCTTCCACATCGGCTAAAATATGCGTCGACCACATGACCGTGTGCTCGGAGCGTAGCGAGCGCAAAAGTTTTTTAAACTCACTCACTTGTTGGGGATCAAATCCCACTGTCGGCTCATCAAGCACAATGAGTGCAGGCTTGTGCACCAGCGCCTGAGCCAGAGCCACGCGCTGACGGAAGCCTTTGGACAAACGAGTGATCAAACGTCCCTGCACCTCGCCAAGACGTGTTTTTTCGATGGCTTCGCTTACATAAGCCTGCCACTTTTCTCGGGGAACGCCTTTAAGCTCACACACAAACGTAAGATAATCCTCAACGATCATGTCTTGATACAGCGGCGCATGCTCCGGCAAAAAACCAATATGTTTTTTAGCTTCGAGAGGATTTTTGCGCATGGATATTTGATTGATAAAAACTTCACCGTCACTGGCATAACAGGCGCCGGTGATTAAATTCATGGTTGTTGTTTTACCGGCGCCATTGGGCCCAAGGAACCCCACCAGCTTGCCCTTGGACACGGTAAAAGAAAGCCCGTCGAGAACTTTGCGAGGGCCGTAATTAAAATGGAGATTTTCGACTCTCAACATACCCTAAGGCTCTCGTAAACCCCCAAGCCAAGCAAGAGAAAGGTACGGACACACTTTTTGGGACTCATTGCATAAAAGAAATGAGATTTTTTTATGCAATGAGTCCCAAAAAGTGTGTGGGCACGGAGCGAGCTCTGCTCGCGAACGAGCGCCGAAGGCGCCTTGCCCCTTGCCGTACCTTTCCTAGGGCACCACAACGGTGATGGATTTTTCGTTTTTGTAGTTTACGCGGCCGAGCTTATCACCGCGAATGGGCGTAACAAAGCGGCACTCACAATAGATCACATCGCATTTTACTCCGCGCCAGTCCTCGCGCTGTTTGAGCGACAGCGATTGCTCCACAACCCAAAGGGCCACGTCCCTCAGAACCTCAACCGACACTTGAACATTCTTATCAAAGGCGATGATGCCATGGCTTCCTGGTAAATCCTTAATGTGCAACCACAGGTGCCATGCCTTTGCTTTGCGCAATATTTTAAGATTGTCCTCGGCAGATTTACCAATAAACGCTCGAAGACCATCATTAATCACCTTGGTGCGCGCCTTTGTTCCCTCGGCCAAGCTGTGGGTCAACCGCGCCTTGCCGGCCGGGGCCTCGGTAAAATCAAACTGTTCAAGTTCTGCTTGCAAAACTTTTTGCCTCCCTAGAACCGCCTTGATTTTTTCTTTGCTTTGTTTGGCTTTGGTAAAGGCATTTTCAACATTCCACGACAAGGATTTGTTAAAATCCACACAGGCACGGTGCTCCTCAGGAACTTCTAAACTCCGATGCTCACCCAACCACTGGGCCGCTGCCACCCAGGGCGAGGCCTCAAGCTCCAGAAGCTTCTTTTGCAAATCCAAAAGCCCTTGCTGCTTTTTTTGGAAAATTTTTTGCCGATCTTCCACTTTTACAGTTTTGCCGACCGCAGGTTGAGTATGTGCTTCTAGCCATTCCGAAAACAACGCTTCCGGACTGCGAGGATTCAAATCCTCGCTTACAGCTCCCATGGGTTTAAGCTCGGTGACTTTTCGCAAACTAATATGGGCCGCGTTGGCAGTAAGTATTATGTTACGTGCTTGCGAAAATAAATGGATTTCCATCTGACGTTTTTGCGAAAATCTTAAAACCACAAGTCTGCCGAATTCTTTTTTAACTTCAAGGCCCTCGAACACGGCTCCTAAAAAGTGAGCTTTTAAAAAAAGTACGATGGGTTTAATTTGTTTTTTCAATCCCGGCGCACGATCGGTGCTCACTAAAAAATACGGCTTCGGCCGCAAATCCACAACGAAGTAAACTTTTTGTTCTTTAAATTTAAACAGCAACAACAAGACGTCATTGCTCAACACAACATCTTCTAAAACAGCCCCTTTAAAAAGGGCTGCCTTTTCGACGATAAGATCTAATTCTTTGAATGATAACGACTTCACATCTTAACTTTATAATGAATCAGTCGGCAGTCAATGCCCCCATTGATCACCGGATAGCGCTGCTCTGCTCGCATTCCAAAATGGCGCGTGAGTTCGCGATTCCCCGACAACACCCATACATCCCAACCTTTAAATTTATTTTTCAGAGTGAAAGCAAAGTTCTTATAAGTCTCGATAAGGAAGAACTCATCTCCCACACGAATCCCATAAGGAGGATTGGTGATGATGATGCCTTTTTCTACCGGCGCTTGGTCGATCTCCACCACATCTTTGCGAGTGAAGGAAATCAAATGATCTACCCCCGCTTTGCGGGCGTTCTCCACGGCCATTTTAATGGCTTTTCGATCTTTATCGTAGCCGTAAAAAATCGGTTCCTTCACTTCTTTTAAACTGTCGTCGTCTTCGAGGGCGGCAACCTCATCGATCACAGTGCTCCAGGCCTCGGGTTGAAAGGTTAAAAGTTTTTGAAAAGCAAAATTTTTGCGGAGAGTTCCCGGAGCGCGCTTCATATAAATTAAGGCCGCTTCGATGAGAATGGTACCGGATCCACACATTGGATCTACAATCGGAGTGACGCCATCCCAATTGGCCAGGGACAACAATCCCGCTGCGACGTTTTCTTTCAGAGGAGCTTCCACTGTTCCAACGCGATACCCGCGCTGATTGAGCGTTGGGCTTGAGGTATCAATCGAAACCACATACTTGTTGCGATACCCACGAATGTAGATGATCAAGCCTTCATCTTTTTCAACGTCGGGGCGCACACCAAATTTATCGCGGAACTGATCCACAATGGCGTCTTTCGCTTTCATCGCAACTAAGCGCTGGTCTGCCAAAGCACACTCTTCCACCTTCGCACTGATCCAAAGTTTGCCATCGGGCTTGATGTATTTTGTAAAGTCATGCTTTTGGATATTGTGATAAAGATCTTCGGGCTTATATGCAGGAAACTCTAGGATCGGGAGAAGGATTCGCGTGGCGATGCTCGAACATAAGTTGGCGCGATAGGCGCCTTCCCAATTGGATTCAAAAATCACACTGCTCTGGTGACTTTCTAGTTTTTTAAGATCGAGTTTATGGAGTTCTTTAAAGAGCACATCGGTAAGGCCTGGTGAAGTGACGGCCACAAATCTTGGCATATTTTCCTCTTTCTAGGCACACCTTCTCACCCAGACGATCCTGGTTCGTGCGCACCTAATGTTTATGTGAAAGAGGATGTAACATAGGTTCTCTCAACCAAGAAGATATTTGCGATATTTAGAGGTTTTTACATAGACGTCAAAAATAATGACTACCTGTACTCGTAGGCGCCAATATCAACACCGCCACCCACTAGGCGAGAAAGACCCATAAAATCCAAGGCGGGCGCATTCAGCGAGGTTCCTGTGTCGATGGCCAGGCCACCCATTTTTAAACGGTAGTCGAGCTGAGCTGGGTTTTCAAATATTTGCGCTAAGTTTCCACTGTTGGAAATCAGGTTGTTACTCGCCGCGGTTTCAGTGCCCGCGTTCACAGATGGCGAAATATTATTGCGAATCACCGAACCGCTGGAGACAGTTCCGTTTTTATGATTAGTGATCATAATCCAAGGACGGATGGTGTCAGTGAGATTTGGATCGATGACAGTGTTGTTCACAATTTTCACGTTGATGGCGCCGTAAAAAGAAATGGCGTGGTAGTGGTTGGTAACGATGACGTTGTTTTCCACAACCCAGTCTTTAAACATTCCGTCAAACAGACCAATCGCTTGCAAATTGCACTTGAGCGGATGGCTTTGATTTTCGTGATCGGTAAAATAATTACCACGCAGAGTGATTCCCGTAACGACTCCGGTACCCACAGTACCGCCAGAGCCCAAAGACCATGATTGAAATCCATCCATGTGATTACTATCCACTTGATAGCAATTTCTCACATCGTTGTATTCGAAGGTGGTGTTGTCACCCAAACCACGAAGAGCATCACCGCGAAAATCTTTAACTTTGTTTCGTGCAACTAATGAATTTGTTGCAGATACAGAAATTCCAAAACCAAGATTTCGTAAAACATTATCACGAATTGTAATTCGCGTGCCGCCAGCAGAAATTCCATTGCCGGTCTCGTTGACCCAGCGGGCCGCACTCCAACTGGTGGTGTCGTCGGCAAAGGTGATCAAAGATTTTTCAAAAATAATATCTTGTCCGTTGAGCAATACCGCATCACCCATACTGTCACCGCTTGCAAGCCGCGGCGAAAATGTCAAACCACTAAACACCAAGCGACTGCTGCTTTGAACACGCAAACTTTTAAATACCGGAACTGCATTTATTTGCGGGCGAATTGTCACATTTTGAGAAAAATTGCGATTGTTCACCACCAACAGACCGTAACTTCCCGAAGCTAAAGCAATGGTGTCGCCAGCAACGGCATTTTGTAAAGCGGTGGTGAGTTCGCTGGCAGAAGCCACAAGGATCGCAGTCGAAGGTAAGGTGTCTGTCACTGGAGGCGGAACTACAGTGTCCGTGCAGTTCGGGGCCGTGCAAACGTTGCCCGCCGGCGTTTCGCTCAGAAGAGCTTCGGAAGTACTGTTATAGTCTGCCCCGCAACCTGTAAGAAAAAACAAAATCCCGATGTATAATTTTTTATTGAGCATATTCCCCCGCCTTGTTCACAGTTTTATAAGGCAATTGGCATGCCGGGATTTGTTTTTTTTAAACGAATACAAGCTCTTACGTCGTATCGCTACGACGCATGTCTCATTGTGACTGTCGAACTGTCTATCACCGACTAGAGACTCATCAAACTTCTTTATAATTGGGGCCGCCAGTGGCCTCAGGCAACGTCCAGTCGATATTATCAAAAGGACACTTAAGATCGCACGTATGGCAGTGAATACAGTTTGTATAATTGATCTGCAGCTTCTTTTTGCCAGACGCTGAATCATCGATCATTTCGTAAACATTCGCAGGGCAAAAATGATTGCAAGGAGAATCATATTGCGGCTTGCAAATGTCGGAGCAGATATTGCCATCTTGAAGTTTAAGATGGTTTGGTGAATCCTCGTCGTGCATGGTGCCGGTCATGTAAACGCTGCTCAGTTTGTCAAAAAACAATTTGTTATCGACAGCTGGCAAACGCTTTTCCATTTCGGCCAATGTTGTCGAGCCCCAAGTTTCCTTGATAGTGCGCGTGGTTTCATAGTCTTTATGCTCAATGGGCCGACGAGCGATCATACCTCGTCCTCCTGTGAGTTCTTGCAGCATGATCTCTGGCATGGAGGCCAAAAGTCCTTTGCTCAAAGCTTGATGAAAGTTTCGCGTTTTCCAAAGTTCGGTTTTAATGTAGCTTGCGTTCACTTTGTCTTCATAGGTCTTCAAAGTTTCTGCGCTAAAATCGTTTTTCCCTAAAGCTTCAACGGCTGTTTCCGCAGCCAGCATTCCGCTCTTCATTGCCAAATGAATACCTTTGAGTTTTTTCACATCCACCATGGAAACCGTATCCCCACAGGCCATCATGCCATGGTGATAAAGTTTGCTCATCGAAAACCAACCACCGGCCGGCAGAGTTTTTCCGCCGTAGGTGATCACTTGGCCGTCTTTGAGGAGCTTTTGCATAAACGGATGGGTTTTTAATTTTTGCAATTCGCGATGGGGATCTAAAAGTGGATCCCTGGTGTCGAGGTAGGCACAAAGTCCAACCACAATTTGATCATTTTTAAGCGTATAAATAAATGTCCCGCCAAGACTTTTGTTAAACGGAAAACCAAGTGTATGAATCACCTGGCCGGGCTCCACCGTGCCCGCTGGCATCTGAATGATTTCTTTGACGCCCAATTCAAAAACCTCGGGATTGCGATCTTTGCGCAGACCAAGTTTTTCGGAAACTCTCTTCAACAGCGGGCTGCGCGTGCCGTCGGCAAAAACGGTGATCTTGGCTTTGATGATCATTCCCGGTTCAAAATTTTCCTTGGGTTCACCATTCTTGTTTAAACCGCGATCGCCAGTTTGCACGCCAATCACTTTATCACCATCGAGCAAAACTTCGGCGGCTGTGAAGCCAGCAAATATATTTACGCCTTTAGCTTCTGCCTGCTGGGCCAACCAACGATTGTATTGGCTTAGCGAAATAATCACATTGCCATGGTTTTGAAAGGGCGGAGGAATGATGGGACTTTTTAACGAAAAGGATTTTCCCAAATAATGAAAGGCTTCTTTTTTAACTTCGCTGTTGATGGGACAACCCAGCTCTTGATAATTGGGAATCAACTCTTTGAGTGCGACGGGGTTGAGGACCGCTCCCGACAAACTGTGGGCACCGATTTCGGAGCCTTTTTCGAGAACCACCACCATGGGGTCTGCACCCTGTGCCGTCATTAGATTTCTAAAATGAATGGCGCACGACAAACCCGCGGCTCCACCGCCAACAACAAGAACATCCACTTCCATTTCTTCTCTGGTTACTTCATTGGCAACTGCATCTGTGCTCATAAACCCTCCAAAATGAAATTCAACATTTCATTATTAAAGGATCTTGGTCCATCTGGCAAAGGTTGATCGAAGTTTAGCGCAATCGCGTTTGGAAGGCCTAATCCTCGTGGAGAATCTTGTACTCAATCCACGATCTAGAAAGCGTGGGCTCCGACGCTGGAATGCTTTTGAGCACGTCCAAATATTCGTCGGCGTTCTTAACGGGGGCTTCGTTTGCAGCCACTACGCTGCTCGGCTCACGGTCCGCATCGGCAGCAGCCATTTTAGCCACTTCTTCGTCCGAGGGAAAATACGGTTCTGCCCAGGTTTCTCGATTCATCAAATCAGGATCGATGATGGTTTCACCGGCATTGCAAAAACAACCTGCCAAAAGCACCGCTAGGAATAATAGTTTTATATGCATTGTTTTATTTTATCTTCGAACTGCTAAAAATCTAGAGGACCGAAGACGTGTTTTAGTCCTATTCTAGAGCTTGCGATGGGATAGAAGCGGAATCTGCGCTCGGGTTTTTTGAATCTGCGCACGATCGAGCTCCAAAATCAGCGGCGTTAACGACAATGGCTGATCAAACGAACTGGACGCGGCAAGAATTTCCCCCCACGGACCAACGATCAGACTCTCTCCCCACGTTTGCCGTTCCGCAAGCTGCGGGTTTTGCAAACTCCGGTGCACGCCCACCTGCGCCGGCGCCGCCACATAACTTTGTGTCTCGATGGCACGGGCTCGCAAAAGCACCTGCCAGTGACTGCGCCCTGTGGGAACTAAAAACGACGATGGCACTAAAATCAAATCTACTTTTTGTTTATGATAATGAGTAAACAGTTCTGCAAAGCGCAGGTCGTAACAAATAGTCATCCCCACTCGCCAGCCTTTAATATCTAAAATTGCAGGTTCACTCCCCGCGCAGAAAGAATCGGACTCACGAACCACGCGGCCTTCCACATCCACGTCAAACAAATGGATCTTGCGGTAAAGCACTTTCACTGCACCCGATGGCTCAACCAGCACCGACGCATTAAAAACCTTGGCGCCCGCCTGATTGGAAACACCCGGTGCCAGCGCTTCGCGAAGTGGAATCCCACCTAAATGCAAATAGCACTGGTGTTGCTTTGACCAGGCCGCGAGCTCCTGCCAAAAACTTTCGGTGAGATTGAACGCATGGGTTGGATCGAGCTTGGAATTAAAATTAAAATAGAGCGAGTTTTCCGGAAAACAAACGAGATCAGGCTTAAAGTTTTCTAAGGATTTAAGCTGGGTGAGAATCGACTGAACATTTGCCTCAACACGGTCGGTGGAGGCCATTGGCACAACTGCCAGTCTGAGTTTCTCAGACATGGCTTGGCACCCCAACCAAATGAGTTGAGGTTTTTAAATTATCCATTACGCGTTTTTAGAAGCCGTTTTCTTTTTGGCTTTGGCTTTTGCCGAAGACTTGCTGGCAGCTTCTACCAACTTAACGTTGGAATAGTGAATCGTACCTTCAGTTTTAACAAGTTGGTTTTCTTTTTTATCCAAATTGGTCTGAATGCGAACGCCTTGAACTTTTACGCGCATTGTATTCGGATAAACTTCTAACACAGAACCCGTTTTACCTTTGTCGCTGCCAGAAATAACTTTAACTGTGGAACCTTTTTTAATCTTTAGTTTCATATCTTATCCTATTTCTTTTTAGCTTTAGCTTTTACTGTCGGAGTGGCCTTTGCCGCTACCTCAGTGGTTTTAGCTTCAACAGCAGTAGCTTTCGCAGCTCCAGCAGTGGCTTTTTTAGCTTTTATTTTACGAGCAATACGTCTTTTCACCGTGAGAGCGCGAGGTGACATAGAGTCTTCGTCTTGATTCAAAATAAACTTATCAAAACCACCAGAATGCTCAACAGATCTGATTGTGCTTGCCGCAATTCTCAAAGTTACGAACTCAGCAAGGGCATTGCTAAAAATACGCTTCTTTTGAACATTGGGAATGGCCTTAAACTTTGTTTTGATGTTTGAATGGCTCACTAAGTTCTTAACAACAGGGCTTTTTCCAGTTAGTTCACAACGTGCCACGATGGCCTCCTTAAAAATTAACAAAAGAGTTTATAATTGAAAAAGAGACTTGTTGGCAACCCTAATTTATCGTATACAGTCAGATTCCTAACCCATATTAATGGAGTGATTGAATGAAAGAGACTGGAACAGATAATTCTTTACGCAAAGTGATCCGCAACAAGTACCGCACAGACCTTCGCGGCGATCATTTTTTCGACTATAAGGATCCAGGCAGCCTAAGCCGCTATGTTTCTGAAGGTGGCAAGATTACCCCGGCTCGCATCAGCAAATTAAGCCTTAACCAGCAAAAAAAGCTGTGTTCTGCCGTTAAAAAGGCCCGCAACTTGGCGCTTCTTCCAAATGGCGCACCTGCTTACGATGAAGGCGGAATCCCAGAAATGATCTCTCCGAAGCCTTTTTCGATCTAGTCCCTCGAATTGGACTCAATTCTGTCTAACTGACAGGGTCCAAATAATGCGGTCAGCAAAAAAAAGCAGCCGCAAAAGCAAGCTCAGCACACCTGCTGGGCTTTTTTTTTAGCACCGCAGACCCTTCGCTCTCGCTCGCGACGACGTCCTTGAACTGGTATTTTTTACATAGGCTCCCTCCGCAAATAAATCCGAATTTCTATTTCGAGAGCCCTCTTTTGTCCGAATTCCGAAAATTTTTGTCACCAAAATCCGAAAATTCCGAATTTTTTTATTTAATACGAATTTAATGCGGACACTGCCTGGCATCACCATTGCTTTTAAAGATTCTCGAGAAACAAGGGAGATACCATGAAAAAAACACAAAAATTCAATCTGATCCAGAAGCTCACGCAGTTCGGACTCGATCCGGCGGAGTGGTTGATCGACAGTAACGGGAAAGGTTTTTTTGATAAACTTTTGCTCGTTAATAAAGACGATCCTAATTTTCGTTTGATTGGCGAAAAGGATCGCAAAGGCTGGAAGAATTTGCAGCTGTTATCAATCTAAAGCAAGCGTAGGAAAAATTTTGGCAGCATAGGAAAACTTCTTGGGAAATTTTAGAAAATTTCCCAGCAGCTCAATGCGCCGCGGGGATTTTCGAATTTGTAGATCGCTGTCGGTAAAAAGTCGACGAGCAGATCTTGAAAAGATCTCGTTGCGAGCGGCGGATGTTGCGCCAAACTATCTTGCCAGGCTTTATTTTTAAATTGGGCCACTAAGTAGCCATCGATCACCACCAAGTAGCTGGTATTTTTTTTAAGTCTTAACCACTCTCCATTAATCAATACTTCTAATTTCTTTTTTTTCTCGCGAACCTCGAAATTGAGCTGCGGGCTGTAGGCGCCTTTCTCCTTTCGCTCGTACTCATCTCGACGAGCGAAAAAAAGACTTTCAATATCCTTACCCAACAAACGAAACACAGCGGACTTGTTTTCGAATGGGTACATTCCTCGAAGATCAATTTCGCGCAGGCTTCTAGGCGGCAAGGACTCTTCTCGTCTGTAGGAGCTGGAGTTGACCATGGCTATGACTGGCTCTGTCCACGTATTCATCAGTGAACGGGCCCACAAGAGGTGGGCTTCGGCCAATAGACTGCCAAGATCTGTGCGACCTCGCTTCATATGATACTTGTGGGAGTCGAACCCGCGTGTCCATCCCAACACGCGATACAAGCGTTGATCCACCTGCAAAATAAATCGATCCACGGTGTTTTTGAATTTTTTAAGTTCTGCATCTGTCGACAGATCTCTTTCGGTGATCGTATTAAGAGTGGCGTTGCCTTCGGGAAACAGTTGGTTTTCGATTCGCGACAACGACTCTTCCGATATGGCCACATGCAAAACAGGAGTGCGGACCTCTGCCGTCTCTCGGTCGATGTCGATGAC
This sequence comes from Bdellovibrionales bacterium, assembly GCA_031429075.1. Classification (GTDB taxonomy): domain Bacteria; phylum Bdellovibrionota; class Bdellovibrionia; order Bdellovibrionales; family JAGQZY01; genus JANPLN01. The sequence continues at coordinate 57,114 of JANOYW010000016.1, read as the reverse complement.
ATTAAAAGAGCCGTGGGAACCGGCATCGGTGATGAGAGAATTATTTCGGCGATACGCGGCCACCACGTGATCATCGGCACCCATAACCAAGGGTACACTCAGGTTAAAAGCTCCAAACTTTTTTGTCAGTTGCGATAAACGTTCATGGCCCTCGTGAACTCCTAAAAATACCTTTTGAAAACCGGTTTTTTTAAATCCAGGAAGGTTTCGTTTAAGGGTCTCCTCGTAGGGCTCCACATCTTCAAATAGGGGCCGCGCATTTTCGGGAGTCAAATTTGATTTCGAAAAGAAACTCTCTAAGGTCATTCCCAAGAGGGCTGACTTGAGGGATAACGATTTAAGTTCGTAATAGGGAAGAATAAAATCTCGAAACGGTCGGCGCACTTTGACGAGGTTTGCAGCCAGCACCGGTATTCCCCATTCGTAAAGCTGCTGCATCTGCTGAAATAATAACTCTCCCCCAAAATTCAGACCCCAATCAAGGGCGTCGTGATTTCCGAAAGTGAACAACACTGTATACCCGCGCTCCTTTAACAACCTTAGGGCATCCAGTGACAACTGCCCTTTATCGACTTGGCTGTAAGGACTAATGGACGTGTGATCACCTATCACATAAACGATAAATTCACCCTGTGGGTGTTGGGCGTAAAAAGACTGAGCCAGGAGATCCATGGCCTTGAGTTGCTGCGGAAGAGAGGCCAGCGTGGAGTGGGCGTCGGTCCATTGCACGATGCGCGCTTGTGCAAAAGCTGAGGAGCAAAATAATAATATCGCAAGTCCGCAAAAAAATTGCAGCTGTCGTCGCATCGCTAGCTCCTAGAAGGCTCAACCATATTCGAGGCCCCAGGTCCGCTGTAGTCATTTTAACAGAAATGAAGATAATGCAAATTTCTTAGAGAATTCTTAACTGTTATCTCGTTTTGGGGGCATTTTTTTAGCTGTTTATTGCAAAGACCGCGGGCAACTATAAGAAAGCACGGTTCGCTCCCAAGCATCTTTTGCCGGTAGTTTTTTTAATTTGATTAACTGGGCATGTAAACTGTTTTGCAATTGCACGTAGGCCTCTTGCCCATACAGCCTTATGTATTCACTTTTTAACCGACAATAAATAATCAAATCCTCTTGATCGAGCCAGCCAAACAGTCCCCGGCGAACATAGGGGCCGTCGTTCCACGAAATTTGACTAAACGTATACATGGAAATCGTCATCCACTGCTTAAATGCCGCCATGGGGTCGGCGCCGCCGGTGAAGTGCTTCAATCGACGAAGAGAGCTGAGTCTGTCGGCACTGCATTCCGTGGGAATATTGCGACTGGAGAGCAATGTTTTTTTAATTCCTTCCATCCAACCAAAACAGGCACCGGGTGAGTTTTGTTCCTGACACATGATGAGTTGTTTTTGGTACTCTGGCGAATGCTTTACCGAGCGCTTCACATGACCGTAAATATAGTTTTGATTTTCTTTTTGAAAAATTTCGTGCTGCAAATCGCACACGGTTTTTGGCGGGTCGTCGTACACAAAATACAAAATCACCAGCGCCACCACCATGGGACCAATAAGAACCTTTGGAATAGACGCAAAAAACTGATCCATCTTTTCCTTTAAAAGAAAAAGCCCACATCGAGAATCACACTCATGATCGTATCGTTGAGTGCGACCAGCTGAGTGGGTACGCCTCCGGTATAGGCTGTTTTCATGGCATCACCAGGCTTGAGAATATTAAAACTGAGTTCTAGGTTGACGCCGCTTCGATAGGTTTTTCCAACCCAAATATCAAACTCGGTTCCTAGGGATTTTGTATTGCCAAACTGCACGGTGCCCGCCTGCAAATCGCTGGCAAGATCGGCCGTGAGATACGAGCGTTCTAAATAGTTGGCTGCTCCGGCTTTGCTTTTTTCGAAAAACAAAACTTCTCCGCCCACATACCATTCCGACGAAAATCTGAGCGAAGCTCCGGAGCGCAGATAGGTGAGGTTGCCAAATTTAAAAAAGTCCAAGCGACCCGCATTTTGGTGCAAATTATAATTCAGCGGTTCGTACTGACTGTCGGTTCCGTCGCCGGCGAGATCATCGCCACTGTCGGCATGATACCCCACCCAGAGTTCGAAGTTTTCCCAATCGGGCATTAAAAATTTAGCTTCGGTATCCAGCATCAGTTGCTTTACTTTGTCGGTCACGGTGACACCTTCTTTGGTGCCTGTGACGTAGTTGATACTGCCGCCCACCTCGTAATAAACGCCTCCAAAAATAACGTCAAAACCAAAACGCTGTACGCGCTGCTTGCGAAGCACAGTTGCTGTACCGGGAATTTGTCCCACATCTCCAAGAACTTGTACAAAATGAATGTCGGCCATGCGAATCATGTCGGAGAGATCTTTAAAATCCAAATCTAAAATATAATTTGTGAGTTCGGGATCCGAAGCTATGGACGACGGCGCCACGCGATCGAGCTCGTAAACTTTAACTCCATAGAGCGAAAGCTCCATCACGTCCCAATCAAACAGCAAACCAAAGCCATCGTAATAGGTGGGAACATTTTCCCACTGGTTTTCGCCGTAGGAAAGTCCGCGACCGATCACAATGGGTTGACGACCAAATTTTAAATCTAAAAAGTCCGCCACTTTCCAATTGGCCCACGCTTGCTGAAGAATAAACGTGTCGCCAGTTGCGCTGTTGACTTCGCCCCAGGCGCTGTGATGAATGGCGCGAAAAAACGTTTCGAGATATTCACCCTTATTGAGTTGTAAATCTAACTGCGCGCGATGGCTGGTGTTGACCAGATCTTCTTCGAACGGAAGATACCCACCCGTCGCGTTTTGCATATAAAACTGCCGAAGCCGCAAGCCCCCACCCATTTTGTAAAAGATGTCTTTTTCTTTGTCGGGATTTTCCTGAGCAAAAAGCGCCAGCGGAAGAAGACAGAGAGTGGTTAATAAGTATTTGAACATATTCATTATTTTAAAAAATTATTGGTTCAAAGGCAATCAGGTTTGCGCAGAAGACCTGGTCTTTCGTTGGTGCAAGGTCGACAAAAATAAACCGATACGGGAGTGATGAAGAACTTTGCAACTCTGATTTGTTTTTTTGTACTCACAACGTCTAGTCTTTCCTGCGCAAAGACCCAACCCGTTTCAAAATCGGAAATTGTACCTGAAGCGCCATCGCAGATAATACCTCCCGATGTGGCCAGCGAGTCTTCGTGGAAAGTCGCCATCATTTCCGACATGAACGGCTCCTACGGCAGCACCACTTATGCAAGCTCTGTGGCCAGTGCCATTCAGCATATTTCTGCCAGTCGAGTGAACGCTGTGCTCTCCACAGGTGACATGGTGGCCGGTCAGAAATCGGGATTGGATTATCAAAAAATGTGGGACGCATTTCACAGTGTTGTTACTAAGCCTCTTTCCTCGGAGGAGATTCCTTTTTTACCCTCTCCCGGAAATCACGATGCTTCTGCCGGAAGCAACTTTAAAAACGAACGCAACATCTATGTGAACAATTGGAACGCCTTTCCCGTGGAGCGATTTAACTCTGTACGCCCCGAGGAAACAAAACTGCAATTTGTGGCCGACGTTGCCCAAAACTATCCACTCAATTACGCGATAAAAATGGGACCTGCAGTTTTTATTAGCCTGGATGCCACAGCCGTAGGCCCGTTGATCAACAATCAAATCGCCTGGCTTGAAGATGTTCTCAATAAAACCGCCAGCGCCAAAATCAAAATCGTTTTTGGCCATGTGCCGCTCTACCCCTTCACGTATGATAAAACCACAGAGTATCTGGCCTACGGCACAGCAAAAACAACCTACGCCGAACGCTTCGAAGCTCTGCTCGAAACCCACAAGGTGACTTATTATTTAAGCGGTCATGATCATGCGTTTTATCCCGGCCATCGCAACGGACAGGTTCGTTACATCTCGGTGCCACTATTGGGATCGGGCGCACGAAAAATTTTAACCGCCGATGGCTCCGGCAGTGTTTCGAAAACCAGCTTTTTATATCTCACCTTCGACGCTCAAGGAAACCACAGCTTAGAGGCCCTCGAGAGCCCATCCTACAAAGCCATTCCCTACGCGTCGGTTCCCTCCGCTGTGACGGTGCCAAAAACAGACGCCGCCGACTGCAAACAGTGCAGCACATTTCCGCAGGAGTTTTTCCTAAGCCCCACAACCCGCGATCTTTTTTATCGCTTGGCTGAATAGGCCCCACAGACTTCGGACTTAAGTGGCCGAACATACTAATCAATTACCCAACCCCACGCTGCACAAGGCCACCACAGAATAACACCGCAATAAGTGATTGATCTTGTTGATTTTTGTTAAAAATCCAACTAAGTTCTCTCTCTCGGTTCATACAAAAAATTGTGTCGGCCTTTCGGGGAGTAGCGCAGTCTGGTAGCGCATCTGGTTTGGGACCAGAGGGTCGCAGGTTCGAATCCTGTCTCCCCGACCAATTAAAAAAAGAAAACATTCAGGGTTTTCTAAAAGGATCAAAGATCCTTTTAGAAAACCCTTTTTTATTGAACGAGAAACAAGACTTCGCACCTGCGAACATCAGGTCCACTAGAAACCGGGGACCAGAGGCTGTGCCCGCGTTAAAAAGCGCCAGTGGCGTTTTTTAATGTGGAGCATGGAGAAAGAAAATTTGCGAAGGCAAATTTTATTACGACCTCGGCGCAAGCCGAGTGTTCGAATCCTGTCGCACCAAGTGTTTGACATCCCCGTTTGCGGCGAGCAAATCTTATGCAAAGTTTTCGAGAATGATCATTAAAAGCCACGAGTATACTTCTTTTTTACTACCTCGATGCGATTTGCTAGGATCTATAAAACGCTGAGGACGGTATGACCACGCAAGAAAATTTAGAACAAAAAGTAAAAATCCTGCTTACCTTCTGCGATAAAGTAAATGAGGTAGTTCGTCGGGATTTTAATGGATTTACTGTAAATCGAGATAATCAACCTGCGCTTTTCTGTACAGCACTGTTCATGAGAGTTATTGAAAACTACGATGGCATTGTTCTAATGAACAGAAATGAAATGCCAATTAATAGTTTTATTGTTGTGCGGTCAATGTTTGAGGCTTATTTAATACTCGCAAAGGCATCAGCCGACTCAAACTTTAGAGACGTTTACTACAATAAATTTGTGCGAGAAAAAGTAGAACATCTGGAAAAAATTCAGAAATGCATGAAAGAAGGAAGACCTATCGGCTTTACCTTAGCTAAAGAAGAAATAGATGCAATAGTTTCAGACTTTCAAAAACATAAAATAGATGAAATAACAGATAAGTATGGTGTCTACCACCTGTCGAAAGACCTTAATCACACTGATTTGTATCTCTCTACGTATGTATACTGCAACTCGTTCACTCATTGCGATTTTGCATCGCTGCACCGATATTTTGATACCAAAGGACCCTTGGAACTTGTTTTTAATAATCAGACTGACAAAGATATCGTCTTATCAACTTTCATGGCGATAAGGATCTTCCTATTATCTTACGAAGTATATTGCATTTTTTTTGGTAGAGAAAAGTCGGCTGCAATTGCGCTAATTGAAGAACACAATCAAATTGAAAATGAATTTCGCAAAATGCTTATTCGATAACTCGCCTGAAGTATCATTCAAAACACTAAATAAACTTAACTAAGATCAATATTCACATCATCAAAAAAGCTCAAGTTTCTTCCCGTAAACTTCGTCCAAGTAGTTCTGGAACCCAACTGGCAATCCTCTCTGTTCTTACAGCCAAACCATCCTTGTTCTGCGCACCAATATAAACTCCTACGACATTATCAATTGGAGGTTTTATATTGCGGAGACTTACCATCGGACCGCCGGAGCAGCCGTCTCCCGCTATCGCACTTAATTCATAGAAATACGAACCTCTATAGATATGAAATGGTAACTCTCGAGAGATTAATCTTCTCACATGCCCCTTAGAGTAAATAAGATCTGGTCTTTCATACTTTGGGGCATCAGGCGATATTGGATTTTTTAATAATTCCTGTGCAACTTCCATAGGGTATCCCCAGATATTGTAATCGCATGAAGCAATTTCTTTCGTAGATGATATCCTAAATGACGACTCTTGTGGCCTGTTGGGTAAATGAATCAGCGCCACGTCTTCTGTCGGATGTTTTTCAAAAAAATTGATCTTCTCTCCGATAAAACCATAGGTATTCTTATCAACAAAACCTGCATATGCTATCTCAGGATCCATTTGATCAATTACATGGGCTGCTGTAACTGCAAAACCTCTTTTACCAATAAAAAAACCCGTTCCTATTAGTTTTGCAGGCTGGTCTTTTTCGGGAACGTCCATTATGGGAAAAACTAGTTCACGGATTTCAGTACTTCCTGTTAGCGGAATCATTTTTAATCTCCTACTGTTATTCATGTATAGCAAAAAATTTTTTAGGAACTTCGCAAAAGACAGCATTTTTTATATTTTTTTCCGCTCCCACATGGACATTTGTCGTTTCTTCCAACTTTTGTACTATGTTTTTCAACAGCTTTGGGTCCACTAAAGCTAATAGATACATTTCCTAATGTGACGCCTTCCTTAGGGGTAACTGGGGGAGCGTAAGATGCATCAAATGTTTTCAGAAATTCGTGACCAATTTGGCGTATTGCAGCCCGCTCAGGTCCTTCAATAGCCTTCCATTGGCCATCTTGATCTGTTATAAGCCCTCCCATTGAATTTTCTCTGGTCAACTTGTGATATTTTTCTGTCAATCCAGGGTCTACGTGCGAACCGCCGTCTTCATTAGCCATTTTTAAAATTAAGTCTTGTCTGGAGAATTTATTCTTTAACTGGTCTACAAAAACAATTCCCTCCCACCATTCATTAAAATCAACAAGTTTTGTACTACCATATGAATCATCTAGCATTGGATGATAATGCATACTAGCTTCCCCCGCTCCTATCATCGTTACAGTTAAACCGCTTTGCGATGTTAGTTCATTTTCGTTAATAGGAACTGATGTATTTAGAAATTTTTCTGACTTCCTACCCAATTGTAATAATAACGACTTTGACTGTGAAGTATCATGTACGAGCAACCTAATTGAAGCTGCTATTCTTTTTGATTCATGAAATTTACCAGCGTCATAAGCAGCAGCTGAGGACCTGAGAAAATCTAAGTGCTCATTAAACAATACCGCTAATTCGCGTTGGTCGCGTGGAACTTTGAAACTCAAAAGCACCCCCCTTTTATGTGTCTTCACTTAAGACTACTCCGACCCATAAAAACTCCGCAGGTCCACTAGAAACCGAGGATCAGAGCGCAGCCGAGTGTTCGAACCCCAACCCCCAAATCGAATCCCACCTCAAGTCCGCAACCGATACTCAAACTGCACATCATCCCGCACCCCATTCTCTCTGATAATCGTATCAAAGATTTTCTCAACAAGAGGCAGCTGAGCAAGACTCAAATAAATTCTATAGGTCTCTTTCGTACCATTGTACAAATCGGCCAAGATCGTCAAAAGACTCGCCTGGTTACTAAGAAGTGCAGAGGTCATTACAATCGTTTTTGCGGAATTCATAAGTTTAACTCCTTCTTAATATCATTCACACTAACACTCATTTTTTTGATAGATTTTGGAACACAAAAAAAGCAGTCATCACCAGCAACGGTTCCGATGATAGAATCCACGTTAAAATCAATCTGTCTGGCAATTAAACTTGCAGCTCCAGGCTTTGTATTCACAACGATAAGGGTTTCGTTAAACGTTACATCTAAGACTAAATCATACAAAGAGCTGGTGACAGTGGGTAAGTCTTCCTCACTGGGAAGGGCATAAAAGCTGGCGTCTCTTTGCGAATCGTAGGAGCGAAAAGCGCCAAGTTTTTTGAGAACTCTCGAGATCGTGGATTGCGCGACGTCTTGACCGCGCTTCGCTAATTCGTCAACGAGCTCCTCTTGCGAGGAAATACTCTTTGTGGTTAGGATTTGTTCTACCAGATCGGCCACCGATGAGACTTTGGACATTTTCTACTCCTATTTCTTTTGCAAAAAGAGCCAACAATAAGGCCTTTTGAACGTGCAATCTGTTTTCGCTCTGTCGAAAAATTAAACTCACTTCGGAATCCGGCAATGTGTTTGAGATTTCCTCGCCTCTGATCATTGGCAAACAGTGCATGACCTTTGTGTATTTACCAGTCTTGCTCAGCAGCTCTTCGTTGACCTGAAAACCAGCGAAGGCTGCTTGCCTTTGTGCTTTTTCACTCTCAAAACCCATACTGGCCCACACATCCGTGTAAACAACATCCGCACCAACGACGGCCTCTTTGGGGCTATCGAAAGCTTTGATGTGCCCCTCCTTAAGATAGGAATCCACCCATTCTTTGTTTGGACCATAACCTTTTGGACAGGCGTAGTGGATTTTTAATCCCAACAACGAAGACAAGGGAATAAGACTGTGCAAAATATTATTACCATCGCCGATATACGCCAGTGTGACTTTTGAGAGGTCTTCGAAGTGTTCTCTCACCGTTAATAAATCGGCAAGCGATTGGCAGGGATGAAACTGGTCAGATAAACCATTGATCACGGGGATGTGCGTGGCTTTCGCCATGACGGCGATATCTTGATCGGAGAACGTACGAATCATGATGGCATCACAGTACCCTTGAAGAACGCGCGCTAAATCTTGGGGTTCTTCGTCTTTTCGAGAACTGCTAATACTATCAACGACGTTTCCGCCCAGCTCCTGCATGGCAATTGTAAAACTCAACCTTGTTCGAAGTGATGGCTTGTCGAACAACATTGCCATGGTTTTTCCTTTTAATAGGTTTCTGCCTAAGCCCTCTTTGCGTTTTTCTTTGAGAGCTTTTGCGAGGTCTAGCAGAGTGTTGAGCTCTTGTTTATTGAGTTCGAAACCCGTTAAAAAGTCTTTTGTTGTAAGCACTGTTGAGCCTCCTTACTGAAAGGAACACACACTGTTCCTACGCCTTGATCCGTAAAAATTTCTTGGATCAATGAGTGGGAACGAAGTCCATTAATAATATGCACCTGCTCTATACCTGCCTCGAGGGCCTCAATGATTGTTTGGCATTTGACGGCCATTCCGCCCGTTGCTGTTTCGTTTTCAATCAGTTCGCGGAGTCCGTGAGTGTTAACGGTGCTCATGAGTATTTTTTCTTTGGTGTAGATGCCATCTTCGTTTGTAAGATAAATCATTTTTTGAACTTTGAGGGCTTTCGCAAGCGCAACACACGCCCAATCGGCGTTCACATTGAGGGCGTTGCCAAGACCGTCTACACCTATGGGTGCGATGACTGGAATTGCTCCTTGCATGCTTTGCTTTTGGCTATTTAGCAGAGCTTCGATGGCACTCGCTTGCACCTGACTCACGAGGCCCACTTCGCCTAAATTTTCGTCCATACGGTGGCATGTGAGCAAGCCATCGGTTTTGCCGGAAAATCCTTTGGCCTGCACACCGTGCTCATTGAGCATATGTGTGAGCGTCGCATTCACGTTTTCGACCATGACGTGTTCGATGATCTTCATCATTTTTGGTGTTGTCACCCTAAGACCTTGGTGAAACGTCCATTCGATGCCGGCATTTTTTAATGCGTCGTTGATTACGATGCCACCGCCATGAACGATGACTAACGAAATCCCTGCGGCGCGCATATACGTGAAGTCCTCGCATAAACTTTTAACGAGCACTTTGTCGTGGAGAGCCGAGCCGCTAATTTTTACCAATACACGATGTCCGCAAAACGCTTTTACATATTTGAGAGTTTCGATCACCTGATCGGTTTTGTTTTTTTGAAAAATAGCTTCCGTCATCATGTCGTGTACTCGGCATTGATCTCGACATACTTTTTGCTCAAGTCACAGCCCCATGCCGTCGACTTGTAATCACCACTGCAAAGATCGATTGTGATCTTGATCTCGTGGTTCTTGAGTAATTTTTGCAGCTCTTTAAGGTCTCCGTCCACAGGCTCACCGTCTTCCATGAGCGCTAAGCCTTGGATGCTAAGATTGAGCTTCGCCAAGGAATCTTTTGGAACCTGCTCGGCGCCAAGTCGACTGATGATCCGCCCCCAGTTTGGATCTTGACCGTGGATCGCCGTTTTCACGAGAGGGCTTGTGGTAAGACTTCTCGCCCATTGATCGGCCTTCTCTTGGTTGGGCGCTCCGACGAGGTCCACTTGGATGAGCTTTGTGGCACCTTCGCCGTCGCGAACGATGGATTTTGCCAGCTCAGTGCTCATTTTTTCGAGAGCATTCAAAAAGATGTTGTAGTCTTGATCATTGGCCAAAGACACTTGAGCTGCGCCATTCGCCATAAAAAATACAGTATCATTTGGCGATGTTTCACCGTCCACACTGATCATATTAAACGTTTTATTCGTGCAGCGCTTGAGGAGTTCTTGCGCTACAGGTGCTGTGAGTTTTAAATCTGTAAGCAGATATCCAAGCATCGTCGCCATATTGGGATGGATCATACCCGAACCTTTGGCGACACCCGTGAGAGTGACTGTGCCTTGTGAGAGTTCCACGGTCATGCTGGCGGCCTTTGGAACAAGATCTGTCGTCATTATCGCAGTTGCGAACGTTTGGGCACTTGTGATTTGATCTTGCGCGAGGTGTGGGATGGCCTCGATGATTTTGTCGATCTCTAAACGCTTACCAACAACCCCTGTAGAGGCCGTGAGGATTTGCGTGCCGTTGATTTTAAGCTCACAAGCCAAAGCGTCTACCATCGCTTGGTTATCGATGGCGCCGAATTTTCCCGTAGAGGTGTTTGCTTGGCCACTGTTGGTGATGATCGCTTGGATTTTTTCGGATGGGAGAAGTTTTTGACAATAATCCACATGCGCTCCAACCAATGTGGATTGCGTGAACACAGCCGCCGTAGTTGCTGGCACTTCGCTAAAGATGAGTCCAAGATCTGGGCGATACTTACGCACTCCAGAATTAATTCCTGATGCGAAAAAACTTTTTGGCAAAAAGATTTGCGCAAGTCCGGATCCTAATGTCATGCGAACCCCCACTGCTGGCTTAAGCCAGCATCAATAGACAGAGAAAATAATAAATTGGCGTTTTCGATGGCTTGGCTTGCAGCGCCCTTCATCAAGTTATCGATCATCGAATTCATATAAAGTTTTGTTCCACACACCTTAAAACTAATAGCTGTCATTGGCGTGCCCACCACTTTTTTTAAAAGTGGTTCGGGTTTGAGCGCCGAATCGCTCCACTGAACAAAGGGATAGGATTCGTAAGCCTCTGCAAAAGCCTGTGCTACAGTTTGGGCATTATGATTTGGCTTGAGGTCCGCATAGATTGTACTCACGATTCCGCGTCGGATCGGCAACAAGTGCGTGCACATGTGCGGATCAATTTGGATTCCCGTAGAGTCTTGAACGAATTTTTGAATCTCAGGCGCGTGTTGGTGCTCGCCGACGCGGTACGGAACGACAGAATCCGCGACTTCCGAGAATTGCAAATGGGCTTTTGGAGTTTTGCCAGCGCCCGTCGCACCAGACTTAGCGTCGATAACAAGACTTGCAGGGTCGATCACTGCATTTTTAATCAGTGGAAGGATCGCCATGAGAATGCTTGTGGCGTAGCAACCAGGGTTTGCAACGACGTTTGTTTCAGGAAAGTTCCATGGCTGAAGGCCGTATGTGGTTTTTTCAACAGTGGAGATATCGAGACCATAGGTTTTTTTGGCTTGAGCGACATCAAGACGAAGAGAGCCGCTAAGATCGATCAACTTTATGGTTTTATTTTGTGTGCGGACTTTTACCAACGTTGCCAGAGACACATCGGCAGGTGTTGCTAAAAATAAGACGTCGAGGTTTTCGGCTTGTTGTTCGATATCTTCGAGCCCACAGTGCAGTGGCAACGGCATCAATGGTGAAAAAGCAATTTCATTGGCGAGGCTCCATTGAACATCGCGTACGATACAGGCTGCAAGCTCGATATTGGGATGAGCCATCAACAAACGACAAAGCTCGATACCCGAGTAGCCATTGGCCCCTACGACACCCGCTTTGATCTTATTTTTGTTCACTACAGCCAACCGAATCTCCTGCTTTAACGTTGGAGTTCAGCTTAATGCATAAAAATGCGTTGACGCAAGCGTAAAAACTATATGGATGCAATATATTGTCTAAATATGCCACCAAAACGCATAATTAACCTTTTTCTGACAGAAGCCTGACGTCCAAAGCTATAAAACCAGCGATCACAAAACTCATGGATCCTCCTAAAAGCTCAGTGCCAATGATGTGGTGACAGTGGTGTTATTTTTCGAAATTTCAGATGTATTTTTTGGGAAAACTTTTTCATCCGCTTGCAGATAACGAACCTCGGTTCTCCACATAAGGTAGGACTCCAGTGTTTGATCCCAACCGATGGAGCCGCCGTAGGCCGAAAGGCTCTGAGGTTGCCCCGTTACGATGACAATTTGATCGGGATCGTCAAAATACTCTGCGCGAAAAGCAATTTTTCCGGTGTCCGAAATTTTGTATCGCGCCAAAAGCGATGTTCCCCACCAATCGCTGGTGCCGGAGCCGATGGATTTTTTCTGAAATCCAAAATCAAATTCTGCCACCCACTCCAGACTCTCCGCGTTTTTGTTGCGAACAATAAAGTTGTGGTAATGACGAAACTCGCTGGGGCGTGGAGTTCCTAAAAGATCGGGAGACATTTCGTTACCGAGGAGTGTGTTGTAGGCAAAGGAAATATTCTTTAATGAGTATTCGATGCCGGTTCCAATATTTTTGTCGGTGTTGTTTTCGGAAATAGTCTGCCACCCATTGGTGACTAATAACTGCAGCGTCAAGGAATCAGTAGCCGAGTGAGTGATTTTAACTCCCGACATGTAATAGGGCGAGTAATCGGCAACCAGGGAGCGCGTGAGCACTATATTATCGCGCGAAATCCACGTCTCTGCTCCCACATGGGCAAAAAAGATCCCGGCATCGATCCAGGTTTTTGGCGAAACCTTATAACCAAGACGCGCTTCTTGAACGTGCCGAGAAAGATCGGATCCGCTCACCGCGCCGTTTGTGGGCTCTGCCGAATAATTAGCTTGCACCGAAGTCCCCGCTTGCAGAGCCAACCGACCTCGGAGTTTCTCCGACGACACATTGGCTTCGATAAAACCCAAATTGAGATTGAATTCATTGGCGCGCGCGGGTTGGGTGGAGTAAGCCCGATCTCCGCTGGCTGGGGCGTTGAAATCAAAGGCGTATTGTGTGTCTACAAAACCGCCCCAGGTGATGCTGGGTTTTGCGTCCTCGGCAACGCCCATGGAACTGATTGCTGTAAAGGCTGTGAGTAAAAATAATTTCTTCATTGGCTCCCCGTGTTCTTGCTTGTTTAGCTCTATTTATAGTCTCGGTGTTTCTACATAAAGACATCCTAAAAATGGACCCCAGGTGATTTTCCCAAACGGTGATACCGCTCTGATCAGCGCTGATTCCGACTTGGACGCGATTATCTGCGAAAAACTCACGGGAGCTCCTGTGTTCAATCCCTATCGCGATGTGAGAATTAGTTTTTCGGAACTTCTCTCTTACCGCCGTGGAGTGTTCTCCGACAACACCATTCGATTGCTCACCTGTACGAATGCAAAAAAAGTGGAGCTTTCGCCCCACTTTACTAATTAAAACTTTTTTATTTTTCTTATTGTGCGTCGCTGCTAATTTTTACTAAAGAATCACCGCGAAAGTACTTTTTAGAGTCTGCATTAATTCCAACTATTTGTACGGGCGCATCTGCCAGTGCAATCGCTACGTCGCTATTTGTTGGGCGAAAAGATGCCATGAATGGTACTCCAAAACTCCAAGCTGTTAAAACGGAGACATACTCAACTTCAGAGTTGGCATTAATGCCATTCGAACCCACTGTGATATCAAACCCCATTTCTCTGAAAGCCAAATTGTGTGAGCGACCAAAACACGATAAATTGTAAATAGCGCGTAATTTAGCTTTCATTCTGCTAACAACAAGTCTTTCTAGGGGCGTAGAGCCAGCTGTCACCGCTGCAGTCATGGTACTGACGTTGACACGTCCCTCGCGAAAATAAAGTCGTCCGTCCGCTCCATGCAGAGACATTATTACATCGATCGCCGCTACATCCTGACGCATGGCCAGAGACCGAAGAGTCGATGAAAAGTTGGCTAACGTCGCTTGGTTGCTTCTGAGATATATAATTTGCTTATAATCATCTCTTAAAATCAGATCCGTCTGTACCTGAGTCAATTCCTCTAATGCAACATAGAGAGTCCGTAGATTTTGAGGGCCGTGTTCTTGAAGCTCACTAACCACGACGAGCACTCGATCGTTTTTTGCCACCGAGCCCCATGCGCTTGCGCTCACGATAATGATTCCAAGAAATACGACGACTTTGTTTAATACTGTTTTCATTTGCTTTCTCCTTTTGAAAGTTTGTTTGTTCCTGAAATCAGTTATAAACAGACCTCCTAAAATACGCCACGTAGGCATCTATATAAAAAATGATGTGATTTGACGTGATTTGTGCTACATATTCTTAAATGTCTGTAAATTCATATGAAAATCAATTTTTATCGGGTCAATTTGCGCGTTTAATTGAGAAATATAAAGCAGAAAAAAGTCCTGTATGTTCCCCCGTTTTAGTGCTGGCCTCTTACATTTTTCTGGATGATCTCGAAAAAGCTCAGCAAATCTTTAGAGAGTACAAATTGGATCAATCGACAGAAGCTTTGTTTTTTCTTTCTTTAGGATATGTACGCACTTCGCAATATGAAAAAGCGCAAACAATATTACTCTCGCTACTAAAAAATATAAACAAACCACAAGATCGCTTTTATGTTTACCAGGGTATCGGCTTTTATCGTTATTTTTGCAGTCGCTATTCCAAAGCTCTGAGGTGGGCAGAGAGAGCACAAAAAACGTCTTCGACACCCTATCAAAAACTTATTAATTTAGATTTACTTTCGCAAACATTGATTCGTCTTGGAAAAATTCAAAGAGGCTTTTTACTTAGCGAAAAAGCTCTACAAATCGCCAATGAGCTTAACAACAAGAGCGCCGCCGATGCCATCCAGGTGAGCACAGCGATCCATCAGTCTCAGTTTAGTCCACAAACAAATGAAACTTTGGCAAGAGTCCTCACACTAAAATCTCGTTTTCAAAGCAAAAATACTTACTACTTTATGAATTTAACTTTGGAATATGTGCGGCGCCTCAACTTAGCAGGACAAATCGAAAAATCCGAAGCCGAGCTAGAGCTTATAAAAAAAGAAATTTTCGAAAGCTCCCTTGCTCGACAAAAGTCCCTTTGGAGTTTCCGCAAAGCACATGTATTTTTTTTAAAACGAGAGATGCAACTCGCCTATGACATGACTCTTTCTGCTACCGACTTTATCAATCCAGAAGTTGATTTGTACCTCAGCGTCCAAATTTTGGGATTGCGATATAAAATTCTCAAAATAGAAAATAAAACCGCAGATTTAGAAATATTTGAAATCGAAGAAAAAATAAAAAAAATGACCTTTCTCTCACAAGATGCCATGGCATTAAGTTATGCCTATCGTTACGCGTGGCTTAAAAAGCCAATTACAGAAGATCCTTTCGCAAGTTTTTTTCACCAATGGTTGCGTGAAGGTTACAAAAATTATTCTCTACTAAAAAAAGTAACTAACAAAAAATGGATTTCTCTGCTGGTAGATCTCATCGCTACACAGAAAAATCATTTTATCTACTTAGATATCCTACCAAAAAATATACTTCTCTTTAGTTCTAGCGAGATCCAATTGAGAAGTGGATTGACTCCTCTCATTCGTCAAAGCCTATTACTCTTATCGAAAGGAACTTACTCAAAGCAAAAGTTTGTTGAATTGATATGGGGCTACCAATACGACTCCTACAGGCACGATCCTTTAGTTTATACCCTCCTCAGTCGCCTTCGAGAGGTTCTTGGCTCATTAAGTGAAAATTTAATCGTTAATGACAATCAAATTCTGTTACGAAATGTCGAAGTCCGAGTTTATGAGCACCTCCAAATCCCTAAGATGATTGAAAAAAGCGAATTTTTTTTAGAAGAGCAATCTCCGTCTATTAACCAACGGCAATTAGAAATTTTGGAATATTTAAGTAAAAATAAGTACATCAACGTTTCCCAAGCGACGGAATTTTTACAGGTTAGCCAGATTACAGCTTGCCGAGATTTAAAATCCTTAGTTCTTGGAAAAAAGATTAGGAAAATGGGCCAAGGCCGTGCTACTTCTTACTCTCTAAACTAACGAGGTTCTTCTATGAAAAAATATTTTTTTATAAGTTTTCTTATGATCAGCTTAAATGTCTTTGGCGAAATTTTAAACCTTAAAGCCGAATACGAAATTCCAGTAACAGATCCCGCTGATTTTACCTTAAATAAATTTATTATTAATGATTACCAAATCGACGTCCAATCAGCCACTGACGCGACTTTAGCTTTTACATTTCCCGAAGATATGTTGGGAACCACAAATCAAACAGTCGTTTTTAAAACGGTATCTGTTCTAGAGGATAATACCAAAATTTTATCCGGAAATTCGGGGACAGCGATATGTAAAGGTCCCTGGGGTAAAGCTCAGTGTACGTTTGTCCTCAAAAATATAGGCATTGATACCGAAAACTTAAGAACTCTCCTTAAAGACAAGTTAACTCCTGATGAACTCGAGCGGCAGATCAACTTAATAACCGAATTTAGCGTTGATCCGATCGGCATCTCAAAAATTATCATTGAGTAATGGATGATACTCATAAAAAAGGAGAAGCGCTTAGGGAAATTAAAGTGCTATTTTAAGAAAAACTGCACTCCAATCACCGTGGATTTCTCTATCCATCCATGCGGCATGTCTTGCATCATCAAATTCGGAAATTGAGTGAACGTTGCCAGAGAGATTGACCCAGCCTTTGTCCACCGAGATTTTAAGATCTCCAAGCACCGAATAGTTCCACTTCAACGCACTAACGGCGGCTTGCTCTGCACTTCGTTTTTCTATTTAATGGGGAACTGTTCCGGTGAGTGTGACGATACCGTCTTTTGCTTGCACTTTTACGTTTGTAGAGTCCAGCCGCTGATCCCACGTCAACTCGTTGATGACATCGTCTTTAATTTGCTCATCTGATTTAGCAAAAAACTGCGAGAGAATTATGTCCGTTAAAAAATAAAAAGGTCGGTACTTACTCGTCGATATAAGATCAGCAGACATAGGATCAACAGAATTGACCTTATTGTTTCTGTAAGGAATACTCGGCGGCATGACTGTGAACAACCGCGTTTATTTGATTGCCAACACCCGCTCTGGAAAAGGCCTTGGCGAAGACATTCCGGAGATCGCGCAAAAGATTTGTGATGAGCTGGGCCGCCAACTTGTAACCTACTCACCTGCCGATGCGGAACAGTTTAAAAAACAAATCCAAGTGGCGGTGAACCATGCCGCTGACGACGGTGGCGTGGTTATAGCCGCTGGCGGCGACGGCACCATTCGCGCGGTGGCCGAAGCCGCAGCCTTGGCTGATGTGCGCTTTGGCGCCGTCGCTATCGGCACGTTTAATTTTTTTGCGCGCACGCATAAGCTATCCGAAGAACCCGAACAGGCCATCCGCGATGCGCTTACCGGCGACGTCAAAGCCGTTCGCCTTGGCGAAATTAACGGCCACATGTTTTTAATTAACGCCAGCGTAGGTTTGTATGCAAAGTCCATCGCCGAGCGCGAGCAAAATACCGCGCGCTTCGGTCGCAATCGACTGGTGGCCACGCTGTCCACCCTTAAAAGCATGTTAAGCCCCTCGCGCGTTCTCAATGCAAAGTTCGAAAGCGCAAGCGGCGGAGAGCTGATCGAGCGCAAAACGCCCATGATTTTTATTGGGAACAACTTTCTGCAACTGAAGAATTTAAATTTTGATGTGGCTGCCTGCATGAAAAAAGACATGCTGGCCGTGGTGTTATTTAAACCGGTCACTCGGGCCTCTGTGCTGCGCATTTTGTTTCATGGAATGACTGGAAATATCAATTCCGACAAAGACGTTGAAAGTTTCTGCATGCGGTCAATGACCATCCATACAAAACGCAAATCCCACCAAGTGGCCCTGGACGGCGAGCTGTTTCATATGGACGCGCCGTTGGAAGTGAAGTCGTTGCCAAAGGCGCTGCAGCTTGTGGTTCCCAAGGATTTATAAAAAAAGTAATTCCCCTCAATGCGGTTTCCTATTAGATTGTGCGCTTTAAGGAAAACCCAAAATGAATCGTCCAAGCTTTGAAGAAATCTACATGCAACTTGCCCATGCGCTGGCTGCGCGTTCCACCTGCCACCGTTTAAACGTAGGCACCGTTATTACCTCCACTGACTATCGCAAAGTCCTCGCGGTGGGATACAACGGCAACGCTGCCGGCTTACCAAATCAGTGTGACCGCACCGATGTGGGCAACTGCGGATGTTTGCATTCCGAAGAAAACGCGGTTATCAACTGCGACTCTCCCCGCGCTTTGGAAAAGCATGTTTTTGTCACTCATTTGCCCTGTGTGGCCTGCGCCAAACGTTTGATCAACTTGGGCGGAGTTCGAAAAGTATTTTTTCGCAGCCAGTATCGCTCCACGGAATCCATCGATCTTTTAAAATCCGTGAACATCGAAGTTGTACACCTTACAAAAGCCGAACCACCCCTCCATATTGAGAAAACTTAACACGCATTCTGGCGCAGCAAGTTAGACTTTTTAGGCAACCTAAGTTAGTTTACTGCCTATGGTGCAAAAAGATTTAAGTGTCCTCAAACCCTACCTGCTTACCGTTTTTTCGGTGGTCGTCGCCTTCGTTTTAAAATTAATTATTCATGAATTTGCGGGACTGGAATCCCCAACTTTTTTATTTTTTTTAGCGATCACAATCGCTTCCCTGTATGGAGGGTTTTTTCAAGGTGTGTTTGCCATCGTGTTGTCCGGCACACTGATGCTTAAAACCATTTCGCTATGGAAATTTTCAAATGATCCCATCGCCACGTGGTACTTGCGCACGGGGCTGTTTTTTGTAGAAGGGCTTATTGTCGCTATCATTTGTAGTCGTTTGCAAAAAGTTAAAAAGCAAGCCGAGCACTCATTGCGGGATCTTAGGATCGCCCAGGAGTACCTCAAAAAGAGTGAGGAGCGCTTGCAACGGGTTTTCGAATCCAATTTGATCGGTTTAATTTTTAGCGATTTTGATGGTCGTATTCTCGACATCAACAATCATATTACGCGCATTCTTGGTTATACTCGCGAAGAAATTGTAGCTGGCCGATTATCCTGGCGTGACTTCACGCCTGCAGAATATCTGCCGGTGAGTAACAACTCGCTGGAAGATTTAAAAAGCAATCGTAATGTAGTGCCATTTGAGAAAGAATATATTCACAAAAATGGACACCGCGTGTCTGTGCTGGTGGGTGTCGCCTGCGTTGAGCACAATTTAAATGTGGCATATGTACTCGATTTTAGCGATCGCAAAATCGCCGAAAAAGCTTTAGCAGACTCGAATTTGCGTTTGGAAGCCGGCGTGCAGGAGCGCACTCGACAGTTGTTGACGTCGAACGAGGAGCTCTCCCGCTTGGTGCGCGAGAACGAGGCCATGCTGGAAAAACTGCGCGACTCTGAAAAGTTTTTAGATCTAGTTATCGAAAATATCCCAAATATGATTTTTGTAAAGGACGCTAAAGACTTGCGATTTATACGCTTTAACAAAGCCGGAGAAGACATCGTCGGCTACAAACGGTCTGATTTGGTGGGAAAAAACGACTACGATTTTTTCCCCGCCGACGAGGCCAGGGCATTTACCGAAAAAGACCGCCTTGTTTTAGCCGGTGGAAAAGTGATTGAAATTGATGACGAACCCATCACGACAACAAAAGGTTTACGCTACCTGCACACGAAAAAAATTCCTTTATTTGATAAGCACGGCGCTCCTTTGTACTTACTTGGAATTGCCGAAGACATCACTCAGAAAAAAATAGCCGAAAAACAGCGTATGGAGCTTGTTCAGGCGCAGGCCGCCCGCTCCGAAGCCGAAAAAAGTGCCGAACGTTTAGCTTTAATGGCGGAGGCCAGCGCATCGCTCAATTGTTCACTGGATATGGAGTCGATGCTGCAAGCTTTTTCGAGCCTCCTCATTCAAAAGATGGCTGATTGGTGCCTGATTGATATTTATGAACCTTCAACAAATATGATCACAAACCTGATTTGTCAGTCGCATGATTCTAAAAATTTGCATCATACATGCAACATGGGCTCCGATCATAAGGGAATGGAAACGACTTTAGATTCGCAAATTACCGAAGGTCTCAATGGAGTTATTTTTTCAGGAAAATCTCAGCTGCATCAGCAGCCCGACCGAAACATCCTTGCAAAAACATTTTTTTCACAAGCTATCTTTGAACAAATCCTGGCGGCAGAGCCAAACTCCGTAATTACGGTCCCCTTGACGAGCTATGGTAAAACCTTCGGCGCCATGACATTGGTCTCAAAAAAATCCCAACCCAGCTTTACAGACATCGATCTTTCTGTGGCTCAGGATTTGGCAAAGCGCGCTTCCATTGTGATTGAAAATGCGCAACTTTATAACCGTGCCGAGTTAGCAAATCGCGCAAAAAGCGCGTTTTTAGCCAACATGAGCCACGAGATTCGCACTCCACTCAACGCCATGCTAGGTTTTGCTGAACTTCTCTTGGACAACCAAAATTTTTCCGAAGAGCAAAATAATTATTCTTCGACCATTGTCAGAAATGGTCGTCAGCTGATTCGCTTGGTGGACGAACTTTTAGATCTCGCCAAGGTAGAGTCGGACCGAATTCAGATCGAAAAAATTTCGTTTTCGCTAAAACGATTGCTTGGGGAAGTGCAATCTCTTTTGGTGATCAAAGCCGAAGAAAAAAATATTGACCTTAAAGTGACCATGGCAGACGACATTCCCGACACTATCAGCACGGACCCTTTACGACTGCGCCAGATTCTGCTTAATATTGTGGGCAATGCCATTAAGTTTACCAATAAAGGATGCGTGAGTGTGCATCTAAAAAAAGAAAACCTTTCAAATCCGCGCAAAGTGGTGCTTGTATTTCATATTTCCGATACGGGTATCGGCATTACGCCAGGTCAGGCGGTAAGACTGTTTGAACCCTTTGTGCAAGCGGACGATTCAACCTCGCGAAAATTTGGTGGCACAGGCTTGGGATTGTTTTTATCGCGAAAGCTCGCACAGCTTTTGGGCGGCGATGTGGTGCTTGAAGAAAGCCATGAAAATCGCGGGAGTCGTTTTCGCGTATCTCTCAAAGTTGATCTTATCAATCAACAGAAAGTAATTGCTCCCTTAGCCAAAATCAAAGCACAAAAAAATGCCACTTTGCAACCCACCGCTCGAGGAAAAGTATTAGTCGTTGATGATGCTCCTGATAATCTTATTTTAACTCAAGCGTATTTAAAGATGATGGGCTTGGACTCCGAAGTCGCAAACAACGGCAAGGAGGGCGTGGAAAAGGCCACTCGCGATCACTTTGACGTGGTTTTGATGGATGTGCAAATGCCGGAGCTTGATGGCTTTGAGGCTGTGCAGCTTTTGCGCGAGCAGCAGTATTCTCGACCCGTGGTAGCGCTCACGGCCCATGCCATGAAGGGCGACCGAGAGCGATGTTTGGAGGCTGGATTTAACGAATACCTGTGCAAACCTGTGAATCGTCTCAAACTGCAAGAGTGTTTGAGCAAATTTATCGAGTTTTCTTCATAAAGAAAAAACTATTTTTATTTCTTAAAGAAAATATTATTGGTGAATTCGTGGCTGATGTAAAAAGTGAGAGAGCTATAGTACAGCCACAGCAAAAAAATAACGGCAGAGCCTGCCGCTCCGTAAATGGAGGCCACCGCGGATTTTCCCAAATAAAGACTCACTATTTCTTTTCCTACCGCGAAAAATAAGGCGGCGATAAAGCCCGACACAAAACTTCGCGCCCAAGAGAACTTCTCGGTGGGGATAAAACGAAAAATGCAGGCAAACACCAAAGTTTGCAGAGCCACCGTGATTCCGAACGAAAAGGACAGATAAGTAAGCGCCTGCCGCCCCTCCATAAAACTATTTACAAAAGTGCTCACCACCAGCGACGCTAGCATGAGAACCACCATGCTAAATAAAAAAAATAAAAAAACGATGCGCTCTTTTACAAACACCAAAAGACTCCATGGTTTGGGACTGCTTTCGGTGCCATTGATTTTATCCATGCCATATTGCAATTGCGAAAAAATAGACGAAGCCGAAATCAAAATAATCAAAAATGAAATATACCCACTGAGCCCACTATAATATTGGTTTTCTTCGGCGCCCCGAACAATCATGCCCATAAACGTGCCGGCTTCGGGCCCCAACATGTTTTGCGACTCCGCAACCACGAGGGTTTTGTAAAAAGCCGGCAAAAGCGTTGCGCCAATCAGAAGAAGAATTAAAAACGGCGCCACGGCCAGCACCAGATTGAACGCTAGAGCTGAAGCGAGCATCCAGATGTCGTGCTTATTAATTTGAGAAACTAGATTGGAAAATCTTTTTTTAAAGAAATCGGAAACCGTGATCATATGATTATCCTTAAAGCAAAGCTCAAGCCAATCCTAAGAGCGAGTGAGGGCGGCTTTTAAAAATATTTTGCGTGCCTACGTCCAAAAAAAGAACGCTATATGAAATGGAGCCATTTGTGGGTGTCTTTATCTCGACCCGTTTGAATAGCAGTGATTTGCTCGTAGAGCTGAGCCGCCACCGGTCCCATGCCCTCGGGATTGGAAGAATTAAAATCGATGGTGAATGTTTCGGAAGTTAAATCGCGAATCGGAGTGATCACCGCGGCAGTTCCTGTGCCGAAGGATTCCGTAAGAGTGCCTGTGTCGTAGGAAGCGCGAAGCTCATCGATGGAGACCAAGCGCTCTTGCACTGCATAGCCTGATTTTTTTAAGAGCTCTATGGCCATGGACCGCGTGCCACCCTCAAGAATAGTTCCGTTGAGTTTTGGTGTAACAACTTTGCCATCGATCACAAAAAATACATTCATGGTGCCCACTTCTTCGATGTATTTTTTTGTGACATCCAACCATAAAACTTGGGCGAATTCTTTTTCTTTAGCATTCCATGCAGCCTTTAAACTGCCCGCGTAGTTTGCGCCAGCTTTTGTGGCACCTAGCCCGCCTGGGGCCGCGCGAGTGTATTCCGCTTCAACCCAAATACGCACGGCCTGTGAGTTGCTGCCATAATAACTTCCAACCGGTGAGAGCACGATAAAGAAAATATATTCTTTTGACGGTCGAACTCCTAAAAAAGCTTCGGTAGCAATCAGTGTGGGACGAATGTACATGGATGTTCCAGGCTCGGAAGGAATCCAATCCTGGTCCACTTTCAAAAGAGCCTCGAGGCCTTGCATAAAAAGTTCTTTTGGCGGAGCTTGCATACATAAACGGTCAGCGCCGCTCGTCATCCGTTGCCAATTAAACTGTGGACGAACCACCGCAATGCGCCCATCGATTTGTTTAAAAGCTTTTAAGCCCTCAAACAGCGCCTGACCATAATGCAGCACGCTGGCGCAGGGATCAATGGCCAAAGGAGCATAGGGAACAACCTCGGAGCTGTACCAGCCGCCTTTGGCTTGTGAATAGCGTGCAATGTACATGTGATCAGTGAAGTGACGCCCAAAGCCAAGTTGATCTGCAGGTGGACGAGATTTAGGAGCCGTCGTGCGCGTGATTGTAGGTGTCATGCAAAGGGAATAGCATAAATCGCGGGCCAGGCAAACCACAACTTTCAAAATCGCCCCGACTTAAGCCCATTGTGGAAATCTGATTTCTGTTCCAGGCATTTTAGGGCTACAATTTAGGCGTGCAGCTATTATCAAAATCCACCATTATTATCCCCTTGCTGATCTGTTTTTTTATGATCGGTGTCACATTCGACAAAATGGGGTTTCAGGCCTTTTCCTTTTTAGCGCTCGGCCTCACGCTGGCTGGAATTATTGCAGCTCCCCTACAAGCTTCGCTCATCCTGGTGATTGTGTTTATTTGGTTTCAGGGATTTTTTAAAATTGTATCCAATTACCATCCGTTTATTCACGTCGGTGCCGATGCGGTTGTGATCGCACTTTTGTTTAAAGTACTTTTTAAAAACATGGGTAAACGTAAAAAAACACCGCCCCTCACGTGGTTGTTTGCGCTGCATTTTAGTTGGATTTTTATTATGTTATTTAATCCTTACTCGCTCAGTTTAGTATCGAGCATCGCAGGCTCTAAAGTTTATATTTCGATGTTCCTGTTGTACTTTTTTGGATACTATCTAGTGAATTCATTAAAGGATGTGAAAAGATTGTTTGCTGTGTTCGCGGTGCTTGGAGCCGTGCAAACTGTTTTCACCATTTATCAAGGACTGCGCGGTCCCTCAAGTGTGCTGTCGCTTCATCCCGGTTATTCAATTCCTTTGCAGAAAATGGGCTCCTATGCCTTTAGACCGTTTGGTCTGACCAACCTCCCCGGCGGGCCTTCGGTTTATATTTTCATGGTCTTACCTTTCCTCGCCTATTTTATTTACTACACGCGCTCGCAATGGATTCGCTTGTTTTCAATATTACTGCCGCCCCTCATTGGCGTTGCGCTATTCATGTGTCAAATTCGATCGGCCATAGCCAAGGCTGTGATTGCGATGGTCTTATTTATTTTTACCATGAGTACGGGTCGCATTCCCGTATCGCTATCGCGTCGCGCTTTGTATCTTGTTGGTGCGGCATCACTTTGCTGCGTGACTGTGTTTGCCATGCTTTCTATTCTTGGTCATTCGGCGGAGTCCTACGAGGACAACGAAAGATCGCTCGAGCGCAGCCTATCGACCTTCGACTTCGAAGCGATGTCAAATGCGCGACGAGGATCGATGGGTCGCTTTTTACAATACGCCAGCGATGTTCCCTTCGGTGCGGGGTTTTCACGCGTGGGAGCTTCAGCAGGGGCTTTCCTTGATTTACAAAAAACCGATCCACACTTTCCGCAAAGATATTTTTTTTCTGATAATTTATTTATCCTTTTGGTTATCGAGATCGGTATCCCTGGGCTTCTTATCGTAACAGCAATGATTTTGAGTGTTTTGTACATTGGCTTTCGAATTTGGCGCACCGAAGAGCGACCACAAATTTTGGGCGCGCAAATGGCTATTTATGCATCACTCATGGCAATCGCATTAGGCTCTTACGGGGCAGAAGGCATCGTGTACAACCCCGAGAGTTGTTTTTTTTGGCTCTTTTCGGGAGTCATGATGGCCATGCGCGACCCGCAATTTAAAAGCGAAATTTAAACAGACTCCATAATAGCCGCAACACCCATTCCACCGGCGGTGCAGATGGAAATGAGGCCGCGCTTTTTGCCGCTACGGCTTAATAATTTTGCAAGTACACCAACAATGCGCGCGCCAGTGGCTGCAAAGGGATGGCCTTGGGCCAAACTACTACCAACCACGTTGAGTTTGCTCACATCGATGGCTCCCAACGGAGACTGCAGGCCTAAAACGTTTTTGCAATACTCGGCGGATTCCCAAGCTTTGAGATTGCACAGCACTTGGCCGGCGAAGGCTTCGTGGATTTCGAAAAAATCAAAATCTTGGAATGTGAGTTTGTTGCGGTTGAGCAACTGGGCCACGGCTTTGGTTGGTGCCATTAAAAGCCCAGCCCCTTTTGGGAAATCTACGGCGGCAGTTTGAAAATCCACAAACTTGGCTAGCGGCTTTGCACCGATGCGACTAGCTCCCACGGAGTTGGCAATAAGCACACTGGCCGCTCCGTCTGTGAGAGCTGTGCTGTTGCCTGCGGTCAATGTTCCATTCACTTTGTCGTAGGCGGGTTTTAATTTAGCAAGCTTCTCAATTGTAGTATCAGCCCGTAAAATTCCATCGCGCTTGAGGTCCAAAAAAGGCACGACAAGGTCGTCAAAAAAACCTTCATCATAGGCCTTGGCCGAACGCTGGTGGCTGCGCAGGGCTAACTCGTCCTGAGCCTGACGTGGAATTTTCCATTCCTTCACCATTAATTCAGTGTGGTCTCCCATGGAAAGATGCGTGCGGGGTTCGTCCACACTGGGCGCCTTGGGTTTAAAGTGCGATATACGAAGATCTTTAAAAACGCCGAATTTTTCGCCGAAGGTTTTGGCTTTGTTGGCGCCGAGGAGGATTTTTTGCAGCTCGTCTGAAACTTCGATGGGGAGATCGCTGTTTGTGTCCACACCGCCGGCGATGCCAAGGTCGATGGAACCGGTGTGCGCTTTCATAGCGATGAGCCAAGCGGCCTCAAGCCCCGTTCCACAGGCGCGCTGCACATTCACGCCAGGAGAATCCGGGTGCACAGCTGTTGACAGGATGGCTTCACGCGCTAAATTAAAATCTGCCGACCCGTTCATCACCGCTCCCAGAGCGGTGTCATCAATCAACACGCCGGTCAGTTTATAACGCTCCACCAAACCATTCAACGCGGCCACCATGAGCTCTTTGCGTTTTGTATTGCTGTAGGTTGTTTGACTTTTTACAAAGGGAACCCGTGAACTGCCCAGTACATAAACTTCGTTATTATTCGTGCGCATGCTTTGCCCTCGTTCGTGATTCAGTTAAACGCTGCGATTTTCCACCGTCTCTTTGTACATTTTTTCTTCGCGCTTGTTTTTGCGCTTTTCTCGCTCTTTTCTGAAAACAGTTCCCATTTTTTTACGCGTCGATTTGGCGGAGTAATCTTTAAAAGCCGGGAATAAGTCTTCCTCTTCTTCATCGAGATGGTGCTCTAGCATTTCACAGTAAATCTTGATTCGCACACATTTTTTTTGCAAGTCTTTTGTTCGGTCGATTCGGCCGAGCACTGTCTCATGCATACGATGTTCCTCGTAGCCCTCTTGAGCCATGTCGTCAAACAGCGGGTGGCCCTTAAGTACATTGAGCAGTGATTTTTCTTCGGACTTTACGTGGGGGTGCAGGATCATCAATAACACCTGGTAGGTTTTTTCGCAGACTTTATCGGAGGTCCTAGGCGCTTTTATCTTTTTCATCAACGCTTTCATTTTTTTATGATCCTTTAAAAGCTGCGTGATGACACCTGTGGTATCTTTTTTTGTTTTACTTTGACTGATGGTTTTTAAACTTGGCATTTATGCCTCCCTCTTACGTTTATGGATTTCCAAAAAAAATATCGATTCCTATTTGTATACCTGCTAATAGCTCCCAATCTTTGTCCTTAGGACTAATCACACCGGGGCGAATTGTTAAATAATAGTGCCTTTTGTAAAGCCGTCGGCGATAGGCAACGCTTGCCGTGTAGGAGTCCACAAAGTAAACCGACTGCGCCGCAGGATTTTTAGAAAGCGCGAACACACCGTAGGCCAAAGAGTGCCCATAGTCGACGTTATGAAAAATCGTCATGCCCTGACTGATTTGAAAACTATTGTCGAAATCTCGGTACTGGCTTTCGTTAGAAACGCGAAATAAAAACCGCTCGTTGATTTTGTACGTATAGGCCAAATACCCTTTATGCTCGAGCCCCTCGGCCGTTTCGCCGTAATAATCTTGGATGAGCTCCATAAGATGCTTATCGTTTCTGGTTTTTAAAAGGTAGTTTCGTAATTTTACGTTAGTCCATGGAATCAGCTGATCTTTGATTCGGACCCCGGCAGTGAGCCTTACATCAGTGTCGAAAACATTTTGATAAAAGTTAATTCCGGCTCGTCCGCGACCGATTTGTCTTTGCTCAGCCGTTTGATTTAGGTTTTGGTTATAACTTTGATCGCCATCGCCAGCCCTAAACTCGTCCACTGCCTGATCGAATTGAAACTGCAGCTTGTCCTGACTGCGTGGTAGGTTTAATTTAAACGAAATATCGAAGTCGTTATTAAAGCCCTCTTCGTCGGCAACTTTCATTGTATTTGATAAACGCAGGTTTGTGGTGTTTCTCGTAGCCAAATAGTTGGGATTGGCAAAGAGAAGATCGATCTCGTTGGATTTATCCACTAAAAACGTGGACATTCCTTCGCGCGAGTCTTCTAGATTTGACAATAGCTTTGAAAAGAATGGTTTTTCTTTTTCGGGCTCGGGCATCATCACCGGCTCATCGGCCCGCGCACTCCACGCGATCAACACAGCGATGGCACTGCAAAAAAGTTTCCAGTGGAGGCGGCTCATTTTCCCAATCCAAACTTAACTCCAAAGAGAAAAAATAACGAATTGGATTTTTTTAACTGCGTCTCATCGTAAGGTGCATAGTAGTAGATACTGGCCATTCCTTCGATTTTTTTAGTCACTGGAATAAAAAACTGCAATGCTGTTACAAAACCAAACTCCAAAAAATCATCCATCGAGCTTTTAGGAGGTCTCAGAGCAGGATTTAATCCTCTACGGTAGGTTTGTATTTCGTTGAGAGCCACTCCGATGTAGGGCCCTGCGGAAACGTAAAACCAGGGGAACGCTCGGTAGGAGATCATGACAGGTAAAATGAGCCTGCGTCTTTCAAAAAGAACACTGGACCCACCTTTGTCTAAAACATACTGTTGATCGAGGAGAGTGAGAGAGGTTTGCGCGGCAACGAATTCGTTGGCGTGGATTTCCACACCCACAGAGGGCCGCTCAAAAGACCAGCTATCTCCTTGCACGCTCTCTGCGAGGGTTTTGCTTCCCACTACGGCAAGCATCAATTTGTTCTGCGGTTTTTCGGGCTCTGTTGGTTGTTGCTGAGTCGTCGGTTTAGCTACTTGCTGTGCCTGTGCGCTTTTAAAATTTAAAAAGATGAATAGGATATAGAAAAACATTTTTACAGCTTCCTACGAGGCCTTCTGCGGCTGATGGTGTTTGTCGAAGTTTTGCGAGGCCAGCATTGTAAAAATAACCACCATAGCAAAAAATAAAGCACCGGGTTCAACTGTCACATTCATCCAAGGTTTTAGTTTTAAAATGGTTACCATAAGAGCCAGTAAAAATACATCTAACATAGACCATTTACCGATCATCTCTACAAATTTAAATAACTTTTCTCGCAACCCTGCTCGCAAGGAAATATCTTTTGTAAGCTCTAAGAACAGCAGCAAACCCAGTTTCCCAACGGGAATAACAATGCTTGCGAGCAGCACAATAATCGCAATAAACCAAGACCCTTGTTTTGAAAGAGAGACGACGCTTTGGTAAATTGTCGACGTGTTTTTAATGCCGTTGATTTCAATGGTCATAAACGGCAAGAACATGGCTGGCATATATAAGAATAAGGCAGTTAAAACAAACGGCGCTAACAACTTGTTCGCCCCTTGGCTTTTTTTTAAGGATAATGAACCACAATTTTCGCAAAATATGTGATCACTCATAGCGCAAGCTCAGATCTGTTGTATGAACTTTTTGTGGAAACTGAGGTTTCCAGTTTTTCCAATCCTCCTCAGGCTCTCGGTCGTTCAATGCAAAGGAAAATCCGTCTTGAACTTCAGCGCCCAATTTGGTCGGCGTTGCAAAGTTAATTCCACCGCGCACAAGGCTTTCTAAAGACGAAACACGCAGCGAGAGCCCCGACCATCCCAGTTTACTATCCACGGCTGATTTGCGCCAAAAAACCGAGTTGGCTTTAACAAGGTGTTTATGCTGAGCATTTACGCGCACACGAACCACCGCACGGCCATCGTCTTTTAAGTGAACATCCTGAATTGCACCGGTTTTGATTCCTCTGTAAAATACAGGATCGTTTTTTTGCAGGGATTCAGCATCGTTGGTGATGAGCTGAAAAACTTTTACTTCGGCCTCTGATGATCTTTTTGCTGGCATTTTTTCGTGGAGCGCAAACTGGTGCCCTGCGGGGGCTGCCTCTGCGTTGGGATTGGAGCTTTCCACGAGAATGCCGCCTTTTAACAAGGCCTCTAAGGACGAAATTTCAAAATTCATTCCACTCACATCCAAGCGGGCGTTCACGGCAGGACGTTTCCAAAAACGACTTTCGGCATTTATGATGTCTGTATATTTATTGTCGATACCAATTTTTACCAGAATGTCTTGATAATTAAATACACCCTGTTTAGTGAGACCTTCAAAATCAATGGACACTACGGAGCCAATCTTAACCCCTTTAAATTCGATGGGCATCCCCACATTGAGGCCTTTGCCATTACTAGCGCGCAGCACATACGCCGTCGCGTCGTGCATTTCGTCTTCTTCGTCGGTTGTGATTCCTGCAAACTCAGTTTTTATTTTTTGTTTGAGGCCTTGATCGGTGTTGCCCTTTTCGATTTTAATGTAAGAGCCCTTAAGCAATGTCTCAAGACCGCTAATACCAGAAAATCCTACCTTAGGCTGAACAATTTTAAACCGTGTTCCATCCGCTGCGAGATCATTGGCTTCTCTGTCGAGACTTGCACGCACAACAACGCCATGACTTTTTTCATCCAGCTGCACTCCCTCTACTACACCAACCACAATGCCTTTGTAAACGAGCTGAGTTTTTTGTGGCTCAATGGAAGAGGCATCTTTAAAAACGATCCGAAGATTGATATCACGGGACGCATAGTAATCAAAAATGAGATAGAATGACAATATCATTGCGGCGAGGGGCAACGACCACACCATGTAATCTATGAGCTTCCATAATTTAATATTCTTAATCATGGGACTTTTCGTTAGAAGTTCCGACGGAATTTAGATTTAGACTCTCAGCAGATTTTTCGAAGGCTTGTGCAAAACCACGCTTAAAAAATGCTAAATTTTCTTGAATCTGAATCCCTGCCGTTTGGAGAGGATCGGTTCCACGTTCGGTACTGGCTGCTTCATCATCACTCACTTCGGAGTCTTTGGGAGATTTAAGCATATACACGGCACCTGAAAAGCTCAGGATCGTAACTGCGAGGTTGATTAAGAACGACGGTGCAAATTGTTTCACGCCATTGTCTACAACGTTCATAAGATCGAGATAGCAGAAAACGCCAAGAACCGTTCCCAAAACGACAAGGGGAATCACCACGATGCTCTTTTTAAGAAGAACACTGAACTTTGTAATAAACATATTGGTAATGGCCGAATAGGTCAGCGCTTTTGTAGAGTCGCTGATCCAATTGTTTTGCGGACGCGAAAATTTTTCGCGTAAAAAATATGTGGCTATGAAAATTGAAACTTGTCTTAAAAGCATGCTAGGTCCTTTTTTAAACGATAGATCTGTTGAGTCACAGCTAGATAGAGCAAGCCCAGTGCCAAAAGAAAGCTCTGCAAAACAAGATTTCAGGGACACCGGCATGAAAAATAGGTTATTTTTAGAACGCTAGGCGGAATACCGTACAAAATTTGTACTTTGGAAAATAACAAATGAGTCGAAGGCGCAAAGCCTTCGACTCATAGCAGGTTATCCTTCAAAAACTAACGCATTCACTAGATAGGTCTTGAAGTATTAACGTGCAATTCTGGTGGTATGTTTGTTTGCGCACGTGTCACTGCAATCGCATCAGCGCGATCAGGGTAGTCTTTTTTGTCGAGCTCTGACCCCTTAGATTCCTTTTTAACACAAATGTCAGATGCGCCACACTCTTTAAGAATCTCAAGCGCAGAGTCCTGCAGAGCCGCCGTTCCCACATGAACAGACAACAGCATGCCTCCAGCGTTTACCAAGGATTCATAGCGTTTGGCTTCGTACTCAGGAACACCAAGTCCCACGAGAGCTCCAGAAATTCCGCCGATGGCTCCACCGATACCCGCACCCGAAAGAGCTGCAACGATGGGACCGGCTGCGATAAATGGACCCACTCCCGGAATGGCAAGCGTGCCAATTCCAGCAAGCCAGCCGAGAACTCCACCGAGAACAGCTCCGCCGGCTGCGCCACCCGTAGCAAATTCTGGTGATTTTGTTGAGTTCTCATGGGCAAAGGTTTTGGTTTCTGATTTTGAAGGCATAAGTACAGAAATATCTGCCCCAAAAAAGCCTTTTTCTTTTAACTTTGTTATACAAAACTCCAACGCAATTTGCGTTTGAAAAATTCCGAATACTGATTTTTTTAATTCTTTGTTATTTTCCATAGTAGCTCCTATAGCATTGACTGGTTAGTAGGTTATTGCGTTCGCTTATTTTACGACATTAAGATCGTGGACAACCTGTGAGTTTTTGGATGCTGTCTTTTTAGCAAGACTAATAACTCTGCGAAGTTCGTCGCTCGAGTTTACAGCTCCACGAATGGTAACTTTATCGTTGAGTGTGATAACTTTCACGTTTCTCGCGTTCGTCGATAAAGAGTCGTCGTCCATTAGTGCTTGGCGAATTTGTCGAGTGGTTTCAATATCTTTATCGCTACCCTTCATTTGATCAAGCGGCGTTTTAGTCGTTCCTTCAGCGTCTTTTGCATTGAGGGCCGTAGAGTTTTCGGCAGCGACAATAGGGGTCGCTAACGAGTTTTGTGACAAAAAAATCCCACAAACGAGAGCAACTGCCACCGTTATATTTCTAAAAAGTCTCATATATTATTCTCCTTTTTGAATTAGAAACAGTAAAGATTGGCCCCGCTATCGGGGGGGGACGCTTGGGGCCAGTCTCTATGCTGTTACTACACTTTAGAATTTTTATCTTTGTTCGGCGCTTGCTCGATGCTTTGATTTTCCTCTTTGTCCATGTCTTCATCACGACGAACCGGTTTTTCAAAACCTTTATTGCCTTGCTGGTCGCGCTGTCCAACAGCTGTTTGTTTTTTTTCTACGTCTTGTTGGTTGTTGTTTTGCTTTTGCATAAACACTCCTTGATTAGTTTCCTATTTCGGGAACACCCGCGTTCCGTACTCATTGACTAACTATAAGAGCAAACCTTGTGCCGATTGCGAATCGGCCTTAAAAACGAGTTTAAAATTTAAACGGATATATTTTCCACGAAAAATAATAAATGCGGTACGCTTTTTCCACTCAAAATGCCAACGAGGCCACGCAACTATCTGCGATCCATTCCACCCTCAAGAGTGATACCTATGCCAACACGCTCAATGGCTTTGTTGTATTCAATCAATGAGTGGCCATATCCATATTTATAATTCACATAGAGTCGATAAAAATCTTTGATCGGATAAGAGTAACCAAATTCCACGCCGGGGCTTTTAGAAAATGGCAGTTTAAGATCCAATGTATGGCTTCCCAAAGCATAAAATAAAGCGAGATCGCCATAGCCATAATAATCTTGGATTCCAGGGTTTTCATCTTTACTATTTTTTTCCGGAACGCGATACCACGTCGATAGGACTATTAAAAACTTTTCTGCACTCACATGTGTGCGGAAAAAGACCCGGTTCCAACTTCGCGAAAGCGACTCGAATTGGCCGTTCGACTCATGTATATAGCCTACATCTAAAAAGAGAAACCGTTTATCGTCCCCCTCTTTCAATTCGACAGACTTTCTAAAGAACAACTCGGGCGCATAATTTGTTTCACGAAAGGGTTTCGACCACGACGAGTTGTAGAGCTGCCACCAAGCATGGTGAGTGTAAGCCAAAAGGAGGTCTAAATCTTCAAAGAAAACATTTTCTATTAACGGCGCAAAAAAACTAATTTGAAATTCGGCTTCCGTTTTTTCGTAAAATGGCGCTGAACTATTTGTTTGCGGTGCAATGCCACTGTAAAGTTCGTTGTGAGGCTGCCAGTTATAACTCACTGGCAAGAGAAAATTTCGCTTGTGTAAAAAAAATGAATATCGATTCTTTAATGGTTTATTCAGCGCAGAACCACCGGGCATAAAGTCGTCTTTTTGTACCGTTTGTGCAGGCTTAACTTCTGAACCAATAGCCTCGGCTCGACACACCACCGGGGCTAGTATGAATCCAAAAATTAGAAAGACACTTAAATTGCTCAGAACCAATACTTCGCAGCCACATTGGTTGAGAAAACATTCGGCAAACCACTAGAACTTATAAGATACCTTGCGTTTCCACCAAGTGAAAAATTGTTCTCAGTCTTACCACCAGTCAGCGGAATATCAAAGCCAATGATCGGCATAACACCCCAAACGACCTCATCATCACCTCGGAAAGATTCAAGCATGGGGCCCATTCCTAAACCGACATAGGATTTTGAAATCACCGGGATATTTCCAGCAAAATTATAGTTCAACTGCGCAATCACTTTTGTTCGTCTGAGTTCTGCAGAGTCTGAACTCGATTCGTTGCCAACGGTAGACAACTCAAAACCTAACGAATAGGGAATGTAAAACTGGTAGCCCATTGTGAGACCGATCTCTGCCCCTGAAGAATAGGCGCCTTCAGGATTGGAAAGGCCGAGGAGAAACCCAAGATGCGGCTTGAGTTCGCTCTCAGTAGCGAGCGCTCGGGGCTCAGAAATAATGGAGCCTGCTGCAGGGCCGCCGGCTTCTTGAGCCCCTCCTACTGCGGATAGCAACGTCAATGAAGTGAGTAAACTTAAAAATTTTGTCATGTGTTTTTTCATACTGATTCCTTTCAGAGCTGTTTAATTCAATTGCTAGATGATTTTGCCGTTGACGAAAATATGGTCTCCATCAAAAGAAACACCGTCGATATCATAATTGCCATTTTGATCACTTCTGCGAGCAGCCCGTAAGCTCTCTTTGTTCTTTAAGGACCTTTTGAAGATACGGTTGTACAAATGACAACGCAAATAAAATGCAATTCTCCGCCAAAACTCGTTTAATTTAAGTAAAATGAAAGCTATCATATTGACCTCCTCTAGTGCTAAACCCAGCACTCTTTGTAAAGAGCTGGGTTCATTACGCAAAAACTACTTCTTGCGAAGGGCGAATACTGCAAGTCCACCAATCACGGCACCTAAACCTAAAGCTATAGCAATACTGCGCTCTGGATTTGATTTAACGTATTCTTGGCTACGCTCCATGTACTCACGACCAGAAGCCATATATTCATCCGCGACGGATTTTACTTGCGAAGCGACTTCGCCAACTTTTTTTCCAGCGTCTTCGCTCAGTTTATTGAGTTCGCTTCCGTACTCCATCGCTTTTCCTTCAGCGTTCTTTTTAAGATCTTTCGCTGCTTTTGTGGCGCCATTCATAGTGTCGTTGTAATTTGTTTGGTTATTCATATAGTTATTTCCTTTATTAATAAGTTAATTTTTAGACTTAGTACTGACCAGTTACTGTTGGAGTTGTTTTGTCTTCAGGCTTGCGGAGGGTATCTTTTACCTTTTCTGCCGCCGTATCTTTAGCACCAACAAAACGACCGTAAATACCATCGAGTTTTTCTTGAAAACCGTCTTTGGTTTCACCGTATTTTTGTTGAATTAAACCAGCAACAGCTTTCATGTCGCCTTCCGTTTTATCGAGTTCGTCGTTTGTGAGTTTACCCCACGCCTTTTGAACTTCGCCTTTAATTTCTAGCCATTTTCCTTTAACGATATCTTTATTCATACATTTCTCCTTTTATGTGTTCATTTAGTTTCAGAATTTAATATTTATAGATATTCTATTTTTATCAGCCGCGAATTAAAAAAATCACAAACAGCAAAGATGCGGGAACACCAAGCATCCAAGCTACGAGATAACCAATTCTTCCTTGCTGGTTATTAATGATCCGCTGTGTGAGTGAATGCTGTGCGGCTGGCAGTTTTTTAAAATTTTGCTGATACATAACTTCTCCTTGTTTTAGTGTTTAAAATCTATGCTGTTGCTTCAATTTTATAGGGCTTAGCTTCTCCAAAAGTATGCTTAAGATAAGAAGCAAGTTCTGTTTTTTTATCGAGAATTTTTTGTATGCTAAAATGTTTAAGTTTGTAGCGGCTGCCAAGTTTGATGGGCGAGCCAGACATTAAAACAACCGGGATTTTGTAACTGAATCGATTGAGCTCGGAAAGCGTAGGATCAATATCAATAAAACGATCCACTTGGGTGAGAACGTTGGAACCTAGCATTCCGGGAAGTTTTTGGTCCACAAGTACGATGTCATAGGCAAAATCGCTCAATAGATTGAGTGCTTCGTAGGGGTCACTGACCATATCACAATGGGCGCCACCAAAGGACTCAATGCGGTACTTAATAACATTAGCCATGTCTTTATCATCCTCGATAATCAAAACTTTTCTTTTGTGCGTACTCATTTTTTGTCTCCCTGTGTGTCTTCAATTACTTTTGAATGTCGACTTACCCAACACTATCGCAATACTTGGGCCAACACTCATCTCCGTCATATTCGGTTACAGTTCATAGGTGGTCCAAAAAAAGTACGTTTTATTTATTTTTTTGGGAAAAAATCACCGATTTTTTAACGAGGCTTTTAAAAAATAGATTTCAAAAAATCACTGTGCTATATAATGGCCATGGAATTGGAACTACCTTTAGAAGTCATCGAGACTTATCTGCAACGAAGAGCCCAGGATGTGGACACGCTTCAGCAAAGTCTTTCCGAAAACTCCGTCAAAGAATTCAATCGTATCGGCCATCAACTTGTTGGAAACGCCACAAGTTTTGGTTTTGATGAATTGGTACCCATTGCTTCTCAAATGGAAGACCTTACATCTGACACTCTCCTAACGGAGGGAAGCGAACTCATTCATCAATTTAAACTTTGGCTTCAGTCTGCTCAGAAAAAATTTGCGGCCCAATCAAAATCATAATGCCGCCTAAATAATTTTAACGATCGGTTTGACGAGATAGAGAATTGATTGAAGCAAGGCGCTCCAATCGATGGGCTTTGAGATGTAGGCATCAGCTCCTGCTTGTAATGACTTTTCTCTTTCGCCCTTCATCGCATTTGCGGTGAGTAAAATAATCGGCACCGGGTTTCCACTCATTCTAATGTTTTGGGTGGCTTTAAATCCATCCATGATCGGCATTTTATAATCCATCAGAACAATATCAAACTGCTTATTATTCACTTGCTCCACCGCCTGTCGCCCATCTTCTGCAAAGTCAATGGTGGCTCCATACTTTTCGAGCATGATCTGCAGCAACATTTGATTGTCTTTCGAGTCGTCCACAACAAAAATTTTTAGATTTTTTAAGCACTCTTTTTCGATGGGCGACCACGTTTGGATGGGGGAAAATTCTGCAATATGGGAATCCCCAAGCAAGGTGCGCACCAAAAAAGTTGTCCCCTGGTTGGGAGCCGAGCGTGCGAGCAAGATATCTCCGTTCATATTTTGCATTAATTTTTTTGAAAGACATAAACCCAGCCCCGTACCCCGCATTGTGAGCTCTGAGTTGCGATCGGTGAGCTGACTAAAAGGAATAAAGAGTTGCTTTTGTTTCTCAATAGGAATCCCGATCCCGTTATCTTCAATGACGATATCAATAGTGGTCTCTGAAATTTGACTATCAATAAGCACGGTCCCGCCTTTTGAAAACTTAATCGAATTCCCAATCAAGTTGATTAAAACTTGCTTAAGACGAGTAGAATCGGCTTTGATAAAGATCTCTTCTTTAAAGCTTTTACCAATAATTAAGGAAACCTTGTTGTATTCAGCCACACTGCTTAAAAAAAGTACGACTTCTTCAATTAATTTTTTTAAATTAACGTTTGTAATATCAACGTTTAATTGCCCAGCTTCGACCTTCGATAAATCGAGGACGTCGTTGATAATGTCTAGTAAGTGTTTGCCGTTGCGGATGATGATATCAATATAACTGCTTACTTTTTCGGGCTCGAGCCGACTGTTTTTGATAAGGTCTGCAAAACCCAAGATCGAAGACATGGGAGTTCGAATCTCATGACTCATGTTGGCCAGAAAAGCCGATTTGGCCTGATCCGCTTCTTCGGCTATCTTACGCGCCTCCACCAAATCTTGAGTTACCTTTTCAAGCATCACTACTTTTTCGTCGACGGCGAGCCGTTTTTCCCGCAATTTCTTAAAGACATCGATTTTGGATTTTAATATTTCCATATTAACCGGCTTCGACAAAATATCAGTGGCAGCCACGTCGTAAACTTTAAAATCACAGACATTCGACGTGATATTTTCAGTTAAGAACATAATTGGAATGTGCTTTGTTTGATCCACATTTCGCATTCGTGCGGCCAGCTCAAAACCGTTCATTCCGGGCATTTGTGTATCCACCAATGCCAGCTCGATGTCCGGTGAGCTTGCTAAAATACTTAATGCCTCGACCCCGCTGGTCGCCGATACAAATGTGACCGAGGGGTGCTCCAGTGATTTCATCAACCGAGAAATATCACCCTCTTGATCATCGACTATTAAGATTTTAAACGTGTTCATCGCTCTAATTCTTTGCAAATGATACACCAAGTCCGCAAACCCACTGCCACATACGCTTATGTTCTATAAATAGACTTTTTTGAGTTCTAAATTTCCACTTAAAGTACTTTAATTGAACATGTAAACCATTCTTTGCCACCGCAGTTGGGCTCTCCTTGATTTATGGTTTGGCATTCCAATTGCCTTACTTAGTGGTTAATCATAATTGATGAGTTATGCAAACAGCAAAAATATAAGTCTTTACAGACAAGGAGCGCCTTCATGCATTCACAAAAAAAATCACAGCAAAAAGATGTTGTTAAAGTTAGAGATGTTTTTTTTAAAAAAAGTTTTATTGGCTTTATGGTGATCAGCGTTTTCTGCGCATTCGTTGTCGCCTGCGCCTCTTCAACTAAGCCTAGCGACACTAGCTCTTCGGATGCACCACGCGTTCCTTATACTACAGAGCAAGAAGGTGCAGCGGTCTCCGAAACCACTGCCGAGAAGATAGACGCTCACAGTTTTGTTGAAATAAAATTTTCAAAGAATTCTTCAAAACTCAATGGAGAATCAAAAGAATCTATCCGCACCTTGATGACGTTAAATAAGATGGATAAAAATAAACTGGATCAAGTCATCGTACTCGCTTGGGCAGATCAGGAGTATCCTTCGGAACAAAAAGAAAAGCTCTCACCAAAACAGGTGGATCTAGCAAAAAAGCGCAACGAAGCCATTTCTAAATTCGTAAAGTCTATTAAGAATGTGACTGTAGAAACTCACAGCATGGCCCAACAGCCATCGACAGTCTCTGATTGGTTAAACACCCAAGATAGTAAGATTAAAAATTCACTTGTTGCCGCGGGGTTGCCCACTTCTGCAGACAAGATGAAATATCCAAGCAAAGCCTCGCACGCATTGATATTTGCGTTGAGAAACTAGCTCCCGCCAGCCCTTCCCATCTTAAGAGGTGACCACCCCGTCACCTCTTTCTTTTTGTGCTTCGTGCTTTAGTTAGTTCTCTAGTGTCGATTCGCTAGCTTTTGACAATCGCTTGTAGAGAGTCTTTCGATCGATACCGATTTCGCGGGCGGTTTTATCGCGCGCGCCGTTGTTCTTTTTGACGGTGTATTCGATGTACCTGTTCATCACTTCTTCGAGAGTTACAATATTGTCTGCACTGTAGGGTACGTAAAACCCTTTATTTTCGACGGTGGT
Source organism: Bdellovibrionales bacterium (assembly GCA_031429075.1). Taxonomy (GTDB): domain Bacteria; phylum Bdellovibrionota; class Bdellovibrionia; order Bdellovibrionales; family JAGQZY01; genus JANPLN01. The sequence continues at coordinate 17,745 of JANOYW010000016.1, read as the reverse complement.
TAAGTCTAGCATTGAATCTTCTGAAAAATCCACGGATTCAAATTGATCTAGCATAAAATCTTTTTTTAGAATCTCTTCTCCCATAGCGATAACGACGGCTCGCTCCACGGCGTTTTCAAGCTCGCGAACATTCCCTCTCCAGGAATTGGAAAGCAGAAATTCGATGGCTTCCGTAGAGAATTTTTTAGCAGTCGACCCGTTCTCCAGAGAGAATTTTCGCATAAAGGTTTCAGCGAGAGGCAGGATGTCTTCCCGGCGTTCGCGAAGTGGTGGTAAATGGATAGGAATCACTTTCAATCGAAAATACAAATCCTCACGAAAACGACCGTGTTTAATTTCAGAGATCAAATCTTTATGGGTTGCCGAAATGATCCGACAGTTAACGGCTCGCTGTTGATTTTCGCCCACGCGTTTAATTTTCTTTTCCTGGAGCACTCGCAGGATTTTTGCTTGCAAAGGCAAGCTGAGGTCGCCGATTTCGTCTAAGAAAAGCGTTCCATCTTCGGCCTCTTCAAATAAACCAATCTTCTTATCCTGGGCTCCCGTAAAAGCACCTTTTGCATGACCAAAAAGTTCTGACTCGAGAAGATTTTCTGGAATCGCTGAGCAATTGATAGCAACAAAGGGCCCCTTTTTTCTAGTGCTTTCGTTGTGAATATACTTTGCAAAAACTTCTTTTCCGGTACCGCTCTCTCCCGAAATAAAGATGTTGGTCGTAGTCGGTGCCACACGTTTCGAAATATTTAAAGCATCAAGAAATCTTGGACTCTTGCCAATGATCGAGCCGTGGGGATTTTTGAGATTTTTAACATGCGTTCGCAAGTCTGAAATATCACCTTGTAGATTTTTAAAGTGCAGTGCCCGTTGCACAGATATATATAGCTGTGGAAAGTGAATGGGCTTTACAATAAAATCGTAGGCCCCTTTTTCGATGGCATCCACGGCCATTTCTGCAGATTTACTTGTTGTGATTAAAATGATCGGTATATTTTGCGTGATCTTCTTTGCCGCCAGCGTGAAATCCAAACCACTCATTTTAGGCAAATGCAAATCTACTAAAGCGACATCCCAAACTGAGGGATCGGCCTCCAGAGCTTCCATGGCACTTTCCGCGTCTCCATAGACCAAGACTTTAAAATCTTTTTGGCGAAAAAAAGCCTCTACCAGTTCTTGCACATCAACGTCGTCATCCACGACCGCTACGGTCTTTCCAGCATATGATTTCATGTAATCCTCCTAAAGGCTCAGATCTTAGCTAACACAGGTCCAAATAATACTCAAGAAAACGTACTTCTTTTGGACGAAAATAATCTAAATACCACGGTAATTGATTTAAAGCCTCTAAATGCTTAATAATTACTGGCACATTGCTTGCTCAATAGAAATGACAAGAGACGTGAATGGATGCCGAAATTTGATTCGCATCCATGTATTAAAATTATAAGGAGGATAAAAATGGTACGTGCAGCAATTGGTTTTTTTGTTATCGCATTGGTTGCTTACTTTTTAGGCGCAAGCGGAGTGGGCGGATTATCTATGGAAATTGGCAGAATGTTGCTTATCGCATTCTTGATTTTAGCGGCCGTGAGCTTTGTTGGCTCTCTGGTCACTGGTCGAAGCTCTACGAAGCTTCCTTAGTCAGTTATTAACGGCCGCCTGTGCTTGTTGCAAAGGCGGTCGCAAAAAATATGAAATTAAAATCTATTAAAAATTCACACAGAAAGGTGATTATGAAAAAACTGTCGACACTCACACTATTGTGTTTAGGAATTTTCGGTGCTTTTTCGGTTCAAGCTGAAGAAACAAACCTCGAAAAAGCTGAAAACGTTAAAAATAAAACCGTAGATTCGGTTAAAAATACAGCTCGAGATATTAAAGATAAAACATGTGAAATGATCAATGGAAAAATGGAGTGCGTGGCCAAGAAGGTAAAGCACACAGGTCAGAATGCAATGGATGCAACTAAAACGAAAGCGAATGAAATCGGTAATAAAGTAGATAAAAAATAATTAAGGAGTTTTACGTGAAAATTATTAAATTAGCATCCATTGCAATTGCACTTTTGACTGCTCATTTTGCGCAGGCAAACGATGACGGCGGTTTATTTATTGAGCCAGCGGTGACTTACGAAATGGGAAGCGGCGAAATTAACTTTCCCGCGCCTCTTGGAACGACCGACGGAGATGTTTTTGGATTTGGTCTCGGTGCACGCCTCGGCTTTCATTTAAATGAGGCTTTTTTTCTCGGTTTAGACGCCCGCTATTCAATGCCAAAATCTGAGTTCGGCGATTGGAAAGAAAACGCGAAGGCCTATAACTGGGGTCCTGTCATCGGCATGCAAATGCCTGACTACGGCCTAAGAATTTGGGGCTCTTACATCGCTGGCGGAGAGCTTGATCCGGATGGATCTTCATTTGATGCAAAATTTAAGGATGGTAAAGGTTTTAGAGTTGGTGCTGGTCTTCGTTTTCAGGCTGTGAGTGTGAATCTTGAATATCAAGAAGTTAAATACGACACAGCTCAGGTACAAGCTGCTGGTCCTTTTGGTCCTGCAGATTTTGGCAGCGTAGATCTTGAGAATAAAACTTGGTTAGCAAGCGTTTCATTTCCGATTCAATTATAACAAGGTTTTTTTTCTCAAAACAGCTACTACGACGCCCAGTAGTACCACAAGCTGTTTTATGCGGAAGCTTCGGCTTCCGCATTTTTTTAATTTAAAATTGGTGGAAAAAAATAACAGAAGCGTGGTAAGTTTGGGCCACTGTAAGTTTGCAGTCATTCGACTGTAGGTTGGCAGTCATTGGGGAGTAAAGATGATCGTAGATACATGTCTGCATATTTTAATCGTTGATGACGATTTGGACATGGCAGCAGTCTTTGACAGCATGCTCGGAAAGTTCAGTCCCTCCCAGTTGATCTACAAGATTGTTGCAAACCCTTACGATGCGCTTTTAGATATGGCAAACAATGAGTATGACCTTATGTTTATCGACATCAATATCCCCGAAATTTCTGGACATGAAATTCTTTTGCGAATGGATGACTTCATTCAGGGAGATCGAACGATTAAAAATTCGAATCTCTATCAAAACAAAGTTCCCGTGATTTTAATGTCCTCCTCCTCAACTCTTCTAAAACGCGATGTCACCTTGAAACATTTTTACGTTCAACACAAAGTACTAAAGCAAGATATCACAAAATTTATTTCTAGCCGACTGGCTCAATTCCAAGGAAAATTTAATGAAGACGCTCCAGCGCAATGACCATTGGCAAACCATGGTCCATGAAAGCCGTTTTTTATACTCTTTCTTAGCACTCGCTCTCATTGGAATTATGCTCACCGATTTCATCGCCATTTTTGTACTCTCCACAATTTGCTATATGGCCTACCTTGAATTCCAAAAGAGAATGGCCACATACAGTCCACTAAAACGCAAATATATTGTCGGTGGCATCACTGCAGCGACAGTGGGATTTCTGACGGCGGTGTATTTTGGTATTTCGCACTTTTTTACAACCTTAAATAAACTCCCGGAGGCTGCAAATAAAAGTAACCTTATGGATCAACTCGTCAACTGGCTCACTCCTCTCAAGCAAACATTTACGGCTGTTGCCTCCTATTTCTTAGATAGTCAAGAAGCCGTCAGTTTTGTCGATGCTAAGTTGAGCGAATCCATTGCCAAAGGCGCTGAGCTTATTGTTTCTGGCTTTTTACATGTGATTGCAAGTTTTCCAGAGCTCATGTTAGGACTTTTTGTATTTTCTATTTCTTCTTTTATCGTGGCGCGCTCCTACAAAAATGCAAAATTTAAAATATTTATGTACACTCAGTCGTCGAAAGCTCGAGACCGACTGAAAACTCTTTTTCAGTTTTGTGAACTGAGCGCCTACGACACTTTGGTTTCCACCTTCATCGTTGCAATCACTCAAGGAGTGATCATCAGTATGGGGGCGCTGTTGAGCGGGATTGATATGTGGCCTGTCTATTTTATCGTGGCCTTCGCATTTTCTTTTGTGCCCGTGGTTGGTCTTTTGCCGATCATTGTTGTTGGAGCCTTTCATGGGTATTACCTGTATGGTGCATCGTCGTTAATAATTTTTATTGTAACGGGAGGTATTGCATCTACCATGGACAACGTGCTTCGGGTTCTTTTGCTTTCACAAGCGAACACTGTCATCAACCCCTTTATCTCGTTTTTCTGTTTGATTGGCAGCATTAGCCTGTTTGGACTCAAAGGGCTTATTCTTGGTCCTTTTTTGTTGAGCCTTGCAGGGTACCTTTTAAACGAAGAATCGCAGCAAAACTCATTAGAAATAAAATAAAAAATATCCCACCCATGGAAATCTTTAACCAAAACAATAGCATCAGTAAAATGGATGCCAGCACCATAAAAAATGAATTGCTGATGTTATAAGCGGCAATGACTTGTGAGCGCACCTTTATATCTGACTGTTCTTGGATCAGCGTATTGAGTGGTACGATATAAAGTCCACTGGCCACCGAGAGGCAAAAAAGCCCAATTCCTGCCACCACCAACGAGCTGTTGAAGGCAGAGAGATATAACAGACACGCTGTCATACCAATTAAAGCCTTAAAGACGAGCCGTAGATCCACTTTATTTTTAGAGATGCGAGAGCATAAAAAAGAACCGAAGCCCACTCCCACCGAAAAGAGCACGAGGTAAATGGTTATCGAGCTCTCTGACAGATTTAAATGCTTTAAGCACAATGCAGGAAGAAGCGAAAGGATCATTGCCCCCACAAACCAAAACCAGGAGCCCGCCATCATTGCCGAAAACACCACGGGGTCTTTGGCTGAAAGCTGAAAGTGCTTCCAGGTTGTACTGAGGGGATTCCAGTCCATGGCAAAATGTCCTGCGTGTGGGGATGGCGCCAGCGGAATGAAAAGACTTGTTAAAAAACCAAGAATTGAAATGAACACTAACACGCCAGCAACGATCAATAGACCGTTTGGCATTAACACAAGCACCCCACCAGATATCGTCCCCAGCAAAATCGCCAAAAAAGTTCCAGCTTCCACCCAGGCATTGGCTTGCATTAGTTTTTCGGAGGGCAAATGTTGCGGCAGTATACTAAATTTGGCCGGGCCAAAAAAAGTAGACTGAAGCCCCATAAAAAATAACGTGATCATCAAAAAGTCAAAATCTTCAAACCACAGTGCTGCTGCCGAAAAAAGCATAACAGCGATCTCCAATAATTTGGTTGATTGGAGAACACGACTTTTATCGTATTTATCAGAAAGCTCTCCAGCAATACCCGAGAACAAAAAGAAGGGCAAAATAAATAGGCCCCCTGCCAAGGCCACAGATTGATCGGAGGGAACACCAAACACAGAGATGGCTCGCGTTGCCACTATCATAACCAGAGCATTTTTAAGCAAATTGTCGTTGAAGGCTCCTAAGAATTGTGTCCAAAACAAAGGAAAAAATTGCCGATCACATATTTGTTGAGTACGCATTAGAGATCTCGGTAGTTTATTTTTTTTTGCGGCAAATGTGGCGAACTGAGTTGATAGGATTCTTTAGTGAGCTGCTGATAATAGTTTGTCTCCATGGGAATTTTGCCATAGCCCCCGGGGATTTCCAGAGTGAGCTGTGGAATGAGGTGGCCCGAAATTCGCCCGCGCAATTCCTGCATAAGTTTTTGCGCCTGCTCGATGGAGACGCGGAAGTGTGATGTGCCTTTGGCTAGATCTAACAGATGTAAATATTGCGGAACAATCCCGCAATCTGCTAAGCAATAACTCAACTCTTTGAGAGTTTCGACATCATCGTTGCAGCCCTTTATGAGAACACTTTGATTGAGCAGCACAACACCGGCTTTGCGCAACTTGGCCATGGCTTTTTTAAACTCACCGGTAACCTCTCGTGGGTGCATGACATGCAGCATGAGGACCATTGGCCGGGAAAATGCGCTGAGCATTTTTACAAATTCATCGGTGATACGAAATGGATTAAAAATTGGAAAGCGCGTGTGAATACGCACCGATCGCAAGTGCTTAACCCCATCGAGCTTATGTAAAACTTCCGCAAGCTTGTTGTCGGAAAGTAAAAGTGGGTCTCCACCAGAGAGAATCACTTCCCGTAACTGCGGTGTGTTTTTTATATATTCGAATGATTTTTCTAAAACGTCTGCTGAGACCGAATTTTCGGCTTTGCTCACAATCTCGCGGCGAAAACAATAGCGACAGTAGGAAGAACAAAGAGGCGTTAAAAGAAGCAAACAGCGATCAGGATAGCGATGAACGATGGCATCCGTGGGACTGTGTTTGAGCTCATCGGTATTCACACGATCACCGATGGGATCTACCCGTTCCTGCTCCGAGGTGATCAACTCTTGTAACGAGGGAACACAGATTTTTGCTAAAGGGTCCTGTGGATTGCTGGCGTCGAGCAGGCTGAGATAATACGGCGTTATCTGGAGACGGAAGTACGCCGAAGTGGCTTCGAGCCCATTTTCAACCCAGGGTAGCTGATTTTTGAGCTGTGAAAAATCCTTGATCGCATGTGTCTGTTGCCACATCCAATCGGACCAGTTTTTATCCATGCCCAGTGTTCTAGCAAGGTCCGGGTTCTAAGTCCAGGTTCTAAGCTCCCGACTACCTTCACCCAGCGAGAATCGGCATACTGATTTCATGGATTTAGCAACAATTCTCGGTTTCATAATTGGTTTGGCAGCAATCTTGGGTGGTAACGCAATGGAGGGGGGTCACCTTGATTCCCTGATGCAATTAACCGCCGCAATTATCGTGCTGGGGGGCACCATAGGTGCCGTGATGTTTTCCAACAGCATGGCTGACCTCAAAACCGGCCTCAAATACTTTGGAAAAACGTTTTTTGATTCGCACACGGATATGAAAAAAAATCTGGATGAAATCATCCAATGCGCGCAAATTGCCAAAAAAGAATCTATTCTTTCATTGGAAAAACGCCTAAATACCATTGAAAACGATTTTTTTCGCGATGCCATTTCGGCGGTGATCGATGGAATTGATCCCGTCACCGTTCGCGACATTTTTGAAACCCGCATGCAAAAAGAAGAAGAAGTTATTGCCTCCGGAGCAAAGGTTTGGACCGATGCCGGTGGATTTTGCCCCACCATCGGGATTATCGGTGCCGTTCTTGGATTGATTCACGTGATGAATAACCTTTCGGATCCTACAAAGCTCGGGCCCGGTATTGCTGTTGCTTTTGTGGCCACCGTGTACGGTGTGGGAGCGGCGAATCTTTTCTTTTTACCAGCTGGTAACAAAATTAAAAAGAAAGCTCACCACCATGTGACCGAGCGACAGGCGTTGCTTGAAGGCGCTTTGATGATCGGCGCTGGCCTCAATCCAAAAATTGTTGAGCGTAAACTTCGTGCCTACACTGGAATAGAAGAAGAAAATGGCTAAAAAGAAAAAGCACGAGGAGCACGAGAACCATGAACGTTGGCTGGTGTCTTATGCCGACTTCATCACTCTCCTGTTTGCATTTTTTGTTGTGCTTTATGCCACGTCGCAATCCAATCCCGACAAACAAAAACAGTTTGAAGGATCCATCCGCAACAGTCTTAATTTAGGTATCTACGGCGGTGGCTTTAATCCCCTCAATATGCAAGTGGGTTCAGAAATGGACCCCATCGGCAAGCAAATGAAAGATGCCATGCCCATCGATATGCAAAGCTACTATCAAAAAAAAATTAACTCGCGTTTAAACAAAGAAGAAAAAGGCAGCATTATTCAAGATATCACCTACGATTCCAAAGGCGTTCGTATCCGTTTGCAGTCGTCGAATCTGTTTCAGCCGGGAGCTGCAGCACTGAATCCTGCCTCCTTTGTTTCACTGGGCAAACTGGCCATTATTCTTAAAAATTCCAATCGCCCAGTGGTTGTTGAGGGGCACACCGACAATCAGCCCCTCAATGGCGACGGAGATATTAAAACCAATTGGGAGTTGGGTGCCATGCGCGCCACAACTGTTGTGCGTTTATTTATTAGCGATTTTAACATCCCTGCTGCCAGGCTCTCGGCTGCAAGTTACGCCGACACAAAACCCATTGCTGGCAACGACACCGCCCAAGGTCGTTCCGACAATCGCCGCATCGAAATTTTTATTCCCTCGGGCTTGAATAAATAACAGCATAGCTTTTTTCTACCAGTTTGTAGGCATAGTCAGCAAATACCCACGCGCCAAAAGCTGTGAAAACAGTATCCGAAACAAAGTGAACACCTCTAAAAACTTGGTAAAGACTGATCAAGGTCGCAATGGGTAAGATCACAATCAAAAATAAGGCCCTGTTGTAGTCATCCGTAAATAAATATTTAAATGAGATAAGAGAAAATGGAGCGGAGGCATGAGCTCCTGGAAAACAACGAATCTCTCCTCGTTGCAAAAAATAGGATAGCAAAGAGCCTCCGTACTGCCCTCCGAAATATTTTAAGTCTCTTGGACACGGTTGTCGTATGATCTCTTTTAAAAAATTGATAAATACCGGATATAGACAAATACACAACACGACGACGATGAGCCCAACCCTTGTTGTGACTTTCAACTCTCTGTTTTTAAATTTAGTAAATAACAAAAAGAACAAGCATGCTAGAGCACAACACACCACAATGATCTTGGGTAAAAGATAGAAAAAAAAATTAAAAAAAGCGTCTTCTGGCGAGATAAGCCAACTTCCCTCAGAAAAGAGGATTTGTTGAATTTGCATATCAATGTTTGAAAAAAAATGGAGATATACGCTCAAAAGACATACAACAATACAAATGATATTCATTCTAGCCAGCCATTGAAGTTTTTTTGTAAAATAAAGCAGCTACGCCTAGAAAAATTAAATTGGGAATCCACAACATATATACTGAGCGAACTGACGGGTGACTAGCCACAGACGAAAAAGCTGCAATCATTAACCAATAAGTTCCCATGCAAATGACACTCAGAATAAAACCTCGAGAGGAACCAGAGCGGCGATTTGTACTCATACCTAAAACTGCGCCGAGGAGACCGAAAATGAAGCAGGAGAATGCTGTGCTGAGACGCCGGTGAAGTTCAACACCCACTTCAAAACGTTTATTTTCACTCAGCCTAGAGTCATTCTGAAGACTCAATAACTCTTTGTTGATGTAGGTATTCAAATCCCTGTCTTCTTTCCTTACACTAATAGGGGAAAGCACCTCCAAAGAATAGGATTCAAATTTAATCGCAATTCCCGACTCACTGTTCTGTTCAAACATTTTCCCATCTTGCAAATCTATTTTGGCAACTTGATTTAAATCTTTCCTACCCGCAGTGATAGTACCATATTTTGCGAGAATAGTGCGTGGATGCTGTGGATCCCGTTGATCGCGAATAAAAAGATCTTTCATTTTCGTCTTATCCACTTTTTCGTTAAAATACAGCACAAGGTTAAAAAAGTTTTCCACAAACGTTCTTTCAACCAAACTTTCGATAATTTTTTGTCCTTGAACCAACTGAATATTATCGTCAAACTTTTTGCGAGAAATGGGACCTACGGCATCCAGTGTCTGATAGGAAACAACAAAGAGAATTGCCGAGAAAACGATGGCGGGCATTATCAATTGAAAAGGCGCATACCCCAAAGCCTGCAATGCCACTATTTCTGAATCCGCACTCATTCTTGAGTAAGTTAATAATACAGCAAAAAGCAAACTCATTGGAAAGACCGTCGGTAAAAAACTAATGCTCATATTCATTAGAATATTCAACGTCTGGATAAATGTAAGTCCGTGAATGATAATTAACTCGGAGATTTGTAAAAACTGAAGCATGGTTATGATCGATATAAATATAAAAACGCCAAGAAAAAACGTTTTTATGATTTCTGTTACAAAATAGAGCGAAAATAGTCTTACCATTTTAAATGAGACTATAGGCGATAGAGATTGCTTCTGAGTTGCTAGTTTATTAAATTCTTGTAATGTTCTGTGCTGCGAAACTTAAGGAGAGTCAACTGTGCTCAACCACTCTTGCAACTCTCTGATCGCGCGTTGGCGAACGCCCTGGTAGTGACTCAAATACTCAGAAGAGTACAGCGCCTCTCCTTGAATAAATTGCTCCGTTGTTAAACCCGTTGTGGGAATATTCACTCTTCCCGTATCGGTGATAGAGACGGAGTTGATCTCTCGCTGGAGCTGCGTAATGGCGGCTCGAGCCTCTGCTGTGTCGACCATGCGATAGCCACCATCTGGCCTTGGACTTATAAAGGTTTCAATATAACCCTCGTGATTTCCTGCGGAGAGAAAATCGGAGCGCGCGTAGGATGTTCGATGATTTCTTAGCGCGTCTTGCGCTCGGTTGTTAAAGAACGTCCGAGCTTGGGTGAATTCGGCAGGCGTGGTCAACTTCATCAAAGTGTAATTTGGATTTGTCGTTGCGGCAAAAACGTTGCCTCCGGAAGGCGCAAGAGCCCCTTGTCCAGGCGCCGCAAATGTGACGGAACCCGAAACGTACTGACCTGCAATTCCTTGGCGAAGGAGAAGCTCGGACTCCTGGCTTGTAAACCCAGCATCGCGAAGGATCCGCGTTTTCTCTAAAAGATCTGCTTGTGTGTAGCTACCAAAGCCTCGCTCTGGTGCTACGCCGTGGGCGGTGATTAGAGCTGATCTTTGCGACTCTGTTAACGGACGACCAAGAGCTGATTGAGCGGCACTGATGCGACCTGGATTATCCAGGCGGCTTGAGGCTCGAAGCATTGCTGCTCGTTCTCCTTCGCCCATGGTTCTGATTCCGGCGAGGCGATTGGCCACGGATGACGTTGTTGTTGCTGCAGCTGTTGACAAAAAATCACCATGCCGTTCCAGCAAAGATTGTTGTTCCTGCTGGGACATTGTTCCTTTGAGCAAAGCCTCTACGTGCTGCATTTTTTCGCCAGAATCTAAGTCGGATGCATTTAAAACGCGAAGAACATGTATGATCGGTTTTATACGATTGGCATACAACAACGCTGTCGACGTGAGCCTTGCCACTGCCACAGCGGCTCCGGCACCCGTCATGGACATTACTACACTGAGAGCACCTGTAGCTGCAAAGTAAGAGACTCCATCACATATAATACGATTTTGAATTTCTTCACTGAGATCAAAAAATCCTTCCACACTCGCTGCTATTTTTTCGGCAATTCTTGCAATGGCGTCGATTGAGCGATCAAAGCCGTCTACCACGTCGTTCCATGCTTGCTCTGGCTCATGCCAAGCGCTACTGACAAATTCTGTGGTCGCGTTCCAACCACTGCGAATTTCTTCGCGCGAGGGAACTGCCTGCCAGGCCGCAGAGGCGGCGGCCTGAGCACCGGAAGCCAATCCACCCAAAGACGCATTTTCCCAGAGTTGCCGTGCCGACTCCTTGGCACCTTCCAACGTTTCTGCACCAACGCAAAGTGAAATACTCCCCGCACGGCTCAGCCACGACGAACTTGCTGCGGACGCAGCCGGTGCTGCACTTGCCGTGTTTTGTTCAGTGTCGTAATAAACACTGCCATCCGGCGACGTTACCACTTCTGCGTGTGCGCAGTTTATAAACGGATTCCATTCGGAGACTCTTGGCTTGTCTTGCAACTGCATTTGTAGCTCGTAAAGTTCACGGTTATTAAAGCCCTGGGCCATGTAGGCGACAACTGATTTGCCTTTTCGCAAATGCAACACTTGCCCTTTTTTAAGTCTCAGCCAACCACCAATAGGCGCCGCAGAACTCAACGATACATGATATTTGACGAACACTTTCTTTTTCAAGTTTTTGGAAAGATAGATCTGCTCCACCCCCCAACGCACATGGGTTCCGCTCTGTCGGCTCATCAACGCTCGCAAAGAAGTCTTTCCAACTTTTAAAACTTCAAGCTCATTTCGTTTTTCTGGTACGTTTTTTTGTAAATAAGGAAAGGCTTTGTACTGCCAATCCACTTTGGCTTCGGCTGTAGATATAAAAAATAAAAACGAAAAACAAAGAAGGCTTTTCATTTTATTGATATCGGCATTTTTTTAATTCGACTAGACCTCTTTTAGCTGTACATTTTAAATGTGCAGAATCAGGTTGGGTTGTGTCTCATATTGAGAAAATCAGTACCTGGACTTTAGAAATATCCAGTCCTGTCGATAAGGAATTATGCGTATTGTAGTAGCACTCATTGCATTCATCTTTCTAACAGGCTGTGCGAAGGTCGTAAAAGACTTCGTTGATAATGCCGCACCTCCAATAAGACCTCCCGTCGCTGGCGGCGGCGAGGACGACGGCGCCTTTAAACTTTCTCCTGGATCCGTGCGCAGTGTTGGCAATAATATTTCGATGAAGGCCACCATCACTCCCACCAATCGCTTGATGACAGGCACCAATATGAGTGCGGTCATGAGCATGCACAAAAGTCGATAATTCTGCTTAAAATAGAACTGGACCATTGTCCTAACCCCTTCTGGGTTTGACCATTTTCTTGTTTAAAACTTGATCTGTAGTTTAATAGTATTATGTCAATTAAGTGGAAGATCACATTAAGTTTGATCATAGTGTCGCTTTGCCTTGTGTCCATCTACATTTTCACCGCCACTCGCGTGTTTGAATCCGACAAAATCAGCTACATTTTTGATGAGCAGCAAAACAAATTGCAACTACAGGTGCAAAAGTTTAACCAAGCCATCGACAGCTCGATTTGGTTTGCTCGCCTGCTGTTTAAAGATCAGGTGATTAATAAAGCAAAAAATGATCAGGAAGTTTTGCTAAAGAATCAAAATTTTATCGAGGGCATTTTTACTTTTGATTACACGCAAAAAAGTGTGGAGACGATTTTTGCAAAGTCACCCGAGCTGAGCGTGGATCCCGAGATCATCTACAATAAAATTAATTACAAAAAAACCTATGTGATCCATTACAAAGACGATTTTTTTATCGCCTCCATTCCCCTGCGCCACGAAGTCAACAAGGTGCTTTTGCTATTTATCAAATGGAAACCTGAGGCCAGTGAGTCCGCCAACACACAAACCTTCTTTTTTGAAAACCTTACGCCCATCGAGACCACTGGTGTAGACTACGTGAAACCCGATCAAGCTTCGCAGGTGGTTAAAAACTTTATTGCCACCACCGAGGGCATTTCGAGCACAACCACTAAAGTAAAAATCGAAGGCTCGTCGTATCTTTCGTCGTTTGTAAAAACCAATCACGAAGGCCTCACCTTTGTGTCCATGACCGACGAAAAAGATGCCCTACTGGCGCTGAACGAGCTGTACAACAAATCCATCGTGTTTTTAATTATCAGTGCGCTAGTGACTTTTGTGGTTTCGCTCCTTCTTTCGAACAGTCTCACGTATCGAATCAACCAGCTCACCGATGTGGCCGCCGAAATCGGTAAAGGAAACTTTGACATTGCCATGGATGCAAAGAGCACGGATGAAGTGGGAATTCTTTCGCGAGCCTTTAGCAAAATGGGAACTGAGATCAAAAAACTCTTTGCCGAAAAACTCGAAAAAGATCGAATGGAACGCGAATTAAAAAATGCCGGGATTATTCAGGATAAACTTTTTCCCATCGAAAAAGACAAAAAATTTGGGAAATACCATGTCTCTGGCCACTATCTCACCTCCACCGAGTGCGGTGGTGACTGGTGGCACTACTATCAACACAACGACTCTTTGTTCCTCATCATTGCCGATGCCACTGGCCACGGCACGCCGGCCGCCCTTGTCACGTCGGCCTCTAACGCCGTATTTTCCTACATGAGTAAAAAGGATTCCTCGCTCGAGGAGTTGGTGGATGTTTGGGATGACGTTGTGTATTCCACGTCGAAGGGCGAGGTTTTAATGACCGCGCAAATCTGTCGAATTGATTTAAGAACTGGCAAAGCAGAAATCGTAAACTTGGGCCACGAACCGCCTGTTCATTATGCCGCCGACAAAAAAACCGGCTCGTACATTTCCCTCCCACCCAATCGCAGCTTGGGCGAGCGCAAAAATGCACAAAAGAAGATCCAGACCTTCGAACTGCAGCCCGGCGATCATTTCGTTATGTACACCGATGGTGTGCAAGCGTCGATGTTCCGTGAGAAGCAAGAGATGAGCGAAAAACAAATCCTTCGAGTCTACAACGGCTTTTTCCAATCGGACGAAAGTAAGGAACAGTTCTGCGCCTCTCTTTACAAATACCTTCGAGCGAAGTCGGATTCCATCGAGCAGCTTGAGGATGACATCACTTTTGTCTCGATCAGCCGCGAGAGCTAACTCGTCTCTCTCCGGGTGACAATTTTTTGATACGCCTCTCGTCTACTGCGCTAAGTCCATTTCTCGTCCACCAGACTTACGCTCTGCAGCAGCAGTGTTAAGATTTAGTTGTGGGAGAACTTCACGTATTTCGCGGATTACAATCTACCGAAAAGAAACTGATTTACATCAGTCTCGCGGGCATTGCTTTCTGCCTCTACCTCCTGCAATTTTATAATTTTTCAGATTCAAAAGCTGCAAAGTTAGAACGCGAAATCGGTTTTCTGTCCGAAGCGCAATCTGACATTCGCATAAAAAATTATGCGCAAAGTTTATGGCAGTCTGCCAAAAGCCAACAGAAAGTGCGCGAAGGCGACAAGATCTACACTGGTGAAAAATCCTTTGCCCTGATCAATTTAAAAAATGAATCAAAAATCGAACTCAAAGAAAACAGTCTTGTGGAGTTTAAAAAAATTAAAAACATGAACATTGCGGATCTTGAGGAGGGAGAGTATCGCGTTGCGATCGTTAAGGATCTGAAAATTGCCATCAAAGGGCAAATTGCCAACATCGAAGGCCAATCAGAGATTATTTTGAAAGTGGCTAAAAACAAAACTATCAGTGTGGAGACATTACAGGGCACACCAAAAATTCAATATCAATCCAAGGTCTACTCTCCCACAAAAGAGGCACCCTCGACGATTGAAATTATGGCCCCTGTGAGCAACCCCAACCAACTGAACTCTGATATTGCCGATGAGGATGAAGGCTCCCGCGAACCATCAAACACCGAGGTCGAAGAAGCACCACAACCCGTGGCCGTGCAGATCAATGCCGAGGTTAAAACCTTCGACTACAGCGTAAAAATGTACGATTTGTACGATCGCGACGGACAGCAACTCAAGCTCAAACCCGCTGGACGAACTCTTGTTCGCTTTGCAGTGCCTTTAGAAATTTTAACTTTCGACAGCACAAAAGAAATCTTTATCGACTACTCCAATAACGCCGACCTCTCGGAAAGCCGTCAATACGCCGCCGATTCTTTGGACCGCACGTTGGCGCAAGTGTATCTTGGCGACAACTACTGGCGCGCTTCACAAAACAAGCAAGACTGGTCTTCGACCGGACACTTCGTGGTTCTCCCGGTCACCTTACCGAGCTCTGAGGTGAAGGTTCGCCTCAAGGATAACTCTCTGTATTTAAAAAATGGCACAGCGGATGTTGATTTACAGCTCTCTACAAATATCGATGCCAACGGCTACCTTGTAGAATCGTCGCACACGGCTTCGTTTGATCGAAAATCCACCACCCACTGGGCCTACGAAAGTAAACTGCACCTGCAATTCAATCGAGCGGGAACTTACTATTACCGCTTCCGAGCCGTTGATGAAAACTTGCGCTTGGGTGAATGGTCAAAAACAACGCCCATCGAAGTGTTGGAATTAGCTCCTCTCAAAGCCCCACAGTTTGTGCGTAGCGAGTACACAACCAATTCGGATGAAAATCTGCTTCTTTCATGGAGCAACCCCGACCAGCTCGAAAAATTTAAGATCGCCATCACTGATGCCAAAGAGAAGACTATTCTGGAAAAAACAGTTTCGGACCCGTCGTTTGAATGGACACCTCGCAATCCCGGGACCTATCGAGCTGAAATCAGAAGTGTCGGTTCGCAAAATCGAGTTTCTGAACCAGGCCTCGCCGCTGTCATCGTGAAAGCGGCCATCATACGTCTCTCCAAGCTCACCGACTCATTCACTGGCGGCGCTGCGGGCGATGAATCTGGTGACGACTCCCGTAAAACAGCTTCCAAAGAAGACATAGGTAAAGATGTGGAAGTGCGAACTGAATTCCCCGTGATCAAACTGGGTTACAACGCTGACTTCATTCTTTCGCGCTTAACCTTTTCCACCAATTACTACGATATTGTTTACTCCCCAGTGCTCACCGCCTCCTCCGAACTTCCGGTGGCAACACCTGGCTTGCAAGTCGCAGCCCTCGGCTGGCGAGGTCACCATGGCGGTGAATTGATGGTGCAAAAAAATCTTTCTAGTAACGAGCCGGGAGCCGCCGATTTTTATTCTGCGGAAGCTCGTTACCACTACCGCTTTTACGATAGTAAAGATAGACCTGATCTGGTTGGCTTTCACCTCTCGCCGTTTGTGGCGTACGAAATGTATTCCAACAGTAACAGTGTGTTCTTTGTGTCGAAGTACAATATGGCGAAGCTTGGATTATTTTTTGAGCTGCCACTGATGCAAAGCTGGACCATGGGGCTCACTGCCGCGTACGGCACTGGAGACTCCCTCACCAAATACGAAGCTCTTTTCGACGTTTCGTACTTCTTTAAAAAACAATGGACCATGGGTGTGGGCTTAAAATCCAGTATTATGTTTGGAACCACATCACAGTTTCCGACCTATCCCGACTACCGCGAGGGTTACTCCCTCGGTCAGTTCAATCTTCGATACTTTTTCTAGTGTCCCTCAGACCATAATCTGTTAGTTATTGTTGCCATGAACAGTTTTTTTTCCCTGTCGCCCGATTCTGTCCTGAACGCCATTGAGAACAATCGTTTTCGCACCACGGGTGAGTTCTATCAGTTGAACTCGTACGAGAATCGCGTCTTCAATCTTCGATTAGAAACCACCGCGCAACAGCCGCTTTCGCAGGTGATCGCTAAGTTCTACCGCCCCGGTCGTTGGAGTTTGGCGGCTTTGGGCGAGGAGCATGGCTTCCTGAATGAACTCCGAGAGCAGGATCTGGATGTGGTGGCACCCATGCTTTTAAAAAACGGACGCACCATCGACGAACTTGCAGGCCCCATTTATTTTTCGCTGTTTCCAAAAACTCCCGGCAGAATGCCCGAAGAATTTTTTGATGCGGATTGGAAACGTATTGGCACCATGCTTGCGCAATTGCACAACTGCGGCGCAAAAAAAACCTTTCAACATCGCCCGACCATGGGCTCCGACAACCATCTTGGCTGGCAAAGTTTATCAGTTTTAAAAAAGTGGGTGGCACCCGAGGTTTGGTCGCGCTACGAAGCGGCCTGTTTAGATATTTTGGATTATTTAGATTCTGAACTGCCGGAGCAGCGCTTTTTGCGAATCCACGGGGATTGCCATCGGGGAAACATTCTCCACAACGGCGACTCCTTCTTCTTTGTGGACTTTGATGACTGTATCAACGGCCCCGCCGTACAAGATCTATGGATGCTGCTTCCGGGCACGGTGGAGGACACGCAAAAAGAGCTGGATCTGTTCATGTCGGGCTACACCCAGTTTCGAGACTTTAACGAAAACGAACTGGATTTAATTCCCGCCTTGAGAGGACTGCGTATTTTTTCGTATGCTGCCTGGATAGGCAACCGCTGGCACGACCCTTCCTTTCCGCGCTTATTCCCCCAATTCGAAAGCTATAATTACTGGGCCGAAGAGCTCGAAGCCTTAGAAAAAATTGCCTGGTCCTTGTAGGTGCCAGGTCCTGTTTCTGGACTCAACATGTTAAGATAAAGATCTTAATACGTTGAGTCCAGAAACAGGACC
>JANOYW010000015.1:0-7499 GCA_031429075.1 Bdellovibrionales bacterium | reverse complement strand
CTTGGAAGGTACGCCTTTTTTTATATGCACTGAGTCCCGAAATAGGACCTGGCACCGTTAGAGGACGTTGGCAGCGAGCTCTGCAAGTGGCGAACGTTCACCTTTGGTGAGCGAGCAATGGGCCGAAATATCATAACCCTTAAAACGCTCTACGGAATACGTCAAACCACTGGTCGCGCTATCCACATACGGATTGTCGATCTGATAACAGTCGCCTGTTAACACAACCTTGGTTCCTTGTCCTGCGCGGGTCACAATTGTTTTGATTTCGTGGGGCGTAAGGTTTTGCGATTCATCCACAATAAAGTACTGATTCGGAATGCTTCGACCGCGAATGTAGGTGAGCGGCTCAATGTTCAGCATGCCCTGATTGATCAGCTCCTGCGCCCGACCCGCAGCTTTTTTGTCCGCACCCATTAAAAACTCCACGTTATCAAAAATCGGCTGCATCCAAGGATTGAGTTTTTGCTCAATATCTCCTGGCAAAAATCCAATGTCTTTTCCCATAGGGAAGATGGGACGGCTGACGAGTAATCTTTGGAAACGTCCTTCATCCAGAGACTTGTATAACCCTACGGCCAAAGCGAGGAGGGTTTTTCCTGTTCCCGCTTTTCCTACCAGGGAGACAAAAAGAATTTCGTCATTTAAGAGAGCATCAATGGCAAAGGACTGCTCTACGTTGCGCGGATGGATTCCCCAAATTCCTTCGCTCACAGTGAGTAAAGGCACCATTCCTTTTTTACGCGAATCATAGCGACCAATGGCGCTGTGATTTGGATTGGAAGCATCTTTGGCAACAATGTATTGATTCGGTAGAACTCGCAGAGAGTCTGCAAGAGGTAATATTTTGTGTTCATAGAAGTGATTGATTTGCTCAGCGTCTACGTCAAGCTCGATGTGACCTGTGTACATTTCGTCATTCGAAACGCGCTCAGGCTCGTAATCTTTGGCATTGATACCAAAAACATCGGCTTTAATACGCAGATTGATGTCTTTCGTTACAAGTTCCACAGGAATTGCAGGGTTTTCTTTTTGCATTGCAAAGGCTGTGATCAAGATACGATTGTCGGCCTTGGAAGCTTCGAGTTCGCTAGGCAAACCAGATGTGGTTTTATCTGGTTCGACAAAAATCCGAGTTTTTCCATCCTCTAATAGTACGCCTTTCACAAGGGCACCTTTAGAGCGGAGAACGTCGATGAATCGACTGAATTGGCGAGCATTGCGTCCGTTTTCGCCAAGATCTCTCTTAAAGCGATCTACTTCTTCGATCACGGAAATTGGAATATGCACATCTGCGTTTTGAAATTTGCAAATGGCAAGTGCATCAAACAGAATGACGTTAGTATCTACAACAATTTTACGATTTTCAGCCAAGCGTGCCTCCCGACAGTCTAAGACTCCTAAGTCTTAGACTTTATTGGACTTCAACCCAACACGCTTGTAAACGAAACTTTATAATGTAGAGCGCAATAGAATTAGTCTCCGAGGCCAGAGACTAACACATCACCGTGATCGGTTCTTAAATAAGCACTCACATTTTCGATAAATTTTGCGAAATGAAACAACGCAATTTCGTTGATGGTTTCTTTTTGAAAAGCGCCACCAAAACGATGTACACCTTCTTCGTCGATGTAACGAGCGTTGTTGATTTTTACGACAAATGGAAAATACGTTTCGTGGTTAAGATACACTCTCAACGCCACCATCTCTCCCACCTTAAATTGACCGTACTCTGAGGGCATTTCAAACGCCAATCCGTTTTCTGAAATGTCATAAAGTGCGCACTTTGTGAGCCCTTTGTTAGGGACAATCAAATGCAAACCGACAAATTCAGTCAGAAGTGTTCTTTTAACACCACGACGTTCTTCGGCGATGATTTCCTGACGCATTTCTGTGATATCAGTGATCGACGCAGAATCCGACGCTAAACCAGTAGGTATTCGGCTTTTCTGCTTTTTGTTCCTCTTGGTGCGATGCTTCTGTAAATCGATAACATTCCCGCTTGAGCTCATTCCCCCTCCATGTGTTATATATATATCGGCACAAAAGTGTCTCAACTTTAAGCATTGTCGCCATCTAAAATGAGCGCAGTGAGAATTTGCGTAGGTATTGAAAAGTGACGTTAAATCAGGGTGTTATCCTTAGTATAATGGTCCATGCGTTGCTGATCTTAAGTCTTAAGGTCGCCTCCTTGGATCTGTTCGAGGAAAAGGAGCCACCGAAGCTTTATGTAGAATTTCGTGACGAACCCGATTCCCCGCTGATGGCGGAGTCCTCTGAGCGTGTTGAGAAGCAAACTCGCACGCGCGATATTAACCCCTCGGCCATCAGCTCCATGCAAACGCCACAACAGCAGGCCAATCCCACGGCGCAAAAAAACAAAAGCGCGGAATCTTCTTCCCTCGGCGAACAGCTGCGCTCCATCAATCCCTCTCCCGATGATTTATATATTCCGCAGACTCAGCCTACTTTAAGCTCTGGTGTTCGTCAGCGTCTGCAAAGTTACCTACCGCCCGAATTAGAAATTGGTGATATGGTCGCGTTGAATACCGACCAAAATATTTATTATTCGTTTTACCGTCGCATGGCCGAAAAAGTGGTGTGGCCCTGGGCGCAAAATGTGATCAGCGGGTTTGAGCGCCTCAAACGTCGAGGCGAGCTTGATGGTGTCAGTAAATCCTGGGTGACGATCATCGAAGTTTTACTCGACAAAAATGGAGCGGTGATTGCCGTGGAACCCCTCCAATTGGCTGGCGACTCCGACATGGACGGCGCTCCCATACGGGCTTTTAAATCCGCAAAAAATTTCCCTAATCCCCCAACCGAAATGATCGACGAAGATGGCTATATCCGCATTCGCTATCGATTTATCGTCCACTATAACTCTTCCAGACAGTAAGCTTGCTCTTCCAGACAGTAAGTTGGTCCTCCAAACAAGAAGGCCGGAGGCCTTCCAGACGATAGACCCGCTGGACTATACGGGCCCCTCTTCCGCTTGATAAAATCTTAGAATGCGTTGGTGGATGTTATTATTGTGGCTACCGTCTGTTGGTTGGGCCCAATACAATGAATATTATGAAATTGGGCTCTCGGGTAACTACCGTAAAACCTTTCTCACTGAATTGGGAACAACCCAACGTGCCTACGACGAAAACGCCGCTTATACGGCTTCGTTTGCCTATTACTTTCGCGAAATGACAGCCATTGAGTTTAGCTACAGCCAAGGAAAGAACACTCGCTTTATTCCCTCATCCACCATCACATCAACAACAACTCATCGTTACAGTTTGATTGGCGTTGATTTGGTATTTACCTTTGGAAAACGTAGCGATACGTTTATCCCTTATATCAAAGCGGGCGTTGCATACTTTGACAAAAAATCCATCGACTACGAATACGTGAACAACGGTATTCCCGAGCAACCACAAACAGTTGAAATTAACTCCACCGTGGTTCCCAGCGCAGGATTTGGGATGCAATTTCGGCTCACACAAAGACTTTCATTTAAGGCAGGACTGGAATTTTGGACCAGCGGCGCGATTAACAAAGACGTCAAAGACTTCGATTGGGCTGCACGAATGGGAATTTCTTGGTTTCTATGAGGATTCTTCTACTTTGGCTGGCCTGTAGTTTTACACTCTGTTCTTGCCAGGTGGGTTACCTTCTTAATAATGCCTATCATCAAGGGCGAATTTTAAAACGCGCCGTTGCCATTGACGATGTATTGCAAAACGAATCCGTGAGTGCCGACGTTAAAAAAAAATTGATCTTAGCGCAAGAAGCGAAAAAATTCGCCGAAGACTTTTTAAAGCTTAAAAAAACAAAAAACTACAGCACTTATGTACAATTGGATGGACCCTACGTGACCTACGTGGTGAGTGCTGCGCCGAAAAACGAACTCACCTACTACACCTGGTGGTTTCCTATTGTCGGAAGCGTTCCCTACAAAGGATACTTTAAACCCCAGCCTGCCAATGAACTCGCTAAAGAACTGCAAGCGCAAAATTTCGACACCTATGTGCGCGGCGTTTCGGCCTTTAGCACCCTTGGCTGGTTTCGCGACCCCGTGCTGTCTTCTATGGTCAATTATCAGGACATCGATTTAGTAAACACAATTATCCACGAAACGGTGCACGCCACCCTTTATATTTCAGACAATGCCAATTTTAACGAGCGCTTGGCAACATATCTGGGCGATCTAGGCACCCGTTTGTTTTACCAACAAAAGGGCGAAGACCTTTACAAACAAGTCGCGCAAACAATCCAAGATGATGAGCTAGATCAAAAAGTATTTACTGAATTTATCTCCGCTGAAATTAAAAAACTTGAGCTGTGGTACCAAGCTCACAAAAATGATTCCGACCTTCTGGTTTTGCGCGAACTGCAATTCAGCACCATCAAGCAAAATTTTTTAACAGCTGTAAAAGCTAAACTCAAAACAAAACGCTATGCAAATTTCGACAAATCCGAAATCAACAACGCACGCTTGTTAGGATTTAAATTATACTTGAACGATCTGTCCGATTTTCAAAAATTGAACAAGCATTTCAATGCAGATTTTGTAAAAATTCTTGATTATTGCAAATCTCTCGAAGACGAAAAAGATCCCGAAGCCAGCCTGAAGACTTTTACCAATAAAATAAAACTTTAATTGCCTTCGGCGTTGCTTGTTGGTGAATTTGATCCCGAGGGTGTGGTCCCTGCCGCAGCTACTTCACTGCGCAGTTGCTGGATATCATAGTCGGTCAAACCGGCAGCACTACTACAATTTGCTGGCAGCGCACTGGCGCTTCCATTTTGCGTGAGATATCCCCTCAAGGCCTGCTTAATGATCTTTTGCAAGATCGCCGTGGTTGCTGTTTGCGGCCCCTCAAGCGCATTTTCGCAGGGACGCGTTGGGGCCGAGCTCCAAAAGCCTAAATCGCGAAAATTTGGCGAGGCATTCGGATTGTAGGCCATTTTGAGGGTACCTGCCCCATCGCTCACACGAAATCGCGCGTTCCCGTCGTGGGCGAAATCCATTGGACAAATCTGTATTGAGTTTTTCTCTATGATCAACATACCTGGGTTGTGACTTCGATCGAACATGCCCACATCGTAACCTTCGCGTAAAAAATAAAGAATCGTGCCGCGGTTTGCAGGTTCGTAGTAATGCTTCGGATTCATATGAGCGCTCAGTTCGCGCAAACAACGAAACTCATCTTCCGACGACGTACTCTGGGCCAAAGCATTCAAACCAAACAACAACTGGGCAAAAAAAGCATATTTTTTCATACCACCTTTTTCGGCATTTCAGCTGAGGAACTTAATTTGAACTGCTCCTTCAGCTTGAGCATGGCATGGCGGTAGTTGGCCTTCGCCGTGTCGTAAGGGCAGTTCATGATCGATGACACCTCTTTAAAACTTAAGTCCTGAAACACCCGAAGCTCCAAGGTTCGTTTTTGCTTGTCGGGCAGCGCCTCGACAAACAACCGCAACTGCTGGAGCATTTCTTCTTTTACCAGGTTTGTTTCTATCAAACAGGCCTCTAATATCACCACATCTTCGATATTTTCTGTCTCGCGGAGTGCGCGCAATTTATTGCGAGCTGTATTGAGTGCGATCTTGTACAACCAGTTTTTAAACGAGCACTTAAATTGAAACTGCGACAGACTCATGTAGGTCTTTAAAAAAGCCTCTTGCATGATATCTCGGGCCAGCTCCTCATCCCTGACAAACTTTAAAAGCAAGCGAAGCAAGAGTTTTTCGTACTTTTTAACTAAGACGGCGTAGGCGGCACGGTTGCCATTTTGAATTTCGTAAACCAAATCCTTATCCTGAACTGAGATCATATTTCCCCCTATTCTCAGAACAAAATTTAAAATCGCGGCTCTATTTGGATTTTGGTTACGGTCGCCAGTATTTAATGACAGAGGCTGTAAAAAGATAAATCTTCATCGACCCTCTTTCTGGGAGATTCTCCCTGTAAGGGACAATAAGTGGCACCCCATCGAAAGTCGAGGCACAGTTTTTTATAAATCCCATAAGAAAAAGCGAGACGTGGGTTTCTTTTTTCGTTAAACTTCTAATATGACTACAGCTTTTTCAACATCAATTGGCACATCACAAAACGGTTCAAAAATTGTTCTTTCAGGTTACCTCAACGAGATAGCCACTCTTCCAGCCATGAAAAAGGAACAAAATCTAACAATCGACTTGGACGCTATCGTCGGCCTTAATTCCATCGGCACCCGAAAGTGGTGCCAGTGGATTGCCGAATGCACCAACCTTTACGAAAAAATCACCCTTGAAAACTGCCCGGTGATTTTTGTAAAAACATTCAATCAAATTACGGATTCCCTCACTGATAAGTGTTCGGTGAGTTCAGTTAAGATTCCTTTTTACTCGGACGCCATCGACGAGCGCAAGATGGTGACTCTACATCTCGGAAAAGATTATTCTTTTGATGGTCTCTTTCAAGTTCCACAAATCAAAGACTCAACGGGCAACCTGATGGAGATTGATATCATTACTGAAAACTTTTTTAACTTTATGAAAAAATGACGCCACTTTTATCTCGCTATCCTGATTTTTTGACGAAGGAATCCCTCGCTAAGGTTGCACCAATCTTAAAAGACATTAGCGTTTTGCACTACCCTTCCGAGCGCACGCAAATTCAAAACCTCCACGATCCAAAAAAAGTTATCATCGTTATCGAAAAAGCCACCATTAAGGAAGTTTTGGGCCTGGCCGAGCGCGGTTACATGCAGTTTGTAAATAAAAATCGCGATGATTTTTCGCAAGAACTTTTGTTTTCGGCTCTCATGATAGCAAAACCCAGTTCCTTTGCCGGCCCATCGCCGATGTTTTTAGCAAATTTTAGCCCGAACACAGGCCCTAACGAAGAAAATCACGTTTCAATCCCGTACACTTCCAATTACGAAAAGCAGGCAATTTTAGAAAAATTGAACTTCTTTTTAATGCAAGACAACAAGCTGATCAGCCTCAAAGAGCTATGCATTCAGGTGGCTGACGAAATGTATATGAATTCGATCTTTAGCGCTCCCGTGGATGAGACTGGCAAACATCTCTTTCAAAACTTACGTCGCGATCAGAATATATCTTTCCCCACTGGCAAAGCCGCAAAAATCTTCTCGTGCTATTCCAGCTCGCGAGTGATTATTGGCTGCACAGATCCCTACGGCTCCCTGCGCATTCAAACCTTGGTGAGTTATTTGAACGCCGTCTTTTTAAATGATCAGGCAAAGGTTAAGGGCGAAGCCGCCGGTGGCGCAGGCGTCGGACTCAAATACATGGTCGAAAACGCATCTTTGTTTTACTCGTTTATAAAACCCGGCGAATTTAGTTTTGTAGCCTGTGGGTTTTTACTAAAAGGCATGAAAGCCAACCTCAACGAAAACAAGAACTTCCACTTCATTCAGCTGTAACCGTTGCCAGGTCCTGTTTCTGGACTCAGTGCATAGCAAAAAAAAGCGTATCTTCTAAGATACGCTTTTTTT
>JANOYW010000014.1:0-12126 GCA_031429075.1 Bdellovibrionales bacterium | reverse complement strand
CCCTTGGTGTAAAAGCCTCGGTAGCAACAAATAGAAGCAAAAATAAAACCAAACACAGCCGCTTTGATGAGTCCTTCGTTAATGTGGTTGGGATTGACCCACAAGTTGGTTTTTTCCCAAAAAATAGCGTCGTCGATGTCGAGAATCTTTACGCATAAAAAATACGAGCCCACAATCGCCACAAAATCAAAAATTCCCGTCAAAAAAGGCATCATGATTGTAGCCGCCATGATCCGTGGAGATACAAGATAGCGAATCGGATCCACACCCATCACCTCGATGGCATCAATTTGTTCGGAAACCCGCATCGAACCAAGATTGGCCGCCATCGCTCCGCCGGCTCGGGCTGCGACGATGAGGCCAGAGAGCACCGGGCCCAACTCGCGGGTGATCCCCAACGCCACCGTCGGCCCCACCAACGTTGTCGCGTTGATCAGTTTAAATCCCAAGTAAATTTGAAAGGAAACAGCCATTCCAGTAAACACGCCGGTGAGCACAATAATAAACACTGATTTATTGCCCACAAACTCCATGTGTTGAATTAAATCTTCCCAGCGGTAAGGGCGTTTAAAAAAAAGCCGCATGCCGGTTGCAGAAAAACGAAAGAGCAGACCCAGCTGAAAAATAAAATCAATCACGAGGTCGGAAACACCTTTTCCGATGTCATCCAAAAATTGATTTAACTTTTCGCGATACTGTAAAATAGCCACTTAAACTCTTTCGTTAACAAATAGACGCGGAACTCGCTCTGAAATTCGGGTTAGCACATCATAACCAATTGTCGAAGCCTGTACAGCCACTTGCGTGGCCTTTTGCTTCTTGCCAAAAAATACCACTTCTTGGTGGATGGCGTTTACACAATCCGTAACGTCAACCATGGTATAATCCATACACACGCGACCGACAATCGAAACAGAATGTTCACCCACGTGCACGATTCCGCGATTGGATAATTGCGTGGGTACACCATCAGCGTAACCAATAGGCACAATGCCAATTTGCGAATCCCTTGGCGCTGTCCAAGTGGCACCGTAGGATACAGCTTGATTTTTTTTAACCTGCTGAATAGCCACAATTTTGGATTTTAAACTCATGACGGGAGAAAGTTTTGTTTGCAAGCTTCCATCACAAGCGAGAAGCCCGTAAAGACCTAGACCGATGCGCAATCCGTAGGCATGTTGTTTTTGAAAATCACCCAATTGCATGGCTTGTGCAGCCCCAGAGCTGTTGTAGGCATGCAATTGCGAAAATGGCAGCGACGACATTTCTTTGAGTAACTGTTCAAACTGCCCGAGCTGTTGGCGGGAATGTCCTTGCGGGTCCGCTAAATCTTCCGACGACATTAAATGCGTTCCCACGCCAACAACCTTGAGCTTTTTTGAATTGTTGAGAATTTCGAGAAGTTTTTTGATGTCTTTGGCCACAAAACCCAGGCGATTCATTCCGGTGTTGATTTTAAGCTGTAAAGCAGTGGAGTTCGTCGATAGTTTTTCCAAACTCTCAAGCTGTGAAAAGTCGCTGACTACTGGTGTAAGGCAATGATGTAAAAGCTCGCGGACAGCTTCATCGCCTGTAAAGCCGAAAACAAAAACTTCGGCCTTGCTGTTGGCCTTTGTGCGTAAGCGAATTCCTTCTTCAACCAAGCCCACGCCAAACCGGGGGCAGCCAAGGCTCTCGAGATGCTGTACCACTTGCACATCACCATGGCCGTAGGCATTGGCTTTTACCATGGGGCAAAAAAACAAACGACCCAATTCGGATTTCGCAAAAACTTGATAATTTTCGGAAAGCGACAATAGATCTATTTCGACATAAGAAGGTCTAAGGGGTTTCGACAAGGCTCGCGTCTTTCTGGTTGTCTACGAAGGGCTGGTTGTCTTCGTCTAAGTTGTACAGCACGACTTCAAAAGGGCCCGCCTGGCTGACCGCTTGTTCACTACCTTCTAACAAACTCATTGTATCATTGGCAAGAAGCGGAAAAGTACTCACTCCACAAAAAACTTCGGCGCTCTGCTGGACTTCTGCCAAGGCTTTTTGAACAATCATCGTCAATCGGCTGGCTACGAAGGCCGCCTTTTCTTGCTCAGTCTGTGGCAGCGCGATGGCTAAACGACAATCTGCAATTCGTCCTACAAAATCACTACTTCGCGTGAAACGTTTGGCAATCTTAGCTAGCAACGCCATGGCTTTTTGAGTCTGGGAATTGTTGAGCCCTTGCGAGCTTCGCACTTCGAAACTGAGAACCGAAAGAACATTTTGATGACGTCGGCTTCGCGAGACCTCATTGTTTAATTTTTCATAAAACGTTTTGTTGTTAAGACAGTAGGTTTTTAGCTCCACGGGGATATGATCGTAGATCAATCGCGATTTAAAGAAGCCGTCGATCATCAACGAAAGCGCCCGCATATGTTGTTGCGCCAGATTTTGATGAGCGTCGCTCAGAGTATCAGTAGCCACAAGGATTCCAAACACCAGCTCTTTACTTTGTACAACAAAAGACCGAGTTTGATCGGCATGGAATACATGGGTAAAAAAATCAGCCCAAATTTTATAATCCTGGGGGTGGGCAAAAAAATGCGATAGGTCCGCAATACCCTCAAGCTTGACTCCAATTTTGCGGTGGCGTGCTGTCATTCCCGAAGCCACATCTACTAATTGCAAGGCTTCGTTTTCAAAGTCATATTTCAAATAAACAAAATCCCGTCGACATTGATCTTGAAGACGTTTTAACGAAAAGTGCACGGCCACCTCTTCGCTCTCACAAAGCAATAACTCGGGAATTCCACTGTCGATGATTGTTGCCGTGGGCTCGGTCACTTCGATAAACTCTAGGGTTTCTATTTTTGTCTCTGTTTTTTTCTCTGCGACCACTGTGGCTGGCGCTTCCTTGGCCATCCGAAACAACCACGCCTCCACACCTCGAGCCACTCGATGGGCCAATTGCCCCGGCAAGGCCACGGGATCAAGTACATAATCATAAATTACTTCTTGCTCAAGAAGCCGATGAGCGCGCTCTGCCTCCGTAGTTGCACAGGTTACAAAGATTTGAATCTCTTGACTCATTTTTTGAATTTCTTGCGAAAGATGCGTTGTTTTTTCGATCAAGGGAAGTATTACGATGTGCGGAAGAGCCAGATAAATAGCTTGCAGTAAAAGCTCTTCGCTTGTGTAAAAATGAACTTCATATCCCTCGCGGAGAAGCATCTCTTTCAGAAAACGAGCTTGTACGGGATTTTCATCGTAAACAAATATTGAAAATTCTTTATTATACTTTTTGGGATTCATGCTTCTCCCGTTTCGGTTTGCGAATCGATGTTAAAAGTGACTGGACGTCAAAGTCCGACGCAATAGGATCCAAGTGCAAAGGGTTGAAAGTGGGCTGCGCAGCTACGATTGGCTCCACTGGATCGATGATGGCCCGTAACTCGCGAAGCTCTTTTTCCAACATTTGAAGCTGAGAAGATGTCGCGGGATTTTGCGTTTTGTAGAGATTCAAATACCCTAAACAATTGATCGCTTTTGTGCGCATGCTTGTAACATCAAAATTGTTCACTGGCGGTGGCGTAACCACAGGCTCCAATTTGGCAATGACAACGTCTGCGGCTGTTGCACGCACAGGAGATTGTGAATTTTGCATCTCCAATTCATCGATGCGCTGAAAGAACCCTCTAAAAACCAAGTCGGTCACAACCATACTAATGATAACCAACAAACCAATCATCAGCAGAAGCGCTCGCAGGTAGGACGCGCTTTCCACAACCATGTTTTGCAGTTGAATTTGTTTTACAAATAAAAGCTGCAAATCGGGATGGAAGTACGTAACTAAAGCGGCAGTTTTCGAGGTGGGCCACAACCCTGTTTGTTTTTGCGCGAGTAAGGATCGATGTTTTTCGATGCCTTCTATGGGCTTTTCGCCAAAGGCAAATATCTCTCCTAGTTGCGGAGCCATCAACGTCAAATTTTCTGCGGTCGAAGCCCCGCGAAACCATTTGGCAAAAAAATCTGTTTTAAAAAAGAAACTGTAATAACTCACGCGTCCCGCAGCGAACACCGGTACGACGTAAGCGAGATGGGCTCCGTGATCTTTCACATTCACTAAGTGCCACGATTTTTTAGAGGTGGACAAGGAATCAAAGGGGATCTGCTGAGCGACATTTTTGGCCTGATTTCTTAAGCCTTCGACGCCCTCAAACCACTGTGCCTTCCACTTGCCGTTTTCTTTTATGATGTGGGCCAATAACGAAATTTCCTGTGCTTTTAACATGGGTTCTACATTGGTTTGCGCACTTAATATTTTTTGCAAATTATCAAACTGACTTTGTACGATGACAGCCTGTTTTTCCAAATCCTGAATTTGCATATTTTGGTAAGTTTGAGCATATTTTTTTGAAAAGATATCAAAGGATTTCCAAGTAACGATCAGGAAAGATCCTGTGAGGAAAAAACCCAAAAAAACTAAATATTTTAAACGTGCGTTCATAGTCCTCCGAGTCTTTAGTCAAACTCCTCTTCATCCTATGCTTTTTTGTTAATCAACAAAAGGCTCTCTCCCCGGCATTAGACAAAGGTCTAGGTGCTTCCTCAATCAGACATATTGCCCATTCCCCATGTCTGTTATAGTCTTTCCTCTATGTCACAGCGTTCCGAAATCCTATTCAAGTGCCCCTCTGACAGTGAGCCGATTTATCTTCAACGCTGGAAACCATCCAGTCCTCCTAAGGCCATCGTACTCATCACTCATGGTGTTGCCGAACACTCGGAATGTTACCATTCGGCTGCCGAAGCCCTGGCGCAAAATCATCTCGACGTGTGGGCCTGGGATCTACCGGGACATGGGAAGTCGTATGGACAACGCGGTTACGTGAAGGCTTTTTCGGAATACACTGATCGTTTAAAAGAGGTCCTTGCCGAAGTTCAACGCCACAGCGACGCCAAAATCCCCATCTTTTTGCTGGGCCATTCTATGGGGGGTATGATTGCTTTTCAGTTTGCCCTGGCCAATCCCATAGCTCCCGTCAAAGCGTATATCCTCAGCTCCCCCGCTTTTGGTGTTAAGGTGCAAGTGCCATTTATTAAAGATCAGGCCGCACGGATTTTAATGCATGTGGCTCCAAAATTAACCATCCCCCATCAAATCACCTACGAAGAACTCACCCGCGATGCTGAATTGGTTAATACCTATTACAAAGATCCTTTGCGTCACACTAAATTTTCGGCTCCACTTTATCTTGGAATTTTAGACGCCATGGAAAGTGCCAAGATAAGAGCTCATGAATTTACCATACCGCTTTTGATTCAAGCTGCTGGGCAGGATAAAATCGTTGATGTTTTGGCAACGCAGGAGATCTTTGCTAAAATCGGCTCTTCGCGGAAAACGCTTAAAATTTACCCAGAGAGTTACCATGAAATTTTTAATGATACGAATAAGCAAGAAGTCATTGACGACTTCCTCACTTTTTTAAGAGGATTCAATATATGAAAACTATCTTTTTTGCTCTGTTCAGTTTAATTGCTATTTCTTGCGCCACCGAAACTCCGGCCACGCCCGATGATTACATTAAAGTCATCGAATCCTACAGCGCAGGGGATGTTGAATACGTTGGCGCCTACAATCATTTTAATTTCCGCGCGACACTGATGAACTCCACTATTCAAAATGCAGTCATCGATCGCAAAGCCGCTTTGTACCTTTGGGATGATATCAAAAAACAACAAGAGCTCGGAAGCATGCAGGCCGACAATGCCTCGATGACCAAAGTATTTATGAGTTTTTACACTCCCGATCGCCGCGATGATAATCTCGCTTCGCCAAAATCCATCTGGGCATTGTATTTGGAAACTCCGAACGGCCGCTACACTGGAACCGCAAAAAAAGTACGTACAAGTCCCACCGAACTTATGACTCTTCACCCAAATCACAATCGCTTTACAACGGCCTACAACGTGGAATTTCCGGTGGCCCTCGCCTCTGTGGAAGGTCAAAAACTAAAACTCACAGTCACGGGTCCCCTGGGGACGCGCTCGGTGGAGTTTGTTCCGAAGTAAAAAATCAGTCCGCGACTGAATTGTAAAGACCAGCTCTTAAAGAGTGCAAGTACCGGTATATTCATTCCACATGGGAGAGCCGAAGATTGGCATATACGTTTCTAGTTTGTAGTGAAAATTGAATTCTTGCGGCAAGTCTGTTGAAGCTAGACTACTAGGAACTGTTAGGGTGTACGAGTATGTGTTTCCCGATCCATTTGTAGTGCTATACTGCTCGAAATACACTTTGTTGGAAGAACTTGTATCCTCTAGATAGTTTAAATTGATATTATTGATGACGATTGTGGTGGCACTTTGAACAGTAAGTTGCATCTTATCGCCAGATTCATTAAGTATGCAGTTGTAAGTAGTTGCCGCAAAAGATGGGCTAGCTAAACAAAATAATATTAAAGAATAAACAAGTTTCATAATTTCTCCCGATGTTTAGTTTGTAGATTTTCTGTTTGATTAAATTACTCTAAGCTCACAACTATAATTAAATCAACAAAACAATAGTAACTAACTTTGTATAACATTTTTGATGTGATTTGAGGTGCAAGCTTGTTTTAAGATGACCCGCTGCCGCTACGACCAATGCCGTTCGGTTACGGAAGTGTGCTTGCGTAATTGCAGCGACAGTAGGAGCGCATCAATCAGGACCGGCCATGTACTTGTAGCGATTGTGAGCACCACATAAAACCTGCAGATTTTCTGGCTCATTACCTCCACCCCGACTCACGCTTTTGACATGGTCAACCTGCAAGTGGCGCTTGCTTTGGCAGGGTTTTCCATGAGAATTTTTATATTCACATTTTGCATTTGCATGCAACAAGGTTTTACGAACTCTCGCAGGAATCGTTCGACGTGAGATGGGCGTTTTGTAGGTAAGTTTTTTTTCTGCAGTTGCTTTTGCCTTTGTCTGTGTCCGTCTTGAAAGTTCATTTTGGGCCAAATAGGAAAACATCTCTACCCAACTTGAGTCCGGTACACAATGAGCAATCATGCCGCGCACTTGCTCGAGTTTTTCTATCTGTACTTTCGAAAATGTCATCGTCAACGTCACAGATTCATCATGATGAAAAGTTTCTTTTTGCATAGCCAGCAAAGGAAAATGCAAAGCTGCAGCGATGATTTTCTCGGTTTCTTTTTTACTTGCGTGTTCAACTTGTGCTATCAGGTCCTGTTTGTCCACCGTGCTTAAAGGCGTGTCAGTTTTTTTCATTTCTCGTGCCGCCCGTTGAATTTGATTGGCTTGGGATAGAGTCAAAGATCCACTCTGAAATTTTTCTGCTACGCTTGGAAGCTCACAGAGTAAACGTGCGCCATCTACTCGGCGCATGGCCGCCCCCGGACTGTATCTGTGATCTTGCACTAAAAAATCAAATAAACTGCTATAACCGTTCTGCAAGTAGAGCTTACGTCGATCAATTTCGGCAATATATTCTAAAACTTGCGTTGTGATTTTGCGCTCTTGATGAACAAGACTTGTAAAATTTGATATAAGGCACGCATTCGATAAATTATGATAATTCATGCTTCTTTCCTCTCTCTAGTAAGATTTAAGAAACTATAACACTGGTTTTTTATTTTGATCTTTTGAGAAATTTGCGATTCGGATTTTTAATAAATAAAACTCTCTAAAATGGCTTTAACCTTGTTAGAAGGGTTTATAAGAAGAGTTTTTTTGAACCTCAAGCTCGTATACGCAGGTCGAAATTGAATAATCATATGAGCCATTTATAAAAGACAAACTTATCGTCAAATCTTTTTAGAAAAATCTTTCCGGATTGACGCGCTTGTACTGTCGCTGCAACCAAGCAAGTACACGTTACTTCACCGAACGGCATTGGCCGCTACGGCTGTGAGAATGAATAGGACATATCTATAAATTAGTGTTCGCTGTCCGACACCGCCATTTTCTTTAAGACAATGGCAATGGTTTCGGCGTCGATTTTTGCAATGAGCATCAGTTTTTTGGCTTTGGCAAAATTATCTGAATCGATGGCTTCATAAAAAGCGTCGAGTTTTCCGATCACGGCGAGTTTTTCTAAGACCACTGTACCTTCGAAATCACGTTCATCCATAGTTGCCTCCCTCTATCATTACGAACCCTGTGGCTGCTTAAGTAAATATTTCAGATCCGTGCTGACCCGCTGCGTTTTATCAAATGCAACATTGTTGCATTTGATAAAACTTTGATTCATATTCCATTTTCGAAATAAGGAGTTTTATGTTGCGGGTTTCCCTTCCATTCTTTATCGCACTGAACGTTTCTTTTTCTTTTGCCGACGATGACCCTAGTCACCACCATAAGCTGGGGCGTATTATTGTTCTTGATGAGGAAGATCAAAGCACTCTTTTTGAAAGCGTGCAGAACGTGACAACTTTGTCGGGCGACGATTTGCTGCGCGTAAGGGCTACGTCTCTTGGTGAAACTTTAAAAAACGAAGTTGGAGTTTCGAGCACCAGCTATGGGCCCAATGCCAGTCGACCGGTGATTCGCGGACTAGATGGCGATCGCGTGCGAATTTTACAAAACGGTTTGGGAATTTTAGATGCCTCCGGCGCCAGCCAAGATCACGCGGTTTCCGTCGATCCCCTCTTGATGGACGGCGTGGAAATCGTTCGCGGCCCGTTGAGTTTACTTTACGGCTCTTCGGCCATAGGGGGCGTAGTGAATATTCTCACCAATCGCACTCACAGTCAGTTTGAGGAAGGGTTCCATGGAGCTGCCGACACACAGTTGAGCTCGGTGGATAACGGCAAAACTATCGGTTTTAAAGCAGACTACGGAGTTGCAAGATGGATGCATCATTTGGACGGGAATTTTCGCGATAATCAGGATGTAAAAATCAACGGGTTCGCTCGCTCTGACCGTTTGCGGGCACTTGATCCATTACCAGCCAATCAAGAGGTTCGCGATAAACAACTCAATAGCGGCAATCAATCCCGTTCGGGAGCTGTGGGTACAACTTATGTTGGAGAAAATAAAATTATTGGCGTCTCCCTCTCTACTTACTCCAGCGACTACGGCGTTGTGGCCGAACCCGAAGTACAAATCGCCATGGAGCAATCGCGGTTTGACCTTAGCAGCGAATTTAAAAACATCGGCTTTGCAAAAAAGATTCAGTTTAAATCGGCGCAATCCATTTACAAACATCAAGAGGTGGAATCGGGAGCCGTAGGAACAACTTTTAAAAACAGCGGCAATGAGTCGCGACTCGAGTTTGTGCAGAATAAATCTGGAACTTTAAATGGGCTCTACGGGATACAGTCTAATATTTTTAACTTTAGCGCGCTGGGTGATGAGGCTTTTTTGCCAAAAACCGAAAACTCTGCCCAAGCTGCGTTTGTGTTTGAGCAGTGGGAGTTTGAAAAATCAAAATACAATATTGGTCTTCGCGGCGAATCCAATCGCGTCAAACCCATCGCGGATACTCGGTTCACCCAAACCGACGAGAAAAATTACTTTCTCGGCAGCATCGCGATGGGTCACGTTTACCAACTGAGCTCAACGCTTTCGTTCGGCTCGCAACTTTCCTACAACGAGCGCGCGCCAAACTACCAAGAGTTATTTGCCAACGGCGCCCACGTGGCCACGTTTACTTACCAAGTGGGCGATTCCAATCTCGACAAAGAAAAAGCCACCGCAGTGGAGCTTTCGCTGCGCTACAAAAAAGAGTCCTTCGCAACCTCTCTCACTTTTTTTGGGCAAAAATTTAAAAACTTTATTGCGCTCTCTCCAACTGGATCCTTTGACGACACTGACGGCAGTGGGACACCTGGAGATAGCCCCGACGACCTGCCCATTTACAGCTATCGAAGTCAAAATGCAGAAATCTTAGGCGTGGAATTGGACTCTCGATTGGAATCAGTAGTGCAGATTTTTCCAGGGCGCACGGATGTTTTTATCAAGGCTGATTATTTACGTGGAAAGAATACCGCCTCCGGAGATTATCTTCCACGCATGACGCCCCCACGTGCGTCTGTGCTTGTTTCGCACACGCTGGGAGACACCACCGGTGACGTGGAAGTGCAACATGTGTTTGAACAAACGAAAACAGCGCCTAACGAATTGGCTACCGATGGTTACACTCAACTTAACATGGGAGTTCTTTACAAATATTCCATGGATTCGCAGCAGTACTCTGTGTTTGCGCGCGTGAACAACCTTTTTAATGCCGAGCGAAGAAACCATATCTCGGTTTTAAAAGATCTCTCCCAACTCGGCGGCACCAACTACTCCGTAGGCCTCAGAGCATACTTCTAAAGATTTCGCATAACACTCGTTTCTAAAAACGGGTACACCACCGAAGCTCGAACAGGGCCCTTCCAATCGAGGTACGAAACAATGGCCTCCGCGTAGACTTGCAGCTGCGCAAATGCTTTGTCGAGTAAGATTCTTTCGCCGGACTTGTAATCGATGATCCACAAGGTGTCTTCGTAGATAGCCCACAAATCCACCTGACCATCAAACGTCTGTTCTTCTTTTTTATAGCGAAAGGCCCACTCCACTTTTCCGGCTTTCATCAGTTGCACAAGCGGTGGTTCTTGCAGAGCTAAAATATAATTGAGGGCCTGAAGGACGTCTTCCTGCTGCGAACCAAACCAAGTTTCGAGAAGGAGCGGAATGTTCTTCGGCACTGGATATTTAATAATTTCTACGAGCTTGTGGAATAATATGCCCTGCTGTTTTTTAATATAGGCTGCTTTATAACTTTTCTGCTGCTGCGAAACCATTTTGGTCACAGCTTGAGATTGAATTTTAAACTCATCCCATAAAATAGTCTGGTAAGGGGCGCGAATTTCCGCAGGTACTGTTTTGGAAAAGATCCCTGGCTGTTCGGCCTCAACCAGCTTAGCAAACTCCACTTTGTAAGAGGTCTCTTTTTCTGCCTCTAACAGAAATTGAAAACTTTGTGCCCAGGAATTTTTTGCCACTGGCGTGGACCACGAAAGGTACAAGCGCTGTTTCGCTCGTGTGATGGCCACATACAGTACACGCAAATCTTCCTGATCCTGGCGCCCGTGAGTTTCTTTTAAGACCGATCGTTCAAACATGGAGGCCGAAGATTTGGTTTCGGATTCGTCTGCCGGCGCTCGAATGGACCAGATATTATGTTTCTCGTCCACCGCAAAGCTCAATTGATTTTCTCTGTAGGGCTTAATCGATAATAGCGGCAGAAAAACATATTCAAACTGTAAGCCTTTTGAGGCGTGTACTGTCATAACGTTAATTTTGTTTTTTTCGATGGACCCTGGCGAGTCCACCGAGGATTCGTAAAGTACAGCCCTTTCACAATCATTGATAAACTGTGTAAACGAAGCCCCGCGCTCTCTTTCGAAATTTTTTAACAGATTCACCAGCTTCCACAAATTACCTTCACTGCGTCCCGTAGGATCTATTTCGAGGTGATGATCAAAAAAACCAAGGCTTTTTAGAGTCACTTCAAACGCGTGCACCAGACCGTGAGTTTGTTCCATCGCCAGCGCTTGCTGTAGCGATTGCACAGCGCCCACGTCTCGGTGAGTTTGCTTGAGCCCCTGCCAAAGACTTTTTTCTGTGGCTCCTTGCACGCCGTCCACCAGCTCTTGATCGGTGATCGAAATCACCGGGCAGCGCAAAAGAGTGATCAAGTTTTCATTATCGTAGGGTCGCACCAAAAATTTAAAAAGGCTTAAAGCTGAAAGCACTTCTCGGCGTTGCCAAAACAGTCCCGAAGAGTGCAAATGCACGGGAAGCGCATTTTGTGATAAAAATTGTCCCACGTCTTCAAGATCCCGATTTCTTCGGACGAGAATAGCTATTTTTTCTAAGGAAATTCCCTGTGTTTGCAATGAGCGCACCGATTGAAGTAAAAACTTAAATTCGTCTTCAGGGGATTCACTCACAAAACAAGTCACATCCACCTGGCTATTGGTTACAGGCTCCAATGCAGGCACCATGGGTGAAAAATCATCCTCTCGGTCTGCTACCCAGCGATTTATAAACCCTAACAAGGTTGGCGTGGAGCGATAGTTTTGATCCAACAAATGAATTTCTCCATTGTTAGCCTCTACTTTTTTAAATTGCTCTAAAAACACTTCGGACCTTGCACCACG
>JANOYW010000013.1:0-36220 GCA_031429075.1 Bdellovibrionales bacterium | reverse complement strand
TGATGTTTTTTGGTGTACAGCGGATTTGGGATGGATCACGGGCCATTCGTATATGGCTTACGGGCCTCTGTTGTGCGGCGCTACGCAGGTGATTTTTGAAGGCGTTCCTCAGTGGCCTGATGCGGGTCGTTTTTGGCAAGTGATTGATAAGCACAAAGTGACACACTTTTATACTGCGCCCACCGCCATCCGCTCGTTAATGACCCAGGATATTTCGTTAGTTACAAAACAAAATCTCTCTAGCCTTAAGGTTCTTGGTTCCGTGGGAGAGCCCATCAACGAAGAGGCCTGGCAGTGGTACAATAATTATGTGGGCCACAATAATTGCCCCATCGTCGATACCTGGTGTCAAACCGAAACGGGGGGAATTTTAATTTCGTCGCTTGCTGGTATCACCCCCAGCCTTCCCACTATTGCTACCAAACCTCTTCCGGGCATTGAGCCACAGTTGATGACGGAAAATGATGAAGGACCCCTTTGCATTCGCCGACCGTGGCCGGGAATGGCGCGCACAATTTATAAAGATCACGAGAGATATTTGCAAACATACTTTACCACTTACCCTGGATTTTATTTTACTGGCGATGGCGCACGTGTGGACAAAGATGGAAACTACCGCATCATGGGTCGCATTGATGACGTGGTGAATGTTTCGGGGCACAGAATTGGAACTGCCGAAGTGGAAGATGCGGTAAATTTGCACGGGGCGCTGGTGGAGTCTGCAGTGATTGGTGTGCCCCACGAAATTAAAGGCCAAGGTCTTGTGGCATTTGCAATCAGTACCGTTCCTGGGCTCGCGTCGTCGCAGGTGCTCATGGAAGTGAATGAAATCTTGCAAAAGCAAATCGGACCCATCGCGAAGTTGGAAAGACTCTTTCTTGTCAGTGGTTTGCCTAAAACTCGATCAGGCAAAATTATGCGTCGAATTTTGCGAAAGGCTTTTGAGCAAGATCGAAAAACATTGGGAGATACCTCAACGCTCGTAAACCCTGAGGTGGTGGATGAGGTCTACAGCGTCTGCTTGTTGGAGCGAATCTAGTATAAGCATTTCTTATAGTAACAATAAAAATATGTGTTTTGTGTTATGGGAGCAGCTCAGTTACTAATGTGTGCATTGGGGTTGGAGATATTAGTCGGGGGACTAGGTAACATAAAACTTTCGGGGATGGCAGCCCAGCTGAGTAAGCTGGGCTGTTTGCTTTTTGGGGCTCCTAAAGTACGGAGCCGTACTTTAATGGTCGCAGCAGGGCTTTGTGGCTCGACAGAGTCTGTAGTTTGCTAAATGGGCAATCATCATCATCATACTGCCAGCCACACTCAGAGTGATCTGAAATGGATTGTGCGGAAACAATAAGCTTCCAGCCAAAAATACAAACGCAATAATACCGGTGACAAGAGCTCGGCGATCGTTGTGGGCTCTATATCCTTTGTAAATCGTTAACGTGGATAAAGTGATTAAAAGTATAAATATCGATTCCACAAACCAGTGATTATGGGATGCAAGCATAGGTAAAAACGGCGTTACAAACGGCAGGGCTAAACAGTGAATCAAGCAGAGAAAAGATGCTGAAAGACCTATATAATGTGCAAGGATGTGTTTTGCAGTCATTAGCCCAAACTAAACGGGACGAGCTTTAGATGCAACTTTTTTGCATTAGTAAAATGATAAATTCGCTCTCAGATCGTCCAAGGAAATTCTGATATTTCTTGATATGAGATTTTTTGCCTAAAAAAAGCCAACAAAAGCAGCATCTTAGAAAAAAAGTATAAAAATGGGAAAAATTTTCCTCATCTTATCAAAGGAGTCCACCGATATAAGGGAGGTAGCCAATGAACGTGTGGCACTGAATTTATTTATGGAGGTTTTCATGTCTTATTCTAAAATCATTATTGTGAGCGACGATCCGGTTGTGGTCCACAGAGGACAAGAGTTCGCACAAACAATGGGTGTTCAATGTGAAGTCCAAGCTCCGGGCTATGCTCAAGGCATGCCGTCCTTATCATCAGGAGTGAGCCCAATCAATGGTTCCAATGTTCTTCAATTTCCAGGAGTGCAAAACTCTGGTCAAAACTCGCAAGTTGCTACAATCAATGATCTCGAGGCTCAGGCCATCGAAAAAGCGATTCAAAGTTTCCGCGGAAACTTGACCGAAGCCGCAAAAGCGCTCGGAATCGGTCGCGCCACACTTTACCGCAAAGTAAAACTCTATAACATCGATCCTTCGCAAGCTCGTCGCCGAAGAGCAGCGTAAGCTGCTCGTTTTAGCAAACGCGTAAGTAAACTTCCAAAATCCACGTTTTCAAAAACCAGCCTCGAGCTGGTTTTCTATTTTTCCGACAAAGAAACATGAAGTCTTTCTTTTTGTTCCTTAAGACGTGTTTTTCTCTTTGTGGTCTGATCGCGTGCGCATCAGCGCCACCTCCAGCTCCAACCTCTATCGTCATTACTCCGCAAATGTCTGTAGCCCAACTCGACGCCACATTTTGCCATATGCAGCTGACGGATTTGCAAAGTTCTTTTAAAACTAAAAAAGTCGAAGCCACCGAACCTTCGGCTCGATT
The DNA here is from genome assembly GCA_031429075.1 of Bdellovibrionales bacterium. GTDB lineage: Bacteria > Bdellovibrionota > Bdellovibrionia > Bdellovibrionales > JAGQZY01 > JANPLN01. Next base: position 33,658 of record JANOYW010000013.1, on the reverse strand, counting down.
TTACAGTCTGCGTATGGAGCTTCGGCAAAAAATCAATGAGTGGGTTCAAAAAGACCCACAACTCAGCATTGAATGCCAGAAACTGGCTTATGATGTGCAGAATGATTGGCGCAAATCTGAGGAGCAAATTCTGGCTCGTGATCAGCGAGATGGTCCTTCAGACCAGAGAGTGTTTACTAATTCTCAACGGCAGCTCACTTCGAATCCATACTTACTGGATGCACAAAATGTAACCTCTGTCTCAGAGTTGCAAAATGGCGACGTCATCCTGGCCGACGATAAACTTTCCGTGATTTCAAAAAATGAACAGGGCGAAATGCATTCTTGGTTTCCAGATACACCTGGCCGTTGGGTGCGACTGTCGATGCATCACTCCTTGGGGTGGCTGAAGCAGCCTGCGAAGCGAGTGGTTGTATTAAGACACTGGAGTCCTAACAAAGCCGAGCAAATGGTTCGGTGGGTACAGGCACAGCAAAAAAACAATCGTTTCAAACAGCGGGAGCCATCGTCGGCGTGGACGGAGCTGGCTTCTTTTTTACAAACGTCGCCGGAGCTGCCTTTGGAAGCCAATCCCAACTTTCTGCAAGTCTTTGAATGGCGAAATCATTCAGCTCTCGGAAACACGTCCCCCTAGAGCCTCAAGCTAAAAAAACCTTCGGCGGCACAAGCCATTTCAGTTTGAATACACCAGCCTGAATTTTGCTGTACTCTAAACAGGCGATTCCACCTTTTTTAAATAAAAATGGATTCGGCTCGGTAGTTCCGGTGAGTAAAAAAGTAAGGCATTGTGAAATGTGATTTTCGTGTCCAATGAGAGCCATCTCTTGGGGAGGCTGTTGCTGCAAATCTTTGAGCAGATCCTCCGTTGGACTTCCGGGGCTCAACGACTTTAACGTCTTTACTGTCGCTTTTTTATAATGCTCTTTTAAAACATCAACGGTTTGCTGTGATCGTACCAGAGGACTTTGGTAAAAAATTTTTATATCGGGTTCCTGCAGAAAAAGTTTTTTAGCAATTTTTTGCATTTTACTGCGGCCGTCCTCCGTGAGAGGGCGTTGATCATCAGGAAGTCCCGACTTTCCAAAAACTTCACGATCTTCGGCGATGGCATGGCGAATTAAAAACAGTTTTGGCATCACGAAAAAATATGCTAAAAGTACAGATATGTCACCTGTTCGTCTTGCGACCATTAAAGATATTTCAAAAATTGTGGAGTTAGTAGAATCTGTCTATCGGGGAGAATCTGCCACCAAAGGTTGGACCAGTGAGTCTGATATTTTGGATGGACAAAGAACCGATGAGCAAATGATCCGCGACATGATCGAGGAGCCCGAGAGTTCTATTTTTGTGATCGATCAGGATAAAGATACTCTGGCAGCTTCGGTTCACCTTAAAAAAGAGGGCAATTTTGGATACATCGGCATGGTGTCGGTGAGCACGACTGTGCAAAATCAAGGAGTGGGAAAAAAACTTTTACTATTCTGCGAAGAGCAGATTCAAAGTTGGGGCTACCATCTGGCAAAGATCACAGTGATCCATTCCCGTTTAGAATTAATCGCGTGGTATGAGCGGTTTGGCTACGTTCGCAATGGAGTTTCGCATTCATTTCCCGAGGATCCGCGTTTTGGAAAACCAAAGGTTGTGGGGTTGCAATTGATAGAGCTCGAAAAGAAATTGTAAAAGAAATTGTTATTGTCTCAGATTGAGACGTTTTTCTGTCTCAATAAGTTACCCTTTGATACCGATAAATACTTAGTCACTGTTAAACATTGAGACGCTTTGTTGCGCTTTCCTCCGTGTAGATTGATCGACGTTTGGTACGTGATTCGCATACTACATAGGGTAACGGGAGTTGAATATGAGTGAGAACAAGAACAATTCGAATGTGCTTCCTTTTAAACCTAAGAAGAAACCGGGTGCAAAGAGACATGACGCAGGGGCTGCCGACCTTAAAGGGGTGACTGCTGGAACCATGGCTTTTTTGATGCTTCTGGTTGTTAGCTTTAATTTTTCGCTCTTCCAAAAAGAAATGGAAGTTGAAAAACAGCAAAAAATTCAGCGCGGGCTTGCAAGTCTTTCACCGGTGCCCAAAACAGATAATCTCAAAACTTTCGAAAATTTAAATAAAGAGTTAATCACCGAGGTGGCACAAAGACCAACGGCCGCTGACAGTTTAACGTTCGGTCCCCTAGCAGGAAAGTACTCTATCACCACCGATAACGGACGCGTGACACAAATCACCCTTAACGCCAATTCGAATGGGGCGACAATGGTTCGCGATCGTTTTGAATTTATCGAAAGTAACGCGGCCGCATTGGCTCCGGGATTAAATTCGATTCGCAAAGTGTCTGTTCGCAAGCAGGGTCAGAAAAAAACCGAAGTTTACGAAGTTCAGACTGCTGCAGGGCACTCGACGTTCGAATTTATCATGGGCAAAGAAAATCAACTGTTATCTTTAGTTGTAGATTAGTCTCAGACTCTGTTAAAAAGAGTCTGTATCTATCAATCCCCACCACTGAAGTGTTCGCATCGTACCAATGGGTTGCGTGCTTGGAATGCCCCTCAGCGGGTCGAGCACATCCCAAACATCCCATGTTTTAGATCGCAGCATCTTTTTTGCCTGCAGAGTAGAATCAATAACCGATGTGGCGCAGTTGTTAAAAACCAGCTGATATTGGTTTTGGTACACGTTCTTTGCGTCGAGCAATAAAAAACTTAAAAGACTTTGCGCCTCTTGCAAATTGATCTTGAGTCGATAGGATTTAAGAGGGTGCTTGAGTTTTTGAGCCATGGCCTGGTAGTCGCCGTAGCTTATAAAACGATTCATAAGGGCATAGTTGCCGATAAAGCCATCCCAAAGGTTGTACTTGTGGTTCATGGGCGGAGCTGCTTCTGGAGATAGGACGAGGGATTCGATATGTGTGGATTTTTGCAGTAGAGAGCGGCTCTGCGGATGCAACAGGATTTCGTGTCTCGGATGAAAAATAAACTGGAACGCGACGTGGTTGATTCCTGGAGCAAAATTCTCAAAAAGCACCTTAACTTGTGCAATGGCGCCCATGGGTATCTCTGCCACCCAAAATTGCTGATCGTGAAGTGTATTAGCCACCGAAATTATTTTTTCGTCTTTGGACGAATGAATGACCAGTGGGTATCGATATTTGCAAGAGTCGACACAGACCCCTTTGTACTGATTCCGCTTGTAACGCAAAGAATGTTCAAAAATATCGGCTTCGCTGTTGGGATCGCATCGACAGTTCGCGTCTTCGGTCAGCATCACGGCAGACTTTAAGAAGAAGTCATTTACATATAAAAAACACAACCCAAAGAAGAGAAGACTGCAAAGAAAGATAAGAAGACTTCGTTTTTTTATCACCTTCTTGAATCTAAAACTTCGACAAAGGATGCGTCAAGTTGCGATTTATTAAATCTTATTGCAGTTTCTAGACTCAATTCTAACCATGTGCTGACGTATTTTTTTAAAAAAACATCATAGCATGTTTGTATGAATTACAACTTAGAGAAGAGTCCCAAAGACAGGATGGTGATAACACGCAAGCTCGTGATGCTCCACGAGATCAACCTGGATGGAATGCTTTTTGGCGGTGTGCTGCATTCGTGGATCGATCAAACGGCCTACATGACGGTTCAAATCCACTCCGGTCGACCATCTGTGGCTTTGGATCATTCGCAAAAACCCACCGGAGTTCCGGCGCTAAAGCTTGATGACAAAAATGACATCAGATGCATTTGGAAAGTAAAACCCGTTCGCGTATCAAAGCTAAAATTAATAAGTGGCAGGTATCCACTGAAACTTTTAAAAATCTATTTAAACTTAAAGAGTTTGTAAAAATTGAATAGTATTTAGACTTATTAGGGAATGAGAGCATTTGAAATCTAAAAATGTTGAACTAAGCCTATTTTGGCTTGCCAAAAGTCAGGCTGTTTTTTAAAGAAATGAAAGTGATGTAGCTCCGCAGACATATCCAGTTGCTTTGCAAGATTTAATCTAAGAAAAGACTGCGAAGTCACATAAGGCAAAGTTTCTGCGTGCAATAAGTCGTAACCATAAATTTCCTTTTGCAGAAACTTTATCTTCGGATGGACTTTCCAAGTGATCGTTTGATCTATCCGACCCCAAAGGCGCTCTGAAAGCAGAAGGTGTTTACCTATTTCGTAGTCAAATTCAAGCATGGTAGTTGTGCTTAAGGTTTTCGCAACGTCAAAGGACACGCCGATTCCTGGCCTTAAAGACGTCACAGTGCAAGTCTTGCAGAATGAGATAAGATCAAGTCTTTGCTCTGCGAGAAAGCTCCAAGAAAAAAGTGGCACCAAGAGGTGAAACGCCGGAGAGTTTTGCACTTCTATTAACTTAAAGTGATTTAAATAGGTCTGACGTGTCGTGTTTTCGTAAAACAACTCTAACTCTAAAAAATTGAATGATGAATTTGGCAAAAATCCAGTCTCGGAATCCATCGATGAGTGAATTCCAGGACGAAGACCAAGAACTGCTGCCTGCAATAAAGATTTGTTGTTTACATAGCCAAGTGTGAAGGCTCGGGGCTTATGACTTAATAATGGGGAGGGTTCTAAGTATTCAATAGGATGTTCATTTGTTCCAAGCTGAGATCTTGCAAGAAGGGTGTTCTTTTCGAGCAGTATTAACTCCTCTGGAAGGCTCCCTTCATTTTCTTGTCTTTTAAGAGACGCAGAGTCTAACAGCAGATCGAGAGTTTCCATGGAGGTGTCCGGCGATAAAATTTGCGTATTCAAAGTTTTATGGAGATGCGATTTTTCGAGATAGCTTAGAGAATTATATTGAGTCATTACTTTGCTGCGCAATGAGGGATAAAATTTTTCTGAACTAATAAGCCTTTGATCTTGCAGTCGAAGCAACGTTTCATAGGGAGCCACATAGGGTCCAAAGCCCTGTATAAGATTTTTATCCGCTACGATTGTTTGAAGCACGGAGAGGAGTGCGTAGGAGCAGTTATCGCCTGCAAAAAAATAGCCGATTTGCGCTGTGTTTTTCAATTCCCAAATAGTGTCGAGTAAAAAATCAACTTCTTCGCGAGAGAGTATGAGTTTGTATTCCCACAGACTTCTACTTTCCATATTTGAGTATTCATGAAATTTTTCATGAAAAGGAAAAACAGAAAAAGTCCCGTTAAATCCTCCAAAGATGCCATTGTAAGCGTAGGAAAAAGGGCTTACATCTTTTTCCATCTCTGCGGCATAGCCGATGGAGAGGTTCATAAAGTCAGGCTGGCTGGGGTTGTTAAATTTAAAAAAAGTGTGACCCATAATAGATGCAGGATTGGAGATAAATTGACTGGCGAACATCACAGAAACTGAGGTGGCCTGAAATTGCTTTTTCCACTGCACTAAGCCAGGGCAATCCACGAGGGGAGGAGTTAATTTTAAATCGCGGTGGAGTATTTTAAAACGCGCAGGAAACACACACTGAGGATGTCCGATGTTTCTTTTTAAAAAACTCTCCGGCTGTGTAAAACTGAGGAGGCTCTGTTGCAGCTCAGAATAGGGATTGTTAAAACCATCGGCAGATATAAAAAAGATGGAATCCCGTTGCACTCGACTTTTGTACGAGAACAAGCCTTTCTGCATATTTAAGTAAGAGAGCCATGGCATTGAAGTAGAGTAGTTACGCAACTTGTTATCGGGCCCTTGCGCAAGGGCTTGGGTATGAATAATGAGCAGAGTTGCGAAAATCAATCGTAGCATGGAATTACTAAATACCTATTTTGCAGCGTTGTATTGCAATCCTATTAATTAGTTTCTAATATTAAAGCTATAAATCTTTTATGAGGTGCCCATGAAAACTATAACACTTTTTGCTCTTATTTTGTCTACTCACTCTGTGTTTGCTCTCGATTTTGATGTTTGTTCAAAAATGATGAATAACGGATGGTATCAAAAGTATGAGTATGGAGGAGTGGATCAGCCTTTAACGAAAGCTACTAAAAAGCTTGGCTCGTCGAAGGGAATCAGTGCCACGACAACAGAAGGTTCTACTGCGCTTTCAGACCCTAAGTATTGGTCCAATGTAACAACCAGTGAAACCCAGTTCTTGAGTTCATGGGGAGACTGCAGTGCCATCGGCCTGCATGAAGTTAAAGAAATCAGAGAAAAATACTATGTGCAGAATCGTCCAGAAATTTTAAAAGAAATGTCTCAGGGGCAGGGACGCCATATTGAAGTGCTTTCTTCTTTTAGTCTTTGCGACTCAACGGCAAGATCAGAAATGGGAAGCGCTTTTCAAAAAAATATTCAACAGTTTATGGATGCCAAAAAGGGTGATTATGGCACAAACGTTGATGTGCTTATAAAAAATAGCCTGTCTTTGAGCAAACAGTGTTTGTCGCTGGAAAACGTCTAAAGAGTTTGCAAAAATTGAATCAAATCGCTTTTGTCCTCTGCTGACAAAAGCTCTTGGCCATCGCGCAAAAAGATTCCTTCATCATGACCCGAGTTCGATAAACCGTTGCTTCGGGTGTCAAACAAATAATCAGTGTTGGTATTCCAATCTCTAGGGGCCTTAATACCAAGAGGATAACCATTGCACTCGCTATCAAAATCTCGATTGGCGTTTATTGGCGGCCCTGCCACATAGGTTTTAGGGCGCTTGTCAGCGCGAATGAGTAGGGCGCAGAGGGTAGGGATAGAATTGTTATGAAAGTAGGGCCACCGCGCCCATATACCAACGAGCGGTGGAGGAACATAGCCTTCCTGAGCCTGGACGACAATGCCTTGGTTCTTGGAAATTTGCAGCTCGTTTAAGCGCTCCAAACTTTTCATGGCTCGGCGTCTGTAAGTATCGGTGCCTACGTCGTACACGCGTGTCGGTTGAGGATACACCACGCGGCGAGTTTCCAGTTGTTCAGCCCATGTTAATATTTCAGCGTTGGGCTGATTCCAGTTTTTTTCGTAAATACCATGGCAACGGGTGCAGGTGCGCAAAAATATCTTTTCACCACTCATCGCTGAATCGCGGTTGATTTTTTCTGCAGCAAAAAAATCCTCGAATCGCGGAGCTTGTGAGGAGAACACCATGGTGGTGAGCTCTTCGACCACATCTGGATTTTTTGCAAACCAGGCATCGAGCTCGTGCAAGTCGCTCCCACGGCCAATTTCGTTCCAGAGCAGATTGGTATAAATTGGATTTCCGTCGATCACCGAGCCATCGGAGAGCCAGCGAGTTTTGTACTTTGTGTTCCACCATACGGCTGGTTTAGAGTCTCCGGGGTAACGATCTAAGTTATCGGGGCGTGGATCGTTTTCATAGAACGGATCTTTTTCGGCCCAGGGTGTGGCCGCTCGCTTATTGAGCGAGAGAGCCACCTGCGCGAGAGACGTATCGAGCCCGAGAGCGATTGGCTGCCGCAAACCCACGGCATTGAGGTTTTCGAAAGCGCGATCAAAAAAATCCATTTCTGCATCTGTGGCCCCAGTGTACAACTGCACAAGCCACGGACTGTAAAGTGGTGCCGCTCTTTGCGCACGAATAAAAAAATCATTGGCCCGTGGAAAGCGTTTGCTCATACCAAGAATGGTCTGCCCGAAGAGCTGATCCGAGTGGCAGGCCGCACAGCTCATGGTAAAAACATCGACGCCATTTTTTTTAAATCGTGAGAACCCGTAAAGATCCCCGTTTTTAAAGCTGTCGGGCAACGCGACTAAAAATTGCGACGGTGAATCAGCACTTGGCGGAGGCACCAAGCCCGCCCAGCGAAACAGCCCTTCAAAGCTGTCAATATCAGTGACGTCTTTAAAGATCTCATTAAGAATAGCCACCAACGGATTCCAAGTGGTGTTGTCCAAAATTTCACGCAAAGGTTTTTCAGGAATTAAAATCCCCGTGCTTTCCACCGGATAAAGATGCGCATGCATTTGCCCTCGTGCACGGTTCGCCGCAAAAACATCCTCAGAAAAACCATAAGGATTCCACCGCCCACCATCAGGAATCAAAGCCTGCTGCGACCACTCAGGCCCCTGCCCTAAAGCGGACAAACAAAGCAAAAATAAAAATCCCCCCACGAGATCCCCCTAATAATGACGCACATCTTAACCAAAAGGTACGGCGTACCGCAAGCGGAACGGCGTACCTTTTTCTCAGGCCGAAATGGATTTGGCCCCATGACAGTAATAATTCTCTCAATATACAAAACGTACTTTTTTATCAATCTGGTGCAAAGCCGCGGCGAAGAGTGTTCTCCGTTGTGACTTTAGGATCCATGAACTGCAGTAAATAGTCGGGGCCGCCGGTTTTGCTGCCGCCACCGGATAATTTAAACCCACCGAACGGATGGCGATCCACCATGGCGCCTGTGGAACCGCGGTTGATGTAGAGGTTGCCCACGTTGAAAGATTTTTTTACCGCTTCGATATTGCCCGGGCTGCGTGAGTAAAAGGCGCCAGTCAAAGCGTAATCTGTGCCGTTGGCCACAGTTAATGCCTCTTCAAGGTTTTTCACTTTGATCACAGCGAGCACGGGTCCAAAAATTTCTTCTTGCGCGATGCGGGCTTGCGGCGAAACCTCGGCAAAAATTGTTGGCGAAACAAAGTAGCCGCGGGTTTCGTTGACGACACCCTGATAAATCAGTTTGCTTTCTTGTTTGCCGATTTCGATATATTTTTTGATGCGCTCGCAAGCTTCGCTGTCGATCACAGGTCCCATCCAAGAGGCTGGATTTTCGGCGGCACCCATTTCGATAGAACGGGCGGCTTCTACCAAACGCTCTACAAAGCGTTCATAAATATCTTCGAGAACAATCACGCGGCTGCAGGCCGAACATTTTTGTCCTTGAAAGCCGAAGGCCGAATAAAGAACACCTGTCACGGCTTCATCTAAGTCCGCATCGGAATCGATGATGATTGCATTTTTGCCGCCGAGCTCGGTTATGGTGCGCTTAATATTTTTTTGACCTGGCTGAAGCACTGAAGCTCTTTGCAAGATACGCATGCCCACGTCCTTGGAGCCCGTAAAACAAATCATTGCGGTTTGCGGATGCGATACCAAGTATTCGCCAACCACTTCGCCGCGACCGGTGATCATATGTAAAACACCTTTTGGAAATCCTGCTTCGATAAAAGCCTTCATCAGATAAGTGGCGATGATGGACGTTTGCTCGGCAGGCTTCATCACCACGGTGTTGCCAGTGACGGCCGATGCGGCCACCATGCCGGTGATGATGGCTAGCGGAAAGTTCCACGGAGCAATAACAACGTTTACGCCGCGACCTTGATAGGTGTAAAGACTGATTTCGCCAGGCACACCGCCCACGCGTTTTGGAATATCCAGTTTTCGCATGTCACGCGCGTAGTATCTGATAAAGTCGATGGACTCTGTGACATCTCCGTCGGCTTCTTTCCAAGTTTTTCCAGCTTCCAAAACCTGGCTCGCGCAAATTTCGAAACGATCGCGCACAAAAATATCAGCCACTTTGTCGAGGAGAGCGGAGCGAGTTTCCACAGGGGTTACAGACCAAGTGGTAAAGGCCTTGTGGGCCGCTAGCATGGCTTTTTCGGCCTGATCGGTTGTACACGCGGCGATCTGTCCGATCACTTCGCCAGTGGATGGGTCGTGGCTGTTCAGCCATTCGTTGGCTGAGTCATTTCCCGACACCCATTCGTTGTTGATGCAGGCCGACCATTTTTTTCCGTAGTTTGATTTTTTAAATTGTTCGATGGCACGAACCATTTTGTCGCGTTCGCTGGTGATTCCAAAATCTACAGGAGCTTCATTGGTAAAGCTTGGCTTGGCAAAGTCCAAATCTTTAAGCCCTGTGAGTTTTATTTTTGGATCGGCAAGCAATGTTTGGTCGGAGGCGTTGTCGGAAAACTTAGAGCGCAAGAAAGAATCGTTGGAGGTGTTTTCTAAAAGTCGACGAACCAGGTACGACATTCCGGGGAGCATTTCGCCTACTGGGCAGTATTCGCGAAGGCGATACCCTTGAGTCACAATGGATTTTTTAAACGGATCGGCCATGCCAAAGAGCATTTGGATTTCGAAGATATTTTTTGGCAGTCCCAACTGATCCGCATAGCTCATCGCAAAGGCAATGGAGCGAATGTTGTGCGAAGCCACGGCTAGGCGAAGGTAACGGCTGTTGTCGAGGAGGAATTTAGTGCAATCTTCGTAGTTGGCGTCGGATTGGGCTTTGATGGTGTAAACCGGAACGGGCCAATTTTTTTGGCGAGCCCCCACAGTTTCGTAATCCCAGTAGGCACCTTTTACGAGACGAATCGTAAAAGGCGTTCCGCGCTTTTTGGAAAAATCCGTAAGTGCTTGTACGTCTTTGAGGGAATCGCGCAAGTACGCCTGAATCACTATTCCCAAATGCGGGTAAGTTTTAAACTCTTCTTCCATCAAAAGTTGTTTGAACACTTCGATAGTAAGGTCTTTGATGGCGTATTTTTCCATGTCGACGTTGATAAAAACAAAGTCTTCCTTGGCTTTGCGAAAAATTGGACGCAAACGATCTTTCACCATATCGATGGAATGTTGCCACGCCTCTGGGTGAATTTGCGAATAGAGGGCTGTGATTTTTACCGAGATGTTCACTTTGGGAATGGGGCCAGCGTGATCCGTATCAATAAGGGGTTCGTAGTCCCACTTTTTACTGTCCTTCACGATCCAATCCATCAGTTCCATGTAGCGATTTTGATAATCCTGCGCTTCGCTTTCGCTCAAGCAGGCTTCGCCCAGAATATCCAAAGTGAAGGTCATTTTATTTTTTCGCGATTTTTTTAAAACGGCAATGGCTTCTTCGGGATTTTCGCCAGTGATAAACATTTTTGCCATTTGCACGACGTTTTTTTTGATCGTGCCAGCCATGAGGCTCGGAGCCAGGGAGCCAAGTCCTAAACCAAAATTAAAAACCGAAGGGAGACTTTCTCCGCCTTCCGCAAAATATTCTTTCAAGTGACGTGCGACTTCGGAGCTAGATGAGAGAGTGGGGAGCACATCCACAAAACGAAACATTTGCGTTTTAAACGCCGGGTTTTGCATGCTCCATTCCATGATTTTTCCGTACCACCAATCTTTGTTAAAAATCGACTGGCCATTGTCGCCGAGGGATTGAAAAATTTCGCGACCTTTTGATTCAATACGAGTTTGCAAATCCACAAGAACCTCCCCAGAGTCTATTTGATGGCGGGGAGTATGGCCTGAGGTCGAAAAAATCGCAATTATTTAATTAGAGACTGTTTCTCGTACGACTTCTTGTACGACCCACGAGGCTTCGAGCCTGCCTGGGATTTGAGCTTTTAGGGCATCGCCGCTTGCGAGCGGGCCCACGCCAGCGGGAGTACCTGTGAGTATCCAGTCCCCTGGTAGGATTGGAAAGTGTTGAGTGAGATATTCAAGTAACACTGGCAGCGAAAAAATCATGTCGGCAACAACACCCCGTTGGACCAGCTGGGTGTTCTTATAAAACTCAAACTGTAAACTTGTAAAATCAGCTGGGAAGGGAATTTCAGCACTCATGGGGCAGGACCCAATAAATGCCTTAGCAAGGGCCCAGGGTTCCCCTTTTTTTTTGAGTTCATCCTGCACGGTTCGAGCCGTAAGATCTAAAGCCAGAGCCAGGGAACTTGGTTTAAGCTCCGCACCGAGTTTGACAGCTAGTTCGCATTCAAAGTGAATTGGGCCGCTCGCAGGAGGCAACTGAATCTGCGGAGCATGCGTCACCGCTCCCTCAGGTTTTATAAAAATCAAAGGTTTCAGAGGGATAGGATTATTCAGCTCCTGAGCGTGCGCACGATAATTTCGTCCGATGCACCACAGTGTCATAGCAAATCCCACTGTTTGTTGGTGTAGAGGAGAGTCCGAAAGTCCGCACAGCTAAAAAAGCTCTGTGCTGCCGCTTTGTGGAGAGGAAGTGGCAAATGCATAATCGCCGTTTGCAACCAATCGGAATGCGAACAGAGCAAAAGATTTTGCTCGTTTCGCGTTTGTACGCAGTCGTCTAAAAAATTTAAAACGCGACGAATAAACTCCCCTTCGGTTTCAATAGCTTTTCGTTGGTCAAGTTCAGGGGAAATTTCGGCAACGAGATGCAAGCGGTCGCAGAGGGGTTGGATGGTTTCGCGAGTGCGAATTTTTGGCGAGCAGAGTATAAGATTTGTGTCTTGCAGCGAAGCGTTGCTGGCCAGGGAAATAGCCTGCTGGTGGCCTTCTTGCGATAAGGAGACGTCGCCGTAACCGCTGCTTCTTTCGCCATGTCGAAGGATGTAAATTTTCATATTTTGGTAGGCTGACATAGTTTTGAGTGTTAAACTAGATTTTAAACAATGAGTAAAGCCCGAATATACAAATTTATAAATTCTGCTAAAACAGTCCGCGCCTCGGCCATTGTGTGCACCGGTTTGTTAAATCATTTGCGTACGATTCAACAAACGTCGCCCACCTCCACCTTGGCCCTCGGACGCACGTTGGTGGGAACAACTCTCCTCGCCACGCAGCTCAAAGACGAACAAGCCATCTCTGTGCAAATGCGTTGCAGTGGAGCCATGCGCATGGTCTTTGCTCAAGCGTCCTACGAAGGCAGCGTACGGGCCTATATTGCCGAACCTCAGTTGCCAATGTCGGTGGAGCGTGGAAATTTAATTCTCGCTCCCCATGTGGGCGAGGGAACTCTCACAGTTTCTACTTTTATCAAAGGCAACGCCCGTCCGCAGGTGAGCCAGGTGTTAGTAGAGAGCGGTGAGATCACCGAAGACCTTGCGACTTACATACGAATGTCTCAGCAAATTCCCTGCGTGCTGAGTACCGGCATTCTCTTAGGCAGCGAGGGTGTGGTGACCGGCGCTGGTGGTTTGCTGATCGAGATGATGCCTGGCCATACGACCGACGATTTAGAAAGTGTGGAAAGTAGTGTTCGCGCTTTGGGCTCTCTCTCGCATATTTTAACGCCGGAAGTGAATGGCGAAGATTTATTAAAAATGTTTTTTGTGGGTAAAGAAGGCAAGTACTGGCAGCACCCGCATATTGTGCAAGTGGCTTGTTCGTGCAGCATCGATAAAGTTTTGGGGTCCTTCCGATTGCTTGGCGAGGACGAAGTGCAAAAAATGATTATCGACAAAGAAGTGGTCGATGTTCAGTGCGAAATGTGTGGAAAGCAGTACCGCGTTGACCACAATCAAATCAAAGATCTCTACCAAGACATCAAAAAGTTACATTAATAATTTTTTTTAACTACTCGCCCGAAGCCGCTGACTTCATGTCCATTGAAACGACCGTGATTCCATTTTGATGGTCGATGTGCAGTGGAAAGCTGTTCATCTGACATACCGAAGCCACATAAGCCAAACCCAGTCCTGTGCCACGCATGGAATGAACATCTCGGGGTTCGGAATCGCCTTTATTAAAGGGCTGCCCCAAATTATCGATGATTTTTTGCGGGAACGGCGAACCATGGTTTGAAACCGAAACGATATAATCATGACAGTGAATACAAATCTGCGGGTCTGCTTGACCGTGATGTAAGGCATTCACGACCAGGTTGGTTATTACTTGTTCCATTTGGTTGTAATTAATGGCCACAATAAAATCGTCTTGAATGTCGATCTTTACTTTGGAACCAATTTTTAGCTGAGTTCGCTCGACAACATCATTGACCAATCGGCTAATCCGTATCACGTGTGAAACTGGTGGGCGTACGTTTTGCGCTTCGGCCCAACTCAAAAAAGCATTCACTGTCTCCGAGATTTTAAAAACTTGTCCGCGAATTTTTTCTTTTAGCACGCTCACTGTATCTTGCGATGTTGGGCTTAAAACGGAGTTGATGATGGAAAGTGGAGTTTTAATCTCGTGGGACATTTGATAGGTCCACAGTCGCGAGACCTGCAAACCATGATTCACGCGAGCAATAAGTTGATTGATGGCCACCACCAGCTGATTAAATTCATCCCGACTCTTGGGAGAGGGGCGAAGTTCGCTATCTGTTATCGTCGCAATGGAGAAGGCTCCGTTTTCCATTTGCGCACTGGCATTTAAAAATTCTGAGAGCCTACGGATAGGACGAGTGAGAAAGTTTGCCAACGCCCAAGCGATGAGAAGTCCTATCCCGTTGGTTAAAAGAAGTGTTAGCCAGGTAATTTTCGAAAAGAACTGCGGGATGATAAGCTGCTTGTTAATAATAATTCCAACTTGCAGGGATCGGTCCTCAAGCTTCGGCAGATTCACACTTAAAACGCGAATGTACTTTTCGGGATGGTTCACTGTATGCCAGGTTTCTTCGAGGGGAATGTACTCAAATTCGGTAGCTAATATATTATATTTGTACAAAATTTTTCCTGTGGCGTTTCTCACCAGAAAAAAATTTTCAGATTGCCCTTTACCAACGTTAAATTCCAAGAGTTGCTTGGCTTTGTCCATGTCGATGTGGGGGCTGTCGAGAATGTCCGAACTCAGCAATATCTGTGCAGTTTCGTAAAGTCGAGAATCAATGGACTCTTTTCGCTCGTTCATTTGGATAAAGTAAAGTCCAACAATTGTGATGAGCGAGACGATAAAGAGAACGACGCCGATAATGAAAAAGTATCTAAATCTCAATCCAGTATCCTGAGTTGCGCATGTTTTTTATTTGGAATTCAGCCTTAAGTTGGATGATTTTTTTGCGAAGGTTGCCAATGGTCACTTCGAGCACATTGCTTTCGACCGAGCTGTCTACGCCCCAAACTGTTTCTAGGAGAAAGTTCTTTTCAAACACTTTACCGATGTCATCGGAAAGAACCTTGAGGAGCATAAATTCTTTGCTCGGCAGCATTTCTGATTTTTCACCGCAAATCAACAGCCGTTTTTCTAGATCGAGAACCGCATTTTTAAGTTGGCGGTACTGAGAGCGCTGCGAAGCACCTCGTCGCAACAGCGATTTCATGCGGGCGAGAAGTTCCTGATCCACGAATGGTTTTCCGATATAGTCATCGGCTCCCAAATTAATCAATTCGGCCCGCTCGGCAGGAGTGTTGATGGCCGAGACAATTAATAGAGAGGCCTGTGGATTGTTGTTTCTGATTTGTTTTAAAAATTGTTTGGTGTCGTAGGTGCCGATCAAACGATCTAAAATAATTCCATCGTATTGCGTTTTTTTATGCACCAATTCTAAAAAACCTGCTGCGTCCTCAATTTGCTGAACGGTGCAGGATTCTTTTAATAGTAAATTTTTGATGTGATTGGAGATGGTGAGGTCATCTTCCACGATAAGTACGGAGTGCATGTACTCAGTGTAAGCCCCAAATTGTCTTTACGACAACTGTCATGTGTCTACATTTGATACACTTAATAATAATTAGTAAAATCAATAGTTTACAGTCAGTCTTTGGGGGAAGTGTGGCTCCGGTTGTGATCTCTGACAGTGAGCTTTCAACACCTGTCGTAAATCCGAGCATATTTGAAAGTCAATAATATCAATGCCTTGAAGGTGTTGCGAGCGGTTCGTTCTTTGCTTTACAAAAGGTCATGAAACACTCTTTAAGATGGATCCTAGGACTTATGATTGCTGGCTCGCTGCAGGCCTGTGGTGTGAAGGCGCCTCCGCCCGAAACATCCTGCAACTTTCAACAAAACAGTTACCAGCAGCGCGTGTCGTGGGCTTGGAAGACGCCGGTTGTGATGTATTCCAACGAATCGGTCGACGACGAACAAGCAGAGGCCCTCGAAAAAGCCATCACCATCTGGAATGACACTGTGATTGCTCAGGGATTCAAGCGCGGTTCTTTTTTTAAATACGGCGGTCGCATCACTTCACCTTCAGGTTTTCGTAAAGACGGTAAAAATGTGGTGAGCATGGTCGACGGTTGGCCCGGCAAAGGCACCGAGCAGGCCGAGACAGAAATCAATTGGGCAGATGATCGCATCTTTGAAGCTGATATGCGAATCAACACCACAAAACCCTTATCCACTGATGATGCTGGTGAGACCGGCAAGTACGATCTTGTGGCTCTTTTTGTGCATGAGTTAGGTCATGTGCTGGGTCTTCTGCATATTGACACAACAGATTATACGACAATGAGCGCTACTTTAGGCCCCAACAATGTAGAGAGACGCAATATAGGTGAATTGGAAATAGAAGCTTTGAAATGTGAGTACTGAAGAAGTTACATTTTGCGGCATAAAAGTGCTTTTTAAGGGAATTTAAGTTGAACGGGATACTGACATAAACTTTACTAGATCTTGTCGAAGGGTATACATGAGTCTAACAAAAGCGAGCCACAACTTTGGAGATCTTAAAAAGACGCTGTTTGCATCAGGGGAATCTCCGTATTCTGTGTGGAGAGATTCGCAGGAGCCCACAGAGTCTGTTGCCATTCCTCAGCAAGACGTAGATGTTTTAGAGCTTCTGCGCTTCAACATCGACCAGCTACAAGAACTGAATTCAAGATTCGGTTTTGTGCTTGAAGAACTTTCTTCGGTTTTAGTTAAAAAGAAACGTTTCTAATAGGTTCAGTGACTGGATTCCTGAACCACTTCATCGGCATGCAGGTTTTCTCCATGACGATATCGATCCACTAAAGATTCATCCCCCGTTGGAAACGAAAACAGCAGCGCATGGCTGCTGGAATCCGCATCTTCCAAGGTAACAACCACATAATATAAGGGTTCGTTGGACATGGAAAAATCCTTGATAAAATTCACTAGCACATTTCCATTGAGGTCTGTGTTGCGCCAGATTTCATCGGGCTCCTCGATGGCTCCCTCACGAAGTTCGGCATAGGTCGGAAACTCGTCGGGCGCAAGATCATCGTCTTGTCGGAGAGTAAGCATGGCTTTGTACAGTCCCAGAGCGAGATCGTCGCCTTCGGAGAGAGCATCGCCCTCGATGCATCCGTGTTCCACTTTGCTGGCATTGCGATCCTGATCCATGTCGCCGCGGCGGTATTTGTCCACTAGCTGCGTGTGCTTGGTTGGAAAATGTAAAAAAACAAAAGTAGGCACGCTGTCTGAAGAGTAGGTGAGGGCAATGTAATAAAAATCATCTTCTTCGGGAGCCTCGATGCGTTTTACAAAAATATGAATTGGATTGGCCTTCACAGTTTTTTTGTCGATCCAAACTTCGTCGGGATTATCTAAGGTGATATCCAGGTATTTTTCGAGTTTGGCAGCCTGTTCGTCGGTGAAGTCTTTTTTGGGGCGCAGGCTGAGAAATTCTTTTTCCAAGGCTGTGATCTGCTTATCGAAGTGCTTCAGGACCTCGTCTTCAGTCTTGAAAATCAGCTTGTTTTTTTCGTCGATGATTATTTTTTCATCATAGGATGGTTTTTGGCTTTTTTTAGTCACAGACTGGACCCCCATAAAAAGAATAGAAGCGTTGACGGAAGATGTCAATCTGCGAACTTAGTTGAAAAGTTGGGTAGCACTCCACACAATGAATGATAGAGAGAGCTGCTCTCGGAGGTTCGCATGGTCGCGACCCTCTCCCGTATTAGATCTATCACGCAAGGAGGCTTTGTGACGGATTTAACTCATGACTGTCTAGAGAAAATGGACCAACTGATTCATCAGTCGGCTCGAGGAATCCATATTTTATTTGATAAGGCCGACATTGTTCGCGCAATTCGCAGTGAGGACCCCACTCTCGAGGAAAACACTGTCGAAAAGTTAAAACAGGTTCAAGAGTTGCTTTACAAGTTTATACAAATGAAATCGATCGACGAAAAAAAGACCTATATACATACGCTGAGTATTCACGATCATGCATTATTGATCCGCGCGTACTTTAAGATCGTGGACAATAGTATTCTGAATAGATCGGTCGAGAAACATTAACCAGCTAAATATTTGCCGGTTCATTTTTTCCGACTAAAAACCGATAATGAGGCATGCGTATTGTTTTGCTCGTGCTTCTTATTTTGCTTTTTTCACCATCTCCGCTTTTTGCTGAGTATCGAGTGTACAAATTAAAACTCACCGACACCACGACCAATAAGTCCCGCGAGTTTCTGTCGACGATGATGCCCGAGCAGTACGTATTTTATTATCCCATTTCACCGTTTCAAACATTGCAGATCCTAGACCATTGGATGTGTTGGGCGCGCGGCGACGGCTTTAAAAAACTCTGTACCCGACCTTTCTCCGACGAGGGATCCAAATAGCTTTCTGCTGTGCTAGAATGAAGACTGTTCATTCTGCTCAGGAGGAGTTCTATGGACGACGTGCGTGCAACAAGGAACAATTCGGGCAATCGCCCTGAAAATTCAAATCCGGCAAAAAATGCAGAGCTTAAAAAGACAAAGCAAAAGCAGCAGGTGCAAGTTCGCGATGAGAAAAAAACTCACTCTGCCGCGATGAATGAACTTCGCGATCAGCAAAGTAAGCAACTCACTACCGAAAAAAGCTCTCACCAAACTCGAATCGAAAAACAACGGGAGCAACAGCAGCGTAGCTATCAAAAAGCCATCGAAGAGCGAACTCGCCAAGAAGCTCTGGTTCGCCACGAGCAAAAACAATCGTTGGGTGAAAAACAAAAAGAATACGAAAAAACTCACAATGCCACGGAAAAAAGTCAAAAGCAGGAAATCGAGGCTGATACAGAGGTTCATCAAAAGCGCCAGCAAGAGCTGCAACGGCAGTCCAAGACCAACGTGAATGAAATGCAAAACAAGCATAACGATCAGATTCAGCTAGAGCAGCAGAATTATGAGAGTCTGCGCCAAGCCCAAAAAAATCATTACGAAACTGAAATTGATAAAGAAAAAGTCCATTACCAGGAGCAAATTCGTGGTCGCGCCGGCGAATTTGAAAATCAGTACAACTCCAGTGAAGTCAATTACCAATTGGTGCTCGAAGATCAGCGTTTGAAATACCAAGAGCAGTACGAGAAAACCAAGTACGATTTTTTACAGAAAATGAAAGACCAAGATAATTTAAAAAACGATGATTTCTACCGCGTGCACGAACTTGGGGCCAAGATGAAAGACGAAGGGTCGTTGTATCAAGTTGCCCTCAAAGTTCCTGAGCACGAACTAAAAAATATCAAAGTTCATGTGCAGCCGGATCGCATCACTGTATCTGGCGCGCGAAAATTTGAGCAAGAGCTTCAGTACGAAGGCGAAAAAGTGGCCACAAATAATTATCAAACCGTACATCAAGAGTTTAAACTCCCAGTTCCCGCCGACAAGGACCTGGTTCGCCGCGAGTACATCGACGGCGTTCTCCTCGTCACCGCCCCCAAAAAAGGCCTCGGAATCTTTTAGGTGCCAGGTCCTGTTTCGGGACTCGGCGCATATAAAAATACGGTGTATTTTTATATGCACCGAGTCCCGAAACAGGACCTGGCACTCAGGGAGCTACGAAGTAGCGACCAATCGATCAATCGAGGGCGACGTACACCACTGTGGCTCCATCATCGCCGTTGGCTTCGACGGCAGACGTCCAGCGCGTGACGTACGAGCTGCGCGACAGATGGCTGCGAATGGATTTTTTTAATGCTTCAGAGCCGTGGCCGTGAACAATGCGCAGGCGATCCTGGCGCAGCGAAGTGGCGCGATCTAGAAATTTTTCTAATTCCTCGATGGCCAACTGAACATTCTTTCCGCGTACATCGAGGGTGTTGCCCTTGTCGGCGGTGTCGACATAAACTTGTGTTTGAAACGTTCGCTTGGTGAGAGGATTTGCTGCCTTCTTTGGCGGTTTTAGGTCCTCCCAGTGCACCGAAAGGCGCATGGAGCCCGCAAGGATCTGCACGTCTCCTTGTTTAGAGGGAATACTTTGCACAATGGCATCTTTTTGCAAAGAGCCCACATAAACCACTGAGCC
This sequence comes from Bdellovibrionales bacterium, assembly GCA_031429075.1. Classification (GTDB taxonomy): domain Bacteria; phylum Bdellovibrionota; class Bdellovibrionia; order Bdellovibrionales; family JAGQZY01; genus JANPLN01. Next base: position 13,881 of record JANOYW010000013.1, on the reverse strand, counting down.
TGGAGGGAACGCCTTTATAAAACGATCCAGCGTTAGGTTTTCTTCTTTGGGAGCTAGGGAGGATTTAATAATTTCAGGAAAATCGGCGATAATATTGGAGCGGCGTTCGTGGTCGTTAAATAATTTTTGCACGGTGGATTTTTTAGATTCATCCATCAACAGGTCTTTGACGCGCTTTACTTCGTCTTTGATTTTCTTTTCGCGCTCTTCCTCAAACTCAATCAATTTCTTTTTGAGTGTAAGTTTCTCTTTTTCGCTTTCGATAATTTTATTTTTAAGCTCTTCGCGTAAAAGCCCAATCTGTTCCTTGGCTTTTTCGATCTCATCAAGAGTGTCGAAACGCTTTCGGGTTTCGGGGCTGAGATACTGCTGGGCAAAGCTAAAAACATCGGGATGGATTCCAATGCGCTTAGCTGTACTAAACGCCAAAGACTGCCCTGGAATGCCGCGAATAAAATGATAGGTCGATGTGCCGGTCTCTCGGTTGTACTCCATGGAGCCATTGATCACGCCGGAGTCTTCGGCCCAACCCGTTTTTAAGGGGCCTAAGTGCGAAGTGATGATCCCGTAAATTCCTCGTTGCGCGTAATGATGAATAAATCCTCGCGCCAATGCTGACCCCTCTTCGGGATCCGTGGAGCCGCAAATTTCATCGATGAGCACGAGGGATTGTGCTCCCTCTAGGGAGCAAGCCGCATTAAGTGTTTTGAGGTGACCGACGAAAGTACTCAATTGGGAGTCCACGCTCTGGGCGTCGCCAACGGCCACAATGATATTATTAAAAAATGGCAAACAACTACTCTCATCAGCACATACGGGCAATCCACAGCGGGCCATCTGTGCGGCCAAACCAAAACTTTTCATCAGCACGGTTTTTCCGCCAGCGTTGGGGCCAGAGAGAAGAAGAATCCTGTCTTTTTGGCTCAGGCGAACCGAATTGGGAATCACCTTTTCGCCGTTGATGACCATCAAGGGATGGCGTACGAGATCGATCTGAATTTCTTCATTGCTAAAACGCACGGGTTTGGCAGCCAAGGTGGTGGCAAACTGCGCTTGTGCCAATCGCATATCGCACTCGAGCATTAATTCTTTTGTTTTTATGATGTCGTCGATCAGAGAAAATAAATATTTCGACATATCATTAAGAAGTCTTTCGATCTCTTCTTCGATTTCGGCTTCGATGCGTTTGAGGTCGTTATTTAAAGGAACAACTTGCTGTGGCTCCATAAAGACGGTTTGTTTTGTGGTGCTTGTTGCGTGAATAATGCCCGAAATATCGTGGCGCATTCCGCTTTTTACCGGTATCACCCAGCGACCTTCGCGATTGGTGACGAATTTATCCTGCAAGATGTTGTCGTTGGCATTGGATTTTACAATGGCATTGAGAGACGACTGGATTTTTTGAATCTGCGACTTTTTTTCGTTGTACAGATTGTAAAGCGTTTCGCTGGCGTCAGCGCGAATTTCGGCCTGCGGAGTGATCAAGTGATCGATGGCGGAGAGTGGAGGATTGAGGTCCATCATTTGTTTGTGAACCGAGTCTCCCCACTTTGAAGGGGAGTTTTTTAAAATTCGTCGAAGAGTGTCTCCTTCGATCAAAAAAAGTCGAATGTCCTTGAGCTCAAGAGGTTTTAGCTGGGATTGCTTTTCCAATCGGTGATACCAGGAATGAAAAAGATCTAAACTTTCCATAAACGGTCGCTCGCCGTGGGCGAGCATGGATTGCGCGTTAGCGATGATGCGAAAGTTGTCTACGGCCAACTCTTCGGAAGCGAGGGGCTCGGTTTGTAGTAAAGCATCGCGGGCGGCGGCACTGGTGGCATAGGACGACAAATGTTTTACAATTTTGTGCCAATCAAGATTTTCGAGCAACTCGCCCTCCTAAAATAAACGCCAGTAGCAAAAAGATGAGAATTTCGGGCCAGTGTCCTGCGTAATACGAATAAAGCGTGGGTTCTGGAGTTGATTTATAATTGACCGTAAAACTGCCAACCCATTCTTGGTGGCGCGGAGAAAACTCAGAAATATCACCGCGTGCAGAGATAGCCGCTGAAACCCCGGTATTGGTGGAGCGAATGAGGGGAATGCGAAATTCGATGGCCCGAGCCAGAGTCATATAAAGATGCTGGAAAGGTTCAAATGAGTAACCAAACCAAGAGTCATTGGTCACATTGATGATCACCTGGGCTTGTTTTTCAAAAAGCACTCGACTGTTAAAATCGAAAAGAGATTCGTAACAGATCTGCGCACCAAGAATAGGAAATTGGTCCATGCCGGTATTGAGGACCTCGGGTCCAGTTCCCCAGCTAAAATCGGCCACCATGGGAAACCAGGTTTTGAGTTTTGGATAAAATGCGGCACCGGGAAAATATTCGCCAAAGGCAAGAAGCATGGTTTTTTTGTAGCTTTGAAGATAGTTGCCGCGTTTGTCAAAAAGCACCATGGAGTTGTAGACGGCTGGCCCCTGTTGTTCGTAGGCGCCAGTGAGAAGGGGGCGCTCAAAACTTTGTATGGAATGAATCAATCGCTGCTGGTAGGAATCTTTACGAAGGGCTTTTGTGATGTAGGAGGGGTAGGCTGTTTCGGGCCAAATAATTAAATCGGCGCCCGGCGATTGCTCCACGCCTTGGGCCGTGAGCTCGGAAAACTTCCGCAGGATGAATTCGTGAAAGCGCGGGCCCTTGTCTTGCTCGATCTTGATCGCATTGCCAATGTTCGCCTGTACAACAATGGCGGTAAAGGTCTTATCGCCTTCTCGAAAACGCTCCTTCAGCTGGTAACCGATGAGTTGGGGAACGGCAAAAAGCAGCAACGCAAAGGAGAGGTAGCGCTTTTTCTTTTGCACCAAAAACAAAAGGACCAGAAGATTTATTGCTAGAGTTAAAATATTGAGGCCGTAAAAGCCCACCCACTCAGCCATCTGAGCGCCGGGCATCCCGGCCCACAGCCAGGGATAGCCCAAGTGCCAAAAGAAGATGGTGGGGTAGAGGCTTTCACAAACTGCAAACGCCAAAGGAATTAAAATCCAGGCAACACGCTTTGAGACGCGAGACTGCAAAAAGCCCCATAGCAGAGCGGCGAGCGGGTAGTAAAGATGGGCCACGGATGCAAAAAGCAAAAGGATGAGATATCCAACCACCGGAGGAAGACCACCAAACTCAATACAGGTGCGGGCTACCCAGTGAAAACCGATGAGATTTAAAATAAACTGGCAAATCCAGCCACTCCAAAAAAGTTTTTTGTAACTGCCGGCATTGCGAGTCCAAAACAACCAAAGCGGGGCCAGACAAAATCCCAAAGCCCATGGTGGAAACGGAATATAAGTTGTGCCGACTAAGAATCCTGCTAGAATGGGAAGAGTATAAGATTTGAGAAAAAGTTTTACGGACGAAACCATGAAGTCAAATCTAGCTGATCCACGGAGGGGTGCCAATGAAAATCATGCACATGAATCATAAAGACAAGTTGCTCCAAGCAAATCCTAACAGCGACAAAACATTCGAGCCAACCATTGATGATTTGGTTTTGGATCATTGCCCCTCTTGTTACCAGACTTTAAAACCCAAAGCGTTGGACTGTGCATCTTGTGGAATTATTCTCGAAAACTATCGCCGAGCCAGCACCGAACGAAAACTGAAGCACACTATTGGCGGTCTGTATCACCTCACCGTGGAAGAATGTGTTCAGCTCGAAAGAGCGTGGACGAAGATTGAGAGCATTTATTACGATCAAAAATTACATGATCAGTTTTTACATCTGTGCTTGCGACTCAAAAGTCTACCGTTTGCGGTAAAAAAATATAAAAATCGCCTCGATCTTAACGCCTACGACGACATTGCAACGATGATGAAAAATCGGGCGCTTCTGCTGGCGAGCGAATCGTTGCCAACCACGAGCGCTATTGAGGGCTGGGTGCCTCCGGTGCTGGCTATGGCCCTGTTCCGCACTCTGATTGTGTTTTTAATCGTAGGATCTTGCGCTGGAAGTGTATTGATGTTGATCTCGGCGCTCACCACGGAAAAATTATTTTTCTTTGCCCTGGGAGCTTTTTTAACAGCCTCGTGTTTGCTCAGCGCAATGAGTCTGCTTCGCCTTCATAGATCTATTTAATGGGCCGTCTTAGTTATTATTAATTTGTCTATCAACGCCCATGGATTTTATTAGGGTCTTCCCAAATTCCACAAAGCGTGTCGTGTTCGGGTCCATGTTAGGGTCGTTTTGCATCGACTGAGGATCCGACGAAAAACTTCCGTCGCGAAAGCCACTTGAATTACTTGCAAGTACGCCTGAGGCGCCGATGCCCTGATCGAGGGTTGTTAAAGCTTTATAGATGTTTAATTTTTTAGAAGTTCCAGTTTTAGTTCGCAACCAGGGGTATTCGTCGCCAGTTTTTAAGATGTGCTCTTTAACAGCCAGATAACTAAACTCTGGGTTGTTGGCTTTGATTAAAACGGCGAGGCCGGTGGCAAACGCCGTGGCTTGTGACGTGCCGGTGAGAGTGCCGAAGCTGTTTCCAGGAAGCGTGGAATATATTTCCTCGCCGGGTGCTGCAACATGTACGCTGTGCACGCCATAGTTACTGGATGAAAGAACCTGCAGCTGTGGATTAATCGCCGTGACCGAAACAATGTTGTCGAGATCGTAATTTGCCGGGTAGTATTTTTGTTGATCGGAATTGCTGCGTTCGTTTCCTGCCGCGGCAACAAACAAAATTCCTTGGCTGCGGGCTTTTCTTACAGCTTCGTATTCTTTTTGGCTGTAATCTGTTCCGCCACCCGAGTAGTTGATAATACTGGCGCGCATCTGTGTGGCGTAGTTAAAAGCTTTGATCGTATTTTCTAGGTTGTTACCCGGAGATTTTGGATCGTAATATTTGAGAACCATGAGGCTCACTTTTGAAGCGATTCCGGTGATCCCAAAACCATTGCCACCTTCTGCGCCAATGATCCCTGCGATGTGTGTTCCATGGCCATGGTTGTCGTCGATTCGATTTGAATTGTTCACAAAGTTCCAGCCATGAACGTCGTCTTTGTAACCGTTTTGGTCGTCATCGATTCCATTGCTGGCTTTATCTTGTCCTAGTTTATCTAAACCGCTTTCACCGGGATTCACCCAAAGATTATTTTTTAAATCACGATGGTTGGCGTCGATTCCAGTGTCCACAACAGCCACAACGATGTTGCGGTTGCCCTCGGTGATACCGCGGGCTTTAAGAGCGTCAGAAACTTGCAGTCCCCAGTTTTTTGAAATATCAGGATCATTCAGCAACATTGTGGTTTTTTCGCCGGAATTACTTTTTGAAAGAAACGGAAGTTTCATGTCGAGGGCCGCCGGGCGGTGGCCTTTCGCAGGAGTTCGGAGCTGCGCACTCTGCAGATCTTTGTGAGCGTTTTTGTAGTAACTGTAGCCGATACAACCTGCGCCACCGATCATCATCGTGTAGATCATTGTGCTGACTAAAAGATTTGTAAGCTTCATGCGTTCCCCCGTTTCCTACTTATAAGAGCAAAGCGGGTGCCCAAAGAAAATCCAAGTAAGCTATTGAGTTTGTTGGAGTCTCTACTTGATTCACCCCTGGGAAGTGGTCAGATTTTAGAGGGGTGTTGAGTGTTTAGACATTGGTAAAATCGTATTAAAAAGTGTCTCGAAATGAGACGTGTGCCTGATTAGAGAGTTTCAAAAAAAGCTTTCAGTTCAGCAGGCGCTTCAGGACGCATTTGCGATTTTAAAAATTCGATGACATTTTGGTTGCCCAAAAGAACCTTTTGCAGTTCTACCACCGCATGAAAATCTACATCTGGTGAGAAAGTAAAGATCTGCTCCGTCCGAATCAGATCGGCGAGGTAAAACTGAATAAAGGGATTAAAATGCTTCCCTTTCATAGGGACTTTAAAGGTATCTTCGATAGAGATAAAAAATAAACCCAGCATGGAGCGCTCAACGCTGTTGGCCAGCTCGTGGACACGCAGTGGATTTTCGAGAATGGTTTTTGCGGTGGGTGCGTAGAACCAATTATTTTGGATAGAAAGGTCGACAAAAGGGTCCCAGGGAATGTGAGTGGTCAATGCGTCGTAGGTAAATTGTACTTTTATTCGCAGGTGCTTGGTGTTTGGCTCAAGAATGGTGGCCATGAGCACGGTGTGATGACCATCGAGCAAAAAGATTCTTCCCAAGGGGTCTCTGACGGCGGGTAGCGGATCTTTGAGATCCGCGAAAACTGAGTTTTCTAAAGTTGTTCGTTCCTTTTTACTGAGGGATTTTAGCTTTGAAAAAGGATTAAGACCAGCATCGCGAAGCGCCTTATAGACTGCGTACTCTTTACCAATGAGGGTTTGTCCGCCATAAACTTCGTTGTAAGAAGCAGACAGGGTTTGTTTTTTTGCGGGAAAAAGTTCACGGCACTGGAGCGCGCTAGCTGAAAAGCTGCAAAATATATTGGGAGCGACCAATATTAAAATTGCCAAGAACCGGTGTGAAAAACGCATCGGAGCAGTTTGCCCCAAATTGACCGATTTTAATGTCAGGATTTTATTAAGATAGTGAAAAAAGACTAAAAATATTCCAGCAAACCCGCAAGTTTGGCCTCGACATTGTATTTTGCTTCCCAGGCCTGGAGCTCTTTCCAAAGGTCCTTGGTTTCATCCTTAAGTTTTTTGACTTTAGAGTCTTTTCCCTTGTCCTCAAGAAGGATGATTTTGGCAACCTGATCGCTAATCACACCATAACGGCGAGTGATCTCCTTAAGAAATGCCAAGTCCTCGGGTTTCCACCGTACGAGTTCGGGAAAGTAGGTAGTGACCTTAACGAGGGTGCGCACGCGCTTTCTAAAGTCGTGGAAGACTTCGATATTGTGTGGATCCCTGGCAGGATTCGAAATTTGCCGAACCAGCGGCCACTCCGTTCGCGCCTGCAGAAGCAAGTCTCGGAGGAGGAAATTAAGGTTTTCATGAGCAGAGAGTTGTGCCGCTGGGCGAAGCTCAGTGGCGCCCCAATAAAACGACGACAAATCGCTTCTGTCGCGATCGACCAGCGTGTTTCCATCAATGGAATTTAAATACGCGAAGTATTCGCCTTCGCGGGCCAAAAATTGATCGCGCCATTTCAAAAGATCTTCTCTTCTCTTTTTTACGTCCTGCTTATCATAAGCGGCTTGCTGTGCCGACGTCCCCTGCATATCAAAAAGGTCTTTGTAGGACCCCAAAACCGCATACCCCTCGTCGAGATCCTGTCGGAGGCGCTCGTACGCGTCTGTTTTTTTTTTAATTTTTGCATCAGGCATGGCGTAAGCAAAAATATCGAGGTAGTCGCGAACCTTTAAAACTTCTTTGCGCAGATCCAAGGGCTTTTTTACCTGATGGGGTAGAGTTTTGGAATCGATAGATCTTAAATGTGGAACCATCTGGGAGAATGAAACGGGAATAAGTTGTTGAGCCGCCTCGCTATAAGTAAGCTGCTCGAGCGGTAGCGCTGGTGTTTTTGTAATCGCAAAAAGCGAAAAGCAGGCTATGGCATTCATAAATTTCATGGGGCGAAGATAATTTATTCGGCACTCAATTGATATTTAAAAGCTCACGCGGGAAGTTTTTATATTCATCCCCATATTTTAGCTTTTTATAAATGATAAAATTACGCATCACCAGCTTCACATAGGCTTTGGTTTCCTCGTAGGGGATATCTTCGATAAACATGATGTCGTCGTTTTGGTTCTCTACAGAGCGCTTGTGCCAGTTTCGTACAGCCGAAGAAGAGGCATTGTACGAGGCCACGTATAGGCTGAATTTGTTATCGAAGGATTTCATCTGTTTTTTAAGAAGTTGCGAGCCAAGTAAAATGTTTTTACTCTCGTCGTAAAGATCTTCGTAGTTATTAAAGGGAACTTTGATTTCGCGGGCCACGCGGCGAGCCACTTCGGGCAAAATTTGCAAAAGACCAAAGGCATCCATGGGGCTTCGCGCATCCGGGTTAAAAGAGGACTCCTGGCGCATAATAGAATACACGAGCTCTTGCTCCACCCCCGTTTTATCAAAGGCGTCCTTCATTTCCGTCACATATACTTCGGGATATAATATTCGCGGAATTTGCGAAAACACTTCTTTTTGTAAGTTGTACGGCAATTGGTTAAAGACCGAAAAAATATAGCGGTAGTCTTTAATTTTCGCATAAAGCGAAAAAAGACTGGAAACCTTTTGGGCGTCCATGGTTTTTAGTTTGCCGACCTCGGGGCTGTTCAGTGCCAGCAGCCGCGTTGCAAGATCGATCTCGTCCACTTGCTGAAGGGCATCAAAAATCTTTTCGTCTTCCGACGGTAAAACCGTTTGCGGTTTAAAGTCCGGAACCACATAGCTCTTTAAAGGTTTCTGCAATTGGTGGTGCGAGACAAGGCTATAATAACCAAACATGTCTTCATCGCAGATCTGCTGCCAGGTTTTTTGCGCAACTTCTGTAGCACCTCGACGATTTTCGGCTTCCGCACGCCAGTACAGATATTTAAATTTGCCAAAAGGCGTGGTCTCAGTGTTATCAATCATCGTGTTTAAATGCTGTTCAGCCTCGACGAATTTTTTTTCTTTAAAATACGACCACGCGAGAGTCCATAATATTTTCTCGCGATCGCGCCACAACGTGGATTTTTCGAGAAGAGCTTTTTCCAGTTCGCCCACAGAGAGCGCATGCAGTTTTTTTTCTTCAAACATCCGCGCACGCAACCAATAAATATCATGCAGACTGATTTTTCCTTTTAAAACTTTCTCCGTAGCGTCGAGCACTGGGAGAGCGGGTTCCGTTCCGCGTTCCGTCCATAAAACTCGCGCGTAATTGATCTGCGCTTCTAGGTAGGATTGCATAAATGCGGGTGAGGAGAGCATTTCGGGTTTTAAAAACTGCGCCCACTTCTTTGCCGCTTGAATGTACTGATCTGTTTTAGAGCCTTTAAGTAACCGATCGGTGAGGTAGACTTCTTTGTAGGCGGTCCATTTTTCGTCGATAGTTACTTTGGGATTATCAATAATTTTTTTGAGGAAGGATTTGGCTTTATCAAATTGGCGCACAGAGCGATAGTCTTTTACAATGCGAAATTGATCTTTGATTGTGGGTTTTTCCATAAACCGCGGCGCCAGATTATACAGAGCTGTTTTTAAGACTGATTTGTCTTCGTCCTTCAGCTCAGGGCTGGCGATTCCTTTTTGGTAAATTTGAATTTTATCAGGGGACGAAAAATAAGTGGCATTTTTTTCCACAAATAAAGCTCGTTCAAGATCGGTTTTTAAATGATTATAGTGTGTGAGTTGTTTTTCTTTTTCGAGCCATGGTGGCACGGGTTTCGACCAATCGGTGCTTTCGGTGACTACACAGATTTGCAGAGAACGAACATACGCCGCGTCTTTTAAAATGAACTTTTCACGATTGGTCAGCGAAGTGTAAAGCTCACAGGCTTTTTCGGGCTCTGTGCTGGTGAGTAGCTTCGCTTTGGTATAGTCAACCAGGTCCGCTGTTTCAGGGGCAAGTTTCGGATGCGACGAGCAGGAGCAAAAGAGAACCACTCCTGCAGTTAAAAAACGAGAATAGAAAGTCGATAAAAAAGACATAGAATCAGTCTATGTCTTTTACTGGGCCTGTTGCAACTTTTGAATGCGAACTTCGAGAGCAGGGTGGGTGCTAAAGAGCGCAAGAAGTCCCGTGCCGCGAATATGGGAGATCTTAGCTACAGCATACGTGTCGTTGGGCTCTTCGTTCTCGGTGGCGCGCAAATGACGTCCGCTTTGAGCCTGTAAAGCTTGCAAGGCTGAAATCATTTTTCCTTTGCCAGCAAAGTTGGCTCCACCCTTATCTGCACGAAATTCTCGCATGCGAGAAAAGTAACACACCACCATATTACCAAGAAGGCCAAAAACAGTTTGGAATAACATGATCAACATAAACTCCGACCCACTTGAACCGCGCCGATTGTCATCGTTGGAGGAGCCAGCAATGATCGATGCAAGAATGCGCGAGAAGAAAATCACAAAGGAGTTAACCACACCTTGAATCAACGTGAGAGCCACCATGTCACCATTGGCAATGTGCGCCACTTCGTGGGCAAGAACGCCTTCAACTTGATCGCGGCTCATTGTATTTAATAAACCTGTTGAAACAGCCACAAGAGAGTTGGATTTAGACGGGCCAGTGGCAAAAGCATTCACATCCGCGCTTTCGTAGATTCCCACTTCGGGCATCCCAGGAAGGTGCGCTGCGCGCGCCAAGCGATGAACGGTTTCTAAAATCTCACGCTCTTGACCGTGAGACGATTGAGGATCAATCATTTTCAAGCCCATGGATCTTTTCGCCATGAATTTAGAAATCATCAGCGAGATAAAAGCTCCACCAGTTCCCCACACACAGCTCATGAGAAGAAGTGGCATGTAGCCAGTGGACGGCGTCGCCGTTCCAAATACAAAGTAGCTAATGATAGAAGCGATCACAGAAACTGTGAGCATCACGAAAATATTTACCAACCCAAAGAAAAACGCTCCACGCATAAAACCCATAGAACCTCCGTTAAGTGATATTATGAGCACTGCTGGGATTTCAGCAAGGTACGGACACACTTTTTGGGACTCATTGCATAAAATTTATTCTTCCTAAATTAAGAAGGCTTCTTTTTAAGACACGTCCATCCATGGACTCGCTCGCAGCTCGAAACATCCTGTTTGCGAGAGGTCTTAAAAAGAAGCCTTCTTAATTTAGGAAGAATAAATTTTATGCAATGAGTCCCAAAAAGTGTACCTTGCTTACGCTTTAATCTTCTCTGGGGTCTTTTTACTTTTTGGGGCAGGGGTATCAAACTGGGCTTCGACTTTGTCTTCACCCGTTGGGTCTTTAATCACTGCAAATTGCACGTGGCCGCCGTGTTTGAGGCGACCAAAGAGGAGCTCGTCGGTGAGGAGGTCTTTGAGTTGCTTTTGTATGGTGCGGGCCATGGGGCGTGCGCCGTAGAGAGGATCGAAGCCTTTTTTCGCCAATAATACGTTCACTTCGGGAGCGATGTCCATGGTGACGGTTTTTTCTTTCAGCTGCTCTTTGAGTTCAAAGAGGAATTTTTCCACAACCTGTTTGATAATTTCTTCGTTGAGGCCGGCAAAATAAACGATGTCGTCCAAACGATTTAAAAACTCAGGAGCGAAGTGTTGCTTGATGGATTCTACAGAAACACTCACCTGCGTTTTTGCTGTTAAGCCAATTTGCGACTTCAAAGCGTCTTTAGCTCCGCAGTTTGTGGTCATCACGATAATGGCATTGCTAAAATGCGCCACTTGGCCGTGGGGATCGGTGAGAGTGCCATTATCAAACACCTGCAACAATACATTGATCAGATCTGGATGGGCTTTTTCGATCTCGTCGAGAAGCAAAACGCAATAGGGTGTTTTTTGCACCGATGTGGTGAGGAGGCCGCCCTCTTCAAAACCCACATACCCAGGAGGGGAGCCAATCAGGCGGGCCACGGCATGTTTTTCCATGTATTCGCTCATATCAAAACGAATCAGTGGAATGCCCAAGTGATGTGCCAGCTGATTGCAGATTTCGGTTTTACCAACCCCAGTGGGTCCGGCAAATAAAAACGAACCAATGGGTTTGTTTTTGCGACCCAGACCAACACGGTTATTTTTGAGGGCATTCACGAGGCTTTTGATGGCGTTGTCTTGGCCGAAGATTAACGATTTAAGACGAAGCTCTAAATTGCGCAGCTTTTCGTTTTCATCCGACGAAACTGACTGCAAGGGAATTTGTGCCATTTTTGAAACTACTTTTTCAACAACGGCGGTGCTAACGGAAGGCTCTATATCCACATTGTGCGCTTTTTGCAGTCGCAAATAAGCACCAGCTTCGTCCATGATATCAATGGCCTTATCGGGAAGTTTTCTGTCGTAGAGATGTTTGCTCGAAAGCTTAACAATATGTTGAAGAACATCGTCGCTGTAGCTCACTTGATGGTAATCCTCGTAATTTTTTTTGAGGCCCTTTAAGATTTCCACTGTTTGTTCCAACGTGGGCTCGTGAATGTCGATGGTTTGGAAGCGGCGAGAAAGCGCGCGGTCTTTATCAAAGTGCTGGCGGAATTCTTTGTAAGTGGTAGCACCTATGCAGCGAACTTTTCCTTTGGCCAGATAAGGTTTTAGTAAATTTGCAGCGTCTAACGAATGTCCGCTGGTGGAGCCTGCACCGACGAGGGAATGGATCTCATCGATAAATAAAATGGCAGAAGGTATTTTTTCGAGCTCATTGAGCAAGGCTTTGATGCGCTCTTCAAAATCCCCGCGATATTTCGACCCCGCAAGCAGAGAACCCATATCGAGGTTGTAAACAACAGCGTTTGCAAGCGGAGAGGGAACCTTCTTTTGCACAATCTTTAATGCCAGTCCATCGGCAATGGCCGTTTTGCCCACACCGGGTTCGCCGAGAAGGAGCGGATTGTTCTTAGTCCGTCGACACAGCGTTTGCATGACTCGTTCCAAAACATCCTCGCGGCCGATCAATGGGTCAATTTTTCCGTTCTCTGCGAGAATATTTAAATTTACAGCAAACTGTTCCAAAGCAGATTTCGTTTTCGGTGCCGGTGTGTCGGAGTTGCTGCTGTCACCAGTTTTGATATTTATAGTTAAAGCTTTTCTGAGATTGTGGGTCACATGACGAATAATATTTACTTGCTCGAGTTCGTACTTCTTCAAAAAAAACACGGCATGCGATTGTTCTTCTTCAAACATGGCGATCAATAGATTTTCTACTTGCACTTGTGTTTTGCCGGCGCTTTGCACCTGAATGATACAGCGTTGCAGAAGGCGATGGGAGGCCAGCGTGAATTCAGGATTTTTTTTCGGTTTGTCTACGTGGGTGAGTTTAAGATTCATAAACTCCACAAGATCGTTTGTGAGCTTTTCTTGCGGCACCTGAAAGTGTTGCATCACCTGCTGAATCACCGGCTGCTGCATCAGCGACAGAAGCAAATGTTCCAAGGTTACAAATTCATTCTTGTACTGATGACAGTAATGGATCGCCTGGTTTAAAACGTGCTCAACTTGTGGGCTTAGCATGTTAAGACTCCTTTTCTATGATCGACTGCAGAGGATGTTTGTTTTGTTGGGCGTAGGTGTTCACGATGTGCATCTTGGTCTCGGCGGTTTCAAAATTAAAAACCCCGGCGAGTCCTCGACCTTCTTTGTGTACCTGTAACATAATGTTTTCAGCCTCTTCCTTGGTCTTTTGAAAAAACTTTTGCAAAATATGAGTCACAAAATCCATGGGCGTGTAGTCGTCGTTCAACAGAAGGACTTTATAAAGCGACGGCTCCTGAGTTTTAACTCTCTCTAAAACCTGCGTCGATGTTTGATTGTCGTCTTGATTGCCGTCTTGACTCATTCCCAAACTGTAACAAATTTTTGCTTCATTGTATCGAAAATAGACACCTCGTTGGCTCATTAGTGCAGCTAGACCATTGGCGAGACGCCCAAATACCAGTCGAGACGAAAAAAATGCCGATCGAGACGCAAAATAAAGTTAATTTTATTTTTATCTCATTGAAGTCGCTTTAAATTTTGCTAACCTGATCCTGCATTAAAACAAAAATAAACCAAGACGGTTTTTAAACGGAGGACGTATGTTAAAAAATAATAAAGGTTTCTCGCTGATCGAGCTGATGGTGGTTGTTGCCATTATCGGATTGCTTGCGAGCTTTGCTATTCCACAATACTCAAGCTTTCAAGCGAAGGCGCGCCAAAAGGAAGGGCAATCACTATTAAACAGTTATTTTACAGCTTCAAAAGCAACAGAAGCTGATGCGGGTTTCGCCTACGGAAATTTTGTTGCAATTGGTTTTGCACCAACAGGCCAAGTGCACTACCGTGTAACAGC
>JANOYW010000012.1:0-21371 GCA_031429075.1 Bdellovibrionales bacterium | reverse complement strand
AGTTTCTGAACAAGGAAATCTGACGGATGATTTAAAAAATCGCATTGAGACCTCTTGGGCCATGGCAGAGATCGAAGAGCTCTATCGCCCCTATAAAAAGAAAAAGAAAACCAAAGCCACGTTGGCGCGCGAGGCAGGGCTTGAGCCCCTAGCGGATTGGATTTGGAACCTAGGTCATGGTGAGAGCCATAACGGAGTAACTCTCGAAGTAAAAGCGAAAGAATTTATCAACGCTGTAAAACTCTTCGCCACCTACGAAGAAGTTCTCAGAGGCGCTACCAATATTATTATTGAAAAGGTTTCCAACAATCCACAATTGCGCGATCATGTTCGCGCCGAGTTTGCTGAAAAAGGCAAAATTGTGTCGAAGCCCGGAAAAAAAGTAAAAGCGCACTCAAAATTTTCCATGTATTTTGATTTTAACGAATCCATTTCTTCCTTGCGCCTGAAAAAGAATTCTCACCGATACTTGGCCATGCGCCGTGGGTGGACTGAAGATGAACTCGCAGTCTCCATGATGGCCGACGAAGAAGCTCTTCTTGGTGAATTTCAAAAGTTTGCCTGCACCAATCGCGAGTCCATCGCTCGAGGTTTTTTGGATCTGGCTGCGAAGACCGCACTCACAGTCCATGTGATTCCCTCCATCACTAACGAGTTGCACGGGGAGCTTAAAGACTCCGCCGATCTGCACGCCATCGAAGTGTTTGCGAGCAATGTCAAAAAGGTACTTTTGGGCAGTCCCTATGGGTCGCGCTGCGTATTGGGTGTGGATCCGGGCGTAAGAACCGGTTGTAAACTGGCGCTGATTGATAAAAAAGGCCATTTTATTTCCCATACGGTATTGCATATTCAAGGCGAAGATGCGCAAGAGAAGGCAAAAAAGCTTTTTGCCGAAGTGATTAAGCAAATTCAAATTGAAGCCATCGCTGTGGGTAACGGCACCGGCGGCCGCGAGGCCGAGGTCTTCCTTAGAAAAATTCTCAAAGAACTGGGCAGCGAAATTCCAGTGATTTTAGTGAGCGAAGCTGGCGCCAGTATTTATTCGGCCTCTGAAGTGGCGCGCGAAGAGTTTCCAGAATTAGATCTCACGATTCGCGGAGCGATTTCTATTGCTCGACGTTTGCAAGATCCGCTGGCAGAACTGGTAAAGCTCGAGCCAAAGAGCATAGGTGTTGGTCAATACCAACATGATGTATCGCAGCCGACGTTGAAAAAGAAGTTGGATGAAGTGGTGGAGTCTTGCGTGAACAACGTGGGCGTTGATGTGAACACAGCTTCTGAAAAGCTCCTGCAATATGTATCGGGAATTGGACCTGCCACGGCAAAAAACATCGTTAAGTTTCGCCAAGAGAAGGGTCTTTTTAAGCGTCGCGATGATTTAAACAAAGTTCCGCAGTTTAGCTCGAAAGTTTTTGAACAGGCCGCAGGCTTTCTGCGCATTCGTGATGGCGAAGTGAATTTGGACTCAACAGGAGTGCATCCCGAGCGTTACTCGGCGGTGAAAGACATGGCCACCGAGCTCGGCGCTTCGGTGAGCGAACTCATGGGCACCGGTGCCGAAAAAATTCTTGTACTTCGAACAAAATGGATTGGCTTGATTGGCGAGTTTACCTTTCAGGATATTTACGAAGAACTCAAACGCCCAGGGCGAGATCCGCGCTCGGATTTCCAGGTTTTTCAATTTCGCGATGATATCTTTGAACTCAAAGACGTGAAAGAGGGAATGATTTGTAACGGGATCGTAACTAACGTTACTAATTTTGGTGCTTTTGTCGACATCGGTGTGCACCAGGATGGCCTGGTACATATTTCCGAACTCTCCAACTCTTTTGTGAATGATGCGCAGAAGGTTGTGAGCCCTGGCGATAAAGTGACGGTAAAAATTAAAGCTGTAGACGTGGAAAAAAAGCAAATGTCGCTGACGATGAAAATGGGCGAACAGGTTGAGCGCGCACCGCGACCTCCGCGCGAAGAGCGCAGTGAGCGCCCACGAGTTCCACGTCAAGACGGGGATCGTCCGCGACGGGACAGACCGAGCAACGATGTACCAAACAATGGGGGACCAAGAGATGGCGGAGATCGCCCTCGTCGCGATGGACCGCCAAGAGAGCGAAATGCAAGTGATCGCAAAGGTGGACCCGCAGGGGATCGTCGTCCGCGAGAGGATCGTCCTCGTGGTGATGGCCCTCGGCATGACAACCGCCCGCCACAGGGTGGAGGGGATCGCCAGCAACGTCGGCCATCGTCGCCGTTTAACAATCCCTTCGCGGCTTTGCAGAATATCAAAAAGTAATCTTAACAGATTACTTTAGCAAATAATCCACAAGCTCCACAAAACCATGGCCGCTTTTTTGCGCGCAGATGAATTTTGGTAAATGCTTAATTTGGTTTTTAAAGTCCATCACGTTAGCCACTCCAACGGAGTTGGCAAAGTGAGCAAACATCGGTTCATCGTTTGGCGAATCGCCGACAAACAGACACGCGGACTCGGCAATAGAACTGGCTTCGTTTTGTAAAAAGCTTTTACACATGGATAACTTGTCGTGTTTGCCAAACCAGCCATTCACGTGAATAGAGCTCACTTTGGCAGTGGCTCCGTGTTTCTCAAAAACGTCGACGATTTTTTGCACGTCGGTTGGCGGAAGCGGTTTTACGTCTTCGCAAAAATCAATGGCCAGATCAAACAGGCGGGAAAATTGATCGGCCGAAACTGCTGCGGCGGGAACGGTGTTTAAAATTTCAAATTCAATGGCCTTTAGCTGTTGCTGATACTGCAATCGTTGTTCGTCATCAAAGGCCCAAACGCGAGACATTTTTTTGAGAGTTTCGTTATAACGAAAATAAAACGCGCCGTTCTCGCCGATCACAGCGTCTACCGGCCAAAAGCGCGCGATCATATCACACCAACCCGCGGGGCGACCGGTCACCGGAACCACCGAGAAGCCTTTGTCTTTCAACCGCCAAAGGGCCTGAAAGCTATTTGCTAAAAGCTTTCCATCCGTCGTGAGGGTGTCGTCTATGTCGCAAAAAATATATTGGATTTTAGTAGCATCGAGATGTTTGAGCGGTTGCATCCAACCAGAGTACGCTTGATGAATGCGTCCGGCAATGATTAAGGCAATGGTTATTTTTTGTGCATAAAAAAGCGTTTGATGCCTCGTTTCAGATATTCCCCTTGATCGCGCTGAAAATAAGCCTCATTGTCGAAATGATGTCATATCTATTAATTAGTGTGTCCTGCACTAACTATACTGGAGTTGTGAGCCATGGCTGCGGATGAAAAAATACTGGTAATTGTTGAGTCTCCGACAAAAGCGAAAACAATCAAAAAATTTCTCGGTCCCAATTATATCGTAGAATCCTGTATGGGGCACGTTCGCGATCTTCCACAATCGGCCAAAGACATTCCCGAAAAATACAAAAAAGAAAAATGGTCCCACCTGGGTGTGAATGTGGACAAGCAGTTTGAGCCCATTTACTGCGTGCCGCGCGATAAAACTAAAATTGTGAAAAATCTAAAAGACAAAATGGCGGGAGTGAGTGAAGTGCTCCTCGCAACCGATGAAGATCGTGAAGGGGAAAGCATTAGCTGGCATTTACTGGAGCTGTTAAAACCCAAGGTTCCGGTGAAGCGAATGGTGTTTCACGAGATCACCAAAAAAGCCATTCTAGAAGCGATCACAAACTTTCGCAAGATCGACGAGAACCTCGTGCGCGCGCAAGAAGCGCGTAGAATCTTGGATCGATTGGTGGGTTACACGATTTCGCCGCTCATCTGGAAAAAGGTCGCCTACGGTTTGTCAGCGGGCCGCGTGCAGTCGGTGGCCGTGCGCATGATCGTGGAGCGCGAATTGGCGCGCATGCGTTTTAAAAAAGCAAAATACTTTGGTGTTTATGCGCAAAACGCAAAATCAGGCACCGGCTTTGAGAGCCGTTTGTATTCTTACAAAAGCAAACGCATAGTGACCGGCAAAGATTTTGATCCTGACACTGGAAAAATTCTCGACGGAAAAGATGTTGTCTTGATCGACGAAGAAAAATCCCAAGATGTGATGAAAAACATCAAAGACCAAAGTTGGAAGGTGACCAGCGTCGAAGAAAAACCAGTCGTGCGCCGCCCGGCACCGCCGTTTATTACGTCGACCCTTCAGCAGGAAGCCAACCGTAAATTAAATCTCGGAGCCAAAGAGGCCATGCGTGTGGCGCAGAAGTTGTACGAAGAAGGTTTCATCACCTACATGCGAACAGATTCTACTTTTTTGTCGGAACAGGCTCTGTTAGCCAGCCGTGAAAAGATCGAAACTCTTTACGGCAAAAACTATTTGCCGCCGCAATCCAGAAGCTATCAGGGCAAAAAAGTGAAAGGGGCCCAAGAGGCCCACGAAGCCATCCGCCCTGCGGGGACGGATATGCTCACGCCCGAGGAGACGCGCCTTAAGGGTGTGCAGCTGGATATGTATGAACTGATTTGGAAGCGCACCATCGCCAGTCAGATGAAAGACGCCAGTCTTTTGCAAATGGGCGTTAAGATCAACGTTGGAGATTGCATCTTTAATGCCTCAGGGCAGGTGATTGAGTTTCCGGGATTTTTAAAAGTCTATTCAGAAAACACGGACGAAGAAGAAAACACCGACGAAGAAACAAAATTGCCAGCGTTAAAGGTTGGCGATGTGGTGGATTTAAAATCCGTGCTGCCTAAAGAACACGAGACTAAACCGCCATCGCGCTTTACCGAAGCTTCGCTGGTACAGACCATGGAAAAAGAAGGTATTGGTCGGCCATCGACTTACGCAGCAGTCATCGGCACGATCATGGACCGCGGTTATGTGCATAAACTCGGTGGAGCTCTTGTTCCAACGTTCACAGCCATGATTGTTTCAAAACTTTTGAGCGATCATTTGCCCACCTATGTGGATTTAGGTTTTACCTCCGAAATGGAAAAATCCCTGGATGACATCGCCACCGGCGATTTAGATTCCCTTAAATATTTAGACTCTATTTATTTTGGCGCCCAAGGTTTAGTTGAGCAGGTGAAAAAACAGGAAAAGAAAATTGATCCCGAAACCTCGCGCGAAATTAAGTTTGATGGCCTGAAAGGTTTGAGCTTCCGCGTGGGTCGCTACGGAGCTTACGTGTGCCGCACCCAAGACGGCGCTGAGCAGTGCGCCTCTTTGCAAGATAGCATGGCTCCGGCAGATATTACGGTAGACGACGCAAACAAATTGATCGAGCAAAAAATTTCGGGCGCTGATGCTCTCGGAAAACATCCCGACACAGGTTTGCCAATTTACGTTCTCACGGGCCGTTACGGGCCCTATGTTCAGATGGGCGACGACGAGCCAAAGCGCACCTCCATTCCCGCCGGCATGACGGTGGAAGATGTGGATATGGAAAAGGCGTTATTTTTATTGTCGCTTCCTAAAGATTTGGGCTCCCATACGACTCTCGAAAAACCAATTAAATTGGGAATCGGGCGCTTTGGACCCTACGTGGTGTGCGACGGTGATTTCCGTTCCATTCCAAAAACGCAAGCACTCACCGAAGTGGATTTTGCGTTCGCCATGAATCTTCTCTCGCAACCTAAAAAAGGTCGCGGTGCTGCGGCTCCGTTAAAAGAGTTCGGCGAGCATCCAGACAGCGGCGATAAAATCCAACTGCTCAACGGTAAGTACGGCCCGTACATTAAGTGCGGAAAAGTGAATGCGTCTGTTCCAGAGGACATGGAAGTGGAAGCCGTCACTCGCGAAAAAGCCTTGGAGCTCATCGAAGCCCGCGGCGGCACCGCGAAAAAAGGCAAAGGCAAAAAAGCCGCGAAGGCGGGGCCTAAATCAGCTGCGGAGCCTCAATCTGCGAAGGAGCCTAAAGCGAAAGCCGAAAAGAAGTCGGCGAAAGCTGCAGACGACGAGGACGAAGTGTCGCCAAAGCTTAAAGCTAAAGGCCCGAAGATTGCAAAATCGAAAGCTACGGCAAAGATAGAGGAAGCGCCAACTAAGCCCGCTCCTAAAAAAGTAATTTTAAAAAAGAAAAAGTAAAATAACCTAGCTGGACTATTCGTTTCTAGTAACAACTTCTTCGGCGACGATATGTCCTTTGGAGATAGTGCATTTTACAGGCGCAGGGGCATCACTCTTGCCATTGACAAAAAGCATGTAAGTTCCCGTTTCTATGCTGGAGTTTACAACCAGAAGCTCTTTACAGTTTTTAGAAAACGATCTTGCAGCCACAATGTTATCAATAGCAAGTTTGTGTTGGCGTAATATGTTATAAACTTTATCGTTTCGACCTTTATATTTATTCATATGCAGATGAACATTTTTCGAATCCTGAACAGCAATTTGCGTTTTTGAAGGGGGAATATATTTGCCACCCATATTTGTATACAAAAAAATTAGAGGAGTTAAAGCCAAAGTGGCCGCTGCTGCTTTAAGATTCACTGATTTTTTAAAAGTCATCATATTTCACCTCTTGTCTTCTTAGTTTCCGCAGCCAATAGTGGCGCAGGTCGCTTGGATACTTTCAGAAATTTTTTCCATATTTTTCATAACGAGTTCAGCGTTTTTGTTCAAATCATCATTGAGATCTTGTAGGGCGGGACTATCCATCATCATTTCAACGGCAACTTTTGCTTCTGCGAGAGGAATTTTGTTCGCTATTGAGAATTGATTTGCTAACTCTTTAACACCTAACGGACCGGAACCACTGTATGCTAAAAACTCATTTTTCGAATTTATGTAATCACCCTGAGAATAACTTGGTTTTCCCTGTAAAAGAACTGCGCCAATCTGAACATTCTCACCAGAGCCACCATTAAAAATGTCTGAAATCTGCCCAAATCCTTTGATGGAGCTCAACAGTCTTTTTGTTTCGTTATCAACCACGCCAACACCTGTGGGAGAGTATTTTGCAGCCATCACCATCACATTCATACCGCCGTGATGGGTTTCGTGCTTCAAACTATCTATATATTCGTCATCAGGTAAGGCAGTATCTAAAAGGATATAGCCCGACAGCATTTGACCATTTTGCTGCAAGTTATCGGGATCAATAATGAGCGCGGTTGTCGACGAATCATTTTTGAACAATCCCCCATCAGGATCGAGACCATTTGATTTATCGATTGCCGCCTCTGCCAACTCAAGAAGTTGCTTTGGTGCAGAAACGACGATGCTATTTTTTACTCCCAAAAGTTGAACGAGTGTCATCTCCTGACCAACTTTACTGATATCGTAATATTTACTTGTTGGAAGAGAAATCGAAACATCCAAACCCGCGATAGCACCTTGGTACAAGATGGTATCTAGTGAGCTCGCGGCGATCTTGTCTTTTTCGGAGGCACCAACTTTGATAGCAAACTGTTCAGTAGGTCCTTTGCTGTAAATTGTCGAATCCAACGGAATACCGGCTTTTTTGTAAGACGTAAGTGCATGTGCATAGAGTTCTACAACAACGGATGGTGGATAATAGTCCTTCTCGTTAAAACCGGTTTTTTTTGCCAAGGCAGCGGCATCCGCTTTTGATTTATAATAGTCTGCGTAGCCTGATTTTACAGGAGCCTTGGTTGGAGCTGGCGAAGTGGGTTTGTAAGTAGATCCAGACTTCTCACTAGAGCTGCTTGATGGAACGCTAACTGTTTTTGTTCCAGATGGAGTGCTTACCGTTTTCGTTTTTCCAGAACTACTAGTCGATGCTCCGGTTTTGGAACTCGAAGTGGCGCTAATGGACAATTTAGTAGAGCTACTGGACTTAACACTCACTGTTTTTGTTCCAGATGGAGTGCTTACTGTTTTAGTTTTGGAGCTGTAGGAGGGGGCTCCGGGGGGATCTGCTTTTACAAGCACACTCATAAAAACTAAAGAGATGGTAACGACTAGGCATTTCATTTTTTGCATAAGACAACCCCCAAAAGTACACATAATTCAACTCGATTACTGTGCACCTAAGCATATCGGACGGCGCTTTATTAACTGTAGTGGATTCTGTCTCTTTGTGGCAAAAATCCTTAAGTGAGACACTATTAGCAAATGATGTTCTATTTTATGACGGCTGTAATTATTCTTTAGCATCCATCCACCAACACCACTTGAATTTCCACCTATGTTGCCGTATAAACAAGCACATGGTCCGCCAGCAAGAACTTCCTATTCCGCGCGAAAAGCAGCCTGATCGCAACTCGTCCCTGGGCGGAAAAAGCTTCTACTTTTTCGATCTCGACGAAAATGTTTTCCATGTGGAATCTGCCCACTACGTTTTTCATAAAACAACCGGCGAGCGCAAAGAAGTTCCCGGAAAACTCTTTTGGGAAGAGGTCGACCACATCGGAAAAAAAGGAATTTTAAAAGATTTCGAAATTCGCCCCGATGATCATATTGCTGGGAGCTTCCAGCGCTTTCGCGATGTGGAAGGGCAGCCTTACCATCAGCAACCATTTATCGAAGATCTGGAACGCGCCCTCGATTGCGGAGAGTTTAAAGGACCGTCGTGGAATGAGTTCCACCATGCAGTTACCAACCAACGATCCATGGCGGTGATTACCGCTCGCGGTCATCATCCCGAAACCATCAAGGCGGGGATCGAGCAGTTTACTAAACGTAAAATCTTAGAGGGCACTCCAAACTACTTGTCAGTGCTACCTGTGTCTCATCCCGACGTACAAAAAACCTTGGGCGGTGGCACGGTTCCCGAACTCAAGCGCAAAGCCCTTCGCTATGTGGTGGAAGAGGCATTTAAGCTTTACGGTTATAACGACTATCATCGTTTTGGGATGTCGGATGATGATCCTAAAAATGTGCAAAAAATCATCGAAGAATTCACGCGTCTTAAAAAGGACTATCCAAAGGTTTCGTTCTTTGTCATCGAAACCACCCGCGGGCGTAGCAATAAGTGGGAAGTGTTTGCCGATCACGCCGAAAAACAAGTGCTCGCGCAGGGCGAGCAGCTCAGTTTTTTTTAAAGCGCCGAATCTCCATCGGCGCTCAGTGAACAATTATTTTAAATCAAGAATCACAGTGTCTTGTTTGAGTAACTTTCCTAGATCATCTTGAATAAAGAACTCAAACAGGTATTCATACCCCGGAAGTAGCAAGAGACTAGTCGATGTTGGTAGGTTGTTCAAAATGAGGTCGCCATAACTTGATATACTGGTTAAAATGGGAGTCCATTGAGTTGTTCCGCTAGCTTTCGTATCTTTCCTTGCAAAATTAAACACACCTGATTTGCCAGTTTGGAAGTCATTTACGTTTATGATTTCAATGGGCACGACTTGCTTTTGACCTTTTTTAAACGACAGTGGCCACTGTGTTTCGTTGACTACAACCTCTAAGATCCATTGAGAGGTAGACGTACTTTGATCTGTTTGTTCAACAGGAAAATAGTTAAGTTTATAAGGAGTTGTTTGAGGTACAAGTCTGCTGTAGTTCAGAATACTACCGATGGATCCGTAGGGTGTTTTGTAACCCGGAAGCAAAGTCTTACCCACTTCGGTAAATGCACGCTCACGAAAAATAACATAGGCGGCGTTGGTTCCAGAAAAACTAAATTTTTCAGGACCATTTAGAAACTGAACGGTAATTTCTTCGCGAATGTCTTTTGGTGTGACGTTGATAGAGACTGGAGTCGATAGGGTAAACGCTTTTTCATCGATAACATCTGTCGTGTTTGCCACATAAAAAACACTTTTATAGTTGCCCGGCTTTCCTATGAAGAGATTCTTCGATATATAATTTGTATCAAGAGCGGAAGAGGTAGAAGAGACCGGAGTTCCTAGGTTAGTGAGGATAAAGAAATTGGCAGATGGGCCCACGTCTGTTTTTAAGTTGGCAGCATCCCATTCTAAGTGAAGGGCAGTAAAATTGAGCGTTACAAGTTGCCCAGGATTAATATTACCGCAAATTTCACCCGTGAACACATAGCCGCTGTTAAAACTTAAAGTGGCGCATCCTTGGCCTGCATCCACAAAGTATTCCACTCCGGGTTGAATGGTTTGGTTGCGAAAAGACAATTTCTGAAACTTACTGAGATATTCATCTTGTACAGTTTTTGCAAACGAACTGATATCCGGCAGATTGACGACAACGCGCCCCACGTTTTCTACAGGCTGAATGTTTTTAGCGAAGCTCGAAAAAACTCCGAGTGTTAATAAAACGGCAATTAAAAATTGTTTCATAGATTCTCCTTATTGATGCGATTGAGTCTATTCAAGATCATCGAATAGGCAATGACTTGAGGCGTCCACTATCTAGACGATGGTCTTGGTTGGGTGTTGCTGGCGCAATGCTGCAAATATACCGACGAATGGTCATATTTGATCCTCAGAAGTGTTTTCATTTCGTCCCGCGAGCTGTTAATATAATGAACTGACGTGCGTCTGGTTTTCCCTGTTTGGCTGTATTCAAATGCGAAAAAAGCCGAAACGGACCTAAACGATTCACAAAAAGGATGTGTCCATCATGTTATTCAAAAATATCGTCTCCCTCATTTTCATCGGATTGCTGGCTGTACCGGCTTTTGCCCAATTTGATGCCGAGTCGTCGCCCTTTAAAGCACAGCTTTCATGTAACAACGTGAAAGACATTCAGCGCGGCTATTTACTGGCGCACATCCTTTACAACGAAAATTCTCCAATGCTCGAAAAGCGCACCATCGAACGCTATATCAAATGGCTGGATAACGCCAAAATGCTTTTTACCAAGTCCGAAGTGGATAAAATCACCAAAGACATGACGGGGATTTTTGCCGAACTCGAAGCGCGCAAATGTAAAAAGCTCCACGACGTGCAAGCGATGTATCTTAAAAAATTAAGCGATCGCTCAGCTTTTGCCAAAAAGACTCTCACCAAGGATTTTAAGCTGGATAAAAAAACCAAGCTCATTTTGGATTCGAAAAAGCGTGAGTACGCAAAAGACGAAAAAGAGCTTCAAGAGCTGCAAAAAAAATATCTGCACTTTCAAGTATCTAATTACATCCTCACCGACGAAAAACTTCCTGACGCCGTAGAAAAAATTAAAAAGAACTACGATCGCGTTGTCAAAAAAATGACCGAGCGCAAAGAGCAAGATATCTACACGGATTATCTCAACGCTTTTGGCCACGCGCTCGATTCTCACACGTCATACTTTTCTGCAGATTCCCTCGAGGATTTCGAAATTTCCATGCGCTTATCATTGCAGGGGATTGGTGCAACACTCTCTTCAGAGGACGGGTACACCGAAGTTGTAGACCTGGTTAAGGGCGGAGCCGCCCAGCGCTCGGGTCTCGTAAAAGAAAAAGATAAAATCATCGCCGTGGGCCAAGTGGATGCGAGCGGTAAAGAAAAAATCATGGAAGACGTGATGGAGTGGGATCTGCGCGATGTGGTCAGCCGCATCCGGGGAAACAAAGGCACAAAGGTACGTTTAAAACTTCTGCGCCGTGAAGAAGGCAAAGCCACAACTATGACGGTTACTCTGACTCGTGACGAAGTGAAACTGGAAGACGAAGCCGCCTCTATCAGCTACGTTGAAAAAAGCAATAACGGAGTCTCGCGCAAAGTCGCCGTAATTAACTTGCCTTCATTCTATGCGGACTCTCGCCGCGGTGGACGTTCGTGCGCGAAAGACGTGGCAGCTCTTTTAGAAGACGCCAAAAAACAAAAAGCCGACACCTTGGTTCTCGATGTATCGATGAACGGTGGGGGAAGCCTGAGCGACGCGGTGGATTTGGCCGGCTTGTTCTTTGGAACGGGCAACGTGGTAAAACAATCCAGCCGTCATCCGCAGATGAAAGCGTCGGCCCTGAAAGACACAGATTCCAATGTCAACTGGAGCGGTCCACTCGTTATTTTAACGAGCAGAATCAGTGCCTCGGCTTCGGAAATTTTAGCGGGAGCTTTAAAAGACTACGACCGCGCCGTGGTTGTAGGTGCCGATCATACGTTTGGTAAAGGAACTGTTCAGCAGGTGATTCCGCTGGCTCCTGGTTTGGGCGCTTTAAAAGTGACCATTGGCATGTTCTTTACGCCAGGTGGATTTTCCACTCAGCACCGTGGAGTGTCGTCGCATATCGTTTTCCCAAGCGAGTTCGAAGCTGACGAAGAAGAGTATGGCGAAAAAATGCTAGATTACTCGCTTCCCCCTAAACAAATCGAAGCCTTTTTGTCGGACGGTGCCTACGTAAAAGACGGCGAAGGCAAATGGGATAAAGTGGATGCCAAAGCTGTCGAAACTCTTAAAAAACGCTCTTCGGAGCGTGTTGTAAAAGACAAAGAATTTAACGACATCAAACAAAAGATCGCAAAACGCAAAGCGGAATCCAAAGAGATCGTTCTTGAAGATTCGTTTAAAGATCTTAAAGAGCGCAAGAGCGAAAGCGATAAAAAGAAGAATTGGACGGATGCTGAGAAGAAGGCCGATTATCTGAAGCGCGCTGATGTTAACGAAGCCATTAACGTGGCCGTGGACATTGTTGATTTGCGCAATAAGATCCCCCTCAAGGTCATCGCGGCGGCTGCCACTACGGCGCCTGACCACCGTTTGATACAGTCTGCTAAGAAAAAGGCGGGGACTGAAGAAGGACTGCCAGGTGATGGCCATGATGAAGAGCCCGGCGGAGCCATCATTCGTGATAAAAAATCGGGCAATATGTAAAAACAGTGTCCTTAAACGGACACTCTCTATTTGACATTTTTTACGGTCTCACCTAAGTTTCAAACCCTATGGGTGAGGCACGTTCAACAGCAAAAAAAGCGATTAAGAAACCATCGACGTGGACTCCTATGAAAGCAAAAAAGCTCTCTCCGCAAAAAGCAAAAGCGCCAATCAAACAAGCGTCTAAACAAACCAACAAACAATCGACGAAAACATTACTGCTTCCCAAAGACACCATGATTAAAATGTACGATCTGATGGTGCGTTCGCGCGTCCTCGAAGAGCGCATGATCCAAGTGTATCGCCGCGGCGATGCCTACTTCTGGATTGGCGGGCCGGGCGAAGAAGCCTTCGGTGTGGCACTTGGCCTCCATGTGCGCAAGGGCCAAGGCCCCGATTATGATTTTTTACATTTGCACTACCGCTGCACCCCCACATTGCTCGCTCTTGGCATGAAAGACGAAGATGCCTTGCGCTTGATTATGAACAAAGCCACCGATCCATGCACAGGCGGCCGCAACTTTTCGAACCACTACTGCTTTCCGGAGTGGAATGTGGCCCCCGTATCTTCGCCCATCGGCATCCAGTACGGAATTGCCATCGGCACGGCCATCGCGCAAAAACGTCGCAAAAAAAATGCGGTGAGCATTATCACCGGTGGTGATGCCGGCTCTGCCGAAAGCGATTTTGCTAGCGGCTTGATCTGGTCCAGCCGACCAGGCTCGGAGCTTCCCATGTATATTACTGTGCAAAACAACCGCTGGGGAATTTCCACAAACTACGAATCCCAGCACGGCGAAAAAAATGTGTCTGATCGTGGTAAAGCTTTTGGCATTCGCACGGCTGTTTACAATGGCAACGATCCCATTGAATCTTATCTCGCCATTCAAAGCGACTTAGACTACATCCGCAAAACGGGTAAACCCGTGCTTTCCGAATTCAACGTTTCGCGGCTTTACGGTCACTCTTCCGCATCGGGAGCCAATCGTATTAGCGATGAGCCTTGCTGCATTGAAGCGTTCGAAAAGAAACTCGTGGATGGAAAAGTTCTCACAACAAAAGAATGCAAAATCATTAAAGACGAACACTTTGAATCCATTCGCCAAAAATCAGAAATGATTCGTGAAGAGCCAGCTCCCACTGCGGACACGCTTTGGGATCACGCCTACGCGAATAACGAAAATGCAGACTGGAGAAAGTTCTAATGGCGAATATGGCACAAGCCATCCGCATGGCTCTTCATTATGCAGAAAAAAATCTCGATCTTAAAGATGTTTTTGGCCAAGACGTTGGCGAACCCCTCGGCGGTGTATTTACTGCCACTCAAGGATTGTCCACGTCGTGGAACACGCCGCTGGATGAGCGCGGTATTATTAGCACAGCCATTGGTTTAGCGCTGGCAGGTGATCGCGCCGTTGCCGAAATTCAATTTTGCGATTATATTTTTAATACCATCGATTTATTAAAATATGCGGGCAATTTACCGTGGTCATGCAATGGCAACTATCAGTTGCCCATGGTGGTGATGACTCCGGTGGGCGCGGGCATTCGCGGTTCCATTTATCACAGTCACAGCTTTGATGCGTGGGCCACGCGTTTGGCGGGTTGGAAAGTTGTGATGCCATCCACACCTCTCGACGCCTATGGAATGTTACTTTCTGCGATTCAAGATCCAAACCCTGTTTTATTTTTAAAGCCCAAAGCGCTGATGCGTGTGAAGGGCGAGGAGCTTATTCCAGGAGAGCCCGCTGACGAGAGGGAGCTTAAAAACCGAATTGATGCGCCTCTCGGTGATCGCACCAAGTGGAAACCCAAGTGGCCCGAACTTGGCGAATTCATCGTGCCTTTTGGCAAAGCCAAAGTGATCCAAGAAGGCACCGATGTGACAATCGTGACCTACGGCCGCCATGTGGGATTGGCCAAAGAGGCCATTAATAAAATCAAAGACGAGTGTTCTGTGGAGCTCATTGATCTTCGTTCGCTTTATCCCTACGACTGGCAGGCCATTAAAGAATCTGTTCTTAAGACCAAGCGTGTGATTTTTTTAAATGAGGACACTGAAGTTACAAATTTTGGTGAGCATTTGGCCTACCGGACTGCCCAGGAACTTTTTTACCACATCTATGTACCGCCAAAAGTTCTCGCCGGAAAAAATCTGCCCGGTATTGGGTTGCATGCGTCGCTCGAGGAGAGTTCGGTACCGCAAGTGGAAGATATTGTCCACGCTGTTCGTGAACTTCTCACTCAAGAACCCTAATTTTATAACGAGGCCAGCTGATAGCTTATGAAGTTTGATAAATACGAATACTATTCAAATGCTGTACAATCCTGTGACAACGATGTTTTGTTTTTAAGAAAAGTGTACAAACACTTTTACGAAAAAGCACCGACGGTGTTGCGCGAAGATTTTTGCGGAACTTTTCAAATGTGTGAAGAGTGGATCAAGCTTAACAAAAATAACACTGCTTTTGGAGTGGATTTGGACGGCGAGCCCATTGAGTACGGCAAAAACCGCATGGTGAAAAATCTCAAGCCTGAGCAGCAAAATCGTATTCAGATTTTACGCCAGAATGTGCTCGAAGACGGCTTGCCGGCGGCTGATATTAATGTGGCTATGAACTTTTCGTATTTTATTTTTAAGCAGCGCCAAGATATCAAAAAATATTTTCAGCAAGTTTATAAAACTCTGAAGCCCCAAGGTGTTTTCGTGATTGATACCTTCGGCGGAACCGAAAGCTACGAATCCCACGAGGAAAAAACCAAGCATCCAAAATTCATTTATTATTGGGACCAAATAAATTTTGAGCCACTCACCAACGAAGCCCGGTTCGAAATTCACTTTCACCTCAAAGGCGAAAAACGCCGCCGCAAAAAAGTTTTTTCCTACGACTGGCGCCTGTGGTCCATCGCTGAACTTCGCGATATTTTAACCGAAGTGGGCTTTAAAGATATCACCGTTTTCTGGGAAGGCACCACCCGCAAAGGCGAAGGCAACAACGACTTCAAGCCCGTGCTCAAGGGCGAAGAGTGCGCATCGTGGATTGCCTACATCGCCTGCACCAACTAAATCGTCGCACGAAAAAGTACCATCTGCTTCGTTGCCTTCGGCAAAATCGTACTCGACGGGCCGGGGGCCCGCCTCCGTGCGCTTTTGCCTCGTCGCCTCGCATCTGGCACTTTTTGGTGCGACGATATGATGTTGCCACTGATCCTGGTCATTTCTTTAGAGCTTAGTGGCCAGTTGGCGCGCCGCAAACCTTTGATCTCTAGACAGTTACTGTTTCGCTCTCCAAAATGTGTGGATGGCTAAATTATTGAAAAAATTCTTAAGTTTGTCTTCGTTATGCGTGTGTTTGCTTATGCTGTTATTGGCGTGCAAAGCCGTAGCCGAATCTCAAGGGCACGTTGAACTGATTAAACTGACCAATCGTATTTATATCGCCGAAGATTATTTTTATTATCGAGAGAACTCTGCAGTTTATATCGGCGATAAAGACGTAACTGTGATTTCGGCGACATGGACCCCCGATGTGGCCAAGCTTTTGACTGACAAAATCCGCTTAGTCACGGATAAGCCAATCAAAGCTGTTGTAAACACTCATTTTCACCTCGATCGAGTTGGCGGTAATCCGTATTTTAAGAAAATTGGCGCTAAGATCATCGCATCAAATATGACAACATCTCTAATGAAGGCAAATTGGGAATCAAGGGTCAAAGAAGCCCAAAAAGATTATCCGGATTATCCTTCCATTCCGTATACGACTCCGGATATTACTTTTGACAATAAGTACGAACTCGAAAATGGAAAAATTCAAGTTCTCTATTTTGGACCATCGCATACTAAAGACAATGTTGTTGTATATTTTCCCGAGGAGAAGGTTTTATTTGGTGATTGTGTCTTGAAGGAAAAGCTTGGGTGGCTGGGTGATGCAGATGTGGCTGAGTATCCAAAGACGCTTGAGCGCATAAAAAAACTGAAAATAAAGACGATAATCGCTGGGCACTGGTCTCCTGTTCATGGCCCCGAACTTATCGATCAGATGCTTGACCAGCTTAAGCAGAAAGAACAAAGAAACTTTAAGTGAAGTTCTCCGATGAATCCTGGTGCGGCTTTAAGTTTCAACTCATCCCAACCGAAGTTGATTTTTTGAGGTCGCAAATTGCGACTTCAAAAAAGTCCCAAGGTGGACGTCCGTGCAAATACGACAAACACCCTTGGCACATCAAGAACTTAAACGAAAAGTTGAACTACTTGAACCCAAATATGATGCCACTACAGGTAATTGCGTGGGCGCTTTTGCGCGAGATCTGCGCGCTTTGCGCTTATCTCGGGGACTTTATTTTACATAAAGCGCAGCGCTGAATTCCCTCGAGTTATTACTGGTTGGGAAGTTGTAGGTATTGTCATTGGTATAAACGTCGAGAGCCCCTGTGGCTTCCAAAACAACTCCCAGTCCTAAATGTGTATGTCCGTTGATAATGCGCGTGGTAATAACGGCGCTAGCTGAGTTCCCCAGTTTATCGTCAACGTTATTGGTTCCTTTGTAATACAGAGACTCTTGGAAGAGGCCAGCAGAGTTGAGCACAACAACCACTGTGCTATCGACCCCAGTATCAACGAGATTATAGACTGTATTAACGATTTTTCCATCCAGATTATTCAATGTCAGTTTATTGCGGAATCCGCCTGATATATAAACACGATCATCCGTAGAGACGTCTAATTCACCACCACCTTGCGACGCCATAAGGTCCGACAGGCCCAAACGACGATACCAGCTGATGGTGCCACTTGCAGTGTACTTAATGATAAATTGGTTGTAGCTGTTGGCTCCATCAATAAGGATCGGGGCAATTGGAGTTTTATCACTTCGTACTTCTACATCCATTTGCTTGGTGGTTGTATTGTAAGTTTTAAAAGTAGCTAGGTTCGCGTGCACACCCGAAACATAGATGTTTCCACTACTATCAAAACCAGCAGCGCGAAAATTATCGTATCCTCCGCTCGATACAGATTTGGTCCATTTTAAACTGTTGTCAGCGCCAATATAAAATAAGGCACCATCTGTGATGGGTCGATATCCAGTGGAAGTTGCCGCCATCGCCGGAATCTGCACGGAACCCAAGGTGGCTGTGCCGTCGTATTCAAGTCCAACGAGAATGTTTCCATCTTTATCACCGGCGATAGCGCGAATTTGCTGATTTTTAGGTCCGCCAATTTGTAACACACTTTTAACGACCCCATCAGTAGCATTAACACGCAATGCAAACCCATCTTTTTCATTACACGCAGTGATTTGGGAGCCCGTTGGCCATGCAGTAGCGGTATTGCCGCTCCATGGTTTGTAATCGACACTATCAGACATGGCGGAAAGAACGAGCGTACCTTCGTCAGTCATCGCAATTTCATTACCACCATCATCTCGCGCGCCGCCAATTTTTTTTGCCCAAATAACATTTAGATTATTATCTAATTTTGCCAAAAACTGATCCGTACAAACACATTGTTCTGGTAATGGTTTTGCTGGGTCATTAGTTTTGGCATCGATACACTTTTGAAGATTATCTTTGTAACAACTTTTATTTGCTTCGAGCGAGATGGCCTTTACCTTTGGATCCCCAATAGAAATATCTCGAGAAAAAGAACCATTGATGTAAATGTTCCCTTGCTGGTCGACAACTGCATCGTAAATATTTTCGACGCCATTGATATCAGCAGATGAAATAATAAGTTTCTTGAGGAGCTTACCCGTCGTAGGGCTAAGTTTTATAACGTAAGCATCTTGCAATCCTACGCTTTGCCACTGTTCTTCAACAAATGAGCGTTGGCCGCTAAAAGGGCCGGTCATAAAAAGATTTCCTTGAGCATCAAGACCGATACCATCAGCTTCATTTTTGACGTTGGTGTCGCTATTTATTGGCTTTGAAAACGTTAAATATTTATTTTGTGTTGGTAAAAAACGATCAAAAAATGTCAACGACGTCGGAGCCGTGTTCATAAAGTCGTGGCACTGAGTAGGATCGGTATAGAGAAATGTGATGTTATTCATGAGATAAGGCACGGGTGGATTTTTGCTATTGAGAGCAGCGGTGTTGGCATCATATTTTGCTTTGTCATAAGTTCCGTCGCAGGTGGCGAAATTGAACAAAGTGGGGAATGTGTAGTCTGGCTGGGTGAGAACAGCAGTGATACCTGTCGCATTGGAGATTTGAACAGCTTTGATCTGCGCTTGAAAAGAGGTCAGGAGGGAGAAATAAGAGGTAAAGCCACCGCCATTGGAATAGCCAGATACAAAGAGAGGCGTGGTAGCGCTTATTTTAAAGTAATTCAATAAACCATCCACATTTATGACATCTGGGTTATTTGCCGTTGCAGAGGGGTTCCATCCCGATGGATTTTGGACTGTGCCATCTCCACGATTCAAGCTCGAGGGGCACACGAAAGAGTAGCCACTTTGTTTCATGTCATTTAAAAAATTGACCTTGTCATCCTTGGTCCATCCTTCGGCACTACCGCCGGTTCCATGAAAACAAACAATTACTCCTTTGTCTCCGCCAAGATAGAAGTAAACTTCCCCATAGGGAGGAATTATTTTGAGTTCTGGGGGAGCTACGGAAATATTGTTATCCCCATCTAACGGGGTATCTATTGGATTTTCAGTGGAAGTAGAGGCGAGGTATGAACTTGGAGAGCCACAATTTTGAAAGACCAGAACGCTAGAAAATAATAAAACGATAAAAATAAATGGACGCATAAATTCCCCCACAGCTTTAATCTTAGCATGGAACAATTTTAATGCTATTTTAGCAATATGTTTCGCTGACGAATGCCTTGAATTGAGACTCGGTTGTGTTTATCGGTAAATAAATAGTACTAGAGGACCTTCAATCTACAATTGGTTGTAGTCAAATAGTCATGAGCTAAGGCTCCCAGACTTCGTGAGCTAAAATGAAAAACCTCTGCGAAATAATCTCATTGCGTAAACATCTAACGCAAGGCAACCTCTAAAGGTACTTGGGTACCTTTATGACGCTTTAGGGGTTGGATTGAGTTCTTTGTGGATGGTGATGAAGGTTTGGATGAGTTCGTCGCAGGTGGCTTGCATGATGTCGAGACTGTTTTGTGGATGGAAGTGCAGCGCTGGTTCGCAGCCGACGAAGTAGGCGAAGACCTTGCCCTGCATTTTTACTGGCACCACGGTTAAAACAGACGGGTATTTGCCGTTGTTCCACAACTGAAAGAAGCGCTCGTTGATGGGATTTGGGTAAACCTCGCCGTGATAAGGTTTTGCCGTAAATTTGGCAATGCGAAATGGATTTGGGCTTTTAAAATCAATGGGAGTGTTCCACGCTTCTTCCGAAAAATCCCACATCGAATTACTGGCGATGGGATACACCGCACCCTTTTGATCGCGAACGGCCCACATTAATTTTTTATAGTAATCTTTCAGAATGTGAAAGGCACAAATCAGCGCTTGGTGAGGATCTGAGTTCTCTTTAATTTTTCCACGAGCTTCGAGAATCACTTGCTCCGAAAACACAGTTCTTAAAAAACTAAAGTGCGTGGAGCGTTCCGGAAACGGCATAATGGTTTTTGTATTGGTAAATGTAATTTCCCGGCCTTTTTCAATAGGCACCACATTCGTAGTTTCTTTTTCGAAAAATTGCGTTCGTTCGATGTCCGCGGGAGTTGGTTCCGGTTCGAATTTTGTCAATTCGTCGATGATAAAATCGGGAATGGAAATCTGTGTGGAAGAGTCAACTTGGGAAAACAGCGACGTGATTTTACTGTCCTCATAAACGTTTTCTTTTTGCGCCGGTTTCACAGACGTAAAAGGAACAACGTCGGCAAACGAAATAACTTCGGCAGGGGCTTCGGCAGCTAGGGCCGGGGCGGGCACAGGCTCGGGGTTTGGAACCATCGGAGCTTCTTTTAAAGGTTCTTCCGTGGTGTTCAAGCTATCAAAAGAAAAATCGGGAGAGGTGAGCTTCTCTTCAATATCAGTGCTGCTCAATTTGATGGTGTGTTCGTATTCCATCCCAGAAATGTCTTTTGAAACTTCGGAGCTAGCTGCTGTTTTTTCCATCTTGTTCCACAGCGTTTCCATGCGGAATAAAGAAGCAAGTACAAAGCAGTGAGGCTGATCCAACTGAATGTCCTGCGGTTCAAGGCAAACGATATAAAGCGTATTTTCCCAGCTGTGAGCAGGAAAAAACGTTTCATTCCAAAGTGGTGATGGAACTTCGAGCAAAAGTTTATAGTTAGTGATCGTTTTAAAAAAATCGTGATCGACAACGGGCAATTGATAAGTATCGGAAGCCCATTGAATGTAGGCTTCGTCGTTGATAAAACCAGAACGTAAAATTTCTAGCAGAGAGTGCTCAGAATCCTTGGGGATCTTGAACGCTTCTTTCCAAAGTAGACTCTTCATACCAAAGCTTATCGGAGGAATCAGAATTGATCTTTACAAAGGTTTTTCAATAAATTAGCCTGTTTTTGGATGCTTATATCGCTAATGGGGCCGGTCGACGCTGAAAAAAGTCGAGGAGAGTTGATGAAGTGCACAAAATTGATTCATGTGGTGGCATCGGGGATGCCCTTTGATCCTGAGGACCTCCAAAAGTCCATGCAGCTTCTTAAGACCTGGGGTTTTGAGTTTTCGCCTAATAAACAACCGACTAAACACCTGACCAAAGACCTGCTCACCGGCAATCATCCTATCTGTGCAAGCAGTCGAGAGACTCGCTGGA
>JANOYW010000011.1:0-45129 GCA_031429075.1 Bdellovibrionales bacterium | reverse complement strand
TGCTCCGGCATATCCGTTTTCAACACGAACATAAAAACACCTTGGAATTGGATAGCCAAAAATGCTTTATTGCATTAAAACGCTTTCATAAGGAAAGTGCTTAAAACCCATGACTGATGCCGCTCTCAAAGACCTACAAACTTTTTTACCCGCCAACCAAGTTAAAGACTCAGCCCCTGACTTGCAAACCTACGGCAAGGACTGGTCCATTTATCACGCCGCCAATCCTTCGTTGATTGTCTTCCCCGAAACCGAAAAAAATGTGGTGGATCTTGTATTGTGGGCACGAAAATATAAAATTCCTTTAGTCCCCTCGGGCGGACGCACAGGGCTTAGCTCCGCCGCCACGGCCACAAATAAAGAAGTGGTGGTTGCCTTTGATCGCATGAATAAAATATTAGACTTTAACGAAACCGATCTCGTACTCACCGTTCAACCGGGTGTGATCACCGAAACCGTGCAAAACTTTGCCGAAGAAAAAGGCTACTACTATCCCGTGGATTTCGCGGCCGTGGGTTCAAGTCAAATGGGCGGAACGGTTGCAACGAACGCTGGCGGCGTAAAGGTCGTCAAGTACGGCCTCACTCGCAACTGGATCTCGGGCCTCAAGGTTGTGACTGGAGCTGGTGAATCTCTCTATTTAAACAAATCTCTTAAAAAGAACGCCACGGGCTACGATCTTCGCCATCTTCTGATTGGCAGCGAAGGCACCCTTGGATTTTTTACTCAGATCGAAATTCAACTGACCAGCCAGCCCAAAGAACTTAAAGTTTTGGTCCTAGGGTTGGAGCAACTCGAACACTCTTTAGAAGTATTTCGAACCTTTAATAAAAAAATGAGTGTCACTGCCTGCGAGTTCTTTTCCCACCAAGCCATGCAAAAGGTTTTGGCCGCACACTCAAAACTCTCAGCCCCCTTCGAAACACAGGCGCCTTTTTATTTGTTATTAGAAGTGGAACAGACTGGCGAAGGTTCGGCAGAGCTCATCGAGTCGCTTTTTAGCGATTGTTTTGAAAACGGCTGGGTCTCTGATGGCGTGATCAGCCAAAACTCCACACAGAGCGAAAACTTTTGGAGCCTGCGCGAATACATCAGCGAGTCCATCTCCCCGTTCACACCCTACAAAAACGATGTTTCTGTGCGCGTATCGCGCGCTCCCGAGTTTGTTAAGACTACGCAAGAAATCATTCAAAAATCCTACCCCGACTGGGAAGTGATTTGGTTTGGCCACATCGGCGATGGAAATTTACACATTAATATTTTAAAACCAGATGGTCTCTCCCGCGAAGACTTTATCAAAAAGTGCCAAGGCGCCGACGATCTTCTGTATCAACAAATCGCCAAATTCGATGGTTCCGTCAGCGCCGAGCATGGCGTGGGCCTTGCGAAAAAGAAGTTCCTGCACTACTCCCGCTCCACACAAGAAATCGAAATCCTAAAACAAATCAAAAAAATCTTCGACCCCGACAACATCATCAATCCCGGAAAAATTTTTTAGGTGCCAGGTCCTGTTTCTGGACTCAAAGCATAAAAATCTTATCCAAAATTCAAAGAATACTTTTGGATAAGATTTTTATGCTTTGAGTCCAGAAACAGGACCTGGCACCTATTGGTAAACGTGGCCGGGGTTTTTGTCCATAGGGTTTTGCCAACTTTCCGGGGGAAATAGAGCCGCTTTTCGGGCCTCTAGCCATTTGGCTTCCGTCATTAAAAAATACTCGCGGCTGATTCGCAGGAGGGCTCGTTGATTCACCTCTATACGCATTGGTTGCCAGCGCATGACTCCAAATGGCACATGTACAATACGAAAGACTTCACCATTCACTGGTTTTTCTTCGGGTAAAAAAATACGCGCCCGCAGGCCCGTTGTGTAATCGACATAAAATTCCAAGCCGTGGTGGGCGATCAGGTAATCTTTTTGGCTCACATATTGCGTGATTTTTTGAAAATCCTGCTCATACTTTTGAAAACCTAAAAAGTACTGATGTAGTGGAACAGCGTACATCCACTGCCCCAGATGGAGCCCCAGTAATATTCCGCCTATAAAACGATAACGCATGCAAATCGCTGCTACGAGAGGCAACGAAACTGCTAAGCTCAATAGTAGCCATCGATAGCCCAACTGGTTTTGCCCGATAGAGTGAATGGGCAAAAGCGCGAAAAGCAATACACAGAACATCCACGCTCCGTAAACACGATATGGTGTTTTTGCTGTTTTAAAAGTGACTACCAAAAATCCAACGAGCGCAACCAAAGTAAGATACCCACCGAATATAAAATTTCCGAGGCGAGTTTGGCTTTTGAGCCAAAGAACATACTCTGTTGAAAAGTGAAATCCAGATTTTAAAAAACCAATGTAGGCTGATGCTTTTGGAAAGTAGAATAAAAAAACTGCAAGCAACAATGCAAGAAGTACCGGCAGTAGCAATAAAAATTTTCGTTGTTTTCGAAAATGAAAAACAAAGATTGCCCCAAGCCACAGTCCACACAGTATCAAGCTACTTTTGTGCGCCAACACTGCGAGGATAAATGCAATCACCGATAGCCCCAGTGACCTTCTTTTTTGATTGGCAGAAAAAATAAAATACTGATCAATACCAATTAGAATAAACACTACGGCAAACAGGTTCTTATAAAAATTAAGTCCAAAAAATAGAACATGTGGGTGAGTATAAAATAGCATCGAAAGCATTAAGACGATCCACAGGGAGCCTTGAGCTTTGATCGATACGTCCACAAGCCGCAGAGTCATTCGTACCTGCAAAACACAAAAGGCCATCAACAGAAGTCCCACACTGAGGTGATAAGCTATGATGTCATCTGGCAGCACGTTGCGTAAAAGAAATGGCAGCACAAATGCCAGCGAGCGATCTTGAAAGTACAATTCTCCTGTTTCGAAAAAATATTTGATCTGTTTAAGATAAAAGTAACCATTCACGCCCGAAGGTACTTTTTGATAAAGCAGATAAACTAAAAAAATAAGTGAGAATGCTACAGGAATGAGCCACTGAAAATGGCGTTGAAGCTTGCTTAATTTTAAAGATAAAATTTTACAGAAAGCACTCATAGGACCTAGGCTCCAAAATAAAAAACCCGCACTGACGCGGGTTTTTTATTTTAACCTAACAAAAAGAAAACTGGCTAATTAAAACCAGCAAGTCTTTGATTTAAATCCAATAGTTAAAGACATCCACTCCCCTTGTACATAAACAAGAACTTTAGATCCCTCTACTATCCATGGAGAATAAGCTGCTGATACATATAATTCTTTTGCGAAAATTGTGTATGCATACGCATCGTTTGTTGTGTAAGCGTCAGCGGCAAAAGCATCTGGAGCAAAAGTCATCATCAGCATATTAGCTTTTTGCTCATAAACTGTTTTCTTTTCAGTTGTGAAAGTCACTTCAGTGCCTTCAAGAGCGTATTTACCTACACATGTTCCCATTTTAACAACTTGTTTTTTTAACGCTGTTCCTGAAGTGCCACCTGCGAAAGCGGTGCTTGATACTAAAAGAACCAAACCTAAAAATAATTTCATACAATCTCCTTTTAATTAGACACAGGGACGTTTAATTGAGCGGCGTGTTATTGTCCATTTAAAAGCCCTTTCTAAATTAATTCTTAACGGGATTGTAAAATCTTCAGTGCCCCTTATTTAACATGATGTGTTATAAGGTCCCAAGAGGTTTAAAGTCTATGTCTACAAACGCATCTTCAAATGCTGCATTCGGTTCTGTAAACTCTGCCAGCACCGCAAACTCTTCATCACTCCATAGTTTGGTTCAACGCCTTTTACAAAATCCAAAAAACTCTGCAACGGTCAACGCGCTCAAAATCGAACTTCAACCTCTGCAACAATTTGTTCAAGAGCCGCTTCGCCCCGAAGAGTCCTATTATCGCAACAAGCTGATTGTGACTGACACTCTCGAAGTGATGGTGGCCAGTTGGAAGCAAGGCGAAGAATGCCTTCCCCACGATCACGGCACCTCGAATGGGTATGTTCTGATTTTACAAGGAAATTACATCGAAACGGGCTATCGCTTTACAGACTCCGGTCTTGAAACCTACGACAAACATGTGCATTACGCCGCCGGTGATTTGATTCCCGTGCAGCAGGGAGACATCCACTCCATGCGCTGTTTGGACTCCAATGGACTCACGCTGCATATTTACAATCCGCCAATCCATCGCATGAAAGTTTATGATCTGAAGTCTCGCGCCACGTTCACTGTGTCGGACGAAACCGGTGCGTGGGTTCCAAATGACAGCCGTGAGATTCTCGAAGAGCAAGCCTGGCCGGTGGCAAAGTCACCAACGGCGATCGCCATGCAGGGCCACTGCGACTTGATTATGTACACCACGCACTACCGCGAGGGCGGACGCGAGTTTGAAAGAGCCGCGCAGACCAAAGCTCGCGAACTTAGTAGCGTAGCCGCTCGGCCCGTAGTGTGCGAGCGTGTGGAATCAAAAAAAGATTTTTTGCGAATTTTTGCCGAGCTTAAAAAAAATAACTTTCAGGTAAAGAACTTTCATTTTTTCGGTCACAGCGGAATGTACGGAATTATGTTTGGAAGTCGGGAGTGGCCTGAGCAATTTAGCCCGTTTGAATGGAAAACCATGCAGCTGCCAATTATGCAAAGCTCTGAGTTTTTTTTCCATGCCTGTCGTTCAGGCCGCTGGTTTGCCCCTTTTATCGCGCGCACTTTAAAAGTGAAAGCCCACGGGTACCACAACTACACAACTGTTTCGAGCCGTGCCGATCGATTTGCCTGGGAAAAGTTGCACCCTCTTGCAAGCAAAAACAGTCTGTACATTATCGCCTGCCCCGGTAAAAAATCCCATGGCGTTTTAGGTTCGGTTAAAAAATATTCGCAACTTTGTCCTGCCGACAAAATGTTAGCCTTTGAACCTTCGGAAGAAACTGTGGACACCACCTATGATTCCGTGGCCGAAATGTACGAAAACACCTTTCAAGATATTCAAGTGCGTTCCGACGAACTGGTTTGGTTAGAGAGCAAGCTTGCTCAACTTCTGCCACAGAGCGTGCTAGACATTGGCTGTGGCAATGGAGCGTTTCTCAACCAGCTGTCTCCACACTTTATAAATGGCGTGGGCGTTGATCTGTCGCAAGGAATGATTGCCCAGGCGCAAAAGTGCCGACGTTCTAACTCAAAACTCTCTTTTCAAAAAATCAACGGTCCCCATCTTCCATTTGCTGATAACTCTTTTGATGTGGTGATGTCGACCCTGGCGTTTCGCTACTTAGACTGGGATCCGTGCATGAAAGAAATCTTGCGCGTGTTAAAACCCGGTGGACGCTTTTTAGTGTTAGATATGGTGGCGGCTCCGGTAAAAATCACCGAAACTCCAAAGTTTGTGCAATCTAAAACCCGCCAGGTGATGCAAAATCTAACTCAGCAGCAGTTTTCAGCGCCGCTTAAAAAAATGGTGCAGTCTGCAGCCTGGAAAAAAATGTTAGCCTACAATCCCATTCGCTCGGAACACGAAATGAAATGGTATTTGGAAAGTCGCTTTCCCGGAAACAAAGTGGAATTGCTCAATGTGGGATGGAACTCGCGAATCATCGCCTTTGATACAGGCCCCGTGCACTCAAAGCACGTGGAGAGCTTATCTTACCCGTAAAACACTCCCATTTAGGATTTGTGGATTGGGGCATCGGCGGTTTAACCGTGCTAACCGAAGTTTTAAAACACGAACCGAATTTGCAAATCACTTACTTTTCCGACGCGGGGTTTACACCCTATGGAAAGTTATCTGCGGTCGAGCTCTCTCAACGATTGCAAAAAATATTTCACTGGCTCGAGTCCAAAGGCTGTGATGGCATTGTGGTGGCGTGCAACGCGGCCAGCGCAGCCCTGCTGCAAACAAACTCAGCGATGCTACAAAACCAAGACTCAACTCTCCTTCCGATTTACGATGTCATCACTCCGACAATTCGTTTTTTGCGCGCAAGCTCCTTTGAGCGCATTGGTATTATTGGCGGAGATGCCACGGTGCAATCGCATGTTTATCGCGATTCGTTATCAAAGTTGGAGGTCACAGAGCAAAGCGCTCAACCACTTTCGGGGCTGATTGAAGCTGGGAAGCTTTCTGACGAGGATGTGCTACCATTGCTCCGCAGAATATTTGCAAAATATGACAACAACCAATTTGAAGCTTTAGTCCTGGCCTGCACCCATTACCCCGCACTGGCAAATCACATTGCCCGACTTTTTCCACAATGGACTTTGGTGGATCCTGCGGTGATAGTGAGCAATGAATTGCATCTTAAATTGGCTCCCGCCCAGTCTCCTTGGCAAAAATACTACACAACAGGGAGTGCCGAGCAAACAATCACCTCTGCAACGAAAGCCTTTGGTTTTACCATTCCCGAAGTAGAGACTCCTGCTTTATCACTTTAGCTCTGCACCAAGAGCTTTTCTAAGCCGACACTTGACATTGGTCCCCTAGAAACAGAACTTTAGGAGTTATGAAGGTTTTTTTCTCGGACTATTACTCTCTTGAGTTACCTGATACTCATCGCTTTCCGATGAGTAAATACAAACAGCTTCGTGATTACTTGCTCGAACACAAAATAATAGCTGCTGCGGATCTTTTCGAAAGCCCGCTGGCCACTGAAGAAGAACTCCTTTTGGCTCACCATCCCCAATATATTTCCTCAATGAGAGATGGCTCGATTGATCCGCTGATCATTAAAAAAATTGGTTTTCCGTGGAGCTACAATCTTTTTTTAAGAAGTTGTGCCACCGTCGGCGGTGCACTGGCCGCGGCCAAAAGTGCTCTTAAAGATGGTATTGCGGGGAATCTTGCGGGAGGAACCCATCATGCCCATTATGACTCTGGGGGCGGCTACTGTGTGTTTAATGATATTGCTGTTGGAACACGGTACTTCCACAAAGAGACACCCGACTTACGAATCGCCATTATTGATTTAGACGTCCACCAGGGCAATGGAAACTCGAGTATCTTAGGTCAAGACCAAAATGTTTTTATCTTTAGCATTCACGGTGAAAAAAACTATCCATTTATCAAAGTCCCCTCGCATCTCGATATGGCGTTGCCCACTGGAGTTGAGGACAAGGACTATCTGGCCGCATTGAAAATTGGCATGAAGAGTGTCGATAAATTTGGACCCGATTTTATCTTTTACCAAACCGGAGTAGATCCCTTGATTTACGATTCCCTCGGAAAGATGTCCTTAAGTTTTGCGGGACTTATGGAGAGAGATAAAATTGTCCTCGAGTACGCATTGCAATCCAACATCCCTATTTCGTTAGCCTTGGGTGGAGGGTACGCAAAACCTATTGAAAAAACTGTTGAGGCCTATGCGAACACCTATCGTGTGGTCAATTCGATTTTGGAGAAGAGACCATGAAATACGACACAATTATTTTTGATATGGATGGAACTTTAGTCGACTCGAAAATTAACTTCCCCGCCATTTACCAAGCTCTCAACTTAAAACCTGGGAACTCCATAGTCGAACATGTAAATAGCTTGCAGGAAGAAGATCGTAAATCGGCCATGGATATTGTTCATTTTTATGAAGAAGAGGGAGCACGACTGTCCAGACCGATTCCTGGCGCTTTTGCGCTTGTTGAAGAGCTGAACCAGAGAAAAATAAACATCGGTGTTTTTACTCTGAATTCACGTGCCATTTCGCTAAAAACTTTACAGCTTCACCAATTCAATATCTCCGTTGTGGTGACTCGCGACGATGCGAAGCCAAAACCTGATCCAGAAGGTTTACATAAAATCTGTGAACACTTTTCAACGAGCCAGGAAAAGGCACTCTATGTTGGAGACTACAAATATGACTTAATTGCTGGGAAAAATGCAAATATCAGAACAGCTCTTTTTTCCCCTGCACCACCCGATTTTAACACTGCGGATGCTTACCGCCAGTTCACTCAATTTAATGAACTGGCACAATACTTGTTCGAGAGTTAAATACCTTCTAAAAATTCTTTTTCTTTATCGCTGGATTGAATATGTACACTTCCCATGGAGGACGATTTGTTATTCAATTTTATAAGGCCATACACCTTGGCTTTGACTCCGGCCGGAAGCATAGGCGCCGCACTTAGCATGGTTAAATTGTGAGAGTCCGCAAGTTTGATTTGGATTTTATTGTTCTGAGCAAAACCGATTTCTTGCGCCCCTTTGAAGGGAAGATAACTTAAGTACACCGATCCACGATAACTTTTGATTCCTACGTATTCTCCCGAAAACGTTGCGCTGTTCACCCACACCATTCCTTTGTTATCGGCAATCATCATATCTTCGGCACTGACCGGAACTGAACCCACGCTGCGCGGCTCATCTTTTTTATTTAAAACCGGCGTCAAGCGCACCGCCACTCTGTATTTATCGGTTTTGACCACTTCCCAGGTCAACGGAGCGAAATTCGTAATGGTTAATTTTTCTTCTCGCAAAAGTTTCACGAGCCTAGGACTTTGCGGATCCTTCGGGTTGTGCTCCATCTTTTCGTACTGTTGCAGATGCACTTGCAAAGCGCCTT
Organism: Bdellovibrionales bacterium; assembly: GCA_031429075.1. Lineage (GTDB taxonomy): Bacteria > Bdellovibrionota > Bdellovibrionia > Bdellovibrionales > JAGQZY01 > JANPLN01. The sequence continues at coordinate 36,587 of JANOYW010000011.1, read as the reverse complement.
TTTCGTCCACGGTCCAATGATGCTTCAGACTAAAGGGATCCATCCTATCTGATGAATAGCTCCAGTGACTGATGAGGTCCCCTTTGCGACCAAACTTCCAACTGCGAAATTCTGCTTCTTCATAAAACAAAACCGTGCCGTCGGTACTGGTGACGTAAACGTTTCCTATAACTTCAAGACGTTCGCGCAAATCTTGCGGAGAGAGCTTTTTAATAACATCTCCAGTATGGCGACCAAAATCGGTAGACACCGACTGAGCGAAGACAAAGCCAGTTTGCAAAAGAATCAATACACATCCTAATATTTTCATAAATACTCCTTTTAATCTAACTTGGTGTAAACCACTTCGATAGTTGCATCGTCGTACGCATTTTGAATAATTTCTTGCGGTTGTTGTTGTAATCCCTGACCAAAAATTAAAGCGCCCAAAACTAAACCAACGCCTGCCGCAGCGGTCAGCTGGAGAAGGTGGCCCACAGAAAAACTGCCAGAAGCAGGAAACTGCATTTTTACAGCCACTCTCCAGCGGTGCAGCTGTAAATCGCTGGGCTGTTTTTTTCGCAATAGATCTAAAGGATCTTTTTTAAAATCATTCATAGGGACTCCTTAAATTTCTAGCATTCGTTGTAGTTCTTGCCGTGCGCGGTGGTGATGACTTTTTACTGTTCCTTCGGGGATGTTTAAAATTTGCGCGATCTGGGCCATGGTTAATTCTTGATCAATGGTCAGCATCAACACTTCCTGCTGCATACTTGAAAGTTGCTGGATAGAACGCTTAAGTCGGTGGGTTTGTTCGTGCTCATTCAATTGATCAAAGGCGGAGGGGGATGGGCTTTGCATTTCTGGGGACTCTTCAAAAGAATCCCAGGCCCGCAGTTGTTTAAAATGTTCAAAGCGAATATTTTTCGCAACACCAAAGGCAAACATATCAATGGTTCCACGGCTTAAATCAATCTGGCCATCCTGATATTTACGCACGGTGCGCAGAAGAGTATCTTGCGTGAGGTCGTCTGCCACGGAGTCAGATAGACTCGCCGCAAAATATCGGTACAACCTCGGCCCTAGACTTTTGACGATTTCATCCCAATTCACACTTGCTGTCATAACCCTACTTGGTGGTTATTGGAAAAAAGTTGCAAAGAATTTTTGACGCGGATCTCAACCAAAAGGTACGCCGTACCGCAAGCGGTACGGCGTACCTTTTCGGGGAATCCGAGGGAGGTTGGTCCGGTTCCTGTGTTTTTAGATGAGGCGGGTTTTTAGGCTGGTTTTTAGGGAGCCGATTTTGTCGGCGACGTTGCCAGATTTGGTTGTGTCTTCGAGATCCATCACTAGGTAGCCCACTTGGCTGTTAGTTGCTAAGTACTGCGCCTGAATGTTGACTCCGAATTGCGAGACGATGCTGTTGATTTCGCCAAGAACACCCGGCACGTTGCGATGGGCGTTCGTTAAACGCGAAACACCCGAGCGCAATGGCGGTACATCCATGGTTGGAAATTGCACGGCACCGTAGGTTTTTCCTTGCTGCATAAAAGAAAGCAAACTGTAGGCAACTTCGGCACCGATGGCGGCTTGTGCTTCTTCCGTACTGCCGCCCACGTGGGGAGTTAATATCACATTAGACATCCCTTGCAGCGGACTTAAAAACTTTTCGTTATTGTCTTTCGGTTCGGATGGAAACACATCCACTGCCGCACCCGCCACATGTTTTGCTTTTAACGCCTGGGCGAGATCTTCAATCACCACCACAGTTCCGCGACTGGCATTGATAAGGTGAACACCCTTTTTCATTTTGGTCAGTTCTTTAGCGCTGATCATATTTTTGGTTTCGGGAGTTTCGGGAACATGCAGAGTGATAAAATCCGAGCGCTCAAGAAGACTGTCCAGCGTGGGCATAATTTTAGCATTGCCCAAAGGAAGTTTTTTTGTGACATCGTAAAAACAAACATCCAATCCCATGGATTCCGCCAGCACACTCACCTGACTTCCAATGTGACCGTAACCGATAATCCCCAATGTTTTACCGCGCACTTCGCGCGAGCCTTTGGCCGATTTGTTCCAAACACCAGTATGCACCTGATGACTGAGCTCGCAGAGATTGCGCGACAAAGAAATAATTTCGGCAATGACCATTTCGGCCACACTTCGCGTGTTGCTGTGGGGAGCATTAAACACTGGAATACCTTGCAAGGCCGAAGCTTCTAAATCCACTTGATTGGTGCCAATGCAAAAGCAGCCGATGGCTTGCAACTGTGTTGCGTGTTGTAAAATTTTTGCGGTTAAATTTGTTTTCGAGCGAATACCAATGACATCATACTGCTGAAGCTTTTGTAAAAGCTCCGTTTCCGCAAAAGAAGTTGTTTCCGAATGCACTTCGAAGCCTGCCGCTTCGAACATGGTTTTTGCCGAGGAATGAATATTTTCGAGGAGTAGAACTTTTTGCACCATAGCGGCAAGTCTATTTCCCCTGCCGCTTGCGAGCAACAATTTTTCGCTGTCCCACCAAAAGCAAATAATTTTTATTTGCCTCTCTCATAAGCTGATGAGACCATTCTGGTATGAAACTCAATCTGTTAGTTATTGATGACGACACAATGATTCTTGAAGCTCTCCGTTCCGTGGTGCATGACCCTTGGACTTTTATTGGACGAACGCAGTTTTCATTGCCCAAAGAAACCATCCACGCCGCTTTTGTGGATCTTCATTTGAGTGGCCAATTTAATAAGCACGAAGGCCTTGAAGTTATTAAAACCTTAAGTCAACACGATCCGCACACGGAAATTGTCGCAATTTCAGGCGATTTAGATCGTCTGCTCATGGAAAAAACACTCAAGGCAGGAGCCACTCGTTTTTTACCAAAACCCCTCACACCCGACGAGGTGATCATCACTCTTAATAAACTGGAAGCCCTGTTTGCACTGCGACTGCAATCCCACGAGCACAACTACCAGTGGATTGGAACCTCCACCGTTTCGGAGGACCTCCGCCGACAGGTGGCACAGCTCAAAGGCGAAAACACAGCTGTCTTGCTCGAAGCTGAATCGGGCTCCGGAAAAGAAGTGGTCGCTCACATGCTGCACCAACAGGAGGAATCACGGCCGTTTGTTACTGTGAATGTAGCTGCAATTCCTGAAAACCTTTTTGAATCGGAATTTTTTGGCTACAATAAAGGCGCCTTCACAGGAGCTTTGCAAAACAAGATTGGTCTTGCTGAAAGCGCCAGTGGCGGCGATCTTTTTTTGGATGAAATTGAGGCACTCCCCCTTTCTCAACAGGCAAAACTTTTGCGCTTTTTAGAAAGCGGCGAAATTAGACGCGTGGGCGCCAATGAAACCTTTCACATCAACACTCGAATCATTGCGGCAACCAACGAGAACTTACAAAAAATGGTGAGTGAGGGGCGCTTTCGCGAAGATCTTCTCTGGCGGTTGTCAGGACACAAAATTTCTATTCCTCCCCTGCGTGAGCGCATGGATGATCTCGCGGCTCTCTGCCAGTTTTTTATCAAACGCGCTAAACCTTATAAAAATAAAACTCTCTCTGACGATGCCATCGAAACCCTCAAAAAACACATGTGGCCCGGCAATGTTCGCGAGCTAAAGAGGGTTTGCGAGCAGGCAAGTCTGCAGTCGCCCCTACCGCTGATTCGCGCCGAGGACATTGCCCGAATTTTGTCGCCATCCAGCATCAGCACCCAAGATGTAAGAGTCGATTTACAACGCGGCCTGCCTGATCTTGTGAATGACTTTGAAAAGAAAGTTTTAGAAGCTGCCATCTCTCAAGAAAAAGATGTTGACGCGCTTGCCAAAACTCTTAAAATCTCACGTTCTAGTTTTTATAAAAAACTTAAAGATTTTGGTTTAACACTTTAAGGCAAAAAGGAATTCAGTGTTTCAATTATGGTCTGAACCTTTATTTTTAGCGGTCGTCACTTTTACTGTTGGTGTTATTTTTTCGTTAACACTGGTTTATTATTTTTTACAAAAACGCCAAGACCATTTTCGCAGCTCTTTTTCAACGCTTGTCAGTTGGCTTTTGGTCACACCTTTGTTGTTTGTTCTTTTGGGAATGCGCTGGCCCTTTCCGCTAGTGCTCGTAACTATAATTTCAATTTACGGCGCTAAAATATTTTTCCAGATGACCGGAATGTACCATCGCAGTCATTTTGTGATCGCCTGCTACTTGGCCTTGATCTTGAGCAGTGTCTTTATTTATTACGGGTTTGGGAATCTGTTCGATATGATGCCGCCATTGTTTTTCTTTGCAATTTGCCTCATCCCTATGATTCGCAACAGCTACAAACAGATGGTGCAGTATATCGCACTGGCGTTAGTGAATTTTCTGTTGCTTTGGTTTTTTATGCATTTGGGACGTATCATGGCCTTGGTGGATGGAATTTATATCGCCATCTACATCATTCTTTTGACCGAAACTTTCGAAAACGTTTATTTGCGAATCAGCCGCCATTTTAAACGAATCAAAATTGTCTCTGCGCTCACACCCAAGCGCAGCCTCGAGGGGTATATTGTTGCGGCGATTGTAACTCTGGGTCTGGGCTATTTAGCACGCAACCTTTTGTCCATCGACTTGCAAGCCAACTGGTGGATGATCGCCACTGCTTGTTTTGTTTTTGGAAGTACTGGAGACACTATTCTTGTTGTGATCCGCAGAGATTTGGGAATTAAAGTGTATAGCTCTTTTGTTATCGGCCGCGGCGATTTTTTTACCCGCATCGAACGTCTCGTGTTTGTGGCCCCCGCAAGTTATTACGTGATTAGTTATTTGCAAGGCTCCCTATGAACAACTGGGATTACGAAAATGAACAATGGACCAAACTGCCCACGCATTTAAAGCACTTGCCAATTTTCACCAAACATCGGGATGCCACAAGTTATTTGTTTCGACTGCTCTGGGCGTTTTATCTCAAACAAATTGGCTTTCGCATTTATATTCGTATCAAGGTGATCGGTGATTTTAAAAAAATATTCAAAGAGCATCCAAGACTCTTATTAATTTCGAACCACGCAAGCCACCTCGATGCCACATCCATTGCGGCGGCGGTTCCTTTTTCTCTTTGGCAGCATCTGTATATTACGGCCGCTAAGGACTATTTTTTTTCGAATCCTGTCTTCACCTTTTTTTCTAAACATTGCCTTGGAGCGATCCCTATCGATCGCAAAGATAAAAAGGGCGAAGCGGTCAATCTATGCCTCACCCTCCTCACGCAATTGGACAAAATCTGGATGATTTTGTTTCCTGAAGGAACGCGCTCGCCCGATGGACGCATTCAATCGTTTCGCAAAGGCGTCAGCCTCTTTGCCGAGCGAACCAAGACGCCCATTTTATTTTTGTACATTCATGGAAATAGTGATCTTTGGCCCAAGGGTCGACTTATTCCGATGCCCGGAAAGCTGACGATTCATGTGGGGCCCGTGCATCCACCGGCTCCAGCCGATGTGCTTTATAACAACTACGTAGAATGGGTAAAGTCAGTGCATCCCGACGCCAAGGTTGCCGACTTACCCATCTAGAAATTGAGGTATTATGTTTAAAAGTCTGATTTTTAGTTTTTTTATTTTAGCTCAATCCAATGTCGCTACGAAAACTGACTTTGAAGTCATTCGAGAGCAGGGCAGCTTGTTTTCACTAAAATTTGTTCCCGGGCAGCCCATCAAGTTTTACATCGTGGGCCGTGAGGAAGCAGAGATTGATTTATCAAAAACCAAATTTGCGGCAGAAGTGGATCTTTCTAATTTATCGGTGAGCGTAAAGCAAACCAGCGCCCATCCCGGGAAAATCTTAAAGATTAAACGTTTCGAAAACCATTATATCGTGGATGATCCACTCCAACTCACGAATGGAATGGAACTTCGTCTTCAGATCAAAGATAAAAAAGACAAACAGCCTCACAGCTTCAAGGTGAAGGTTAGAGAGCTGCCGTAGAGGTGAAAATCTGACGCACCGCCTGTGGGTGCCCATAGTAATCCTAGAACGCAACCCTATTTCCTGCGTTAAGTAGCCGATTTGCTTTATTAACTCCGCGCAATATTCTATATTGTTAACCCATGGGTAAAATTAACGACGTCTCTCTTATTATCGGCACAGCCAACGGCAGCGGTAGCCAGTCTGCTAACCTTATTCTTTTACGCTCGATGTTTCGTATGGGCATTCCGGTGGGTGGCAAAAATCTGTTTCCTTCAAACATTGCAGGCCTACCCACGTGGTTTGTAATCCGCGCGAGCGAAAAGGGTTACACTTCGATTTTGCCTAAAATGAATATTGTAGTGGCCGTAAATCAGCAAACCTGTGACGACGACATGGCCCATTTGGACACCGAGAGTTTATTTATACATAACTCCTCTCTGCGTTTCACAAAACCGCTTCCGGCAAATGCCCTCAGCGTTGATTTTACAAAATTAGCCAGTCAAGTGACTGATTCCATTAAACTCAAAAAACTTTTAACTAACATCGTCTACGTGGGCGTTCTTGCAGAAATGTTGGGGATCCCTGACGACATTTTACAAAAAACCATTGGCGATCAGTTTAACAATAAAAAAAGCGTGGTGGATCTCAACATCGCTGCCGCTCTCGCTGGACGAGAACATTACAAAACGCACATCAAACTTGCGAGTCTGTGGAAACTCGAATCGCGTCAACACAACGTCGGTAAAATTTTAATCGACGGCAACACCGCTGCGGGCCTTGGCTCAGTGTTTGCGGGTTGCAGCTTTGCTTCGTGGTACCCCATTACGCCATCCAGCTCTCTTGCAGAAAGTTTTGAAAGCTATTGTCAAAAACTTCGCAAAAATAATAACGGCGAAAATAACTACTCGGTGATCCAGGCAGAGGACGAGCTCAGCGCTATCACCATGGTGGCTGGTGCTGGCTGGGCCGGTGCTCGAGCCATGACCGCCACATCGGGCCCTGGTATCAGTTTGATGGCCGAGACCGCAGGACTGATGTACTTTGCTGAAATTCCAGGAGTGGTTTGGAATGTGCAACGGGCCGGCCCCTCAACAGGGCTGCCGACTCGCACGTTGCAAGGTGATATTTTAGCCTGTGCGCACCTTTCCCACGGCGACACACAACATCCCTTACTTTTTCCAGCAACTCCCGAAGAGTGTTTTTCCATGGCGCAAACGGCTTTTGACTTAGCTGAACGTTTGCAAACTTTGGTGTTTGTATTGTCTGATTTGGATTTAGGAATGAATCAGTGGATCACCAACGACTTTACGTACTCGCAAAAACCATTTGATCGCGGCAAAGTTCTTTCGGCCGAAGCTTTGGAAAAGGCGCAACAGTTTAACCGCTACAAAGACCTCGATGGCGATGGAATTCCCTATCGCACCCTCCCCGGCACCGAACACAATCTGGCGGGATACTTTACCCGTGGCACCGGTCACGATGAGTCCGCTAAGTACACCGAAAGTGCGGACGTGTTTCAAAAACTTCTAGATCGGCTGAATAAAAAATGGCAAACGGCAAAAACGCTGATGCCCGAACCTGTGATCGATGTTCAAACTTCATCATTGGGGTTAATTGCTTATGGCTCCACCGACTCTTCGATTCGCGAATTGCGAGACACGCTTTTGCAAAAAGGGGTAAAAACCAGCTACCTGCGCCTCAAAGCCTTTCCATTTACGGCATCCGTCGAAAACTATTTAAAGACGCACGAAAAAATTGTGGTGCTCGAACAAAACCGCGACGGTCAGATGCGAAAACTTTTACTGCAAGAATTTCCGGAGTACGCTGTAAAAATTAAATCGTCTTTGAGTTACGACGGCTGGCCCACCCGCGCTGAAAATTTAATGGCAGGAGTTCTTTAATATGGACACAGCAAAAACCGAAGCCGCCACAACTGGAAAAAACAAACTCAACATGGCCCGAGCTGACTACGCCGGCAGCAAATCCACTTTGTGTTCGGGCTGTGGCCACGACAGCATCACTAACAACTTGATCTCCGCTCTCTATCAGTCATCGATCAATCCCTACAAGGTCGCCAAGATGTCGGGCATTGGTTGCTCGTCAAAAACCACAGCTTATTTTTTAAGTAAATCCCACGGATTTAATAGCCTGCACGGGCGCATGGCTCCAGTGGCCACCGGAGCAAAGGTTGTAAATCCAGACCTTCAAATGATTGGTGTATCAGGAGATGGAGACACTGCAAGCATTGGTCTGGGTGGCTTTTGTCACATGATCCGACGCAATTTACCAATGGTCTACATCATCGAAAATAACGGCGTTTACGGACTCACAAAGGGACAATTTTCGGCCACGGCCGATCTGGGCTCTACCTTAAAAGCGGGTCAGACAAACCAATTTCAGTCCATCGACCTTTGCGCTCTCTCCATAGAACTGGGCTGCAGTTTTGTGGCGCGTTCGTTTTCGGGCGATGCCAAACAACTTGTTCCCCTTTTGCGCTCGGCGCTTCAACATAACGGCACCGCAGTGATCGATATCATCTCGCCGTGTATCACCTTTGCCAACCACAATGGTTCGACAAAGAGTTACGACATGGTGAAAGAGCTCAATGTTCCTTTGCAAGAACTCGGCTACATAGCACCCACCCCAGAGATCGCTGTGGATTATGCGGATGGCGAAACGAAAACCATTCAAATGCACGATGGCTCTTTGCTCACTCTCAAAAAAGTAGACGCTCGCGCCCACGACGTGAGCGACGCCAAACAAGCCCTCAGTGTACTTTTTGAAAGCCGACAAAAAAACGAATTCCTCACGGGGCTTTTTTATTACAATAAGGCTAGCGCAAATTTGATTGACCAGCTTCACATGCCTCAAGCACCTCTGATTTCGTTGACTGAGTCTGATCTCCGCCCTGATGAAGCCGCACTTCGCAATAGTCTCCATGAATTTACATAAGATTTAAAAAAACTGATTCCCTTGAGTCGTAAATAGGTCATTCTCAAACTCTTTATATTGAATACGAAATGAAAGAATTTTATTCGTCGATTTTGTCTTTTTTGTCTTAAAATGAGACTCTTCTTTAGTTTTAAAGAACTTTGCCGATCTATACACCGGTGCCTAAGTTTGTTTTTAATAATTTAAAACAACGTAACAAGACATTTAATTGATATTTGCGGGGGTGACTGCTTGAAGAACTTAAGATTTCTAGGTATTACTGTTTCCTTATTTATTGCCGTGACACAGGCAAAAGCAGACCCGCCAGGAGCTCCCTCCTACTCAAAAAGCAGCAAGGCCAAAACAATCTCGGCTAGCGCATCGGCAAGTACTAGGTCAGTTGCATCGGCAAGTGCGTCTGTATCTATTAAAAAAATAAGTACGCCATCTGGGGACAAGTATGTAATGAGCTCTTCGACAAGCTCCGGAACTTCGGGGACAACCAAAGCAGATATTTCTAAATACACAAGTAGCACCTATGAAACTAAAGACAAGTTTTCGGCAGCGACATCAGGTTACAAAGACTATTATAAATCAAAGGTTGAGGCTGCTGCGTTGGCGAAACAAACTGGATTTAACGAAAAAGACTATTATCCACCAGAGGTTATTAAAGACCTATATGTTCATGCCCGTTTATCATACGAAAAAGCGGGAATTCCGTTAACTTCGACAGTCTACGGCAAGGGGCCTGCGGATTTGTTTTCCACAAATGCGGGGGCGACAGTAAAAGACAAGCTTGTTGCAGCTGCGTTTGATAATCTTTTATACTATGGGACTTTAGAAGGCTTAGACGTTTCTATTTCGTTTCCGGATAGCAAATATTGGGATATTAGTAAGATTGGTCAAGAGATGTCGTCGACACAACTGCTTGGAGCTAAAAATGGAATCGTGTTGTCCGGACCTCGTTCATTTCTTGAGTACGCCGAGGAGAAAATAGACATATCCAACGGACTTGATCCAATTGATGGAGCGTTCAGAAATGACTCTAGCACTTCTGCACTAACTATTGATCCGACTAAACTTCAATTTAATGGTCAAATGTTATCTGGCTACATACTTGTTGATTCAGGGGTTAGTGATGAAGTGTATTTAGATAACTTGAAGCACGAAATGTATCATGGTGGAATAAATGTGATGGCTTTTGCAGCAAAAAAATTCACCAATGTTGTAACTAATCAAGAAACTAAAAGACTCCTTAGCACTATTAAAAAATATGGACAAATTGCAAACATAATAAATAATGGCACGGGTAAAGATGTTCAGGTGGGCTCAATAGTTTTACAATCAAAAATGAGTAACACCGACCTTGACTATGTAAACTCGATAAGTGAAGTTTTAGCGTATAGCAACTCTGGTCCTTTAGGAAAAGATGAACTCGCAGTTCAATTTTCTTTAGCTTACAATATCCCTGTGTCGGAAGCCAAGGTGGCACTTGCCACTATAATGAATAGCTCGTCCCTACAAGATCTCAATGACGATCTAGAAGAAAATGCTGAGTTCGTTATGAAAAAAATGGATGCCGTCTCTAATTACGTCCAAAATCAATGTGTTAAAACTGGATGTGGAAACTAATTAAATGTGGGGAATACTTATGAGAAATTTAATAAATTCAGTAAAATTAAAAATTGCAGTTATAATATTAATATCTGCTTCGACCTTGTTGATATACACAAATATGGGGCGTAAATACGTCCCGCCGACAAAAATCCAGCTGGCCGTTGTAGATTCAATAAACGTACAGATTTCTATGAATAATTATAAGGGGAAAAATGAGAAACTTTATAATTTATTTCGTAAACATAAATTAATGATCGATAATATTATCGCAGCAAGATCATTTTCTAAAAACTGCAATGATTTTTTGGCTGTAAACTCAACTTTAGAGACTGGTATTTACATGCTTTTTATCAGTGGTAATCCAAACGAGCCAGTGCCAGTGAAGTGTACGGTAACAAAAGGCGTAATTGTATCCCAAGAGATTATCGCGCAAAAGTGAGCCTACTTCCTGAATTTTCAGCGGATCCATTTCGGCTGGTAAAAAATAATCGATATGGTTGTTCCTAGACTAAAAAACAATAACTTTGTTATGGGTGAATTCGAAGAAGCCAGGTTCGCCCAGTTCGCAGCCGTAGCCGGAGTTTTTGATGCCACCGAAGGGTCTTTCGGGAGCTGATTTCAGATAGTCATTGATAGCCACTGAGCCTGTTTCCATTCCCAATGCCAACTTTTGGGCTCGCTCCTTGCTTTTGGTGAACACGGCGCCTCCGAGGCCGAAGGGCGATTGGTTGGCAAGCTTTAGTGCTTCCTCGTCAGTCTCGAACGTACAGATGGAAAATACGGGGCCAAAAAATTCGTCGAAGTGTGGCAAACCGTTTTGCGGAACTTGGGTGAGAATTGTGGGAGCAAAAAAATTATTGCCCTCGAGCTCCTTGGGGATTTCTTTTTGATAAAGTAAGTGCGCGCCTTGGGCAAGCGCCCTCTGCACTTGAGCATGCAGTTGATCGACCAGATCTTTTCGAGCCAGTGGGCCGATTAAATTTTTTGGCAACTGTGGATCGCCAAACTGAATATCTTTGACGTAAAAAATTAATTTTTCCAAAAACTCAGTCTCGATACTTTTATGTAAAAGTATCCGTTTAGCCGAAATACAGCTTTGCCCCGAGTTTAAAATTCGCCCTTGGTAGACTTTTTGCGCGGCAAGGGCCACGTCTGCATCTTCGCAGACGATGTAGGCATCGTTGCCACCCAGCTCGAAGACACATTTTTTTAGGGACTGCCCTGCGACCTTGGCAACTTCCTTACCCGCGCGTGTACTGCCAGTAAAGCTCAATCCGCGCACCAAGGGATTCGCAATCAATTCATCGGAAGTAGTATGCTTTAAAAATAGTGTTGTAAAAACATGTTCAAGCCCCACAACTTTATTGAATGCTTCTTGCAGTAACGTCGCCGTGCCTGCCACATTATCCGCAGGTTTTAAAAGAATTGTATTTCCTGCAAGCAGAGCCGGAATCGCAAAGCGCAGTGATTGCCAAACGGGAAAATTCCACGGCATAATCCCATATACCACACCCAGAGGCGACTTAAACTGAATATGATGCTTTCCTCGAACCTCTTTGAACAAATCTTCAGCTGTTAACAAGCAGTACTCAATCAACTGCATGCTCTTTTCAATTTCCGTTCCGGCTTGCAAGATGGGCTTCCCCATTTCGCGACTCATGGCGAGCGCCAATTCATTTTTTCGTTGCGCGATCTCGAGCTTTAAACGCCCAAGCAAATCCTTCCGCTCGTTCACCGTAAGCAAAGACCAGCGTTGAAAGGCCTGATGACTGCTTTGCGCGGCCTCAACCACCAGAGATAATTGATGATAGTTATAGGTTTGGATTTTTTGTAAATTGTAAGGATTGACGGTATTAAATTGTTCGGCCATGACTTCATACTATTAGGTGCCCATTAAATGTCATGGACATTTCGAATAGATGCAGGATGTCGCGTGATTCATTCTAGGAATCTTTTTTTAAAACCCATTTTTTGCTGAATGCAAACTAGAGGCACTAAAGATTTTTCTTTTGTTGACCAACTAGACAGCTTGTTCCACATCAGACTTTGCACACGATTTTCTCGATATTATGTAGAACTTTTTACCATTACTTCGTGAGTCTCAATTTGAGAAATTCGTGTTTGTTCAAATAATTCGTTAATCTATGGATGTTGCTGGGGGAGAAGTAGGATTGAGTTTATGAAAAAGTCTATGTTGGTGTTGCCGTATCTTCTAGCTGCTCTTTTACTCCAAGGTTGTTTCACCAACAACCAAGGAAGCTCTACTTTGACAGCAAACAATCCCGAAGTTGGAGCACTTGCGACCTTTGATACGAACTTATATCCATTAAATAAAGTGGTTTGCGACCCTTTTGATCCGGGAAATCCTGGTCCTAATGACGGTATGATAGCGACATTGTACTACCGCGGAGTTGGCCAGAATCGCTGGTATACGGTCAACGATTACATAGAGCAGGGTCAAAAATCACAACAACATCTGTTTTTTTCAAAACTTGATATTCCTACGCGCGTCTTCTCCTTGGGCTTTCCATCAGAGACTGGAACAAGTATCCAAGATGACTCAAAAAACACTTTGAATGAGTATTTTGCATTGAGCGTAAGCTCAATTCTAAAACTTGCCCCTAGCGATTCCGAAGGCGAGTACGAATTGGCTTTGCTGTCTGATGACGGCGCTGTGATGCAAGTTCGCGATCAAGACGGAGTCTACCAAACTGTTGTTAACAATGATGGGGACCACCCTACGCGCTTAGGCTGTGGCCAGAGAATCCAAATGGCACGCGATACAGAGCTGGTTGTGAAATTGAATTACTACCAGGGCCCACGCTATCATATCTCTTTGATTCCTCTTTGGAGAAAAGTCGATGCGAGTACGGCACAAGAGCCACGCTGTGGAAACACTGGCAACAACTTGTTCTTTAACTTTAACAATAATTCTCAACCTCAACCTGCCTATAACGAGCTCTTAGCTCGCGGATGGAAACCTATCTCTGCAGATAACTGGAATATGCCAGGCTATGCACTTTTCAACCCTTGCACACAGGGAACTGTTCCCGTCATCTCTGGATTCACTAATATTGCAAATCTAGAGGGTTTTGTAAGCTTTCAGTGGACAACAAATATTCCAGCCTCTTCACAGATTCTATATAAGAACTTAAGAACTGGCGAAGAACAACTCACCATAGCCAGCAACCGTCTGCGTCCCGTTCACTCGGTGAGCATTAACAATCTTATACCCGGCGACACCTATGAATTTAAAGCGATTTCCATAAGTGCCGACTACGGTAAAGCTATTAGTCAACCAGTTACGTTTTTAGTCAGATAAATTAGCCATATAAATTAGTCAGATAAGGAGAACAAATCATGAAAACAGTCTTATTTATAACCGCATTGATTTCAGTTTCGACGGCCAACGCCTACGAATCGTGGCACATAGCGAAGTCCTACGAAACGCTACCTTGTTTGTCTTTGCAACAAACAAAGCTTTTAAAGCAAATTAAGCAGGATGGCCCAGATACGCTCATCACCGAGGCCGATACCTTCTATGAGAAGACTAAAAAATTCTTTTCAACTCATGATCGCTTTATCTGCCCACCGACCATCGAAGAAAAACATGAGTTTGATTTTTCAACACCCATGAAGTTCGGTTCGGTGGACAACTATGAATTGATTCACATTAATCAGTGGCAGATGGAAGTTCTTGAGGGTCGCCAGCAAAAACTGATCTGGAAAATGGGCTACGACAAAGACACCGGAATCGGAAAAGGGAAAAACCGTCCATTCGTGCTTGTGCCATTATCTCCTAAAGACTCTGATGAGGCTCCGTACCTCGTGCATGCTCTTAAGTCGGGCGACAAGTGGAAGGTCCATGTTTGTTATCCCGTTGAAAGACAAGCCCAGTGCAACCCTTATCAGCCCGAAAAGCAAACAGACCCAAGTTTCGCTTCTACGCAGTTTGAAGTGAACTAATCTATTTGGAATGATTAAGGATGTAATCCAGGAGTTTTATTTTATTAGCGCCTTTGTTTACATACGCGTAGGCAATGTGCGCTGACTCCGGATAACCCCAAAAGGTTTTATCTTTTGAGGGAATTTCTTCAAACAATAGCCGACCGTGATGGATCGGCACTATTGGATCGTCCTCCGAGTACAAGAATAAAAACGACATGTGGGCCAGATTTTTTAAATCCTCTCCGCCAGGATTGTACGATGACGGAATCAATAAATATGCCATCCATTGTAGCGGCCATGTGATAAAAAAGTTGGCGAGTTTTTCGCGGGCGATCATTGGGTAGGAATAAAATGCGGATTCTACAATCACCAGTTTTGGAGTCCACTTTGAATTCAACAGCTCAGCATGGTCTTTCAGGGTTTTTAACAGTAAACTTCCGCCGAGACTTTGACCATACAGTACCAGTGGGACGTTGAGTTTTTGCGCATGCTCTGTGGCCATTTGGATGGCGGCGTAGCAGTCTTCGAGGGCGTGGGCGACCGATTTCTCCCCTTCACTTTTGCCGTAGCCTTGATAATCAAAAGACAGCACTTGCAGATTATGATGAGTGAGCCACCCCAGACTCATCCCATGAGACGTCATATTTTCGGCGTTTCCGTGAAATTGTAAAACCACGGCTTTGGGTTTTGTGTTCTTCCAGCCCATCAACCAGTAGTGCAGTTTTCTTACATTTTTACTTTCAAAAAAACCATCCTGAATATGCTCGCTGCGCTCTTTCCAGTGGGCTGTATAATCATTTTTAGAGGGTTGCAAAAATAAATGCGAACAACTCGGCAGAAAAAATAAAAAAAATAATAACTGATGGTGCTTCAAAACAGCTGTCTACACTGAAGTTGTGACATGCCTTCTGACCACACGATATCACCATGGGTCTCGCTGTATTGCACGATGCCTAAAAATTGTTTGATTCGTTTTAACAGCAAAAAATCACTATTGGCCTCGCGAAATTCAAGAATGGGATACTGATGAAACCAGGTTGTGTCGTGGAGATAGCGGCTCAGCCAATCCTTCGGATACAGAAACATCAGCACCGCCGAAGCGCGAATATAATTCCATTTCACCACAGGAAGGATTTCGTCGAAGGGTCTTTGCGCAAGGATTGACTGTAAGGCCTTTCGCGCTTGCGCTTCGGGCATAATCCAAGCTTCGCGAACACCGAGTAGCTCTAGCGACTGGCGATACATAAAATCAAAAAAGAACTGTTTATTGGAAGGACGGTAATTGTTATCCAAAATTCGCGACATCATTCCCGGTGTGTACAAACCTAGATACATTTGTCGAAAGGCCGGCGCCTGAAGTTCGTAGGCAATGGATTCCCGGTGCTCGGGCTTTAAGTAATTGCGAAGAATCGCCAGGATTTTTAGGGCGGATATTTTTTTTGCATCGCCTTCGCCCATTTCTACGTTGACCTGAATTGCAACAGCGTGGCCGTCCCTTGTTCCTTGCGCGCCCTTCAACTGCATGCTTTCCAAAGCAGCTTGGAGCGGAATGGCTTGCTCGTAGCGGATGGGCGGCGTCACGATTTCGTAGATACGAGTGCGGGCTTTTTGCTCGGCCATATCGGCATTTTCGGTAACGTTGTCTTCGGGTTTAATGATCACGTCAGCGACCATCGACGAATTCACCAGGTGCAATTCATGAACCGGGTAAGTTTCTATTTTGCGCGTGTGTGAATTGAGATTGTCTTCCATAATGGTGACCCACTTGAGCGCCCCCCCAAGGGCCTTTTGTAGCTCCTCACCGATCTCTTGCTGTGTAAGACCAGTGAGTTCTACCTCGAGACCGATGCGCGGCGCATTTGTTGGATTGAAAAGAGAGCTTTCTGCAAAATCTAAAAATGTGTTCGCCGAGGCCACTGAAAATTGTAGGACAACAAAAAAACAAAACATAAACATTTGCATGTGATTCCCCATCGTTTAACCCCGATGACAAAATCTAAGATTTTAATGGTTGTTTTGCGATAAATTTTCAAAAAAGTTGTAAAATCGTCAAAAATTGGTGTCCCGCCAAAGTTTATTATTCAATTTAAGCCAGTGATTTCAGCAGCGTGTTGATATCTACAAGATACTTTAAAGCTTCTGCAAAGTTTTATCGTTTCACTTTAATTACTATGGAGCACCAACAGCTCTTGAGTAGAGCAGGAAGAGGTCAAATATGACGCAAAAAGATTTAAAAAACGAAACCACTGGAAGCGAAAAAAATGGTAAAACATGGCGCAACTCAGCGGGCGATGCCCTGGAAAAGGTTGGCCATAAAATATCGGACGTAGGACTCCCCAGCGTTGGACAAAAGATTCATGATCTCGGTGACAAATTAGAAGAAAATCACGCGAACAAGTCCCATCCCCACAAAGTGTGATCCTCAGAGGGGATCTATGCTCCCCTCTTCTTTTACATTTCCGGAGAAAACTTATAGCCAGTCCCATGGATTGATTGAATCGAATTAGAAGCTAAGCCGAGTTTTTTTCGCAACTTGCTAATGTGAGTGTCTACGGAACGGGCATAAACATGTACGTCGGTTCCCCAGAGCTGATCTAGAATTTCATCACGATGGATCACCTCGTGCGGGCGATTGGCTAGGTACGAAAGAAGTTTAAACTCCAGCGACGTTAAATCGACTTTTACATCCTGCTTGCCCTCAAAGACATGCACCTCTTGCCGAGATTTATTTATTTTGAGGCTTTTCCACTTTAATACATCAGCCGCATGCTTGAATAAACTCAATTTTTTAAGTCGGGCTTCGACTCGAGCTCGAAGTTCAATGGGATCAAAAGGCTTGGTGATATAATCGTCGGCGCCGACAGCGAATCCCATGATTTTGTCGGAAATTTCACTATGCGCCGTTAAAAAAATAATCGGTGTGCGTGGATTGGCCTGCTGTATGGTGGAACAGAGATCAAAACCCTTCCCATCAGGCAATTCCACATCGAGAAGATAAATATCAAACTCCTCCTGTTTAATGGCCTCTCGGGCAGAGGCGAGATCGGAAACCCAAGTCACGTCCGCTATCATCTGTAGTGAGTGCACCACCATTAACTGAATTTCTTTCGCATCTTCGACCAATAGAACTCGTTTCATCAGAATCCTCCGCTTGCATGCACTTTAAAGCAAAACGGCGTAATTAAAAAGATTCATCAGCCATGTGTAGAAATCTCCACATACGTTGCAATGTTACTAGAAGTCTAAAAAGCTCTTTAGGACTATTCTGTGTGAGTCAGCAACCCCAAGGAGGAAGTATGAGCTTACATTCAGCGTTTTTAGTCTACGCCAAAGAGTATTTTAGAAACCCGGATCTTCGCGCACGTTTGAGTTCTTCTGTGCCTTATCGAGACAGTATTGATTTTTTTTCACCGCTGCTACCAAAGCTCTCCGTCATAGACAAAGAGAAGTATGAGCTGAAAAATGAATTGAAAACTTTATCGTCGTCTTCGAACTCTATTTAGGGAGTTAACCATGCTGCGTTTAGCTTTTACATTTTTGTTTACCGGAACTCTCTCAGCCATTTTCGGCTATTCTAATTCTGCCGCGGTTATAAACGAAACCGTAAAACTGCAGGCTATTTTATTTTTATTCATGTTATTTTTGTCGTTACTTGTCAGCTCCTCGCGTAAAAATATGCGCTTCAGAATCATCGCGGCCGGCATAGAGCCCGCTCGTCGCAAATGATAAAAAATAAACGCCCGTTAAGGCTGTTTACAATATTTTTTTTTAGCTGGAGATCGGGAAATCCCTATGGCGATCACGATTCTCGATTGCATGAAATTTTAATGGCACCAGACAAGTCGTTTGTTGTTCCGAAAGATGCGATTTTACCAACAGTGGCCCAAACCGCCACGGGAGTTTCGACCCGGTATTTAATGACGTAAATATTTTACCGTTTTTGAATCCGAAAACTTATCTTTCGGTGGATGAGTAGGTCTCTTTGTTTATTTTGAAAATGTGATATCGATTTCGATGGTCATCAGTTTTTTGTAAAAACGAAGTCGTTCAAACAGTGGGTACCAATCAAACAAAATAAGTTCGATTGGTTTCCAAATAGATACCCAACCAAAGATCACAATTCCCTCTCGAAGAATTCCCAGGGCCCCTGGAGGGTTTGGCAGAGTTAAACTTTGAGCAAGACCAATGCACGAGATTAAAACGAACAACCCGATCAGCAAGAAAAGTTGGGCTCGTTTTAAAAACGTCCTGAGCTCACTTTTTTGCAGGTCTGACTTATAGGTAAAGTAACTATGGATGGCCTCACGAATTGCATCTCTCGCTAAATCTTTGCTCTCTTCGCCCTCAATGTAGATCACTAACTTGAGTGGACATGAAACAGCAAACTCTCTTACCGAGGAAAGCACATACTCCACAAAGCCATCGTCGAGGTCTCGCTCCCGAAAGGGAGCAGGATCTCTCGCGTCGAAGAGTTGCTGAGCACTCTTAACACGCACCTCGATCCAGCGTTTTCCTTCTGCATGTTTGTAGCGATGTTTCTTTTTTGTTTCGACCATCGTGCGACTCACTTCTTTAATGCTCTGCGTTTTCCTCGGCGGATACAGAGTGAAGATTGTTTTAGACTTGTTTAGAATGAATTGAAAGTCATAAATTTTAGTCAAGGAGACACCAATGAAAGCACTTTGGGCTTTTGAACCCTCTCATCAAGACAACGAACGATTAAAGGGTATGTACGACATTCTAAGCTCTCTTGCCGGATCAGCATCGAACGTCGAAGTGGGTTTTGTGGCAACACATTCAAAAACTCCAACTTCAGACTCTCGTCGATTGATAAAACAGGAACTGAAAAATGCTCAAATACCCCTTGCGGATAAAAAAATCCACGTGGTGGAGTGTGCGACCTCATCCAACACCAAAGCTGTGGATCGACTTTTGAAACTTGCCAAAGAGCGCGGAGCAAAAAATCTTGGACTCTTTACCCATGCAAGAGAAGGGTATTTACGCTTCGTGATAGGAAGCTTTGCCGAAACAGCTATCCACAGAAGTAAGTGCAGCCTGCTCACTTTAAATCCACAAACCCAAGTGGCAACACAAATAAAAAATATACTATTTGCCAGTGATTTTAGCCCAGCTTCAAAAACACAACTCAAAACTGTGATCTCCCACTGCAAAAATCTTAAGTCGAAACTCACAGTGCTTTATCATGCGGATTTGAATTACGAATGGTCGCTCGATGAATCCAACCTAAAGATTCAAACCTATCGACGTGGTGTTGGCAAAATGAAAACATGGATCGAACAAGAGTGCCAAAAAGCCGGCGTGGCTGCGGAAGTGATGATCTGTACCGAACTGAAATCCACGGGAGATTTGATTTTACAAAACATCACGACAAAGAAAGTAGATTTAGTCGTTGTTGGCGCCAAGGTAGGTCCTTTAGCCGCGCTCATTGGTGGCAGTGTAACAAGGCAAATTGTTAGAGGCAGCCAGGTGCCGGTTTTAGTACTGAAGTAGACGGGAGGAGGCCCTCGTCCTGGACCGCAAACTCAAAACTCTGTGGTCCCATCACCCCCACTTTTTTTTGGAACTGGTGATGTCGGCACGATTCGAACGTGCGACCGTCTGCTTAGAAGGCAGATGCTCTATCCAACTGAGCTACGACACCATAACTGAGATCCAACTTCGACGGTTAATTTAATCGGCCTGAGAATTAAAGACAACTCCCAAGACCGTGGATATCCACACTAACGGAACTTTTTGGCAACGCGTTATACCTTTAGAAGCTTCTGCTATTAAGGTGTTCGCAAGTAATCAAAGAAAATCAAATTGATCAACTCTTCATCCTGGCTCACCAGCAGCTTAAGATCTTCGAGCTTCAGGCTCATCGCCAGGGCATGAATGGCATTCAGTTGGGTAACAGGAACAACTTCTATTCGCGTCACGTTTAAGATGGCGCGCGCAGGTCCCGTTTGCTCTTTGACTTCGATTTCTGACCCCACTTCAAAACAATTTTTATCGCCAGGCGAATACCACGCGATCACTTTGCCGGCTTTTAAATTTTCATCTTGCGCGTCGGGAATGGAAATTCGCGTCCATTTTGATTTTGCTGTGCACGAGGAAGGGCGTTCTCCGACGTTGGTATAAACCGTCGTGGATAATTTCGTTTCCGTGTTTTGGACGGTTCCGTCGTCGTCGGCAGCGCCCGCAATTTTAAAGTAGGTGATGTTGACCATTCCTTCGGGGCGGAATTTTTTTTGCGCCTCGATCTCGTCGATCAACTCTTGACCGCGGTCTTTTAATTCGCCCACGGACAAACCGAAAGCCTCTGCGTGTTTTTTTGCGAGCTTAGAAAGCGCAATGCCTTCTGTTTTCACCACGATCACATCGGCTTGAGCCTCATCGGACGAGAAATCAGTTTTTAACTGCACGACAGATCCAACGCGGAAGCAGTTGCGATTCCCCGGCTCGATCACCGCTTTGATGGAACCATCCAAAACTCCTTCGAGATCGTCTTCAGAAACAATAATATTTTTGTAGTCTTGATTTTTTGTGGGGCAGGTTTCAGCGCGCTCGCCGTCGTCTTGCACTGTGAACGCTAGCTTTGCGTTTCCACCACTGCCGCCAGTGCCTTGTTGTCCTGGCCCCCCGCCATTGCCGTTTCTGCCATTGGCCACATCGCGCGGGCCACAGGCCACCACAAATAAAGCAATTGTTAACGGTAAAAATAATTTAATCATAAATCCCCCAACTATCTTTTGATAATATCTAAAACCATCGGCCAGTGATCCGAAACGCCATCTTTACGATTTTCACTAAAACGCGCCGGACTTCCGTAGCGGTTGGTGTGATAAACACTATTGTTTTCGATTCGAATACTCTCGGGCAGCACCTTCCAAGGTGACGCCCCATCGGGCTTCAAGCCCGGAGTCACAAGTAAAATATCGAAAAACGACCACGTCTGGTTTTTGGGATAGTAGGTTGTCCCTAAACATCCTGTGCAGCCCATCATATGGGACACGCCCCAGTTTGTTGCCAGAGTTCGCGAAACGTAACCCGATTTTGCATCTTCATCGGAAGTGATATTAAAATCGCCACCAACAATCACCATGCGGTCTGCTGGCAGTTTTGCTCGAATCACATTGATAAAATCCACCGCTTGTTTACGCGTCTCTGTTGGGGCTCCCTGAGAGGGAAAGTGCAAACCCAAAACTGTGAGTGGCGTGCCATCTGGCAAGGCTAATGTGGCTTCTAAAATACCGCGCGTGGGGCGGATTTGATCGGCTTTGAGAGCCTCGTTGGCCTTGTAGGGAATCAAATGCAGAGCCGTTGGTCCTGCGGATTCAAGCCGTGTTAGAATTCCCACGTCGATGCCGCGTTTATCAGGTCCTTCGATGAGCAGAGCTGGTTTGTAGTTCATGGCACCAAGATATTCGGTGCGCCAACGATCAAGTATCTTCACATTCTCGATCTCTTGTAAAATCAAAACGTCGGGTCCCCGTCCGTCTTTAATCTGCCGAACCACATCGGTGAGTCGCTTCATTTTCATCTTTAAAATGCGCTCGTTCCAGTCGTTGGTAAGACATTCCTTTAAATAGTAGGAGTTCTCTTGATTGCTTGCATAGCAGGCGGACCGAACAAGGCCTGTTTTTTTATCCAGAGGCAAAAAGGCTTCGTCGTTTTTATCGGGATCGTCGTCGGTATCAAAAAGATTTTGCACATTAAAGGTCATCACAGTGACCGTGCCCTGAAGCGGCGGGGCTTTCGTCGAAAAAACCGGTTTTGGTTTTTGTACACAGGAGAGACTCGATGATACGCAAAGTAAAAATAAAGCTACAAACTTAGCACTGCGCACGCTTCCCCCGTTCAAACTGGCCCCATTTTGTGGCCCCATTTATTCCGCCCAACCCTTGCATGGAATATGTTCGATTTCAAGAGTCCTTTTTGTTAGCTTTCGGATTTAAATGTTCGGAGCAATGCAAAAAAGTTGATGTTGTTTCACTTTTGGCGAAATCGCTTGCTATTCCCTTTGGGTCTCCATAAATGTGAGAACAACTAATTTTAGGTCTTGGGGGATTGAAATGAAATTTGGGATCATTGCCGCACTCATCGCGTTGACATTGCGTCCAGCCCTTGCAAACGTTTCGGCTCTTGAAACATCTATTGATAGCGACCGCAGCTACTGGTTTAACGCGTTTAGTTTGGCGTCTGTAGAATCATCCTCTGCCCAAGATGGCGGCGCCATGATTTCGAGCTACAATTATCTTTCGATAAATACGTCGACGTCCTATGGAACCCACTGGGCCCTTCGTCTCCCTTTTCTATACAATACCGCCGGTTTTAACGACTTTGACGGCGACGAAGTGCAGCCCCAGGGCGTCAACGGAGCCGACGTTTTAATTGATTACACAGTCAGCTCCACGCTTCTGCCGGGAGATATCGAAGTGTTTTCCCGTTACCGTATTGAAATACCAACGAGCAAGTACTCGTGGGTTCAACGAAAAATTGTGGGACTTCGTTTCGACGCCATTGCCTCGAGATACATCAACAAAGACTTCCAGCTCGAGTACTGGCCGATCATCACTCATAACGCCCACTCGCTGACCGTGTACACCAATCCCGACACAGGGGGAGACACGCATACGAAAAGCTGGGAGCTGGATCAGCGTTTATCGCTTTGGTACAAGGCAGATCCAAAACTGTTTATCGGTGCTTATATTGGAACGGAAGACGATTGGTTTAACAAATCAAACGTTAACAATACAACCCGCGCACGGGACAAGCGTTACGGGGAACACTCTGTAAAAGTGGGTCCTTCGGTTCGCTACACCCTGAATCGTAATTTTTCTTTCTTGTTCAACGTGCAAAACGTCGTTCCGATTTGGGGTTTTTCCCAAGCACGGGCTGGAAGCATTAGTAACGTGGGTCAATTTAAACCCGAGCACACCGAGTTTGTGCTGCTGTCGTTTATTAATTTCTAAACCTAAGTATTAGGTTTTCTTCAACCGCTAACAACTGAGCTGCGAAACTCAACCGTTCAGTGGTTTTATCGCACACACGTTTTCAACTTAAAGTAGTCTATGAAGTAGCGCCAGGGGGCTTATGAAATTCATGGTTTTTTGTATTACGTTGTTAACGGCTACGGCGCTCTCCTGCCTTAGTGCTTCTGCTCAGATTTCGAGCAATCCAGTTCCACTCAAGGTGATGAACAACATCTATTGGAATATCCAAAAACAGATGTCCCTCTCTTCGATCAACGAAAAAACATCGCTACTATGGACCCCAAAAGTTATAGAGCTGCAAAACCTTGAGGCCGAAAGCCAGATGCCGTCCTTGTACACGCCACCAGAGACGCTTTTTCGCTTAGCCTTTGATGTGGGCATTGGCCACAATATGGGTGAGACCGTTATGCACTGGCGCAAGTGCGATGTGGTGATTTCGTTGATTGGTGAGAACTGGGGTGCTCCCGTTCTGAACTGCGACGAGCTCGCTCTTTAACCAAACTGGCGCAACAAACCCCACTAATACATTTCGGTTTTAAACTCACGAGCGGGATCAAGCTCTTGTTTTGTCACAGTAAAATAAATTCGCCCCATTTCGCGGTCGTCAGACGTTACCACGCGAACTTGCCATTCGCCGGCATCAAAACGACTCTTCACTGTATAACCGCGAAAGCCTTGATCGCGGCCTCCTGAGATTTGAAATGGAATGGCGTCGGTTTTTTGCCAGCCATTTCGCGTTTCTAAATACCATTCCATTTTGACCTGCTCGCGAAAAAACGACGGTGCAAAAACACTCACAAAACAATGGATTTTATCCTCTGGAGCGGCAACAAACGTTTGTGCTCCCCGTTGCCAAAACAACCACCAGGGTCGATCGTATTGCAAAACGTACTGATCTTGCTGTTTGCTAATTTGGTGGTACACACCCATTTTTTCTACGGATAAAGGAATGGGTGGAATAAAGCGAACCACATAAAGCACGAGAAATAAAACATGCACGATGATCCCGGGAATTAACACCTCAACAAATAACTGTCGAGACGTCACATTTTGATTTTTTGAAATCAGATAAAAAAAGCAATAATAAAAAACGCCCGACAAAATTAACGAAAACACAAAGGGAAAAAATCCCAAGTGTTGCCAGATAATCGGCACCAAATAAATAAAGTACGAGCAAGAGCACAGCGAAAACATGGAGAAGCGTAAAAAACCGCCCAGGCCTTTGATTTTTTCGAATTCATTGAGCACCATCAGCGCCGACAGCGCGCCGATAAAGATAAACGAACTCCAGATGGACGCGCTTTTAAAATAGAAAATCGTGTAAACGCTGAGCAGAGAGCCGAGAAGAAAATGAATCACTTCATAACGGTAGATCCAAATTTTATTTAAAAAGCCCGTGGAAAACCATTTTTCGACCCGCTGGGATTTTTCGAAAATTAGTAAAAAACCGATGACGACAAGATATACGAATTGTTGAATCAACTGAAAGTTTTCATCAATTCGCGAAAGCGTCACGAGGTCGAAGACAAAGCCGCCGATAAAGAATTCTGCAGGAAAATAAGGTTTGTTTTTTTCGATCCATTGTTTCATACCTAAGAGTATGAGCATATTTACAAAAATCATCAACCGCGAAATTCCAGCCGACATTGTTTACGAAGACGAGGTTTGCCTGGCCTTTAAAGACGTGAATCCCCAAGCGCCTGTGCATGTGCTGTTGATTCCTAAAAAGCCCATTGAGTCCATGGCCAAGCTGCATCTTCTGCACGACAAGGGGATTATGGGCCACTTGATGATGAAAGCCAGCGAGATCGCCGCGCAGTTGGGCCTTGCGGCCGATGGATATCGACTCGTTGTAAACACCAATGAAAATGGCGGGCAAACGGTCTATCACTTACATATTCATATTTTAGGCGGGCGCGCACTTTCGTGGCCGCCCGGGTAAGTGTTGCTAAATCTTAAGGGCAGGGATTATAAACCCTGCCATCTAAATCTAAATTAAAAAATACTGTAGAAAATCCCAAACTTTTCGCTTTTGTGCAAATTGCCGTTGAAAACGAACTATATTCCGCGTTCAACACAGCTTTGTTTTGCGCTATAAACGGCGAATAAGCTTCGCATTCGTTGTACTTAAAGCATTCCTCAACGACCGCAAAATCAAATTTCGAAACCAATGAGCCCACCAAATCAGTCGCATTTTTTAAAGCAATCGTCATACCGCGAGCGTGGGCCTGATCGGCAAGAAAAGTTAGATAGTTCACCTGATCTTGTTGCGTGAGATTAAAACCACTGTTATTGGCATAGCCATCAACATTATCCGGCTCGAGCCCATCGCAGCCTTTGCTCTTTGCTAAATCCATACGTGCGACCATAATCTGTCGTACAGTTGTATTCCGAACATCGAGCCATTTTTCACCGGGCCAACCAAGTCCATTACCTAAACTTGCAGTCGGAAACTGACTCGCGTCACTTCGCCAGTTTTCGTAAGTTCCTGCAGAAAAATAGCAAATCACTTGATGTCCTTGGAGCTTCAAAGCAGTGAACGTGGATTGTTCCACATCAAAAAGATCGATGTCGTAAACCTTCGCCTGCACTGTCATGTTAATGGCTCCTTGCAACTGCCAATACCAACTGGTGCCCGCAGGCAGAGCAGTGCTACCTGATGTTGGCGGCGGTGGCGGGGCCACGACCACCGCATCTAGAGTTTTAAATGTAAAATTACCCGAAGTTGTCAGCTGACCAGTAGACTGCTCCTTCGAACGGACCCGATAATTGTAAACCGTTCCGGCTTTCAAATTACTGAGTCGTATTTTGTGCAGCAACGAAAAGCTCAGATCCCTAGCGGTATTGCCATAAGATGCGGTCAGACCATAGTTCACTCGACTGTCAGCTTGACTACTTGTAGACCAAGTAATTTCGGCTGTGTTTTGTGTGATGGTTTGCGCAGCCACCCCACTGATCAACGTGGCTGCGTTTGCGACTGAAAAAGATAACACCAATACTGCGATGAAAATGGCTTTCATTTTTACCCCCCCCAGGAATAAATGTAACTTATCTAGGTTATCAAACCTATCTTTGAATCATGAACGAAATATGTGTTTCGTCTCATTCTGCGCTTGGTAAATTGTAAAACGTTATGAATTGGAGCGTTTTAATTTAAGGCATGCGAGTCAATTTAATCCGAATTGAATATTGCATGGCTGTGGCTCCTGAACTTGCATAGCCGGTGGTTGAGTACTGAATTGCGGTGCTCCCTTTTGCATAGAAGAAGGGATTACCAAGAGTCGCCGCTGCGAGGCCGAGAGTATTTCCTGCGTTGGTGTTCGAAATAGTTCTGGAAACGGCCGTGTTCGAATCCGAATCCGTAAAAGAAAGCGTGCACGTTGGGAGAGTGGAAGATGTCGTCGCTACGGTGGTTAGCACGACCACGCAATCGATTCGATAATAACTGTCGACCGATGGCGTGTATAGCGTAGTTGCGCCAATATTCGCAGTCTGTGAGGTGCCAGTTGCAGTGGCTACAATTTCCGTAATGCCCGACCAGTTGCTGTTGGAATACGTCTCGAGAGAGCCTGTGCTTGTATTGTAACGAATAATTCCCGTGGCACCCGTCGGCCGCTGGGCGGTTGTACCAACAGGCAAACGCACACCATCTGTTTTTGTATTAAAATCCAGTGATACGGCTGGATTTGTTGTTCCGATGCCGACGTTGCCGTTTGCTAATAAAACCATTTTTTCTGTACGGGTTGTCGCTCCAATGGATGTTGTCAAAAATAATCAAATGATCAAATAACCAATGATCGACACCTTGTGTCGATCAGAATCTCCGGACACAGCGGACGTAGTAGGAATTCGTCTTAGTAACAGTCATGCCGTAACCATTCCAAAAGTGGAAGAACCACGCATTAGTAGTACTGGCTTCCGTGGACGACCAATATTGAAGATTATACACAAAACCACCAATGGCATGACTGTTTCTGTATAAGAACCCAAGCTCCTCTTTGGCCGGTAAATACCAATCCGAATATCCGGCGTAGGTCATGTTCTCACAGTATCTTGCCGCCGCAGTGTCGGTGAACTGGGTCGCCAAATACGCCGACTGGCCAAGCGCTCCGCAAGTTGAACAAACTGCCGTTCCGTCTGTAAGATCTTGCGTGCCCATCACTGTCGCTGTATTTCCGGCGATATTACCAGGCACGTTTGTGGTAGCTACAGATGACCATACTTTCATGACGGTGTCCGTGCCGCCCGCGCATGTAGGCGTGCCGGAGTCCGTACAGCCCCCTGGCGTAGTGAAGTACTGACGACTCTTGTAAGAGCCCACATAGAGTTGATTTGTTGTCCAACATGACTGACCCACGATACAGTCTTCGGTCTTGTTGGTCATGGTCCAACTGCCTCCGTTGTTTATCAGCGTCACTGACTTCAGATTCTGACCTCGCATCTCTAGAGTTGTAATGCCGTTGTCAAAGCTGTCCGCACCATTTGGCGTGAGTGTGAGCGATTGTGCGACTTTACGCATGATAGTCATCTGCCAGCCATCTGGGAGAGTCGCAAGTGAGGGAAGGTTGATCACGCCAGTGGCGGCATTGTTGTAGCTGAAGTAGACACCCGGCTGTGTGCTCGTAATCGTATAGGGCGTTGAGGTGATATTGACTCGACCAACAATGGCGTTGTTGAGCGCCGTCCAGGCGCCGTACATATAGCCCTCTAGCGTGCTCAAGGTTGAGTTGTAACGAACGTATCCATTGACTGGTGCGCCAGGTCGTTGCGCGGTGGTCCCAGAGGGGATCGCAAGCGCATCTGTTTTGGAGCCAACATCAAGCGAAACCGCGGGCGCTGTCGTGCCGATTCCCACGTTGCCAGCAAAATAGTTATTTTGTGCGCCTTCTTGATAAATTCCCCAATCATTTGTAACTATTCCTGCACCAGTTGGCGCATCTATGTAAATACCATATCTGTTAGTTGTTGTTCCACCTGCATTGTGGGTGTCGATGTAAAGACCGAATTGTTCAAAAACAGTTCCGCCATCAACTCCAGACCAAGAGTAAAGGCCGGTCAGCCACGTCAATGCACCATTAAAAGAATACGCCATTCCCGAAGTTCCAGTTGCTGTGCCGACTGTTGCATTGCCTGTGTTGTTTGCAAAACCTCTAACTCCAGTCATATCTGATATTGCGCCTGTTGTGCTATTAGAGACTGTGGATGAAACTCCACGAAGCATCTCTTTTGTAAACGTACCGGATGTACTCATCTCTGTTTTTAACCCGTTTCGAATAGCTCCAGAAGCCTGGTTCGAACCTGGATTGATTGTTGCCACAATACGTTCTGCGGAAGTCTCGGTAATTGTAGTTGCTGTATTTGTAGTCACCAAGTCGAGTGGAGCCGAAGGAGCTGTCGTTCCGATACCGACGTTTCCTGCAGACGTAATTCTTAATTTTTCAGAAGCAGTTGCATTTGTCATTGTTGTAAATGCCAGGTACCCATCGCGATCTGTCGTGTCGTTTGTCTGTGCATTTTCCCAGCCCCAAATAAGTTCGCTGGCAGAGGGGATCGATCCGTCCGAAAAACCTTCGAGAATAAAATTGATTCGACCTGAAAAGCCTGCTCCTGGAGCAGTAGCATCGTTTCGAGAACGCCAAAAATTCGCCATACTTTGAGTATCGTTTGAATTACCCATATCTTCAAACCAGGATTCGTAAAAATTATTTCGAGCATAAAAGCCGTAAGACGATACACCACCCTCGACCGACACCGTGGTGAGATTGTTGTTGTTGTTAATTCTCATTCGCTCAGTTCCAGCGATGCTGGCAGCCATTGTATCGGCGGCTGGTCGATACCATCCCGTATCGGGATCACCAGCAAACGCGTACGTTGGAGCACCTACAGTGCCGTTAGCCGTCGACACTGCCGCACCACCAACTGTAGGCGAAACTATCCCTGCGCTGGAAATATTAAACACATTAGAATTTCCCGTACTAATACCGATTGTGTTCACTCCATTTGAATAGAATCCCGTATCGGGATCACCTGAAAACGAGATCGAAGGCGCAGCTACTGTACCGTTACCAGCGGCAACGCTCGTTGCTGCAGAGGGCGCGCTCCAAGATAAAATACCGCTACCATCTGTTGTAAGCACTTGGTTTGCAGTGCCTGCAGTGCCTGGTAACGTTAGAGCGTAGCTTGTACCCACCGAATCAGGTGCGCGAATTGTGACGGTATCGGTTCCGACAGGTGAAGCCGCAAGTTCACGCATAATGAGCTGGCCAGTTTGGCCTGTCCCTGTTCCACTGGGGCGAGAAGTTATCGCGCCTGACACATCAAGAAGTGTTCCTGGTATAGAAGTGCCAATTCCAACATTTCCAGCTTCGGTAACTCGTAATCTTTCTTGTGCCACTTCGGTGGTGTTTGGAATTGTTTTAAACAACAAGTGCATCCCCGCTACCGCGGTTGTGTGATCTTCTGCCGCAAGGCCTGTGATAACTTCATACATAGCGCCGTTATCACTAGAGCCCATTTGAATGGCCCCTAAGGTGTCGGCGGCTAGAGTGGTCGCGTCGCCCCGTGCGAGAGTATAATAAGCGCCACCTGCTTGTTCGTGATAGATGCCACCATAAACTTCAAGATCACCTGCGGCAGACCAAACGAGACTCGAACTTGCCCCTAGGGCTCCGGAATTGTTAAACTGAATTTGTCGATTGGAACCGGCCACGGTGGCAGATGTTGTCCAACTTAAAACACCAGAACCATTTGTGGTTAATACCTGGCTCGCACTGCCTGCGGATGTAGGAAGTGTTAAAGCGTAACTTGTAGTAATGGCATCGGGAGCACGAATCGCTACTGTGTCGGTACCACCGGCCACAAGTTCGCGCATGATCAACTGACCTGTTTCGCCAGTAGCTGTTCCTCGAGGGCGCGATGTTATGGAGCCTGCTACATCGAGAAGTGTTCCTGGCGCTGTTGTTCCAATGCCCACTTCGCCGTCTTGATCAATGGACATGCGCACTGTTGGAATTGATGTGGCGCCCACGTTGTTTGGAGATGTTGAAAAATCGAGAGCCATCCCGCCTCTTGTATCGGCGTTGTACGTTTCGGTGGCGCGCGGGAATATTCCCGCAAGAAGTTTTGGCGTCTCGGTTGTAAAATCCGTGTCTTTCGACATAAACTTCACACCCAGCCCGTAGAGTGCTGTTGTCGTATTTAAACTTCCAGAAACCAAATCGAGCCCGTCCATGGTTCGGGTGACGGCGGCATTGGAGCCGCTGGTGGAACGGATACGTAGAACATCTTTTACTTCCAACTGGACATCGGCATCAGATAAACCCACACCCAAATTTCCTCCTGAAAGCACATTCGTGCCGTTGGCATGCAGGCGAACGGTGGCTGTGCCTGCTGAGTCTCGCACTTCCAGAGTTCCGTTGGAGCTGGCCGTTTCAGAAATATTAAAAAGAGCTGTCCCGGTGCTGCTAAAGATATTAATTGGCGTTGTGGAAACTGCAGAAGATCTCACTTCGAGTTTAGAACCAGGTGCCGTTGTTCCCAAGCCCAAGTTTCCGCTGGCATCGATCACAAACGGAGACGTATCCCCAGCGGCATCATTCACTAAAAACGAATTTCCAGTTCCTGTGTTGGTGATTGAAAGCACTTCCGCGTTGTCTGCGACGATATCTGTGCTTGCGTCGAGAGCCATAGTGTCTGAAAAGGACGTAAAATCTAAACTGTCGGCAGTGATGCCAGCATCAGTATTCACCCAACTTAATACTCCCGAGCCATTTGTGCGTAGCACTTGTCCCGAAGTACCTGCGGTATCTGGTAACGTGAGTGCATAACTTGTAGTGATTGCATCTGGCGCGCGGATCGCTACTGTGTCGGTACCACCGGCGGCGAGTTCGCGCATGATGAGTTGGCCTGTTTGACCTGTGGCTGTGCCGTTTGGACGTGAAGTGATCGCACCAGCAGCGTCGAGAATTGTTCCCGGCACTGATGTGCCAATACCTACATAGCCGGCGGAATCAATTCTCATTCTCTCAACATTTGTGCCGTTGTTAACGTTATCAAACGAAATAAAAGAGTATCTGTCACTCGCATCGTTCTGTGTTCGATCCCAGTAGGCGCCAATTCCGCCAACAACATTGTAGCCGCCGTTTGCGTTACCCTCTGATTTAAATATAATTCGAGGCCCCGCACCAGCGGCAGGAACTCCTGCATCATCGCGCGATTTAATGAGTTCGATGGCACCGTTATTCGTACCGTTTTGGTTGTTCAACACGGCAAGTGGCGCACTCGCACCGGTTGCTACGTTTTCTACAATAGTTACTTTGCTGATGAGCGATGTTGTGCCAACTCCAACATTGCCGCTGGCATCGATCATAAATGGAGTTGTATCTCCAGCTTCATCGTTTACTAAAAAGGAATTTCCTGTTCCTGAATTTGTGATGGAAAGCACGTTTGTTCCGGAGGCTGCGATGTCGGTGCTTGCATCAAGAGACATTGTGTCTGAAAGTTGGGCAAAATCTAAAATGTCGGCAGTGATACTTGCATCGCTGTTCACCCACGTAAGCAACCCTGCACCATCCGTGCGTAGCACTTGTCCCGAACTTCCAGCTGTGGTTGGCAACGTGAGAGCGTAGCTTGTTGTAATGGCATCTGGGGCACGAATGGTTACTGTCTCTGTTCCGCCAGCGGCGAGCTCACGCATAATCAACTGACCTGTTTGACCAGTGCCTGTTCCGTTGGGGCGCGACGTGATCGCTCCGGAAGCATCGAGAATTGTTCCTGGAGTCGTAGTTCCTATACCTACATTGCCACCAAAATAATTGTTTCCACCTGCAGAATACAAGGCATAGTTCGTTGTTGCTGCCGAGGGCATCGCAATATGCACACCATAGTATGTGTTCATGGTTCCCGAAGTATTCACTGGCGATGCGACACTTATGCCATAGGCATTCGTAATAGTACCGGAACTATTATTATTAATTATTGCAGACACAGCTTTGGCATTAGTGATGGTTCCCGAGCTTTGATTGTTGACCTGAAAGACACCTCCCGATGCTCCTGTTATGGTACCAACATTTGTGCTGCTAACCACGCCACTCATTCCATATGCGTTTGTTATAGTTCCTGTCCCGTTATGACTTGCCGCGGACGCATTGCCGTGGAGAATATTCAAATTTGAATTTGTGTTGTGGTAAGCAAAACCGTGCAAGGCGATCAAGCTCGCATTTGACATATCTGAAGCACCGGCGCTCGTGATTTGATGGTAAGTGCCGTAAGAAGAAGTTCCCACATCCGGCGCAGTGGCAGGATTGTAGCTCGTAGTAATATAATTTCCAAAATTACTTCCCGCTGTAGTGAATGTCGTGGTTGGGGTTAATAGCAAACGACCTGTACCCGATATATTCCCGATTGCGCTCACTCCACCTCGCAGCGTGGTTGCATTCAAAGTACCATTCACATCGAGCGTATAACTAGGCGTCGTTGTGCCGATCCCAACATTTCCACTTTGATCAATCACAAAAGGACTTGTATCTGCAGCTTGGTCATTTACTAAAAACGAGTTTCCTGTTCCTGAATTAGTAATCGAAAGAACATCTGTTCCACTGGCTGCGATATCAGTGCTCGCATCTAATGTCATTGCATCTGCAAAATGTGTAAAATCTAAACTGTCTGCCGCTGGAGCTAAAGAACTCACCCAACTGAGTGCGCCACTTCCATCCGTGCTCAAAACTTGCCCTGCGGTTCCATCATCAACAGGAAGTGTTAATACATAGTCCGCAGCCAATGTATCTGGTGATCTGATTTTTGCCGTGTTGGTTCCGCTCGCTGCAAGCTCACGCATAATCAACTGACCTGTTTCACCGGTTGCTGTTCCCAAAGGACGAGAGGTGATAGCGCCGGCTACATCAAGTTGTGTTCCTGGGACTGATGTACCAATACCAACTCCACCGTTAGCGCCAATGCGCATTCGCTCCCCGCCACGATAAAATGTAAGATCATCACCGCCAACAGGTTGCGCAATAGCCCATGACTGCCCACCTGTACCACCAAACAGCTCGATACCAACTTCTCCGCCGCCTTGTGTGGCTCGCTCGATACGCGCATAGGAAGATCCTGAGGCTAGAACGTGGAGCTGTCGTCCCGCTGCTGTTGTACCAATCCCCACCTGGCCACTATTATCAATCACGAAGGGACTTGTGTCGCCAGAAGCATCGTTCACTCGGAACGAGTCGCCCGTTCCTGAGTTTGTAACAGACAGTGCATTTGTGCCCGTGGCTGCGATGTCTGTGCTTGCATCCAATGTCATTGCATCAGCAAAGTGTGTAAAATCTAAACTGTCAGCTGCAGGAGCAATTGAACTCACCCAGCTCAGCAGACCGGTTCCATCCGTAGAAAGAACTTGCCCTGAGCTTCCTGCGGTGGTCGGAAGTGTGAGAGCATAATTGGTCGTGATCGCGTCCGGCGCACGAATCGCTACAGTGTCGGTACCGCCAGCTGCAAGCTCGCGCATGATCAACTGACCGGTTTCACCTGTGGCCGTTCCATAGGGGCGCGAAGTCATTGCTCCAGCCACATCAAGCAATGTTCCGGCAGCAGTTGTTCCTACACCTACGTTACCATTCGAAGAATTAATTGTGAGCCAAGTTGTTGAGCCATTCATATTAGAAAAGCGAAGATCTTTTTGGCTACCCGCTGTATAATCAAGACCTGATTGAACCCAATTAGCCGCCGCATTTGTTGTAAAACGCAGACTCCCCTGATTGGCAGCCGATGGTACAAAACGAATTGACGAAGATGAAGCTGAATTAGTACCCACTTCGAGGGCGGCACCTGGAGCTGAGGTTCCAACTCCCACATTTCCGCTGGCATCGATCACAAACGGAGACGTATCCCCAGCGGCATCATTCACTAAAAACGAATTTCCAGTTCCTGTGTTGGTGATTGAAAGCACTTCCGCGCTGTCTGCGACAATATCTGTGCTTGCGTCGAGAGCCAAAGCGTCTGAGAACTTATCAAAGTTTAAGCTATCATCCGCCACTGCCGCTGCGGCAGTGATCCAACTTAAAACTCCTGCACCACTGGTTTGTAGCACCTGTCCCGCACTACCATCGGCTACGGGCAATGCCCAGATTACACCTGTTGTTACATCGTCGGGCGCACGGAATCCAACTTGGGCGGTTCCGTTGGCTGCGAGCTCGGTAAACGCAATAGATCCTCCGTCGCTGGCCGCAACGCCTTTTGGATTCATACTGAGTCTACCGGTCATCGTATCACCAGTTTTGGCGACTTTGTCGGTGTCGAGTTCGTTGATGGCCGTTTGCGCTGTTGTGGCAGCAATGGTTCCTGCCGGGGTATTTGGAATTGTTCCCAAATCTAAATTAGCTTCGTTCACGTTGATGTCGACTTCTTTATTGGCTGCATCGAGGGCGACGCTCACTTTGTTGCTTGCCGCATTGATGTTACGAAATTGCAAATCCACACCGGACTTGGCGTCGTAAAAACCTATACCGCCAACACCCTGATTGCTGGCGGTGTTGGTTTCGCCCACGGCAGCTAACGACGTCCAACTTAAAACGCCGGAACCGTCTGTGGTTAAGACTTGATTGGCTACGCCGTCGTCTGTTGGCAGGGTTAATACATAGTTTGTGCCAATGGCCGCGGGCGCTTGGATCGCGGCATACTCTCCACCTGCACTGTCGGCAAAGCGGGCTTGCGCCTGCGTGTTGAAGGTAATACTTGTGGCCGTTGTGGCACCACGACCTGTTACTGTCGCTAATGTGTCGGCTTCAGAACTGAGGTAGCCGTTGTTTGAAACCATGGCGTCTACTTCGGTTTCGCTGAGTACGAAGTTTGTGCGGGTCATCTTGCGAAGAGCTGTTGCGCTTACGTCGTAGATCAAAATTTCGTCGGTGCCTGCCACTGCAGTTTCTGCAGTCATTCCATTGATATTTACGCTTAAACTGCGATCGGCAGAGAGGTCTCCGCCGCCAGTGAGCCCGCTGCCTGCAGCCGTGTTGATGGCGCGCGTGGTGGCTACTTTATCAGTGGCGAGCTCGTTGATCGCTGCTTGAACATTTGTGGCGGAAATCGTACCCGCTGCGGTATTAGGAATGGCCGTCGGATCAAAATTGGCTTCGTTCACATTGATATCTACTTCTTTGTTACCGGCATCGAGAACCACACTGACTTTGTTACTTGCGGCATTGATGTTTCTAAATTGTAAATCCACGCCCGACTTTGCGTCGTAGGTCCCAACGCCGCCGACACCTTGATTGCTTGCCGTATTGGTTTCCCCGACGGCTGCCGGAGACGTCCAACTTAACACTCCGCTGCCATTTGTGGTGAGCACTTGGTTTACAGCGCCGGCGTCTGCGGGCAATGTTAACGTGTAGTTGGCTCCCAAGGTTGTAAGCGCTTTGATCGCCACGTAGTTTGCACCACTGCCATCGGCTTCGGAGAGTCGTAATTCTTGTTCGTTATCTAAATTGAGTGCGCCAGTCATGGTGTCGCCGGCTTTTGCTACTTTTTCGCTGTCGAGTTCGTTAATCGCTGCTTGTACTTCCGTAGCGGAAATGGCACCTGCTGGAGTGTTGTCGACTTGGTTGGCGTCGTAGTCACTGGCTGCCGCTACGACAGCGCCGGTGCGACCAAACACACTGTCCACTGGAGACACTGCAAATTCTGCAGTGCCATCCCAGAACATCAATTTGTTTGTCGTGGTGTTGTACCACACTGTACCTTCGTGGCCTGCGATCAGTGGAGTTACAATTAAAGTAGCTTGTTGAGCTGTGGTGTAAACGCCAAAACGAAAGGTTCTTTGCGGTGCTTGTGTCATGTGTCCAATATCAGTAATGTCGTTGGTGCCCATGTCGATGGCGCCGGCCATGATACCACCAGCCAAAGGAAGTTTGGTTGGATCTGCACTGCCCGAGCTTAACGTTTGCACAACCGAGCCGTCAAAATAGCGAAGTACGAAATCATCGCTATCGTACCAGATCTGCCCCGCAGTTGGCGCACCAGGATTTGTGGCTCGGTTTGGAATCACCGTCCCGTTTGTGGTGTTTTGTAAATACAGCGAGCTGCTTCCGGCAAGCAAACCGCTCAACGTCGTATAACTTGCGCCAAACAGCGTGTTCACTTTTGCTTGCGTCACGTCGGTGTTAGTTTGCACAAAAT
>JANOYW010000010.1:0-7087 GCA_031429075.1 Bdellovibrionales bacterium | reverse complement strand
CGTCTGGTCGAAAAGGCTGCGCAGCTCTGTAAGGTCATATTTTATTTGCACATACTCTATAACGTCTTCCACTTTTGATCCCATTGTTCGTACTGTTGAAGCCATTTTTGCGTGTCGTAGTTCGATGGAACGACCGCTGGGCGCCTCGTTTCTATGGCAACTTCTTTTAGGTCGTGCAAAACGTCCATACAAAACGTTTGTACAAACTGATAGTTTTGCGGGGTCACATGATCCCAGCAATGATTGAAGACATGACACTTTCTGACATCGGCGCCAAACTTTTCGAGCAAAAGAGTGCGGGTCATAGAAAAATGACGATGACCTGAATCTTTGTAGGTGGGGGTAAACGTCACAATATAGACTGGTTTTTGCGATAGCGAGTAACCGTGACCAAGATGACTGTTAAACTTATGTTTTACAATGAGCCAGTCCACAATATTTTTGAAAGCGGCACAATAATGCCCACCGGCCTCGGAGATCGCAAATACGAGAGCGTCTGCCGAAAGCAAAACAGAATCCAATTTCAAAACACTCTCGGGCACTTCGCCGTCGGGTTTATTCGAATAACATAACGGTATGGAAAAATCCTGCATACTGTAAATAGACTCGAAGTGCAGGAAGTGATCGAGCAGTGTGAGGCCGCGAGTTTGCAAACTGTTTCCAGCATGGCTAAAGCTAATGGCGGTGAGTTTCATGGGATATCTCGTCTTCCAGTAACGGTGTTAGTAATTTGTAATCACTTGCAATTCGCCATAGCAAACGATCCTGGGTGACAGGTGTTCGTCGATGCAGGGTCGTAAACTGATCCATCATGACCAAGTCATTTTCTCTAAAAACGACGTGGTGCTGGTACTTACTTTTAAAGATAATCGGTTTAAGACGCTCGATCATTTGCAAATGATCAATTTCTTTATTTCCTTCCCAGGCACGCATAATAAAAAAGTAGGGGAAATAAAAGTAATACTGACCAGTCACCGGGTGTTTATCCACTAATTTGCGAATGCTTCCTCGGTGCTGACTCATAAATAAATACTCGGGATCGTTTTCCTCGAGCTGATACATGGTGTTGTTTTTAAACTGCAAGCGAATTTTGATAGACTTCCAGTACTCTTGCTCCTCCACAGAGAGGTCGTAAAAGGGCTGACTTGTTTGGCAAACACTCAGTGTGGAATTGGGATCTGATCTTACGCAAAAAAGACTTATCAGAATTTTATCAATCATGTGGCGGCTGTTGCCATTGCTGTGCCAGCCAAGTTCACCATCGCCAAACATCCCCATTTTTTGGCCTTGTTCATCCCGTCGGGCGGTGACTAGCGAGATTTCTGGAAACTCCGTGGGATTCATAAACTTTCCAGGTGCTTCACACTCGCCAATTCGTTTGATGAGCTGGATGAATTTGTTTTCATCGAGATCTTGCTCGTGGAATACGGCAACGCCCCGACGCTGGATTTCAGATACGACAGATCTTAGGAGTGCATCGTCAGCATTAAAAAGTTGAAAATCCGCCTTGTACGGTTCGATCACAAAAACTCCAAATCCTGCTGTCCGTCCAGGCTAAACATCAAAGCAATGCGATGTTCGGAGCTGCGATTAAAAACGGCGTGAGCAAAACCAGTATTTAAAAAATAAGCCTTGCCGGCTTCAAGGTGGCAACGATGGACTTGGTTGCGCACTTTAAATTCATTGATCACCAAAGGATGGGTATAAACAGGAATGATAATTCTGGTAGCGTAGCTGGGATCGTAATCGATATGAAAAGGAATTTCTTTGCCTGGCTTCAGTTTAGTGATTCGAATTCTGGTGGCAGGGGCTTTAAACTGCTGAATAATTTTTTCGAAATAGCTATTGGCGTAATCTTCGGTGGGTTTATTGTAGAGGAGTTCCTCTTTGCGGCGAATTCGTTCCTTCACATCTGAAGTGTAGGGGAGAGTCTCGCCATTGATCACTGTGAGATTGATTTGATTAAAGTTTTCATAAACTTTTTCGACAAGCTCCATGTGATTATCGCACAGCGCTGGGTTGGCCTCGCGAACGTCTATGTATTTATGGGCCAGTCGATCCGTGGCGGCTCGGAGTTGGCCCAGCTCCACGTGGATCTGTTTAAGTTCTGCGTAATAAGGCAGCTCGTATTTGCGACGAGTGTGGGGCTCTATCATTCTGAGAATTTAACTGCGAAATTTTCGAAACACATCTCGAGATGCGTCGCATCTAACCCGCCGTACTGCACCGATTGCCGTCTTTTATTTGTTTGAACATCGTCGCCAGGTCCACCATAATTAGCCCATGGTTTGGGCGATTTTTTTTGGTCTTATTTGGAGTCAGGTTATTTCGCACTTTGCGGTTTCCATTGGGCTTCATCGTTATTTTTCCCATCGACAAATCAAAGTTTCAGCCTTCGTCGAGTGCCTCATGCTTTATATGATTATGGTGGCTTGTGTACGAACTCCGATTGGATGGATTGCCTCCCATAGAATGCACCACATGCACTGCGACACAGATAAAGATCCCCATAGTCCTCGACACAAAGGGTTTTGGAAGGTTTTGTTTACGACCTGGGACCTCAAGGAAATCCCCCCGTCTTTTGCGAGGGATCTCTTTGATAACCCTCGATTGGTTTGGTGTCACCGCTACTGGCGGGTTTTTTTAGCGGTCCATTGGATCCTTGCATTGTGCATTGGGTTCAATTTTTTCGTGGGGTTTGCGCTGATTCCTTTTATCTTAGCTCGGGTCGGGTTTGGTCTTCTAAACACCGTGGGCCATGCGGAGTCGGAGGGCTCGAACAAGCCGTGGCTTAACTTAATCATTGCCGGTGAAGGTTACCATCAAGTGCATCATTTAGATCCCGGCTGTGTGCGATTGCACAAATATGATTTTGGGGGATGGTTTGCTGAAAAATTCTTTGAGCAAAACCGAAAAACTTCTTCGCGATAATCCCTGGGTCCAAAGCCCTTTGTGGAGCGATGTTAAAAACTTACTTTCCCAGATCGACGAGGGCCAGGCTTATTTACGTCGCGGATCAAAGCTGGCAACAAAGCAGCTCAAGCAAATGGAGGACGTACACCGCCTCTGGGTCTCTTCCATTTTAAATTTAGATTT
This sequence comes from Bdellovibrionales bacterium, assembly GCA_031429075.1. Classification (GTDB taxonomy): domain Bacteria; phylum Bdellovibrionota; class Bdellovibrionia; order Bdellovibrionales; family JAGQZY01; genus JANPLN01. The sequence continues at coordinate 3,991 of JANOYW010000010.1, read as the reverse complement.
GTTTCCCCACATGTATGTGGTGGCTGGCGCTACAGAGGCCATCAATCAATGGCGAATGACAGACCATCGACCCTGGCAATTTTTAAAGGGCGATTATCAGTGGCCACAGATTGTTTCGGGCAATGGCAGAGAAGTGGATGTCGACGGTCTACTGTTGGATCATGTGCTCTATGTGAGTAACCCTTCATGCCGCGATGGAAATTTTTTATCGGTAACCGATATCGAAAAAATAGAAAATAGTGGTTGCCCGGTGATTTTAGATTGCGCCTACATCGGTGCAACGGCTCCGCAGACCGTGCCGGTGTTTAGCCAGACGGAACAGATATTTTTTAGTTTTAGCAAAGGGTGGGGACTCATCGGGCAAAGAGCAGGTTTAGTGTACAGTAAAAATATTCATGCGACTCTATGCCACATGCAAAGAGTGGAGTGTTGGAACTACCAGACCTCCCAAATCATCTCCATGATTCTACAGAGCTACAAAGTGGAAACGATGCACTCTCGAGGGTTGAGTCGTCAGAAAGAATTATGTAGAGAGCTCGGTCTCAAACCGAGCGATACCTATTTTTTAGCAACCTCCGAGGATCTTCTTTTTGAAAAACAGCGAAGGATCGCCCACCAGGCACGACTTTGTTTAACTCCCTTATGGTCTGATGATGAGCTCGTTTAAAATCAAAACCTTTTCTCCAGATTTTTTAAAAATGCGAGCGCGAATGCAAGAGCATATCGATAACGATGTTCTATGGGCCCCAGCCACGTCGCGAACTCCCGGTGCCGTATGGTGTGACATCTCAGGTATTTTAGACCCAACAGTCCGTCAACAATTGTCTGATTGCGTGGGGCGCTCGCTGCATTCGACCTTTTGGCTCTGTGACTATCGCGACTGCACAGATTTGGAAATTCACCGCGACAATCCTGGAAATGAGTACACCATTGATTCTCGTTTCACCATCATTATGATGTTGGACGGTGTTTTTGAAATGACAATTTGGTCGGATAATCAAAAAAACGTCATCGACAAAGCGGTGATCCGTCCCGGCGAGTTTATTATCTTGAACAATAGTCAGTATTACCATTCGGGGAAAGTTCTCTCTGGAAATAAATTAACTTTGCACGCCTATCCTGTGATCCCTGAAATCGATGGAAAGTCTCCAGCACCATTGAAATATGATGTCGAAAAATATGTTTAAAAAATTATTGCTACTTTTTTGGGGCGTAGTTCTTTCCGCTGTAGTTTTTGAAATAGGCCTACGAAGTTTCGATACCTCAGAATACTTGGATCAAATGGAAACATTTTTAAGTGGCATACAAGATGTTGAGGAGTCAACGTTTGCGGATGTCACAAAGCGACACCTCACTTCGTACAAACATCGCCCTAAATCGGCTCACCCCTACTTTGGTTATGTCTATAATAATTATTTTTCAGAAAAATTTAACAAAGACGGTTTTTTGGACTCTACTGATTTTTCGAAGATTGACGAAAAAAAAGACGAGTCTTTTTATATTGCCATTCTTGGAGGATCCGTAGCTTCTAATTTTGCAATTCATGAGCAGAAAAAAATAAAGACGGGGCGGCCCAGCCTCATCTCTTTATTGAAGTTAAGATCTCCATCAATTTTTAAGGGTCGAAAGGCAGTGCTAATAAATTTGGCTATTGATGGGCATAAACAACCCCAACAATTTTTTGTGAGTTCGTATTTTTTAGAAAAAATCGATATGGCGATCATCATCGACGGTTTCAACGAGGTCAGCTATGATTTTCCAATTGAGTTTCCAGCAGAGTTTCCCGGTCTCTCCTCGGCTCTTTTTAGCCAGGGGCCTGAGCGCAACAAAAAAATATTTCAAATTGTGCAATTGATTGAAAGTCAAATTGCCTTCACTCAATTCCTAGACGAATCGGCTCTTAAACATGTTCATATCGTGGGAAAAATCTGGCAATTGTATATTCACATTACTCAAAGAATACTTACGAGTTTAAGTCATGTTAAAAATGAGCGTAGTGTTGCCTATTACGAAAAACCTTTACCTTTAGAGCGGAGAATTGAAAAACAAGTGGGCGTGTGGAAAAAGTACTCTTTGTTGCAAGCCCAACTCTACCGGGGCCAAAATATTCCTCACTTTCATTTTTTACAACCCAATCAACACGTTAAAGGTACTAAAGTTTTATCAAATCAAGAGAAAAAGTTGTTCTTAAATGTGCCAATGTTTGAGTCAGTCAACGAAGGGTATCGTTTGCTCGCACAAGCTCAACAACAAATTTTTGTTCAAGGGTATGCTATTATTAATCTGACGGATGTTTTTAAAAACACCACGGAATCAGTTTATTCTGACTCGTGCTGCCACCTCAATGGCTTAGGAAATGAGATCATGAGAGATAATATCGTGGAAGCAATTGTTTCAGAGAGTCCAAAATAATAAGGCTACTCTGCAAAACAGGCAATCAGGTGAACACGAGTGTGGGGCCCTGTGTTCATTGCTGTATGAACGCGGGTAGTGTCAACCACATAGGCATGGTTCACTTCCAACTGCGCTAACTCTAATGGGCTCTGAAAGAGAAAATAAGAATCTTTAGAGGTGATAATCGGAATATGCAACCGCCTCGTCCAATCTTGGTGAAAACTATAACAGCTTTTTCCAGATAGCTTCATCCACCGCAGTCGAAAAATTTTGAGTTGGAGAAGCGAGCTAAGTTCGGAGATGTAGGAGTTTTGATAGAAGGAGTGAAGCTGGCTGTAAAGCTTTTCTTGCTCTTCTGTAAAGTTGCCCCCGCAACAGCCAATAAGATCATCTTCGTTACCTTTGGCAACGCTGATGCCCGATTGCAAAGTGGGAAACGACTTGGTCCATGGGAAATGGTCTTCCGCATGCTGATAAAGTTGCAAAAGTTTTGGTAAGTCGATTTGCACGTTGAGCTTTTGCACCATGATCAAGGCCACTCACGAGCTGTCATGCTCATTGTTGAGATGTGAAGCGTCTTTGGTAAACACACAATCCATTCAATCAAAGTCGCCATCTCTTGAAGAGAGATTTTGGGATCGGTGACCTTCAGTTTGCTGACGCGCTCTGTATCCAACCACCCCGGGCGAAGATTAGTGACTCGGCACTTTGCCTCCAGAATGGCGTTCAATTGCTCACTGGCTTTATCGAGGGCTGTTTTTTGCACGGCATAGGGGTGCATAAAATTTTTAATTCCATCACCGGAGTTACTACTAATATTGATAATATGTTTAGGCTGAGGCTTCCATTGTTCAAACATTTGGTAGAGTAAATCTATTTGTGCCCAGCCGGAATAGGCATTGTTGATAAAGATGTCGCAGGAACCCACTTTTTTTACGAGTTGCTGAAGGCCCTCAGAGGTTGAAAGATCATAACCATTGGAGCGGCTAAAGCCCTCGATGGAATAGCCTTGGTGCAGAAAGTGTTTGAAGAGACTTTCTCCAAGACCTGCGGTGTGGCCAGTAATTGCTATTTTTTGTAGTTTGGGTGTCATGTTTGTAGTGATCAGCGTAAGCGAGAGCATTTAAAATAACAACCCCCCTTTCTATTGTGCTTAATGACAGGTGCTCACGATTGTTATAATCTTTAATTCGCAGGTATCATTTGTAGGTACCGACCCGAGGAGAGCTCCCATGACCGACGCCCCAAATTTTTTAAAACAGATCATCGAAACAGACATCAAAGCGGGGAAGAACAACGGGCAGGTTGTGACCCGCTTTCCTCCGGAGCCCAACGGATATCTTCATTTGGGCCACGCAAAATCAATTTGCCTAAATTTTGGGCTCGCCAATGAGTACCATGGGCGTTGCCATCTTCGCTTTGATGACACCAATCCCGAGACAGAAGACGTGGAGTATGTGGAGTCCATCAAAGCCGACGTCAAGTGGTTGGGTTTTGATTGGCATGAGCATCTCTATTTTGCGTCGGACTACTTTCAACAACTTTATAATTGGGCAGAACATTTGATTTCCGAAGGCAAGGCCTATGTTTGCAGTCT
>JANOYW010000009.1:0-31220 GCA_031429075.1 Bdellovibrionales bacterium | reverse complement strand
GCCGATTGGAAATGCAAAAAAACGCCATGGACCGCTACCAGAAGCACTACACGGCAAAGAATATGCTGCAACAGCTCGAGAGCGTGTACGACCGATTGGTGCCAGGTCCTGTTTCTGGACACAACGTATTAACTCGTTAATACGTTGTGTCCAGAAACAGGACCTGGCACCAATCGGTCGTACACGCTCTCTAGTTGCTGAAGCATATTCTTTGCCGTGTAGTGCTTCTGGTAGCGGTCCATGGCGTTTTTTTGCATTTCCAATCGGCGCTCGCGGTTGGTCAGAAGCCATAATATTTTTTCGCTGAGGCTTTGCGCGGAACGTGCCGCAAAAAATAAACCGCACTTTTGATCTTGAATAATCTCGAGGGGGCCTCCCTCGTTGGGGGCGATCACCGGGCGGGCCACTGAAAGTGCTTCGATAAGACTCAAACCAAAGGGCTCAGGCTGAAGTGATGCATTGATCACCACGTCACCAGCCGAAAAAGCGAGGGGAACATTTTTTACCGAGCCTGCAAAATGAATAGGGAGCCCCTGGGCTGAGGACTTTAAATGTTGTACGTAATCTTCCGAATCAAAAGTGTCTCCGTAGATAACGACAAAGATGGGTTTTTCGCGAATTTTGCGCACGGCTTCGATGACCAGCTCCACACCTTTCCATCTTTGCAGCCGGCAGGCCATAGACAATACCACGGTGTCGTGAGGGAGCTGGTGCTGGACGAAAATATTTTTTCGAAACTCTTCGCTCTCCTGTGCGGTGTGTGTTGGTTCGGGCGTGCCGAGATCAATTTTTTCGAAAAAGCGATTCTTGGAAACAAAGAGCGAAAGATTTTTTTCCAGTTTTTTTTGCGTTTGCAGAGTGTACTCGGAGTTTACTAAAACGCCTTGATGGGGGAGCAAAGCCGCCGCCTGATCCATCCACCCCGACGCAGGACCGTGCTGAAACCAAACATGGGGGCATTGTGCTGTGCGTGTGGCCATGCTGGCAAACAATGCTCCGTAGGCCATTGTGGAGTGCACAAGGTGCGTGGATTTTTGTTTTATCTTTTGCTGAATCCACGAGTGAGTACTTAAGATGCTGTTGGGGCGTGAAAGTCTGGGGCGTTGGGGAAGAGTTTCGAAATCAGCTTGGTTTGTTTTTAGCCAGTCCGCGAGAGGACCTTGTTGAAATAGGAGGTAGGTGGGCTGAAATCGATTTTTATCGTAATAGGTAAAAGTGGTTTTCAAAAAAGTTTCCGCTCCTCCTAGACCAGAGGACGGGCAGATGTAGAGAATATTTTTTTTCATAGGTCTATTCAAGCACTGGCCGTCTAGAAATTCAAATGCTGCTTTTGTAGGTTTTAACAATTGTTTACAATTTTAGTATGTCAAACGCCCTACTGAAAACCCCCGAAATCAACGAAAACCTCACACCTGCGGTCCAACAAAGTTTGGGAATCAGTCATGATGTGATTTATCAAAAGGTCCAAGAGGTTGTAAAAACTTACGGTCCAGAGAATGGACAGTATTTAGATTTCGGCGCTGGTCAGGGAGATTTTTTAAAAGGTATGGTGAAAGGGCCTTTTAAATTTATGTACCACGGCGTGGACTTGATGTACTCCAAAGTGCAGGGTGTAAATTGGTATGTTCAAGATCTTAATAAAAAATTGCAGTTTAAAGACGCGCAGTTTGATGTGGTCTCTTGCATAGAAGTGATTGAGCATCTCGAAAACCCTCGGCAAATCATTCGCGATCTAGCGAGAGTTCTAAAACCCGATGGCTTGTTGGTATTAACGACACCCAATAACGAAAGCTGGCGCTCCATAGTTTCGTATATTTTTCGCGGACACTTTGTGGCGTTTACGGATTCATCATACCCTGCGCACATCACGGCGCTCAATCAGGTGGATATTTATCGCATCCTGAAAGAGTGTGGATTTAAACGCATGGAAGTGACTTTTACAGACTCTGGAATGGTACCCTCGGCTCCAAAGTACACATGGCAAAAGATTTCGTTTGGACTCTTAAAAGGTCTGCGCTTCAGCGACAATATGATTATCGTGGCCCAGAAATAGCTTTTGGCTTTCCGCCGCGCCAATAAAAAACTAATTCGTTTGATTGTCGATGATCACAGCACTCAAAATAATGCTCGCCAGTGTAGATGCAAAAATAGCGAGAGTGAATGTGTTCTGGCTGATCCAAGGCTCATTGGCTGGCACAACGATGATATCGTCGGGCTGGAGAGTGAGATTGTTGTTGTACTCTCCATGGATCAATTGGCTTAAATCCACATTGATTTTCGTTTGTTTATTCCCTTGCTGGCGTTTGATCGTGATCTCGTCGATGATGGCGTTGTCATTCGGACCACCGGCAAACGACATGAGTGCCACAAGGTCAGTTTTTACGGGAATGTGGTGAATACCAGGTTTACGAACTGCGCCCCACAGATTCACCTTCATCATAACGGTTCCAGGTTCTTGGCCAGACATAAATTCGCTGCCAGAGGTGAAGCGACTGAACGATTCGTTCTGTAAGCTTTCAAAGCTAGAAACGAGATCCTTCGTGCCGGCAAAAGCCAGTGACTGAGTGCTGATAAGATAGCCAACAACGGTGAGGATCTTGATGAAGTTTTTCATTTAGCTCGACTTTCGCTTAATTTTCTCTAAAAACTTATCAATATCCTTGGGGTCGATATTCATATCGGCCATCGGAGCCAAGTTACTGTCGGCTTTCGAGTAGTTGTGGTATCCATAATAATGGAAGCGAGACGTGCTGACAATGGCCTTGTTGATAATCCCAAAAACTCGTTTATAGGACACTTGCAGAAGCTGATTGTACGCTTCGTTCAAGTGAACTTTTTTAGTTTCACGGAAGTTAGCAATAATAATTGGAATATCGCTGTAGCTGCCCATGATTGCGGCATCAACCGCTGCAAAAATAGGGGGGCAATCGATGATCACGTAATCGTACTCAGTTTTTAAATAATTCAAAAGCGCTTTAAAAGTTTCGGTGCTTAAAATCTCCGTTGAATTGGCGGTACAAAAGCCGGCAGGAAGATAATCTAAGTCTGGATAAAGATTCTTCACAATCACGTCGTCGAGAGTTTTAGAAGTGTTTAAGAGATCCACAAGACCATATTGTGGGTTTACATCAAAGTATCCATTTTGCGACGGACGGCGAAGATCGGCATCAATTAACAGTGTTTTGCGCTTTAGCTGAGAAAGGCAAACAGCTGTGTTTGCAGAAATAAAAGACTTTCCTTCGCTCACACTACTGCTGGTCACACTGATGATCATGTGATTCTTTTTAAATTTGTATCTATACGACTCAAGACGCGCACGGATGTACTTAAATGCCATGGACTCGATAGATTCAGGGGATTTCACGCAAACCAGCTTGTTGGGATGGGCGAAATTTTGTTTTGAAACCTTTTCGACAAACGACTGAATCAAAGGAATTTCGCCGATAAATTCCAGATTACAATCGTTAAGATCCGAGCGGTGTTTAATCGTCGGATCAAGAGCTTCGATTCCGATAATGATACAGATTCCTAAAAACAGAGAAATCAAAGCCGAAAAAATAAGCTTTAGAAAAATGTTTCCTTTTTGGTTGGCTGCTGGTATCTGGGCCACCTGATCAACGCGAACTTCTTTCTTTTGAGAAATTCTTTGAATGTCGAGCTCAGTCAGTTTGTTTTTAAGATTTGTGTAGTTTTCAGAATCCAGAGTAATACTGTTTTCTAAAAGAATTTGTTTTTGGGCTAACACAGGAATTTTTTCAATTTGTGCTTTCACTTCGTCCGATGCTTTTGAAACCGTGGAAATCTTGGTTCTAAGCATCTCGTTTTCTTCTTTAAGCTCGTTGATTTTCTGTTGGAGCTTTTGCGGATTCATGTAAAAGAACAAATTCTCTTGGCCAATCTTGTTGGAATAGGCTTTAAAAGCTTGATAGGTTCTGCTGATTTCGCGATCAATCTCTTGTAGGCGGGCAACTTGGTTTTTATCCTCTTGAGCATTGATTGTGGCTTTTTCTCGCTTTAACTGCTCCAGCTTTCTTTGTAAAACGATGGTCGTCTCTTTGACTCCGTAGGTGGGTAAGCTTTCCTTCGCTCCAGAATCCATGCGATTTCTTTGTCCGTTTTCAAAAAACACGATCATTTTTTGATTTTCTTCAAATTGCAAGCGGGCGGTTTCGAGTTCTGAAGAGATACGTGAATATCTTTCTGCAACCAGGTTTGAGTTTCTGTCTGTAGAGATCAAACTGTTTTTCTTTTTAAAGTCGATGAGATCGAGTTCTGTAGCGCGCAGTCTCTCCTGTGTTTCTGTGATTTTATTTTCTACGAAGGCGCGAATCTGCTCGATCTCTTGGATGCCGCGTTCATTAGTAATACTTACGAACTCTTCGGCAGCGATGTTCGCAATGATCTGTGCGGCGTGGGGTTCTAAAGTTTTTACGCGAACAAAAACAAAGTGACTGTAGTCGGTATCGTAACTGATCATCGGTCGGATCAGGTTAACGATCTCGGCGGAACTGAGCTTGCTGTTATCGATCAAGACAGGGGTGATCGGCGCTGTACTTTTAGTCAGTTTATTTTTCCAAAACTGCGGACTCAATGGTGAAACACTGTCCGACGGAACTAAATTTAAGTTATTGAATTCTTCGTGGAACTTTAGTTTTTGTGCCACTGTTAAAAAAAACGAGTCCGAACTTAAGTAGCGCATATAAGTTTCGACTCGATCCGCCTTATTTAGTCGTCCAACCTGGTGGTTGAGTAAGTACTCAGCAGCAGTTGGTTCTTCCAAGTTCTGAACGAACAGCGACGATGATGCCGTGTAGGTCGTTGTCTGAAAGAAATGGCCGAGCATGGTACCGGTTGTGGCGAGAAAAAATGTTAATAGAATAAATCTTTTTTTTGCTTTCAAAACTTCTATCGAAGCTACAAAAAGCGCACGCTTTTCAGAAAATTCCTGAATACGGCTTGGATTTGCGGGTTTTCTTTTTTGTTCTTGTGTGTTTTCCATAACTTAATCCTATATGTTCGTTCCTTGATTTTCATTAAATGTTTCCACAATCAATCCTATAGGCCTGTAAGTTAAGGCCTTGTTAATAACAACAAGAACTTGCGCTGAAAATGAGAACGATGATATAAAATTGGTTATACAAAAACATTGAATGGGCATCGGTATTAAAATGAGAATTCTTTATAAACCTGAATATTTTTATCGACCTGCAATTTTTTTCAGAAAAATATTTTCGCTCTTGCGACCAAAGTCTAATAAGAGCGTAACTGTTGAAATTCTTGGACAAAAATTCGTAGTAGATCCAAAAGAAACCATCGGTCGAGCATTGGTCGACTATGGCCTCTACGATTTAGCCCTCACCGAAACAATCTGGCGTCTCACAAAAACTGGTGATCGGGTTGTCGATGTGGGTGCAAACATTGGGTACTTTAGTCTGGTTATGGGGTACCGAGTTGGTTCTTACGGAATGGTTCATTGTTTTGAACCTCACCCAGCTTTACAAAAAAAATGGCAACAACACCTTCGAAAGCGTGAGCAGTGTGTGCTGCATCCCGTAGCCCTGTCGTCGCAGGAGGGCCAAATGGATCTCCACATACCTTTGGATTTTAATAAAAACGAAGGAACTGCCAGTTTAGAAAAAACTGAAAATTCGAAAGTGGTGCAAGTTCCGGTGCGAACATTGGATCGAGTCGTTTTGGATAAAAAAATTCAATTGATAAAAATCGATGTCGAGGGGCACGAACTGGAAGTTTTTAAAGGCGCTGAAAAAGTTCTCGCCGTGACAGAGTATGTCGTGTTCGAAGATTTTCACCATTCAAAGTCAGCCGTCATCGAACATTTAGCGAGCAAAGGATTTAAAATTTTTCGACTCTACAAAGGGTTTCGAGGATTGCAGATTTTAAAAGTGGAAGACGGCGAAAAACTTCCCTTGTGGGAACCGCCAAACTACATTGCGTGCCGAGATGAAGCAGAAATGCGCCGACTGCTTCGCGATTCAGGATGGAAGTGTCTGCAGTTTCTCTAATTAAAAAAAAGATTTCGTAAAAGAATCATCATAGAGAATTATTATTCGCGTTTATTTTTGAGACATGTTCTTTTTTTGTGCTAGACGTCCATTTTTTCAGTGTTTCCTTTTCTTTTTTTATTTCAGATTAATTTTAAATGCAATTCAGCTAGGCATCGTGGTTGCATTTAATCCTTTTGTAACAGTCACTCAAAAGGAGGAAAGTAATGCAAGCAGTTCAAAGTCTAGTGCAGATGTCGGTGGTTCGACCCCATAAAAAAAGAATCCTCATCGTCGATGATGATAAAGATTTCGCAGATCTGTTAAAATATAAACTCGAAAAACTGGAGCCGAACATCACCTGCGTGACAATCTCTGATCCCTACGAAGCAGTTATCTCGTTAACTGATGAAAACTACGATGCGATCTATATGGATCAGAACATGCCTGGGCTCAATGGCGATGCGGTTATTCGCGAGGCAGATCGGTTTATTGACTACGATTCAAGCGCCCAAATGATAAAGTCGCCATCGCATAAAACGCCGGTGATATTTATGTCTGGCCGCGAGCTCGATCATAAGCGGCCGAATTTTAGTTTTTTTGAAATTAGAGATAAAATTAACAAGCGGGATTTTGCACTGATGAACTAACATGAGTCGTCATCTCAGAACAACGTTTACTTCCGAAGATTATCCAACACCGTGTCGGTGACGCGGTTGATAGATAGGGCCAAGCCTTCGGCGATTTTATCTTTTAGAGTCTTCTTCACGCTGAAGGAAACTTCTTTAATGTCGCGGTGAACACTTTGCTTAAAAAGGTAGTCATCAGAAGTGCCCAGCGCATCCACCAGATTTAACAGCAGCGCCGTTTGGCCAAACCAGTGTTCGCCCGTGGCGATGCGCTCGATATCCACCTGAGGGCGGAAAGTTTTAATGTGCTTCTTAAAGAGTTCGTGAGTTTCTTCGATGTCCTCTTTAAATTTTTCAAGCCCTTCGTTTGTCACTTCGCCCATCAAGGTGAGGGTTCGCTTGAACTTGCCGGAGGTGATTTGATAGAAATCGATATCATTCTTTTTTAGGATTTTGTTAAAATTGGGAACACTGGCGACCACACCTACAGAGCCGATAATTGCGAAAGGAGCGGCAATGATTTTATCGGCGAGGCAGGCCATCATGTAGCCGCCACTCGCGGCCACCTTATCTACACAAATTGTGAGCGGCACGCCAGCATCTTTGATGCGTTGGAGTTGACTGGCGGCAAGGCCATAGCCATGCACCATGCCGCCGGGGCTTTCTAGGTCGAGGATGACTTCATCTTTGCTCGTGGCAACCGTGAGAACGGCAGTGACTACTTCGCGCAGTTGCTCAACAGCTGAGGCACGAATATCGCCATTAAAGTGGATATAAAAACTCCGCGGTCGTAAGGTCGGGCTTTTGCCGTCACTTTTGCTGTTATTTTTATCGTCCTTGGTCTGGGACTTGAGTTCCTTTTTAAAAGCTTTTTTATCGAGGAACTCTTCAAGGAGCGCATTCTTGTATGCCTTGAAGCGCTTGTTTAAATCTTTAACAGTAATTTTATCTTCAACTTTTCCTTTGATGGCTGTCGAAAGAAGAAGGAGCAGTCCCAAAATGATAATGGCTGCTTTAATAAAAAAACCGAAAACGTCGAGGCCCCAAGGCAAAAGATGATTGATCCATTCCATAGCGGATTTTATAAGCGTGATCTCGCTTTTTGTCGAGCTTTAACAAAAGACTTTAGGCGGATTGACGATTTTTTCTTATACTCTCCTTAGAAACTGCCGATGGTAATTTGTTATGTTTATTCATCTATTAATTAGTCAACTTTTAGGAATCTCCTTTGCATCCACTGTGCAGAGTTATCAGGAGCGCGAACGCGCGTTTACAGAGTGGCAGCAAAAACAAGAACAACAACAAAAACTGCGTCGACGGGATGAAGATAAACAAAAAGAGTTGCGCCGGGCGCGGGAACTAGACGCTGTTCGTCGGCGTGAGAGCTTTCGTCGCGTATATAAAACCATGGAAGCTCAAGAGTCGGAGCATCTGGCGAAGATGGAGCGCTTAGAGAAACAGCGAAATTCCAAACGCGATGATTTTGCCGATGACCACCGTCAGGCCCTCAATTATTACGAAAAACATATTTTACCATTGAAGAAAAAAGAATACGACCTTGCCGAACCAGCAGGTGGAGAGACCAATCCATGAGCGCAGAAGTAAAAACGCTCTTCATCTTATTGTTTATTTACCAGTTAAAGCATTTTTTTGCGGATTACATTTTTCAATACAATTACATGCTTAAAAAAATTCGCCCGGGTTGGGATTTTGTGGCGCCACTCAGTCTCCATTGTGCTGTGCACGGTGGTATGACGCTGATAGTTTGCCTCTTTTTTAAACCGAGCATGTGGTGGTTGGGATTATTGGATTTCGCAATACATTTTTTTACCGATCGATTGCGTTCAGGTCCGCTTTACTTGGGGCGTTACACGAATATCAATGATTCTATTTTTTGGTGGATATTAGGTTTTGATCAGATGGTTCACCATCTAACGCACCTGCTCATCATCGCAATTCTGCTCTACGCTTAACAAAAAGGTGCACCGTTGCGTTTTCGGTACGCCGTACCTTTTGGTTGAGATCTGCGTCATAAAAAAAGGGAAGCATTTGCTTCCCTTTTTTTTATGGTGTTTTTAAGATGGCTTTTTGGCTATTTACAATCTTCTAGTTTCGTTTCAGCCAGTGGCATGTATGCGTAGTGCTGAAACAGCGTTCCACGAATGGTGGAAGATATCTGCTCCATGTAAGTTCGTAAACAGCGGCCTTCCGCGATTTGCAGAAGCTCTTTACGAACCACGCGGATATCAACCATTTCGGTTGGTTTTTGTGCATCATGAAAGATTGGGAAGCGCTCATCTTTACTGGCGCCCCAAGGTTGCTCTTTGTTTTTGCAAAACCCAGCATTGATACACGGACCAGGAGCACCGGGAGAGGTGTGATCGAGGTATGTAATATCGTTGATTTCTGGAACTGCGATTTTAAATGAATGAGCTCCGTAGTCACCTGTCAGGCAAAGCACAGTGGCTGTATTTAAAGCAACTTCCAGTCTGTGAGTGCGATCAGAGATTATAATTTCTTTATCGGGTGTTTGTAGTCCGCCGCCGACAGCTTGAGCGTGGACCTGTGTTGATAGTAATAGACTTAAAAATAAAACTGCTTTCATTGATTCTCCCTTGTTAAGCCGCCCCATGCGGTAAAAACGAAGTTAGTCTGAACCTATACATAAATATAATGAATTATAAAATGCTATATGATAGACAAAATGAATGATAAGTGCAGACGATTTAAAATACTTTATTGAAGTCGCAAGAGTGGGCCATGTCACTCGAGCCGCCGAGAGGTTGGGAATCACCCAGCCCGCTCTCTCCCACGCCATTAAAAAAATCGAAGCGGATGTGCAAGTTCCTTTGTTTTTACGCTCGAAACGTGGCGTGCAGTTAACCGCCGCCGGAGAAATTTTATTGCACTCGGCGCAAAACCTCTTAGAGCAGTGGAAAACGGTTCGCGAAGCTGTACTGCTGAACAAAAACTCTCCGCAAGGGTTGATTCGCCTTGGCTGTCATGCGGCAGTAGCCCAATACATATTGCCAGAATTTTTAACAACAATGCTGGAGCAGTATCCGCTTTTACATTTTCAGCTGGTGCATGGTTTGTCTCGGCAGGTGACTGATCTGGTTAACGCGGGTCAGTTAGATGTGGGGATCGCAGTGAATCCGGCAAGGAATCCCGACCTGATAATGACCCCCCTTTGTGAAGACGAAGTGACGATGTGGCAGAGCAAATCTTGTCGAAATCCTGACGTATTGTTTGTTGAGCCCAGTCTTATGCAGACGCAGTTTATTCTCAACAAACTTAAAAAAGAAAATATAAAAAACTATCGTCTCATTGAATCTACGAGTCTTGATGTGATTGCAAAACTTGTGATCGGCGGTGCGGGGAGAGGGCTTCTTCCGCGGCGAGTTCTCCTCTCAGCGCGTTGTGAACAGTGCGAAGTCGTTAAGGGTGCACCAAAGTTTGTGGACAAGGTGTATCTTATTTACAAAAAAGAATTTCGTCAGATGATGCGTGGGAAAGTGTTTATTGAAAACCTCAAGAAAATGCGGTTTTAATTTTGCAGTTTGATTTTGCGTCTGAGACGATTTTGGTGCTTGCCTGTAAACAAGTGTAATCTTATATTGTGAAGGTTGAGCAAACTGAAATCGACGGTGAGGAATTCTCATGCTCCTAAAGCTTTTATTTGTTTTTATTGGCGGACTGTTTGTAATGTCGGAGGAAAAGGTTTCTTTGGAAGACTATCTGGGAGTGGTGAAGGAAAAAAATCCATCCTTCAAGGCCGCAACTTTAAAAAAAGCTGGCTTTGCAGACTCCGTGCGTGAAGGTGATTTGTACTTCAAGCCAGTACTGCATGGCAAAGCGGCCGTGGATTCAAACGCAGGATTTCCCAATCAGCCAGGTTTTTTTTACGATGAAATCCGCACCAATTCCTACAATCTCGGACTTTCGCAGGAGTTTGCGTTTGGGATGCAAATGAAGCTCAACTACAATGTCTTCAAAACAAAATTTTTCAATGCCGGTTTCGGCGCCACGCCGCTACCGTTTGAGAATTGGAATGCGATTCCCAGTGTGGATGTCGAAATTCCTCTTTGGCAAAACCTTTTTGCTCGTTCCTCAAGAGCCCAGCGAGACATGGCCGTAGCGCAAAACCGCGCCGAGTTCGAAGCTGCCAATCTTGAGCAAACAGAAGTCCTCATCAACGCCGAGCTTGCGTATTGGCGGCTGGCAACGGCCCAATCGGTGGTGCGTTTGCAAAAAGAGGCTTTCGCGCGAGCGAAAGATCTTTATGATTTTATCCAAAAAAAGGCACGCATGGATCTGCGAGATAAATCCGATGTGCTGCAAACTAAAGCCGCCTATGTGGCAAATGAGCTCGATCTTAAACTTGCATTGGACGAAGAGCGAAGCGCTCAAAGGAATTTCAATCGATGGCGGTTTGCAGATTCAGGGGATAGCGTTCCGGCTCTTAAAACAATTGATTTGGAGAGTTTTGATCGCAGTGTGTTGCCTTCGCAAAGGCCCGGTGAACGTTTAGATGTCACCATCGCCCAAGAGCAGTCGAAGCTAACCAAAGCAGTGGCAGTGATGGCGGAGGAGCGAAACAAGCCGGCACTGTCGCTTGTGGGTTCCTACGCAATGAACGGTCGAAATGATCTTCGCATGTCGGAGGCCATTTCAAATGCCAACTCCTCTAATCGAAACAGCTACGCCTATGGAGTGCAATTTACCGTGCCGTTGCACTTAGGGGCAAGTGCCGATGCCCGCGAAGGGGCACGTCTGCGCCAAGCAGCTGCCGATGCCGATTTGGAATTTAAGAAAAAAGATCAAGATCTACAGTGGGCGGATCTCGTTGCCAATCATCAAGAGTCTTTGAACCGTTTAGATCTGTTGGGGCAAATCGTAAAAGCGCAGTTTGAAAAACTTCAAGAGGAGAAGCGTTTGATTCGCCTCGGCCGATCTTCACTTTTTAATGTTTTAAATTTTGAGCAAGAGTATTTGCGTTCCGAGCGAGCGCGAGCGCAGTCACTTTTTGAATGCACAAGTCTTCGCTTACAGGGTCAACTTTATACGGGGAGAATTCAGTGAGTTTAGCAGAGCTGTCCATCAAGCGACCCATTTTTATTTCCTGTATCATTTTTATGATGTTAGTCGTGGGAACAACGGCTATCTACAAAATGCCCGTTGATCTTTTTCCCGACGTCAATTTTCCAATCATCACTGTAACTACGGTTTACCCTGGAGCGGGGCCTTCGGAAATTGAAACACTGATTACTAAACCGGTCGAAGATGAAGTGTCTACAATTTCCGGCCTCAAACGATTGACCTCTACCAGTCAAGAGGGCTTTAGCCAGGTGATTGCGGAGTTTACTCTAGAAACTGACATTAAATTTGCCGAGCAGCAGGTGCGCGACAAGGTGGCTTTGGTTAAAACCAAGATTCCCCAAGAGACCGAAGAGCCGGTGATTCGCAGAATCGATCCCTCGGACACTCCCGTACTACGAATTGCCGTTGAAGCTGACCTCGACGATGGCAAACTTTACGATCTGGTGGATAAAAAAATTAAGGCGCAGCTGCAGCAAGTGAAAGATGTGGGGTTGGTTTCGATCACCGGTGGTCGGAAGCGTGAAATTCATGTCCATCTCGATCGCAAAAAATTAAAAGAGCGACAGGTGTCAGCGGGCCAAGTAGCCATGCTCCTGGGTATGACGGGCGAAAATATTCCCGCTGGAAAAGTGAACGAATCCACTAAAGAAACAGTTTTTAAGAGCGTGGGCGAGTTTGTAAACCTAAAAGACATTTCAAACACAATCATTTCCCTGTTCTTCAACGACTCTTCTGTGCGCGTGCAGGACGTGGGCACGGTGAAAGACTCTCTGCAGGACGAAAAACGCCGGGCTTTTGTCAACGGCAAGAAATCTCTTTTTGTAGACATCTACAAACAATCACGCACAAACACCATTGAAGTGGTTCGTGGAGTAAAAAATAAACTTCCTAAAATTGAGCAAAGTTTGAAAACAACTGGCGTCGACGTAAAACTAAAATACATTCAAGACGGCAGTCGCGAAGTCGATGCCAATATTGTGGATGTTAAAGAAACTATCTTCCTAGGAATCTTGCTTACGGTTCTTGTAGTGTACTTCTTTTTAGGCAGTGCTCGCTCCACCGTGATTACTGCACTGGCTTTACCCAATTCAATCATCGGCGCTTTTATTTTAATGGCGCTCAATGGTTTTTCCATCAACATAGTAACGCTAACGGCTTTGGTTTTGGCCGTGGGATTGCTCGTGGACGATGCGATTGTTGTGCGCGAAAATATTTTTCGTCGACTGGAACTGGGTGAGGATCCATTCACGGCCTCGGTTCAGGGTACAAAAGAGGTGCAACTGGCGGTGATCGCAACCACCCTGGTGGTGATTGCGGTGTTTGCGCCGGTGGCTTTTACCGCAGGTATTGTTGGACAGTTTTTAAGGCAGTTTGGTTTAACGGTCTGTTTTGCCATGGTGATTTCGCTCTTTGATGCTCTCACCGTGGCGCCAATGCTTTCGTCGTACTTCGCGGGCGCTCCGCACTCTGCAAAACACAACGGGGGTTTTTGGGATCGTTTGACTCAGCCGGTTCTAAGTCGTTTCGAAAAAATGCAAAGCTCTTTGGAGAACTCGTACGAAAAGCTTTTAAACAAAGTTGTAAAGCGTCCAGTCACAGTGCTGATTCTATCGTTTGTCGTGTTTGTGCTGTGTATGTCAACAGTGGCATTTATTCCGGGCACGTTTATTCCTCCGCAAGACAATGGAGAGTTTGTCGTGGATCTGGAACTTCCACCGGGAACGAATCTCGAAGAGATGTCGAGAGTGGCTCAGGAAATTGATGGCGTGGTTCGCCAGAATAAAGAAATCGAACTCACAAGTCTGACAGTGGGAGGCAGTAACGACGAGCCGCAATTAGCCAGTTGTTACATACGCATGATCGATTTTAAAAAACGCACGGTCAATACATCCGACATGAAAGATCGCGTGCGCGAGCAGCTCAAGGGATATCAGAATGTAAAAATTCAAGTGAAGGATTACGACCCAACAGGTGGGGCGATGACACGACCTTTTTCGTTGGCGTTGCTGGGGAATGATCAGAAAGCCCTTGAGGGGATGGCTAGCAAGTTAGTGGATGAGCTCAGGAAAGAGCCAGATCTTAAGGAAGTCGATAGCTCCAATCGGTTGGGGAAGCCGGAGCTTCAGTTTCGTCCGCGAATGGAGGCTTCGGAAAGTTTAGGCATTAACTCACGTTCGATTGGTGCGGAGCTTCGCGCCCAGGTCGAGGGAGTTAAGGCCGCGAAATTTCGCGAGATGGGCGAAGAGTACGATATTCGTGTGCGCTTGCAAGAAGATCAAAGAAACCTGCGCGAATCCTATTTAGAAACGTACGTTCCAAATATTAATCAACGACTGGTAAAACTACGCAACGTCACCACGCTGAGTGATGTGGTTGGTCCTGCAAACATTGATCGCCAAGATCGCTCGCGTAAAATTTTAGTGGGCGCCGATATTCGAGCCGGTGGAGATTTAAACGCCGTCATGGCAAGAACATCATCGCGTTTAACCGAGGGAGATTTAAAACTTCCCACGGGCATGAGCTACTTGTATGTGGGCGACTCCGAAAGCTTTCAAGAGATGGGCTCCTCGCTCGGCGTAGCGCTGATGTTTGCTATTATTTTTATCTACATGGTTTTAGCCAGTCTCTACGAATCTTTTATCACACCTCTCACCATTATGCTCGCGTTGCCACTGGCTCTCGGTGGTGCGTTTGTTGGTTTGTTGGTGGCGGGTGAATCGCTAAACCTTTTTGCCTTTTTGGGAATTTTTATGTTGTTAGGAGTGGCTGCCAAAAACTCTATTCTGCTTGTGGATTTTGCTAAGCATGCCATGGAGAATGGCGAGGATCGAGTCTCTGCGATTATTGCCGCCGGAAAAACTCGTCTCCGCCCTATTTTAATGACGTCGGTGGCGCTGATTGCGGGCACACTTCCTTTGGCGATCGGTCTAAACGAAGCCTCCAGTCAACGCACAAGTATGGGAGTGGGTCTGATCGGTGGAACGGTAACGTCGACCTTACTGACCCTGGTGGTGATTCCTGCGGCATTTTTATTTATTGATGGCTTTCGCGAATGGATCGAGAAACGTTTTCCAGCCAATCGCTTGGCAAAAATATTTTTAAACAAAGAGACTGAAAAATAGGCTGCCATGGAAGAAATAGAAAAGTTTTTTAAGTGTCCCTATTGTCTCGAAAAAATCTCAATGCTTTTGGATCTGTCGGCTGAGGGCGAGCAGATTTACATCGAAGACTGCGAAGTGTGTTGCAATCCTATACAGATCCAGTTTTCATCTCAGGACGGAAAGCTGCATGGATTTCAGTTTGATAAAGCGTATGGTTAATTTTTGTTTTTAAAACGCGGAATTAATGAACGTCATACAAGCTGCGATCAATGAGATGTGTTTTCTCTGTGAAATCTGCTGGCACCAGAAATGCAAAACCTTAAGGGACAGGGGCTCTGTTATGAGCCTCGCAAATGACTCTCAAGGAGATAATAATGTTATGGACGCTGTTTATAGGTTTGCTCGTGGGGCTCGTTGCTAAATTAATTATGCCAGGTCGGGATCCCGGTGGCTGGATTATTACCATGCTTTTAGGTGTTGCGGGCGCTTTTGTTGCAAATTTTATCGGTAAAAATCTTGGCTGGTATAGAGATGTAGAATTTGCGGGTTTTCTAGCTTCGGTTTTTGGAGCTGTGTTAATTCTGATTATTTACAGACTTGTGGTCGACAAAAAACGTCTTTAAAAAAATAAACCAAAAAAACAAACTTACAAAGGCTGCTTAAATAAATCGGCCTTTGGCTTTTGCCGCATAAATCTTGCGGATTTTCCCATCATCATCTTCGTCGTAAATATCTCCGATAACCTCTTCGATCAAATCTTCAAGCGTAACAACCCCTAAAATTTGAAAAATATCATTTACAACAATGGCCATATGGCTTTTTTTATCCTGCATCAATCGCATGGTTCGTAAAACTGAGTCGGTTCCAAACACGTGCATGGTGGGTCGAATGATCGCTGGCCAATTGGTTTCACCGGACTCTCTGTAGGCAATAAATTCCTTGGTGTGCAAAATGCCGATGACCTTACTTGCTTCGAGAACGGGGAGTCGTGTGTGACCGGACTGGAGCACTGCTTGAAAAACATCGGCGATGGAATCCTGCTTTTTTACAAAATTAGTTTCTGTCCATGAAACCAGGGCATCGGTGATCTTTTTATTTTCGATCTGCGCCATGTTTAGCATCAAGGTTTGATGTGTTGGAGACAAGGCATCAATTTCGATGGAAACGAGAGTCGACTGCTCTTGAATTGATCTTTTGCGGAAAAATATTTTAAGTAAAATTTTTGTGGACGTCTCAAGGGCTGTAACCACGGGCGATAAAAGTTTATCAGCAATAAACAAAACTTTTGCGCCGGAAAGGACAATCTTTAATGGATTCCTTAACGCCAAAGTTTTGGGAACCAACTCACCGATTACAACGTTGAGATAAGTGATAGGTAACACCACAGCAACCATAGCCAAAATCTCGGCGTGCAAAGAATCAAATCCGTATTTGCTGATCAAAAAAGGCTCTAAGCGATCCGATGCACCAGCGCCGCCGACGGCCGCTGCAATGGCTCCCACAAGGGTAATTCCCACCTGAATCACCGACAGTGAGCGCTCTGGGTTCTCGCGGAGTTTTAAAAGTTTTTTGGCTGATAAGTTGCCTTTGCGCGCAACGCTGCGGAGCTCTGGTTTTGGCACTGATACAAAAGCCATTTCATAGGCGGCGAACAATGCGTTGAGGGCAAGACACGTACAGATAACTAAAATCTCTTCCATAGAGAGGATTCTACATGATTTGGTAAAAAAGGCGAGGTGTGGATGGCCATAGGGAATAGTGCTTAATAAATAGGCTCCTGAATTCTTTTCAGAGGGATTTCATAAGCAAAAGGTGCGCTTTACATAAACAAAGAACCGTCGCGAAAGAATATTGCGCGATCACAACAGAAACGAAACATAATATTTGTTTTTACTATTTTTTGAAGACGACAAGGCCCACGGCGGCGATGCGTTCTACATCGAGATAATTATTTTCAGTCAATTCCTCGCCAAAAATATCGGGATCGATCTCTTCGTAGGAAAAATCCAAATCCTTGATCAAAGGAGCGATGGCCTGGCGAAAAATATCGCGGCCATTCACCACGGCGGTACCTGTATAAAGTACCAGTTGGCCGCCGGGCTGAAGATAGTTCAAAGCTTCTGCAACGATGCGCACAGAAAGTTCGGAGCCATGGGCTTGTCCGCCGTGCCGGTAAAAGCGTTCTTGCCGATCCATTATAAAAGGTGGATTGGCGATGACCACATCGATGCCGGTGGGAATATTTTTAAACAGATCACTCTGCAAAAACTGCGGCGGTTTTGCGTTCGCCATTTTCGAATTGATCCGCGCAAATTCCAAGGCCCGCACACTGATATCAGCGAGAAAAAAATTTTCTAGCTCCACTGTGTAATTTTTTGTATGATCTTTTTTGTGAGATTCTTTGAGATGCCGGGCCAGTGCAAGGCCGCCGACGCCGCTGCCACAACCGATATCGACGATTGATTTGGCACTTTTTATTTTCTGTATGAGAAAGCGCACAAAGCGGTAGGAATCTGGACCAAAAAAAACGGCATCCTCCTGCTCGGTAGGAAAAGCGGAATGCATAAAAATATTCTGGTTCAAAGTCGAAAAACGCACTTTGCTTGTGACCTGATTCCCCTGTCGTTCGATAAGTTGTGCTCGTTCAGCCAATTGTAAAATTGCAGGCGGTAGGTTTACGACGGGCAGGGGACGATTCCAGCCAAAGAGTTCACGCAAGGAATTTGCATTTTTATCGGGCTCGCGCGCCAAAATGCGGCGATGGGTTTCGGGGGTCACGGTGGTAAATTGATAGCCTTCCTTGAGGAGGGCACGGCCCAGTTCGATCGTTAATTCTTCGGCGACGTTTGTGTCCATAATTTCCTCTTGTCATTTACCTGCCAGCCGCATACGCCTATCTAACGACACTAGGTGCACGGCATATTCCCTGCAAGTCATCTCTACGGAGGAAATCCAATGTATGCAATCAATTCCGTAGAACCGCAAAGCCGCACAGGTCAGACCTCATGGAATCTCCATCTGCAGTTGGCGATTTTTAACAAATCGCGAATTATACCCCAGACTCCACAAGATAATTGGCGAAAAAAAATTCACGAAGATATGGCGCTGCTAACGCTCGAAGGTGAAGTCCTTGAATGGGAACGACGAGAAATTTCTGAGCTCGCCTTGGGCGCCCCTCTCAAAACCACTGAATTTATGCAGTGGTTTGCGGATCTTCGCAATGTGGGGCCGGGACAAAACGATCCTTTATTTGCTTGGCTGGCAGAAGAAGCAACGCGCGAACAGATGACCTGGTTTATAAAACAAGAAGTGGCCGGTGAGGCCGGCTTTGAAGATTTAACTGCACTCACACAAATTAAAATGCCGACGCAAGCAAAACTCGAAATGGCGCGCAATTATTGGGACGAAATGGGTCGGGGCCAAGAGCGCGGCATGCACGGCCCCATGTTGACTCGCCTGGCGCGGGAATTGGAAATATCGCCGTCGCCGCCCGAGGACATTGTTCCAGAGACTCTGGCGCTGGCCAATATTTTACTGGGACTTGCACTCAACCGTCGTTATGCCTATCACTCCATCGGCGCCTTAGGCATCATTGAGATGACCGCTCCCGATCGCGCTTTGCACGTCTATCAAGGACTCAAACGATTGGGTTTAAGCGGCGACGCCCAAAGATATTATTTACTCCATTCAACTCTCGATAAGAAACATTCCGAAGACTGGAACGCCCAAGTGATTCTGCCACTGATCACCGAACAACCCGAGTTATCGCCATTTATTGCCGAGGGAGCACTGCTGCGCTTAAACGCGGGCGCCCGCTGCTTTGCTCGATATCGAAAAGAATTGTGGACCCATTGAGTTTATTTTGGAGCCTTTTATTAACTACCTTTGTTGTTGAAGACTGGGCTATCGCAGGCAGTTTGCTGTTGGTGGCGCAGGGTAAAATTTCCTGGGCTGCCGCTTATGCGGCCTGTTTTTTTGGAATTTTAAGCGGTGATGTTATGCTTTATTTATTAGGCAGAGCAGCGAATGTATCGCCGTGGCTATTGCGATCGAGACTTTTGCAAAAAGTGCGAACCTTTGTTCAAGAGCCCCGCCGCCTCAAAGCCATAGGCTGGGCCATAGTGCTCGCGCGAGCTGTACCGGGAACCCGCTTTGTCACCTACACGGGCGCCGGGTTGGCCGCTTACCCAGCCTGGAGATTTTTTATTTTAATTCCACTCGCCGTCGCAGCTTGGGTCCTTGTCGCCTTCACCGGGGGCGGTGCGCTTCTTAAGATGCTTTCAAATCATTGGCTTTTTGGATTTATGATACTTGTTTCAGCCCTCGCAATATTGCGAATGGGATTGCCGTTAGTTCTTGATCCGTGGAATCGCAAAACCTTACTGCACACCTGGCGGCGTTGGTTTATTTTCGAATTTTGGCCGGCCTGGTTTGCCTATGCACCCATTGTTCCCTATTACATCTACCTATCGATCAAAAACGGCAGTCTCTTTCATCCCTTCTATGCCAACCCCGATATTCTCAACGGTGGCCTCATCGGCGAAACCAAGTGGGAGATCCTTAAATATTTAGATCCCATGGATACAGCCACGTTAAGAGTTTTAAAATTTCCCTCCGCCTCCAATTTTGAAAAAATTAAATCAGCCGTGCAAGAAAATCACTTCGAAATTCCTTTTATCGCCAAACCCAACATCGGGCAGCGTGGTTTTGCCGTGCGAATTATCAAAAGTATGGAAGACTTTAAGTCCTACGTTGAGCACGCAAATTTTGATTTTCTAATTCAGCAAAAGAGCCGTTTTACTCGCGAAGCCGGGATTTTTTATATTCGTCATCCCGGAAATGAGCGCGGCGAAATTTGTTCGATCACCGATAAGGACTTCCCCTTTGTTGTGGGCGATGGAAAAACTAAATTAGGCGACCTGATTTTAAATGATCGCCGAGCGCGGATCATCGCGTCTCTCTATTTTGGTCGCCACCGAAAGGCTCTTGAAAACATCATTGCCAAAGACGAAAAATTTTATCTTTCAGAGTGTGGAAATCATTCTCAAGGCGCCATTTTTATTGATGGCCAACATTTGCGTAGCGAAGCTCTTCGAGAGCGCATCGATCAGCTGGCACATCGGTTGCCAAATTTTTATTTTGGACGGTTTGATGTGTGCTACAAGGATCATGAGAGTTTAATGTTTGGTCAAGATTTTGAAATTGTTGAAATCAACGGCGCCGGTGCCGACATCACCCACATTTACGACGAACGCACGCAGGTACGCGAAGCCTACCGGGTTATGTTCGGCCAGTGGCGCTCGCTGTTCGAAGTGGGAAAGGCCTCCCATGCCCGTCATGGGGCCGCTGCTCTAGTCGATATACGCGCTTTTTTAAAGGAATGCCTGCGCGTGAACCTGCGCAAAAATCATTTATCTGTTTCGTCTTAAAACACACTTGCATCAATCAGCCAAATCAAATAACTAAACACACTATGCCTGAATTACCTGAAGTTGAAGTTGTTAAAGAAGGTTTAAAGAAGCTTATTAAGCCAACAGATCCTATTGAGCAAATCGAATTTTTGCGCAAAGATCTGCGCTGGAATTTGCCCCATTCTTTTACAGAAAAAATCAAAGGACAAAAAATCCTCAAGCTCTTTCGCAGAGCTAAGTACATCCTATTAGAAACTGAGAAGTTCTATCTTATTTCGCACCTTGGAATGACGGGCAGTTGGCGCAAAGACACCCAGCGAAAACAGCATGATCACATCGTGCTCAGTTTAGAAAGTGGCACCCAATTAATTTACAACGATCCTCGGCGCTTTGGGGTGTTTGATATCATTGTTAAAGAGACCCTTAAGAAGGATAAAAAATTCGTTCACTTAGGCCCAGAACCTTTGTTAGTCGACGAATTTCATGGCACTTATTTGTTTTCTAAAAGTCGACGCAGAAAAGTTCCCATTAAAGCCTTTATTATGGACCAAAAAGTAGTGGTGGGAGTGGGCAATATTTATGCGTCGGAAGCGCTATTTCTTGCGGGCATCAGACCTTTAGCGAGCGCCTCGAGACTTACGAAAGTTCAATCCGAAAAATTGGTGACGGCGATTCAGCGCGTTCTCAAAGCGGCCATTGACCTCGGCGGGTCTAGCATTCGCGACTACAAGCAAGCTAGCGGCGAGAGTGGCGGGTTTCAGGAGCAGCACTTTGTTTACGGGCGTGGTCAACAGGCTTGCCGTAAGTGTAGAGGTTTGATTCGGTCGCAATTTCTTTCTGGTAGAAATACTTTCTGGTGTGTAAAATGTCAGAAGTAACAATAAAGGATCTATGGGCGCAGCTCTCAAAATTCCAGACAAGATATACAAAAAACTTCCAGAACTCAAAGATCTCGAAGACGTTATGGACCGACTCAAAGAGCACGCGCGTTTTGATGTGCTCACCGAAGTCAGCCATAAGGGTGTAGACTTTCCCATTCATTCGATCACCATTGGCAGCGAGAATCCGCAGGATCCGTGCTTGCTGCTCGTGGGCGGAGTGCACGGACTCGAACGCATTGGAACACAGGTGATCAACTCCGTGTTGAGCTCGGTGGCCAGATCCATGGCCTGGGATGAATACTTTCAGCAGCAGATGAAACACTGTCGGATTGTGTTCGTACCATTGTTAAATCCTGTAGGGATGTACCAACTCTCACGATCCAACGGCAATGGTGTGGATCTGATGCGCAATGCACCCATTGAATCGGATGAACGTAAACAACCGTTTTACGGTGGTCATCGCATTTCTGCAAAATTACCATTTTATCGTGGACCTGAAAACGCCCCTATGGAACAAGAAAACCAAGCGCTGTGGGCATTAGTCAAAAAAGAAATTTTCCCTTCCAAAGTGAGCATTGCTTTAGATGTGCATTCTGGTTTTGGTGTACGTGATCGCATCTGGTTTCCTTATGCTCGCACCAAAACACCGTTTCCGTACTTAGCGCAAATGCATGCCTTCAAAGAGCTTTTCGACGACACCTACCAGCACCATGTTTACACCGTGGAGCCGCAAGCTCAGCAGTACACTACTCACGGTGACGTGTGGGATTATTTTTATGATGAGTTTTTAAAAGTGCAAAAAGATCAGTTCTTTTTACCGTTAGCTTTAGAAATGGGATCGTGGTTGTGGATTCGCAAAAATCCGCTGCAATTATTAAATCCCCTGGGAATTTTTAATCCCATGACGCCGCATCGGGCGCGACGCATGCTTCGCAGACATAAAAACCTCGTGGATTTCTTACGTCGTGCCGTCATGTCGCCAAAGACGTGGGTGCATTTGACCCCTGAAGACAAACTGCTTCATCGCAACAAAGCCATGGAGCTTTGGTATCCAGGACAGACAAAATGAGCCACCAGTGGATTCTCTTGCGCGGACTGGCTCGTGAAAAACAACACAGCGAAGCGTTTTTGGAGCAATTGCGAAAAGCTTCGCCTGACTCCGAAGTGGTATCGCTGGATTTTCCAGGTGCGGGAGATTACTTTCGTTTGTCCTCGCCGATGTCCATCAAGGGCATCGCGGAGTTTGTGCATAGCCACTTTCCCAAAGATCGCGCTGAAAAAAGAACTCTCGTCGCTATTTCGCTCGGAGGGATGGTGGCCATGGAGATTGCACGCCTTTATCCGAAGTCTGTTGACGATGTTGTGCTGATTAACAGCAGTTTTAAAAATCTCAGCCAGCTTTTTGAACGTCTTCAACCAGAAGCCCTCTGGCATATTTTAAAAGCCAGTGCGGCAACGAGCACCGAAGCTCGCGAAGACGCAGTTCTTAAAATGGTGAGCAACAGTCCCCAGCGAGGTTTGATGGTTTCGAAGTGGACAGAAATTGCGCGTTTGCGCCCGGTGAGTCTTGGCAACTTTGCCAAACAACTTTTCGCAGCAGCCATGTATGATTTGCCAACGCTAAAGCCCGATGTGCCAGTTTATGTATTAACGAGCGAAGGTGATCGAATGGTAAATCCGCAATGTTCAAAAAAACTGGCGGAACATTGGCAACTACCTATTGCCATCCACCCCACGGCGGGTCACGAAATGTATATTGATGCTCCAGAATGGGT
The DNA here is from genome assembly GCA_031429075.1 of Bdellovibrionales bacterium. Taxonomy (GTDB): domain Bacteria; phylum Bdellovibrionota; class Bdellovibrionia; order Bdellovibrionales; family JAGQZY01; genus JANPLN01. The sequence goes on along the minus strand of JANOYW010000009.1, from coordinate 8,321 downwards.
GATCGACAGACTTCAGCTCTATTGCGGAAAATAAGAAAATAAAATAGACCGACTACTTGTCCGTTTGAATCAAATGGTCAAAATCAAGGCCCGTAAGTTTCGAAAGCGAGCGAAAAAAGAAATAGAGAATTAAAAAGAAAAACACGATGGACGGGGCAAAGATGACGGCATAGCCCTGCCACGTCATTTCCGCAATCTGCTGATTGAGGAGCGCGGTTTGTTCGGACTCCGAAAGCTCCACAGAAATTTTCGTAAAAATGCGATAGGCCAATACAAAATTAAGAAAAGCGCTGAAGAAAAAAGTCAGAGAAAAAAAGAAAGTCCCTTTTTGAAAAAGCCGCAAAAGCTGCGCTGTTTTCTGACTCTCTTGAATCCGCTTGAGAATTTCTTCGGTGTTGAGCGCACCGGTTTCAAAAAGCATCATTTTTAAAAATGGCTGCTTGCGGAAAGCGGAAAACAAGACAAAGCAGCCAATCATAAAAGGAAATGCTGCCTCTTTCACGACGAACCAAAAACCGTCCAATTTGAATAAGGCAAAACCGCCGGTAAACAACGTGTTCATCAAACCTAAAAGCGAAATAAAATTTATCTTTTTTGATTTCCAATAGCTCCACAGACCATAGCCCAAAGGGAACGCCAGAGCGAGAATAAGTGCTTTTAGTGGAGACCATGCCGAGAGTTCTTTGAGAACAAGAACCGGAAGCACGACGTTGGCGACAAGGTTAACAAGTGGATTTTCTTTGCTGGGCTTCACGGACACAAGGGTATTACAGCATTGCGTTTGTGCGAAGTCAAAACTTGATAAACCCCAAGGTAGGTAGGTATAACCTGGCTGTGGAACATTCGACGAATCATTCGACAAAATGGCTGGGCCTTCGCGAATACCAAGAAGTATGGATGCTCCAGCAGAAATTTCAAGAAAGCGTGAGGAGCTACGGCTCGAGCGTTATTCTAGGCTGCGAACATCCTGCCGTGATTACCTGCGGGCGCCGCTCCTCTCCAATGCAAGAAAGTATGTTGCCCATAGTACAGACAAACCGCGGCGGTCTGATGACTGTTCATAGCCCGGGACAGTTAGTCATCTATCCCATATGCTCGCTTCGCAAACTAAAAATGGGAGTTCGAGAATGGGTCGAAGCGCTTCTTGAAATCACCTCTCTGAGCTTGAAAAAATGTAACATAATGTTTATTCATAAAAACAACGGATTATATACAGAGCATGGAAAAATTGCGTCAGTAGGCATAAAAATCTCTAAAGCAATAAGCCTGCATGGAGTTGCTATAAATGTGAGCAACGATCTGGATATTTTTAAGTTGATCGATCCCTGTGGGCACCAAGGACAACCGATGGATCGCGTACAAAATCATAATTCGCAAATATCGACAGAACTGCTTTTTAGGATATGGTGTGACAGCTTTAAAAACTTGACGGGTAGCACCATAGTGAATACAAACTATGCTTCATCTATTGGGTCGCTTGGCGCAGTTGGTAGCGCGTTTCCTTGACATGGAAGAGGTCACAAGTTCGAGTCTTGTAGCGACCACCACTTTTGCCTATCTATCAGATCACGTGTGACGTTTTCTGGAAGAATTGGGTACGACACACCTGTTCCTAAAAAATTCAAAGTAAAGCTTGGGAACACCATATTGAGCGTTATCGCTTCGAAGCGCATTTCAGGAACGGGATCTAAACAACTCACTCCAGGGTCCAATTCCTCAATGGCCTCAATATCGACACTCGCGTTGGATGGATTCACCGAGTAGTTAAACGAAAAATATGCATCAGCACACGTTAGTTGGAAATTGAGTCCAATGGCTGTCCCATCTGTGACGCAAACCACGTAGGGGGGGCAAAGGGCATGCACATACACGACCTCGCCCACGAGGGCTCTCTGAATCCTATTGTCAGCAGTGTCGGCGGCGGCAGTATTTATCCACATTAACAAAAAAATAAACGCCATGTTTCTTTTCATATGCTCTCCTTCTAGGCAGATAGGCTTTGCTCGTTAGCAGATAGGCTTTGCCTATGGGGGGATAGAATCAATTTATTGTACACTTCGCAATTGTATTTATATGATATTTTTTAAACATTTAAAAAACGGAGACTCCACAATGTTAAATTTAAAACGGCCAATTCTATTTGTAATTCTGGTCGCCTTCGCACAGTTGGCATTCGCCGCTGAAAAGGGAGCGACAACAGTTGCAAATACGTCGAACCAATTTTGGTGGCCTGAAAGATTGGATCTTTCACCCCTCAGACAACATGGAATTGCATCAAACCCCATGGGCGGAAAGTTTAATTACGCCGCAGAATTTAAAAAGCTCGATGTAAAAGCTGTAAAAAAAGATATCGAAAAATTAATGAAAACGTCACAGGACTGGTGGCCTGCAGATTACGGCACCTACGGTCCATTTTTTATTCGTATGGCGTGGCACAGTGCCGGAACCTACCGCTTAGACGACGGTCGCGGTGGAGCTGGCGGTGGACAACAGCGCTTCGAACCTCTCAACAGCTGGCCCGACAACGCCAACCTCGACAAAGCTCGTCGTCTGCTTTGGCCCATCAAGAAAAAATATGGCAACAAAATTTCTTGGGCAGATCTTATGGTCCTTACGGGCAACGTGGCCCTTGAGTCCATGGGTTTTAAAACTTTTGGTTTTGGTGGTGGACGCACCGATGACTGGGAAGCCGACATTGTTTACTGGGGACCAGAAGCAAAAATGTTAGCGGCCGAACGCTACAAAGGCGATCGCAAATTAGATAAGCCTCTAGCGGCTGTGCAAATGGGACTTATTTACGTCAATCCCGAAGGTCCAAATGCCAATCATGATCCTTTAGCTGCGGCAAAAGATATTCGCGAAACCTTTGGTCGTATGGCTATGAATGACGAAGAAACCGTGGCCCTGATTGCCGGTGGTCATACCTTTGGAAAAGCCCACGGTGCCATGAAAGCAAAGTGCGTAGGGCCTGAGCCTGCGGCTGCGGGCATCGAAGAGCAAGGGATTGGCTGGAGAAACAAATGCGGAAAAGATGGCGGAGCTAACGCCATGACAAGCGGTCTTGAAGGCGCTTGGACATCAAAACCCGCTGAGTGGACCCATCAGTATTTAACAAACCTTTACGCCTTTGAATGGGTCAAAACAAAAAGTCCTGCAGGAGCCACGCAGTGGGCTCCCAAAGGCAACGATGCAAAATCCTTGGTGCCCGATGCCCACGATCCCAATAAACGCCATGCGCCCATTATGTTTACAACGGATATCGCTCTCAGAATGGATCCTGAATATCAAAAAGTGACTAAGCGATTTTTGGATAATCCCAAAGAATTTGAACTCGCTTTTGCCAAAGCCTGGTTCAAGCTCACTCACAGAGATATGGGTCCACGGGTTCGTTACCTAGGTAACGAAGTTCCTAAGGAAGAGTTGATTTGGCAAGACCCTGTACCAAAAGTGAATCACAAGTTAATTGGTGCTGGCGACATCGCATCGCTCAAAAGCAAAATTTTAAATTCAGGGTTAACAATTTCTGAATTGGTACGAACGGCGTGGTCATCGGCGGCCTCTTTCCGCGGTACAGATTTGCGCGGTGGAGCCAACGGAGCGCGAATTCGTTTAGCTCCGCAGAAAGACTGGGCCATCAACAATCCTGAAGAAGTGACGAAAGTTTTAAGTCGGCTAGAAAGTATTCAAAAGGATTTCAACAAGGGTGGCGCGAAAGTTTCTTTGGCCGACCTGATTGTTCTTGGCGGAGTTGCAGCTGTTGAAAAAGCGGCAAAATCAGCAGATCAGACATTATCAGTTCCGTTCAAACCTGGAAGAACCGACGCTTCTCAAGAGCAAACGGATGTGCCATCATTTGCTGCCATGGAAACGAAGGCCGACGGATTCCGCAACTACTACGCAACGGGAAATATGCTTGCTCCCACTGCGGCTCTTGTGGATCGTGCAAATCTTCTCACGCTCACTGTGCCTGAAATGACCGTGCTGGTGGGCGGACTGCGCGCGCTGAACGCCAATGCAGGCCAAGAAAAACACGGCGTGCTCACCAGCAAACCAGGAACACTCACCAACGATTTTTTCGTAAACCTTCTTGATATGTCCACCAAATGGCAAAAAGCAAAAACCGAAGGGCTGTACGAAGGATTGGACCGTAAAACGGGTGAAGTAAAATGGACGGCAACTTCTGTGGATTTGATTTTTGGATCCCACTCAGAATTGCGCGCCGTTGCCGAAGTTTATGCCACCGAAGACGGTAAGAGCAAATTCTACCGCGATTTCGCAAGCGCGTGGAACAAAGTGATGATGCTCGACCGCTACGACGTGAAGTAGACGGCGTATTTTTTACGCCGCTCTTTGGATAACTACAGCGCGCGGTAATCGCGCGCTGTGCTTAGTTTCCAGGGGCTATCCACTGATCCACTTTAAATTCATCGCCATACATTGGCTGAGATGGTTTCCCAACGCCAAAGTAACCTGCAGGAACAACTCCACGGAAAATTCCGGGCGACTGACTCGGCTGTCGCCGAGGATCGTCTTCGGATTTCACAGTACCCAGCGTAAGCGCCAGTGTGTCCATTTCTGCAAACGACCCGCGCACCGCTGGTAGATGGCAGGAAAGACAAAATCGATTTTTTGTAAAGTCGGGTCGGGGTTTCCCGTAAACCAAATCTTTGTTGCGCAACAAAATATTTTCTCTTACAGAAACAGCACCCGGCGGGAGATTCTTAAAGTGCGAAAAGAGGGGATCTGCATGGAGTGGTCGTCGCATACTTCCATACCGAGTCACACAAAGGTACTTAGCTCCAGTCAAAGCCGGAAACTCATTTGTCAAACGACCACTCGCAAGTGGGTATTTATTCACTTCGTTAATCCAAACGGACTCAGTCACTGAAGACATATCGGCTATTGTCCCTCTGGCGTAGTTACAAATTTCCTCGGGAGAGGGAATACGCAGAACGACCTTAAAATCATCTACCCAGCCACGAACAGACAAAGTAGGTGAAGTGTTTGCGCTAGCACCTAAAATGATGGCATGCGCTCCGGCAGCAACCGTCGCTGGCATTATCTGGAGCGCATTGTTCACATCAACAATACGCGTGCCAATAGTTGGTCTGAAGTCATTAACATAAGAACCATTGATATATAACTTCGGGGGCGATGTGCGTGGAAAGGCAACACCTACATTAACCCACTTTTCATTTGGAAGACCTACGCTACTTCCAAGCGTGATCTCTGAAAGAACCGTGCCCGCTGAATTTTTTAAGACAACTTTATCAAAAAAGACTCCATTTACCACCTGAGATGTGGACCTTGCCAGAACAATTTGACCGCCGTTGACCGCACTGACCAAGACTCTTTCTCTCGTCGTTCGATCTGTTTCTCGAAGGTCCACAAAAACAGATGAATAAAGAGGCGCATCCCTCACCGAAAACGTTGAGCCCGTTTGATCGGGAATTGTGAATTTAAGTCCTGTATTGCCGTTCAGCCAAAGGCCCTTCCCATGAATTCCGCCTTTCGCCAGAGGCTCTAATCGAAGAGCCGGGGGTTCTGGAGGATTACCGATAGGGTTTCCGATGGGTTCACCAAAGCGCGGCGGATTTAAAAAACCCGGTGGGTGAGCCACAGCATTCTGAAAATAAAGCTGTCCATCGACAGGCGCATCATCGGTCACTGCCGGAACGGCAGCTTGACGTTGCTTGACTCCTCTAAAAATCCCATCGTAGTAGCGCATCGGGATTCGCACCGGGTCTGCCAATGGGTCTTCTATATTATAATTTGTGCTACTCGCCCCAGTCATCTCGGCATTGATCAACACATAGGGGCTCACATACTCATCAAACACGACTTCTTCGGAATGCCGAGTTGAGCCAAAGTGCCAAACCAGATCCCGAGGAGTTACAGGACGCATCTGATCGAGATAATGAAAACGATTTTCTATGGACCCCAAAAAACTGCTGTTTGGTGTGAGCTTGGGATGATACATCGTCTTGTCGAAGACATCACCTAACTCACGAACACCACCCATGGGCTCATATTCCTGCTGTTCTGATCTTTCTATGCGAGTTGTGTAGATTTTCCACTGCCTCTCAACGGGAATTTGCTCGCCTCCAACGTCACGGTCCGCGATGCGCAAATTATAATCCACATTGTTAATCAGGCCATCGAGCAAAATGGTTTTTCCGTAGGTCCAAAAGCCAGCCATATAAATCGAAGCGGTGTTAGAAAAAACTTCTTCGAACAGATCGATATCAGCAGCATTTGCTGCCGGTTTTGCATAAGAGATAGCATCGTTCTCTGCATAAGGAATTCGAATTGAAGTGCCAGCGATGTTATAAAACCCGTCTTTTCCACCGGCGGTAAAAAATAAATTGGCGGCGTCTCGATCCATCCAAGGATACGAACCTCCAAGATCTACGCCATTGGGCACGAATCGACCAATGTTATCACTCATTGGGTAGCGAGCAAACTTGTAACGACTCCGCATATTATTGAAAGTGTCGAAATAGGCACTACTGATTGGGTGGGTATTGCCAGGAGTCCACTTTGCCACGTCACACTGCTCGGTTCGACGAGTCACACCACCTTCAGTTTCAAAAGTTCGGTAACTCGAATAAACAATATCAATACCTTTACCTGCTTCTGTTGTTCTATCACTGAGATATATTTTAGTTTCCCCAGTAGTTCCGTTATTTGCATCTCCCAAGCGAAAAATCAAAAGTCGACCATCGCCGACAATCACGGGTTCTGCGAATTTAGGAAACATAAACTCGGGGCCTTGTCTGATGCTGTTTAGATTTGGCGTAAGGCGCACGACCTGCGCATTTTTTGTTTTTGGGTTGGAAATTTCGAGAGTGAAATCAACTGAAGTCAAAACCGCAGTGCCGTAGGGCGTTGTGTTTTCTTTATCGAATCGTGTGACCAGCGTGAGGTTGTAACAATCGTTCGTGCCGTTACAAAGGTAGGGATTGTTTTTTCTCTCAGTTTTTTCACAAAAAAAGCTTCGCCCTGGAACGAAGGCTCTATCGAGATTTATTCGATCGCGGATCGCTGGGAGCTTTAGATTCAAAATGGCGTTTGGCTCCGAATCCAAAAGATTAATCCCAACTTTTTCATTCCGTAGGGATCCTAAATGCTCAATAACGTTTTCGGGTTTCATGATAAAAAATGGTACACCCTCTGGATCTCCACGCTTCAAAATACCAATCCGTCCATCCAACGTCATTTCATGTATCGGAAGGTGGGGCGTTTGGGTTTCGTAGAGTCCGGAAGCATTTCGCTTCAGTGTTCTTGTGTCCAAATTGCGTAAGGGAAAATCAGGAAGAATCAACCCCTGTTCGTTTGTTGTAAAATTTTGAAACAATGCAAAACTCAGCAATCCTGAAACGAGAATAAGGAGATATCTTTTTTTCATAACCACCCCGATGTGATCGAATCACAGGACTTAGATCGGTATTATTTTATAGAACCTTTAAAACAATGGAGGTCGTTGCTTCAGAATGAGTCACTGCCACCCTGTTTTTATTACAATCCCAGGATGTGTTTGCAAAAAGAGTACAAAAGGAACAACCAACAAAGTAGCTTTCCGCTGTGGGGTAGGGGAGAGTCCAAAAAGAAGGGGTTCTTAATGGGGTTCTATGTAAGTTTGCTATCATTGACACTGCTGCTGGGTTCGCCAGTGGCCAATGCCAAAGACATATATTTCGAAATTCCAGAGGGCACAGCCGACGAATTTACGGATTGGAATGATAAAAACAATCCTTTGGTAGCCAATGTGGGAGATGTTTTGACCATTAAAAATATGGATTCAAAACCGCACCAGCTGCACACCGATGGGCGCCCTTGTGCTCACGGAGATCGCATCGAACCTTTGGGCGGAACGTGGTCCTGCGTTCTAGAAAAACCTTACAATGCGCTCAACGAAGAAACACCCGCGCGCGATCATTTTAATTACGATCTCAGTTTTTGGGTCATTGTAAATTAAGCGCCGTCAATTAATCGGCTAAATTAAAAGAAGTTTGCGACATCAGGGGTGGTGGGGACATGTTTTTTATTTACTTAGTATTGTCATTCGTAATTGCTAACGCCGACTACGGTTTGCCTGTGCCAATTTCAGCCTATACTTCCGACGTCAAATACGACGACGGAATTAATTACGAATCCTTGGTCGAAAACATAAAAGTGAACGGGGCGCAAACGCTGGAACAAGTTTTAAATCTTGTTCCTCAAGAGTTCTACCTCAACTACGTTTTGATGTATCGCAGTCGCAGTTTACAGGATGCCAATCCACGCTATCCGCGAGCCATTGTCTTTGGTCGTTCGGCCAA
>JANOYW010000008.1:0-30537 GCA_031429075.1 Bdellovibrionales bacterium | reverse complement strand
CAGAAAAATTTCAGCGAGGAGCAACTTAAAACTCTTTTGCAAAACTATATTGGCCGCTATCCCTCCAAAAATAAACTCTCCACTACCGGGGGAGGCAAACATCATGATCCAAAGGAAGGCTTTGATCGCTTTGCAAAAGATACTGCGACCATCGCGCGCCGCCTGACTCTCATCTTTAAACCCGGAACCACTGTAGAAATGGCCGTGAAGGCTTTTAGTTCTCTGCGAAAAAACCCACTATTTCAGGATGTGGGTGCAGGATTTATCTTAACTCTTCTCCCGCAGGAGCAAGTTCGCACGCTGGTAGAAGCCACCCTCACCATCGGCGCCAAAGACACACCGACCATCGAAGTGGTCAGCAAATCTGCAGGAATGTCCCACCTCTACAAAGAAGTGGAACATATTCTCAATGCAATTAATGATCGCAGCTTTGATTTAAGACTGCATAAAGAAATCGGCCCGGTGGCCGATTAGAAGGTCTGACGCACTTTCTGATACTTATTGTGCTGTTACAGGCTGGTCGTAAGCAGGAGCTGTTCCCGAGGTTGTACCTGCAGCACCCTGTTCACATTGTTTTTTACCAATGTTTGTACCAATACCTAAGCCAAAAATAAGTCCAAAAATGCCCCCTACCAAACCAGGCATCGCATGCGCTCTTGGAAGCAAGATGGCATCTAGAGCCGCGGAACGTTTTCCACTCTTTTGGTAAGCAGCCTGAGTTTTCTCGTAAACCGACTCAAGAGTGTCGGTGTTTTTAAAAATAACCTCTTGGCCGTTCAATTTAAAGTGCGTATCGCCCACTCTTTCAACTGTGAGAGTTTCGCCTTTGTAAACAAGCTCTGTCATTTTGCTATTGATGCTGGTCATTTTAAAATCTTTTAAATTCATGGCTTGAATGGGTGCTGCCACCGCTACGGTTTGGCTCAAAGTTAACATTGTGACTAATATTGCTTTTATCATTTTGTCTCCTTACAGATCAAAAAAACTATAGGTTTTATTCGCAATCAGCTCGTGAATTTGGCCATCAAACGGTGTCGTGAGTGGCGTGGATACGCCGTTTTGCAACTGATAAAGAAGTCCGTCTTCTGTCAGCCCTAAAGTAACGCTACCAGATTTATAAATTCGTTTAAAGTCCTGATCATACTGAAGGCTAGATGTTTTCATGTAGGGGCTCTTTTGCGTTGTGCAGCCAAACTCGACGATGGACCCATTGTCCATTTGCAAGTAAGCCACCAAGCTCAACTTGTCGTAGCCATTGGGGTAAATAATCGCTGTGGGAGTTCCACCGGTAATCGCCTGCTCCACCTTTGTGCCACTGCCGTAAGGATCGCACAAAAAGCGCACTTTATCCCGTGTCACTTTGGCCGACCACATTCCACCATAATGAATACCTACCAACTTTGCTTTTTCATCGGGTGTTTGCCCGTTGTACTCAATAGCGTCGGCGCCAGCCGATTGAGTCACATCGCCCTCATCTTTTGTAAACACATAAGTGGCTGGAAGTGTTTTATCATCCGGAAAAAGCACGTAGTAATCACGGCGGATCATGATCTGTCCAAGATGTGGAGCAGAACCGAGCTTGGTGATTTTTGTACTTCCTTGATCAAAAACCAGCTTATGAAAACTGCGGTCTTTATTAAGTACTAAGAAATCTGGCGAAAAATTAATTGTCACTGGATATTCAAATGCTTCGAAGGCGTAAACCAAAGCCGACGCCTTGGAATAGGCTTTCTGCGCTGGGTGAACATTTTTCGAGTAGCGTGCGATCTGTGCGTAGGTTTCAACCGTCACAGCATAAGATCCTGCGTCTGTAATACGGTCATCACATGCGCCTTGAATTCCTTTGCGAGGACCATTTGTGCAGGTAGTGTGCGGAAAGCCATCGATATGTCGCGCTTCGTGCATGTACACGCTGGCACTATCTAACGCCGTAAACGCATCCGAAAGCATAAGCGGGCAAACATACATGGTTTTGCTGCCAAAATTTGGCATCACAAAAGCTCCGGCCCCTTTTGGACAGTTCGCTTGAATGTTGAACTTGTTAATTCGACCCGTAAAGTAATTCCACCAGTTGGTGGCGAACTTTCCAGAGAACACTTGATCTTTGCTGGCTGGCATCGACGCGTCGAATGTGGTTTCGCGCATAAACATAATTCCCGCCATCAAGCGCGAAATGTCTGAGTTGTCGTAGCAATACTCTTTGCCGGCTAGGTTTTGAAACTGCGTGAACTTTTTTGCAATTTCAGACATATCCGCAGCAGAGATGCAGTCGGCGGCGTGAACCGTTGTTGTTACTAATTGTACAATAAAGAATAGTCCGAATAGGACTCGTTTAGAAAAATCCATTTGTTCCCCCTCTTCAATCCGTGAAGACTCTAAATAGGGTCACAGAAATCCAGCCCTAGGACAAGCAGTATTTTATTTAGGCAACTGCGAAGGGATGCGCTTTAAAGCTCAGACTGAAGTTCGGACTGCTTACGCTGCGCGTAGTTTTTGACCGCAACATCATTTTGTTTATTGATCACTTTGCGAAGCTCATCAATCCGCACACTCAAATGGCGATCACTCTCAGCGATGGCATCGATGGCGATGATCGCCCGTGCCCGCTCTTGATTGTTCTGGATCTCTTGCAGTGAATGGGGTTCTGCCGACTCCACCTTTAAGGACTGCGAGGCCACCTCGCTCAAGCTTTCAATGTCTCCCACTAAGGACAGCAGATAGGTGGAAAGAATTTTCTCGTCTTGGGTGGATGTTTGGTCTGTAATTTTATTTTTTAAAAACTGAATGTGGCGTGCCGAAAACGTTTTTGCTTTTTGTCGGAGCTCAATTTCTTTTTCTCCGCTATTTAAATGTGTCGACTTCATCAGCCCTGCTTCTTCACCAAACCAACTTTTAAATTTGGGTTCAACCCCATTTGTGGTCGCTGTCGCTCGGGCAAGTTTCGGCTCTGTCTTTAACTTTTCATCTTCGCTGGTTTTAAAATAGTCCGATGTCTCAACCATAACTTCGTTAACGGTTTTCTTTTTGTCGATAACAAACCGATTGAACGAGGTGGCTAATATCACGATGAAAAATACCACTGCAAAATAAAGAAAAAGACGTCGCATCATGCTTAAGCGTCTTTCTGCATCCAGCCTGAAATACCTGGCTTAAAGTGTTTAATATTTTTGTAGTTCAATTTACAAGCTGCCACAGCCGCTTTTTTCCAGGCGGCGCACATCGTTCCGCCACAGTAGGCAACGATCAGCGCATCTTTGCTTTTTGGTAAAACGTCAGTGATGTTTTTTTGCGACGCAAAATGCACGGCGCCGGGAATGCGTTGTTTATCAAATGACGCCTTGGGATTTACATCCAAAATGACCGCTTGTTTTTCATCGATCATCTTTTGTAATTCGGCTTTTGTAACTTCTGGGTAGTTCGCGTCCGAATCACAACCCGTTTCAGCAAAAGCATTTGTAAGTAGTAAAGTAAAAACTAAGAAAGACAGGCTTTTCATAATCAGCTCCTTGATGTGTAACGCTCCAACCTTTGAGCGAAGCAATAGCCTAACAGAACTTTTAAAAAAATCAAAGCGTCTATTTTGTCAGGACCACTTCACCTGATGCTTCTCGACCGGTGAGTCCCTTTCCCTTACCAATTGGAACATAGCCATAATTAAATTTAAACTTTGGCACGTTCTCCTCTGGACTCAATTTTAAATGCAGCGACGGCTCATTCAAAAGCTGACTCAAACAAATGGCAGAATCCACTTCGTACATATGGTCCTTATGAGCCTGCTCGAAGTCCTGTATGGAGGCCACCGCGCGCTTTTTAGCTTCGGTCTCACTGTCTGCCACCAAAAATAAATTGCGATGCACCTCTGTAAACTCCTGTCGCGAATAGGCGCCAAGATTTACGAAGTACAACTTTTTGGAAGTGGCGGCCGGTGTTGCCACAACCTCCACCTTGTAACCATCGGCGGACTCCAGCGCCCCCCAGCAGTCCAAATGCAAACTTTCGGGCACACCCCACCAGGTTTTTTTTAATGCTTCGTACGTATCTTCGATGGTGTCTGCCAGCACAAAGCGCATATCGTGCAACTCAATTAAAGATTGGGTTGTTCTGCCGCCAATATACACAACAAATAGTTTCTTTTTCACGCACTCACCTCACTCTTGCCACTAGCTATAAATTGAATTTTTTTCGCTGGATAGCCGAAACCAACAATTTTTGATTTTTTTTTAATACTTTGTGATACATCCCTTCTCAGTCAAACGGGATTCACGAGCGGGGGCGCTTACGAATTCTATCTAAAACAGGGGGCTGTTTTGTTAAATCTTTCATCATTTGTTTTTTGCCTTTTATTTTCCACTCTGGGCTTTGCCGCTGAAGACCATTGGTCGAGTGCTTATCAATTAACTCCCACGCAAACCCAACTCATCCTGCGATGGGAAAATGAACAAAAATTTGATCACGAAAAACTAGTGAGCTTTGCCATCAGCTTCGAAAAACACAATCTCAAACCAAAGCCCTATGTGCCCGAGCATACCTATTGGGAACTCATGGACGTAGCGGGTTGGGCCTCTGGAGCCGCCTTTTCGGTTTTTGCCGAATTTGCGGGTTACAACTTCGACAATGCGGCCTACAATGCCGCTTGTCCCAATAAAATACTCTTTAACTTCGGCTACGCCACGGGCAGAGAGTACTTTCAAATCGACGTTTTGGAGCAATACATGAGTACCTTCAGTGCATTGCAAATGTCCTATGCCATGCACCCAGAGACCTTTGCGCAGAAATTTTTAGAATTAGCCAAGGCCCGTGGCTTTGACATTTACCTTTCCGGCATCGTTGAAACCGCGCAAAATAACTATTAAAATCTTAACCTAAGTCGCCCTTTCAGCGGGTGACGAACTCCATATCCTATTGAAATTAAGGTTAATTCAACCTGGCGCAGCCCGTTGAAAAAAATTCTCAAGCAGAATTTGCTGTATCTTTTTTGACTTTGTGCGGCTAAATACTGCGCCAAAGCAATAACCAACCGCCTATATGGAGAAATCAATGTTTTTTTCCCTCTTAAAAAAGTTTTTACTCGCCAACATCTTCATCGTTTCAGCTGCTCAAATTCAAACAGTCCAGGACTACACAAAGCAACTTCCTTTTTGGGGAACAAGCTGGAACCCAGGCAATGATGCCACCGAGAGCTACTACCCAAGCTTTTACGTAGGCTTCGCACCACGCAGTGAATATCCTTCGCGAATTCACATTCGCACAGCTCGCGGAAACCAAACTCGAGTTTCTGTAATTCTCGATGAGCAAACAATCAAAGACTATATGTATGACCTCGTTTATCGCGACAACTTTTACAAAGAAGCCACCAGCGGCAGTCGACCCGCGGTAAATGTTAACGTGAAGGGCGACGTCATTCCACAAATGGACTTCTTTTCACAAATCGTAAATTCGTCTCAGTACGACATTCAAAACTCTGTTCAAAGCAATCTTTCTGCAGAACAGCTTTATAAGAAGAGCCTTGAAACAATGATCGCACTGAATTCCAATCGCGTTTTTATGATTGATTTGGATCTCAATAAAGAATACGCGCGCTGGCAGACTGTTGTTGCCGATCTTCTTCAGGGACGCAGCCCAGAATCAGTATTTACAGCTGACGCCGTAGAAACAATCATTGCCCTTAATAGTTTAGTTTGGGGACGAGTCAACATCACTGAACAGCCGAACAGCGCACTCCTTGCCAAATTGCAGGCCACCGCCACTCAGGCCCTCGCGTCGAACTCCTCAGAGCAGTTCGCTCAGCAGGCCACAGAGCTTTTTGCTATGGCCACTGGGGAAAAATATCAAATCAAAATCATCGATCAAAATGGAAAGTGGGCGTCTGCAATTTCCTGCGTACAAGAATCCTGTAGCCTAAATTACCCTGAATTCACGGCAATCTACCCAACAGGATCGTTTAAAGGTTCAACAAACGATAATTTCGGCAACGACATTCCTAAATTTGCAACACCTGGCCTGTGGACGTTCCTCGCGCATAGCGGTCGAAATGTTGATAACATCCGTGATGAACCTTTCTACGGCTGGGCACCAAAAATGGATTTCGAAGAAATCCACAATGGATTCCACAATCCAGCTGTTCGTTTCAACGGCAGTAATTTTTCAAAAGCTACGAGAGAAGCGCTCAGTGCCCCTGAAGACCACACCCAGCTTTGGGCTGTAAAACGCGGAGGCGTATCCAGCGGTTGCTTGCGGTTGTCGCTCGGCCACGTATGGGAAATGCGACATGTTATGCCGGTCGAGAATGAAAAAATGAAACAGGTTTACTTCTTTGGTAACAACTCAACAGATTTTGACCTCTATGATATCAACGGGGATGGTGAACTGGAAGTCATGGGAGTTGAGTATCAAATCACCTATGACACAAAAGGCTCCAGCGGATTAGATAAACGCGAGGGTGAGGACCTATTACTGAGCGCAGATAGTCGCGAAGCTTATTACAAAGGGCTCTATGGCTCGAAAAACGTTTTTGAAAAACGTGGCGATTCGTTTGTTTTTAACAATCCCGAAATTTCTTTCCCCTCCCACCTCGATTACAAAAAGAAAATCACAAAAACCTCGTATACGATGCAAGGCCAATTTCCTCTCTACGAGCAGGTTTACGAACAAGACAAAGTTCAGTTTTACGCGGTAAATAATATAGACAAAATTCGTATTCGCTTAATGGGTCGCGTACGTGGTTGCGCACCAGACAGCGACAAAAACGCCTGCGGTGAATCCGCCTTTGCACAAGAAAAAAAATCAATCTTAGGCGGGAACTAATATGCAGATGTTCTGCCTTCTTCTTTCGCTTATTTTTACCGCCAACGCCGCCAGCGCTGATCTCCCCTCCGACTTTCAAAGCATGCTCGAACAGCGCAAAGGTCCCTTTGGCCTCAACGTGAGCCAAGGCTCCCAAGGCCAAGCCAGTTACGAGGCTTCGCCCAAAGGTCACCTTTTCACCTCAGCATTTCGCAATGATCAAGCTCGGGTGCTTATTGACCAGTACGGCATGTACACAGGCAACCTGTTTACAACCAATTACTACGAACTCAACAGTGAGTTCGTCTTTGGCAATGCACTCAGCACAAACCACGGCATCGACAACGCCGCCTTGATGGCCGTTGCCAGTGCTGCCATGCCAAGAGCTGTTCAGATGGTCAAAAGCTGGGTACTCGAAAAGTACTACGTGGAAATCTATCCCGATTCTAAACTCGCCCGGTCGTTCGCACTTCGCGGAATAAGCGGAACCGAATTTGAAATTAAATTTGCGGCGTATTTTTTCAACTTTTACATAAGCAGCATCAACGACGACTATCAGTACCTTCCCGCTTTTTTACTGGCAAAAGAAAGTCCAATCTCTGACTCCTCGGAGCTTTCTGAGTCACGCAATCTGATCACGCAAGTTTACGATTTTTTCTCCAGTATCTATGGTTCAAACGACGCCAGAGTTCTCGAGATGTATAAAATCCGCAATATCATTCACAACCAATTGAGCGAAGACGTTATCGGTCGAATCGAAAGATTCCTGCGCGAAAATCCTTGGTACGAAAAAGACGGTCATGATTATTTACCACGGATCACCGTTTTGCTACGCAGATACTATAACTTTACGCCTGAAAATCTACAAAGCTTAGCCAAAGCCTCAGGTGCGGCAAGTGTTGAAGCTGCTGCACAAAACATTATTGAGCAAGGGATCACAGCAGAAACGCTGCTCAATCTCTCGCAAGTCACAGCAGATCTCAAATCGAACATTTCCACCAACGTGGCGTGGGAAAAAAAGGCCTCCACCTTGGCTCTGATTACAAAATCCTGCCAGTTTATCAACAAGGAAATCAATCGTATGTCCACGGTGACCTCGGTGGCTGCCTATCAGGCCATGCTCAATACGATCTACAGCGAAGGCTTTTTGATTCAAGACAACTGGCTTTATTACCAAAGTGAATTTTCGTCTTTAGAAAAAGCCAAAGCAACCATGCCAGAAGTGATCGAAGTGGCGACGATGACCTTGCAAGAGGCCTTCACCGGCAGTCTTGAGCAGTGGATCAGCATCGCGCCAGACGGAAAACTTGAAATGTTTATTGATAATACAATTAAGTCTTCTTCTCTCAACACAGCCGCGTTGAGCTTAACCAAATAGGTGGTATCTATGAAAAATCTAATTTTTACCGTCACACTTTTTTACTCTCTCAGCGGTTTTGCACAAGCGGTAGTAATGAACCCGGGGAAAGCTATTGGACAGCTTGTGATCTTGTCGGCCCAGGATATGCTTTCTGAAAACGCAAAATACAAATCGCTCAATCCTCTGTCGATTCCGGTTTTTGCCGAGCTGCCTATGAATCTTTCTGTGGTATCCGGTGTGATCACGCTGCAGCAGCAAAATCTTCTTTCGCACGTACAAATTAAATCCAGCGCTCGCAAAACACCTAATTTGGATATTTCTAAGCTTGAAGGAGGGATTAATAATCCTATCTTCAACGGTGTCCAAGACGGAAGTTATATCGAAATGGAGCTGATTGCTCCAGATACCATCAAGATTTCACCGAGCACGGAAGAGGCCGCTCTGGCTTTTTACAATAGCAACGCGAAACAAAAAGTAGAGTTGAAGTACGATCTATCTATCGACAGAATTTTAACGATGGATGAAATGGATTGGACCTATGCAGACAAAGTTGGGTCCAAAGCCGCAAACTACGCCGAACTCGCCAAAGCGCTCAATTCGCCAGAGCGTACTGTGGTTCGTTACTCCTATGCCTTACCTTTTTCCTTCTACAATCAATTTGTTGAAATTAATCCTACCGTAAAAGCAATGATTCAAAAAGTGACCCGCGATCCTTTGATGAAGCGTGTTGCGGCTACAGAATATCGCACAGCTAAACTGAACGAACTCAATGCACTGATTATGTCTCCACAAACAATTGTGGATTCTGTTCTCATCGAAAATATGCTCGCGCTTTTTGATACAATCACTGATAAAAACGGTAAAAAGCGTAACATGAAGCTTCGCAGCGCCACAAACTCCGAAGATCTTCCTAACTTCAATGGGGCTGGCCTCTACACGTCGGCTGCATACAAAGCCACGAAGAAGAAAAAAGACTTAAGCAAAGAAGAAAAAGTCGCTAACCTTACAGAGGCTCTCAAAATTGTTTGGGGATCGATTTGGAATTTGCGCGCCTTCGAAGAGAGAAATTATTTTTCTATTCCTCATCAAGACGTGTACATGGGAATTCAGATCAACCCCTCTTTTGGCGACGAGCTGGCTGATGGTGTTGTGGTCACTAAGAACATAGCCAACGTCCCTATGCTCGCTGGTGATGGTGTTTACATCGAAGCTCAACGGGGCGACTTGCATAGCGTTGCAAACCCGAATCCCGGCATCAAACCACAAAAAATTCTTGTTCTTTACGACAAGCAAGATCCCCTCAACCAAGACAAATACACGGTGAATGTTCTGCAACAATCCAACATCGCCAACGACATGGAAACGATTCTTGCGCAGGACAACCCCACAGCTGTTATGTCTGACGAGGAAGCCAAAGATCTTTCGTATCAGTGTTTGAAAGCGGTTGAGCACTTCCGCCCTCTTCTAGGGAACAAAACAGATACCTCTGATTTTTCTTTGGATATTGAATTCAAGGTGGATGCTGAAGACACCGACGCACGCCAAGTTTATTTAAAACAAGCCCGCCCGTACCTCAATTAATTTAGAATGGGACCCCACGGTCCCATTAATTTTTTAAACCTGCGTAGTCCCGAAGGAGCCCGCCCACAAGGAGGGCGACGTCTTCATCCGAACCTGAATTTGCAAACACGGCAACGCCATACTGACGACCGTTCACGTTCACTGTGACGACATGATTTCTAATTTTAACTTGATAGTTTTCGCCCGTATCGGGATTTTCTGTGGGTCCATCGTAGGTTCCTGTTTTGGCACCCACATACACAGACTTCGGAATATACTTTCGTCCACGACTCGCACCCGTTCTGCAGGTGTACATCAACTTCCATAAATACTCGGCACCGGGAAACCGCCCCCAGTACACATCGTGCAAGTACTGAACGGTTTCACTGGCCACAAGCTCATTGCCGTGCACATCACCCCAGTATCCCTGAAAGCCGCGCGTTTCCGAATATCCTAAACTTTGCGTAAACTCGTAGTTCAGCTGCCGCCCTTTATCTGAAGACCCGTTGCCGATCTCCTGCTGGAGAGCTGTCCAGGCAGAGTTTGACGACACCACCAACATGTCGGCCATCTTCTGCATTTGCGAAGAAGTTAAAACACCTTGCCGCTGGTTCAATAAGGTACCGGCCACGTAGATCTTCGAACTCGAGGCTCCAAAGACGCGACGATGGGCCGATAAACTTTGCGCCAGCACCGCGCCACTGTCCAAATCCATAATGGCCCAACGCACTTTGTGCTCGGGCTGCTGGAGCGTGGCCGTCTTCAGCGACAAATAGCTTTGTTGTTTGCTCGCGGTGAATGCGTCGCCGGTGCCCTTGGCTAAATATAACGAACTCCCATTCACCTTAATATACGAAAGGTTTTTACCGCTGGGAAGCACTTGAAAATCAGGATCGAGCTCCGGACTGGACAGAGACGATGACTGTGGTAAGGACTGTGCGAAACCCAAAGCGACTTGGACCATCACTAAGCTAAAAACAAGAATGAAACGACCCATGCAAACCTCCGATGTCTTTCTGTATCGGCAGTGTGCTGAGCAATAACGAGTGTGTAGTTTTTAGACAGGTCTATTTTTATTACTTGGTCCAGGTGATATCTTGGCAAAGCCTTAACAAAAGACCTATAAGATCAGCCATGCTAGATTTCCAAGTCTTACAAACATCCACTGAAAACGCAGGAATTTGGGCCGTCATTTATGGGATTTGTTTGTCGTTTCTTTTGGGCGTTGGAATCGCCCTGATTTACAACTACACCTTCCGCGGCCTTTCCTACTCAAAAAACTTCCTGCATGCTCTTGTCCTTTGCCCCATCGTTTCAACAATTGCGATGCAAGCCATTGGCGACAACCTCGCTCGCGGCCTCGGGATGATGGGCGCTATTTCGTTATTGCGCTTTCGTTCGAACCTCAAAGACCCCCGCGATATGTTTTTTCTCTTTGGCGCAATGGCCGTGGGTGTGGCGTGTGGCGTGCACTCTTACGCCATTGCCTGCGTCGGCTGCATGGGATTTATTGCCAGCGTGCTTGTATTGGATCGAGTTGAGTTTGTGACCCCCGCTCAGTTTGATGGCCTTTTGCGCTTTAACTTTGAACCCAGCAAAGACTCGCGCGAGCAGCTCGAAACAACGCTCAACAAACATTGCAAAATGTTTTCGCTGGTCACTCTTCGCGAAATGGCCCAGGGAAATCGCTTTGACTACGCCTATCAATTTAAACTTCACACCAAATCAAGTTTTGACCACCTGATCGAAGACGTTCGAACGATTCCAACAGTAAAGGGTGCCCAACTGCTCATGCAAGAAAGCACCATTGAGGTTTAACAGATGCGCGCATCCAGGATTTCACGCCCTTGGGGTCTTAAAGAGTTTAAACAGCAGTTTATCGAAGGCGACAACAAAACGCTTCTAATAGCATGGGCTTTCGCTGTCCTGTTGATTACATTGGTCAGCACTCTCGGTAGCACCAATCGCTTAAGCTTTTTTGGCATTGCTGATTCCTACGAGCTTTCGATTAACTTTGAATATCCAGTCAAAATCAAACGCATTCATGTACTGTCTGGGCAGTTTGTTGAAAAAGGAACACTCCTTGCTGAACTCAATCAAAATGAAATTGATGCCCACATCCGAGAGCTAGAAACAAATCTGCTTAAGCTGCAATTCGAAAAAAATATGCGGAATGAAATTAAAAATCTTTTGGACGAAACCACAAAAGATATTCCCTTGAAAGGGAGCTCCCTTTCTTTAGACATCCAGAGTGTTAAAAAAGAATTGGAATTCGCTCAAGCGCAAAAAGACCATTTGCTTATTTTTGCCGAAAAAAGTGGAATTGTGGGCGCCGTGAATTTTAAGAGCGGACAGACAGTTCCCCCATTCACGACTCTCCTTTCGATTCTTTCGCAAAAACCCGACATGATTAAAGCTTACATTCACGAAAATGTTTATTCACAAATCGAAATGAATCAAGAAGTTATGCTTGCTTCCATTGCCGATAAGCGAAAAAAATTCTCCGGCCGAGTGATCAGTATTGGTTCACGCATTGTTGAAATGCCCGAGCGCCTCACCAACTCTTCGTTGCTTAAAGTTTGGGGTCGAGAAATTCTTGTTCAGCTCACAGAAACCAATACATTTTTGATGGGCGAAAAAGTTGTTATTTACCCCAAGTCTTGGATCCCCGACGAGTTGCTTCCGCTGCCTAAGACGTCCCTCAACCCACCGGCCACAGCAGCATCGAATCTCGAGCTTGACGACGAGCCTGGGCAATGAAGAATCTGGTCTTCATTCTTTTGATAGTCTCCTTTGCTCAAACGAGTTATGGATGGACCCTGCAAGATCTGCTGGAGAAAAAAAAAGAAGACCTTCGCCTTAAACCCTTCGAGGGTGGTAATTTTTTAGAAATGGGTTTTAGCCAAATCCAACTGACAGTGCAAAAAGATAATGGTCGTCCTCCGATTGATAATAAAGGCAAACTCCAAGACGACCGCGAGGGCAATAGATACTTCCTCAAATTCAGTCCCCGTGGTTTCGGTGAAATGATGGCGCAGCAACGAATTGCCTCTACGAGCAAGCTACTTGCTGAACAACAAAATAAATTATGGGGCCAACAAGACCAGCTGGAATTTTTACTTTTGTGCATCGAAATCATGTACACAAAAAAAATTGAGGATCTTTCCAATAAAACCATCGCTATTTTAGAAGCGCAAAAAAAAGCTCAATCAAAATCATTGATGAGTGTTGAGAGCGGAAGCATTAAAGATTTTATCAAGTCGAGTATTGCTATTAAAAATTTTCGCAAGAAAGTTATCGAGATCCACGATAAACGTGCTGAAATTGAGCAACGCATTGCCAATATCAATCCCGATTGGACTATTGATGGCTTTCAGGCCGACGAGAGCCTGCTCAGTCGAACGAAGGTTCTCGAGCATGTGACTAGCTACGATGAGGCTCGCGAAAAGCTTTACACACAGTTGTTTGATCTGCAGGTACAACAGCTTGAACACTTAAAAGCCTACAATGCCTCCCAGAACGATCGCCTCTTTGATTCTTTTAGCCTGCGTATGGATGACTCCCGAGAAGATCATACGCAGATGTCATTTCGCGTTTCACTCAACCTACCTTTTCTATCATCCAACCCTGTGCAGGATTGGCAGTTTGAAAATAAAATTATCGATGCAAAAAGAGAAAGCCTTCTTGAGAAAAACGAGAGAAAAGTTCTTGTTTACACTCTCCGCAAAAAAATTATTCGCATGGCCAAAGATCTCGATCTTGATGTGACAACAAGATATGATCTGCAGATCGAAAAAACATTTAAACGACTCAAAGCCTCCGAGCCCATTTCAACCATCGCCCTTTATGCAGATTATCTCACGGCCAAAATATCCAGTGTTGAATCTGAACGCGACTTGTTTTTGGCCTACACAGAGTGGCTGAACGAAAGCCAAGACTTTCAATCGTCCTATCTGTTTAATAAGAACGGACTGTTATGACCCCCACAGTCGATGCGGTTTCGCCGCTAATTCTTGAACGCTACGAATTGAAGTATCTGATTCCTCTGGATCTCGTAGAGGCTATTTCACAATATGCAGAGATGTACTGCGAAATGGATTATTATTCGCAACTCGAGACCGATCATTTTTACACCATTAACTCGCTTTATTTCGACTCGGACGACTTTAAGATTTTTAACTACAAACAACTCTCGCAAGCCAATCGTTTTAATTTGCGAATCCGCTCCTATGGAACACACCCAACGCCTCCCTATTTTTTTGAAGTTAAAAAGAAAAGCAATGATGTTGTTCGAAAAATTCGCGGCAAAGTGATGGAGCCTAATCTAAGACTCTACATTGATAAAATCCTCGAAGGCGAAATTGTGATTGATGAAAAATCACAAGGTGCGGTCAATGAATTTTTATATTGGCGTTACCGGCTCAATACGCGCCCAAAAGTTTTAACTCAATACCGGCGCAAAGCCTATATTTCTACAGTCGACGACTATGCCCGAGTGACCTTCGATCGAGACATGCGCTTTCAGCACGAAACCGATTGGAATGTGATTCCCAATGAACAACTGCTTCAACACTATGACCATACGGGCGCCTTTGAGGACACCCAGAGCATGGTGATCCTGGAGCTTAAATCTACGACAAAAGTTCCCATTTGGATGATTGATATGATTAAATATTTTGGCCTCTACCGGCAGAGCATTTCAAAATTTGAAAACGCCATGCTCGCTGATTATTCGCGCTTGGAAATGTTCCCCGAAGAGCGCATCTTTCATCTTCACAGGTAAACAACGCCCCGCCCATTGAATCGCCACTCCCCGTAAGGCACAACACCAACTTACTGAGGGGGACTCATGAGCTTAACGATCGAAAACGTTAGTAAAACCTACGACAATGGTGTTCGCGCACTGCAAAACATCCACCTGCAAATTCCCAAGGGAATGTTTGGCCTCCTTGGACCAAACGGGGCTGGAAAATCATCCCTCATGCGCACCATTGCCACCTTGCAAGCCCCCGACACCGGCTCCATTCACTTTCAAAATCTCGACGCCTTGACGCAAGAAGAAGACCTGCGAAAAGTTTTAGGCTATTTGCCCCAGGAATTTGGCGTGTATCCTAAAATTTCAGCAACAGATCTCCTGGACTATATCGCCACACTCAAAGGAATTACCGACCCCCAACAACGCAAAGAGCGTGTTCTGCATTTTCTCGAACTCACAAATCTCTCGCAACACAAAAACAAATCGGTAAACACCTACTCCGGTGGCATGAAACAGCGCTTTGGCATTGCCCAGGCCCTGATTGCCCAACCGCAGCTTCTGATTGTGGACGAGCCCACTGCGGGCCTTGATCCTGAAGAGCGTCTGCGTTTTTATAATATTCTCAGCGAAATCGGCTCCGACGTGACGGTGATCCTGTCCACTCACATTGTCAGCGATGTGGCCGACCTCTGCCAGAATTTTGCAATTATCAATAATGGCAAAGTGCTTGTGCAAACCACACCCGAAAAAGCCCTCAAAGATATCGAGGGTAAAGTGTGGTCGCGCATCGTTGAAAAACAATCTGTTCCCGCAATCGAAACGCAGTACCAAGTGATCAATTCTCGGTTTTCAGCTGGGAAAATTATCGTAAAGGTTTATTCGACGGTAGCGCCTGAAAACTTTGATCGCGCAGAAGCCAGTCTCGAAGATTACTACTTTGCTCATATCAAGGGATTTGTAAAATGATAACAGCCATTCTTGCAAATATCGCTTTTGAGCTAAAAATCCGCTATCGTTCCATGTCGAGTTACATCTACTTCGTTATGTTTTTTGCACTAGCCCTGTTGATGACTCTTGCGGCCGGCGGAGCCATTCCTGGAGCCATGATCAACTTTGGGACTGGTGCCCGGGTTTTTGTGAATTCACCGATGAGTATTACGTTTTATGTGGCTTTGCTCACAGCTTTTAACCTCTTTATCATCGCGCCGGTTTTTGGGCAGGCTATCTGCAAAGATTTTATCAACAATATCGACCAGATTATTTTTTCAACTCCATTAAAAGTGAAACATTTTTTGATTGGACGATTTCTGGGCGCTTTATTGTTTATGCTCTTCGTCCTTTCAAGCATTCCTCTGGGAGTCTTTGTAGCGAGTAAACTTCCCTTTGTCCTCCCCTCCATGCTCGGCGTGAACACGCTTCCAGGTTATTTGCTTCCGCTGCTCACTGTGGCACTGCCCAATATCTTTATCTTTGGCTCCATTTTCTTTTTTATTGGCTCGAGAACTAAAAAAATGGCGCCCATTTACATCACTGCGACTCTCTTATTTTTATTGTGGTCTTCGTCAGGACAACTCCTCAAGGATATCGATAACAAATGGTTAGGCACATTGATGGATCCGCTGGGACTTAGTGCCATCTCGGAAACCATTCGTTACTGGACCGTCTTTCAGCAAAATCAACAGATTATTTCCTTTGAAAGTTACTTTCTATGGAATCGGGTCCTGTGGATGTCTATCGGGTTTGTTGCGCTTATCGCAGCCCTTTTTAGCTTTTCGAAGACGGCAAAAAAGGCAAAAACGCGCAGAGCGGATTCCTCTGGCACTGTACCCCTGCAGGCTCGGGCACTCAGCCCCTTGGTTAACTTGGATTTAAAAAAAATAAAATGGGTCCCAGTACTCCTGAAACAGCTGTCCTTTGAGTTTTTTCAAACCGTCAAAAGCATTTACTTTTTAGTTATCGTTCTTGCGGGTGTGGGCTACATGTTTATCACTGGCACGCAGGTTGGCAAAATCTTTGGCACCAATGCCTACCCGGTCACTTATAATGTGCTCGATTTCGTTGGCGGTACATTTTCGCTTTTTTTACTTATTGTAATTACACTCTACACTGGTGAAACCGTGTGGCGCGATCGGGATTTAAAAATCAACCAAATCATCGATGCTTTACCTACACCCAATGGGGTGATTTTTGCTGCCAAATTTATCAATATGGTTCTCGTCACCGTTCTTTTGCTAACCGCGGTATTATTTTCGGGAATCGCCATCCAACTCGCCTATGGCTACACCAACTTCGAGCTGTCTCAGTACTTGGTCCGTTTGTATTTGGTGGAACTGCCTAGCTACCTCAATCTTATTGCTCTCACGTTCTTTTTTCAGGTTGTCTTTAAGAATAAATACCTCGCCCACGGCATGATCGTTATTTATTATCTTTTCGATATTTTTGCCGAGGCCCTTGGCCTTGAACACTATTTATATCTGTTTAATAAAAAGCCTTTTCCGATGTATTCCGATATGAATGGCTTTGGCCACTTGTTTAAAATCTTTCACCTCTATAATTTTTATTGGCTGTTTTTATCCGGCGTGCTCATCATTATTTCCTATGGCCTCTGGCATCGAGGCACGGAATCTACATCTTTTAAAAAAATGAGAACTCCTCTAAGAACGATCTTAACCCCTCGACTCAAAACTGCTTTAGCCCTATCAATCCTTGGTTTTTTAGTCTTGGGCTCTTATCTTTTCTATCAAAACAATGTCATCAATGAATATATCTCCCGTAAAGAAACCGAAACCCGATCTTACGATTACGAAAAACAGTACAAAATATTCGACAAACGTCCCGTGGCTCAATTAACTTCCGTTTTTGCCAACGTTGATATTTTTCCAGAACAATTGAAAGTTCGTGGAAAACTAAAAATCAAATTCAAAAACACCACCCAACAAGAGATCAAAGAAGTACTCATTAGCGTTCCCAATGCCGATTGGTCACTTACGTTCTCGATACCTACAACAGAAAAAAGAGACGATCGCTTAAAGGTAGTTGTGTATACTTTTGCGCAACCTATCCAGCCCAATCAAGAGTTCGAAGGCGATTATGCAGTCACCGTCGATGAATCCACCATTAAGAATGGTACCAATATTAGAAAAATACATTACAACGGCACTTTTTTTAATAACTTCGATTACTTTCCATCGTTTGGATATCAGTCGTCTTCGGAGCTGGGCGAGCGAAAGGCTCGCGAAAAGCGCGGGCTTCCACCTAAATTGCGCAAGCCCGCCATCGACGACAAAGATCAATGGCAAAATTCTCTACTCGGCGTTAACGGCTACTGGATTGATTTTGAAACCGTTGTTAGCACAACCGCTGATCAAATTGCCATCGCCCCGGGATATTTGCAAAAAGAATGGGCCGAGGGCAATCGTCGCTATTTCCATTACAAAATGGATCAAAAAATCATCAATTTTTATGCGTTTTTGTCAGGGCGTTACGAAGTGCTACGCGACAAATGGAACGATGTGAACATCGAGATTTATTACCACAAGGGTCACGAATACAATCTTCAAAGAATGGTGAATTCAACCAAAAAATCTTTAGACTACTTTACCAAACACTTTGGGCCCTACCAGCATAAACAATATCGAATCATTGAGTTTCCCCGCTACGAAACTTTTGCGCAATCATTTCCAAATACCATTCCCTTTTCTGAAGGAATTGGTTTTATTGCAAAGGTGGATGACTCTAAGGAAGACGATATTGACTACCCTTTTTATATTACGGCCCACGAGCTTGCTCACCAGTGGTGGCCCCATCAGATGATGGGAGCAAATGTGCAGGGTGCCGATATGCTTTCCGAATCTCTTTCACAATACTCTGCACTCATGGTCATGGAGCACGAGTACGGTCGTGAAAAGATGAAAAAGTTTTTACAATACGAATTGGACCGTTATTTATTTGGTCGCAGTCAAGAAACCGAGTACGAGAATCCGCTGTATCTGGCCGAATCACAGCAATACCTCCATTACCGAAAAGGCAGTGTGGTTTTGTATTCCATCAAAGATTACCTGGGCGAGGACACTTTTAATGGCGCTCTCAAAGAAACTCTTGGCAAGTACGCACGGATGGCACCTCCGTATATGACCTCCATCGACTTTTTAAACGTGATCAAAAGTAAAGCCACAGACGATCAAAAGGCCTTGGTCACAGATTTGATGGAAAAAATTGTGATTTTTGAAAATCGTCCGCTCACGGCGCAAGTGACAAAGCTGCCAGATGGGACCTTTAAAGTGAGTATGAATATTTCTTCAGAAAAAGTCTATTCCGACAAAGAAGGAAAAGAGGAAAAGAGAGAGTTCTCACAGACTATGGATGTGGGCATCTTAGGAAAAGATGAAAAGTACATTTATCTTAAAAAACATACGATTAAATCTGGTGAAAACAAATTTGAAATTGTGGTGAAAGAGGAGCCTTTCAAGGCTGGTGTAGATCCTCTGAATGTTTTGATTGATCGAAACTCAAAAGACAACGTCATGAACGTGAGCCATGAAAGCAGTACAGCAAAAGAAACAGCTCTACAGTAAGTGCACTTTAAATTTAGATCCTTTGATTTTAGAGCTTTGCAACTTTGCCAGAGCTTTATCAACATCAGAGGATTTGATGGCTACATAACTGAAGCGATCGTGCACTTCGATCTTACCCACATCTTTTCCGGCGATGGCATTGGGCTCCGCCGTCAAAGTTCCTAAAATATCGCCCGGTCGAAGCTTGTTGCCCTTACCGCCAGAAATATAAAGCGTGCGAGTAAGGGATCTCTGCATCTCCTCTGGGAAATCGCTGTTCTCGCTCAAAGCCTGACGACGCATCTTTACACCCGTCAGCTCTTCGATCTCGGCCACCATCGGAACTTCATACTCAGTCGCAATAGACACCGCTGTGCCTTTGCGACCAGCCCGGCCGGTGCGGCCAATGCGATGCACGTAGATCTCCGTGCTTGAAGGCATGTCCATATTGATAACAAGCTCTAAGGTATCAATGTCCAATCCACGGGCCGCCACATCGGTGGCCACTAAAACCCTAAGGCTTCCATTGCGAAACAAAGTGGTCACTCTGTCGCGCTCCACCTGTTCGAGATCACCGTGCAAAACCCCGCAGCTCACTTTGTGTTTTGCCAGCCGCTGGCCAATTTGCGCCACTGTGGTTTTCATTCGACAAAAAATCAACGTACACTGAGACGGATGACTTTTTAGAATCTTAAGTAGCGTTTCTTCTTTTTCAGGATTCTCGCAGGCATAAACATACTGTTCTATTTGCGGTGTATTTTGCAAACTCTGCTCGATAGTGACTCGCTCGGCATTTTTTTGATAGCGATCCGAAAGTACTTCCACGCCTTCGGGAAATGTTGCCGAAAAAAAGACGGTCTGTCGGTCTTTGGGCAACTGGTCGATGATGGCAGTGAGCTCGTCGGTGAAGCCCTCTTCCAACATGCGATCAGCTTCGTCGAGGACAAAGATTTTAAGTCGATCGAGCTGCGCGTTTCGCTCGTTGAGGTGTTCTAAGGTGCGACCAGGAGTTCCGACGATCAGTTGGGCGCCGCGCTCAAGGGCCTGAAGCTGCTGCGGGTACGGCTGCCCACCGACAAGTGCCACCGTCTGTATACCGGGGAAAGCCTTGGAAAATTTGCGACATTCGCGCAGAACCTGATCACAGAGCTCCCGGGTGGGGCAAAGAATTAACGCCTGGGCAAACAGATCGCTCGCTTTAATTTTTTCTAGAATAGGTATGATAAACGCGGCAGTTTTTCCGCTGCCCGTTTGCGATTGACCCACAAGATCTTTTCCCGACAGCAGCAAAGGAATACTTGCCGCTTGGATGGGTGTCATTTCCGAAAAACCCATTTCAGCGATCAGTTTTAACAGGGACTGCGACAAGGGAAGGGAGCTAAAGTCTTTTGCTTTCAAAATGGGGTCCTCAGAGTTCTTGATCTAAATTTATTTTGCGGTAATTGCCCATTTTAGACGTCTCTTTCGAAACCTTAATAAACTGCAATTGCCGCTCGACCATATACTCAAACACTCGCAAAAGTCGATCATGAAGACGATTTTTCACCGGAAACCCCCGAGAATCTCCCAGGAGTTCGATGGTGTGATGGATGGCCTCAATCGTGGAGTAGCATTGGGGATGGGGCTGCTTGCGTACGCGAAAGTTTGAGGGTTTATCGGGCGAAAAGCACACCCGTGGAAGATTTTTGAGGTTTTCACTCAAGCGCATCATTTTACGAGCTGTGGCCCAAGTTCCATCCACCACGAAGATGCGCAGTTTTTTTTCACGGGGAAATATTTTGGCTTTTTCTAACGGGCTCAATGTGGATAAATTTTGCGATGTGGCCCCGGGGTAGAGTACCACCGAATGATATTCCTTTTCCTCGAGCAAAGCGTTCACCTTCGGGTTCTGGGAGTAATCCTGACCTGCGATCAAATGCGAATTTTTAAGCGAAAGATGGGACATTCTGCCTGTGGCAATTCGACGCTTCACTTCAATAGGGTGAATAAGAATAACAAAGCTGATTTGTGGATCAAAGGCAGTCACCTGAGCGCAATAGCAGCAAAAATCTGGCTGGTCACACGCATCGCAAATCACGCGATATTTTCGTTGGTTTGATAAACGTTCTGCTTGATTTAGCTTGTACTGCGCGAGATTCATTTTCTGTGTTCCTGTTGAAAATAATTCTACGCAATTTTTTATAAAAGAACTACGGCTGAATGCATTTTTTTGCATTTGTCATGTATTGAGCGGCCTGATCGAGAACCTTGTTATTGCAGTACACCTGATTATTCGGCGCGTCTGTCGATTCGCGATGGAGATAGATGAGCATGCGATCGGGACTGGTGTTGTTCAGCTCCCCGGAGTTGTTTTCAAAGACATTAAAATTGCCCTGACCGGGAGTTAAAACAATCTGCTTGAACCCGCGAACCGGAGTGTTTTTACCCGTATTGTTTTTAATCGTGTGGTAATTGCCCTTAATATTGACCCAAGATTCAGCGGAGTTTGCCTGCGTAATACCTCGCCCGTCAAACTGATTGCCTTCAATAAGACCGCGCGATGTGAACTCTTTGATATCAATGTGCTCCGCCGTAATACCCGGTCCAAACTGATTATTTAAAATCTCGTTGTAGTCGCTGGCGTCTTCGATCCCTTTATTGAGAGACGATCCCACATAAACTCCCTCGCCAATCCCTTCAGACCCTGGCTCCTGCCCCGTATTGTAAAAGCGACTGTTCTCGACCACGTTATGGTGACTCCATAACATCAAATGAAAAGCTTCGTGTCCCACATCGTGAATGGAAAGTTTTTCGAAACGACTGTAGTTTGTGCCTTCCATCATTAAGCCCTTCATCCCCAAAGAGAAATCAAGTTGAGCCACGCGAACATACTGGCTATTTTTTATGGTCAAAATTCTTTTACCTGATTTCGCTCCAGGACCAACAATTTTTACAACTCCATCCCCACAGAGGGTGATCATTTTTGTCGCTGTTCCTTTTAGGTTTTCAAAAACGACCGAGTCGAGCGCATAGGTCCCTGCCGCAATGACAAATAAATCGCCAGCAATGGCCCTTGCTGGAATACCTTTCAGTTCTGCCACTGTGGCAATCGGAATCTTTCGGTCGTGAGGATAGTCCTCGCATTTCGAAACTGGCACAGCAGGAGGAGGATTCGGCGGCGGTGGAGGAGGTGGTTGTGGTGTTGGCGCAACGGTGCAGGCGCTGAAAGTGTAAGTCGCGTTTCCACCAAGAACACCGTTAGAACACGTGCGATTGGCACTCACACAAGTTCCACCGGCAGCAACGGTACTGGTGGCGTAAGCTAAAACAGAGCCGTTGTGGGCAATATTTTTGTCATTAAAAGTGCAAGAGAGCGGCGCATCCACCGTGCAACTGAGTTTGGTGTAAGAACCATCAAGAACGCCATCATTGCACTTTCTCTGCTCTTGCTTGCAGGTTTGCCCAAATGCGACTCGACTTGCTTGAAAGGCCGTAACCAGTCCGTCGTGGAGAATCGTCATCGTGTTAAAAAGGCATGAATTTTTGCTCGCAGGAAGAGTACTACAGCTTGCGAAACCATAAGAACCCGAAAGCACACCGCTCTGACATGTTCGGGTTTCTTTCCGCGCACAGTCCGTGGAAACGCTGACGAGAAACGCTTCAACACTGGCCCCTTCGTTCACCACGGCGCCATTGAATATACACTGAACTGGAGTTACATCGTCAGGCGCCGACACGCAATCAGTGCCTTCGCAGCTGCTCTGAACTTGCGCCTTACCATTAAAAGATTCGTAGCTTTGGCCACAATTTTGAAATGGCAAAAAGGATAATAATACCAGTAGTGGGATAATAATCTTATTTTTGGTTTTGCGTAACAAGTTCTCCCCAAATCTGACGCCCAGATACTTCTAGTTAATCACGGCGCCAGGGGATAAGCTACATACTTCGAAAAGCTAACAAAAAACTGAGACGTTTTTATGTTTCAAATTGAGATAAACCAAAGGACTACTGCGTTCCTTCGTGCCCGCTCAAGGGCTTCACCCCATTCTGAATCTTTTGTACGCGTGAAAGATCTTTGTATTTAGCCAATCGATCGTTAATGCGCTTTTCAAGATTCGGGAGCAAGTTCATATTTGGGTGCGAAGACAAGAGCAAACTTTCCAGTTGCTGATAGCATTTCGAAGCCACGATTGAATTGGGAGAGTTCTCGATGCAAACTTCAAAATAATGCTCCCCGAGCTTCCAAACATCCACGTTTTTAAGTCCCGCAGCTGCCACTCCGGCAAAATAGAGAGCTGATGCATAACCGGAATCGCTGCGTGGCGCTTCGAGAAGTTCATGGAGTATTCCTGAAGCGCGCAGATATAAAACGAAGCCCGACTGTCCACGGGAGTATTTTGGCGTTCGCGCTTGATCTAATAGTTTTTTTACAAACGCTAAACTTTTAGTTCCTTCGATGGATCTCTTGTCCTCAGCTTTCCAAGACTGAAGGCTTTCAGACCACGCTTCAATGTCATTCTTAATATAATCTTGTATGTTTTTATTCTTTAAAGCCAACATTGTTAATTTTTTGGCTCGAGGTAGATCTTTTTGTACACGCACAATCACCGACAAATCTTTTTGCAACATCAATAACCAAGCATTGGGGTCCTGAGCTAACAGAGTGCTGTTTTGCGCAATTTTTTCTGTTTCAACATGGGCAGTTTCGTACTGACGATTGGCGAGGTAGTAGGAGGCTTTCTGTATAGATGACAATTGCGTAAGATTTGTGGCCCACGCCAACGGAAAGTTTTTACTTCCGCGATCCGCGCGACTGTGGCA
This sequence comes from Bdellovibrionales bacterium, assembly GCA_031429075.1. Classification (GTDB taxonomy): domain Bacteria; phylum Bdellovibrionota; class Bdellovibrionia; order Bdellovibrionales; family JAGQZY01; genus JANPLN01. Next base: position 6,725 of record JANOYW010000008.1, on the reverse strand, counting down.
GCTGATGCAATAGTTGCCAACTTGCGATAGTGAGTAATGTGCCGCCTGCAACTTTCCGGTGTCGAGCATCTCGCTCACACCTTGGAGTTCTTGAGAAAATTCTTGCGCTGTAAAGGCGATGATGGGATCTGCGTTGGGGGCTGTAGCATCCTTTGTCATTTCCACAGAGGCCTGCATCATTTGGTTAGCCTTTTCGCGCAGGAAGGAAATATTTTTGGGATCGTAAAACTCTTTTGGGTCCGCAAGCAGTGGTGCAATGGCAGAATGATTTACGGACAAACGATGCATGGTGTTGTACCAAGTGGCACCGCCGGTGGAATTCATCGTTGAATCATTCGTTGCACATCGGGACAACAATATTACGGCAATCACTAAAGCAAAAATTTTCATGGAACCTCACATTTCATATTCTTATCTGTAGTCTCTTTTTCGCAAATATCTATGACGACCATCATGTTTGGTGATAACTTATAGGGGTTTTCAATGAATCTTTTACAAGGACTTCTCCTATGCAAATATTTTTCTCCTTTCTCTTGCTGATAACGACTTCGCACGCTCAACAGCATCAACACGGTAACGCCCATCATCATCATGATATGGTATTCAAAAATGCTGAAAAGTGGACCAAAAATTTTGACGATCCCTCTCGCGACGATTGGCAAAAACCCCAGGATCTGATCAACGCACTCAAAATTTCTGAAAATGCAGTGATTGGCGACCTTGGCGCCGGTACTGGCTATTTTAGCTCACGGATTGCCAAACAATTTCCAAAGGCCACCGTCTATGCCATCGACAACGAAAAAGACATGACTGTTTTTTTGCAAAAGCGTGCCGACAAAGAACAACTCAAAAATCTAAAACCGGTCCTCTCGGAAACCAATGGCTTTTCAGTCGAACAACCCTTGGATCTTTTGTTGATTGTGGACACCTATCATCATTTGCCAGACCGAGAAAAATACTTTCAAAAAATCCTTTCGCAACTTAAACCCGGCGCGCGAATTGTGATTGTTGATTTTCTCCCGTCGTCCCCCGTGGGCCCCCCCAAGAAGTTTCGTTTTCAACCGCAGCAGATCGAGGAAGAGTTGAAATCTCTCAACCTCAAGCGCGAGCAGCTTTTCGAACTTCCTCGGCAGTTTGTCTTGATTTTAAAGCGGAGTTTATGAAGTAAATTTTCGACAGATTTATGTTTCAAAATGAGAAGTTGAGTTTAGAACGTACACCTCGTCTTTCACATCTCAAATTGATGAAATTTATGAGTTTATTCAACTCTACACATCATTTTTGATAAACTAATACCGATGGGTACTCAAACGTGAGTGCTGACATGGAATTTTGGGGGAGGGGACGATGTTTAAAATCGTTTTTAAATATCTATGATTCAAAAAGTAAAAAGTATCCTTGTACTTGTAGGAATATCGATCCCTTGCATTTTATGTTTTCAAAACTGCAGTGATGGCTTTTCCTCCTCGCCTCAGGGTGTTCAACAAAGCAACTCCACAGAAAATGAAAATCCCCCTTCTGAACCGCCAATCGGAGGCGCTACTAGTGGAGGTTCTTCTACTGGCAGTACAACTGGCGGTGGTGGTAACAGTGGGACGAGTTCCGGCGGCGGAACATCTGGCGGCAGCGCAACTGGCGGCAATACAGGTGAACTCCTACTGGCAAGTGTCAGCTACGGCGGGTTTCGTAGCGTGAGCCAGGAGGCTAACTTTGCACTTCTTTCTAAAATTTACGATTTACCAAGATCACTCCTCAATGCGTCTGCCCCAAACTGCAACAACCCACAGGCCACAATCATTGGCGGTAGATGTTGCATTGCCAATGCTCTAGATTGTTATGGCTCGGGTGGACATAGCGACTTTTTGTATCGAGCCGTAGCTTTTGGCAATGGACGCTTTGTAGCTGTGGGAGGCTGGGGCCATGGCATTGTTAGTGTATCTACCGATGGTAAAAATTGGAGTCCAAAAGTAGATTTACACAGTTCACTCAATCTTGTTTCTGGTACCAACAAAAGTGCTGGTTGGCTTAGCGGAATTGCGTTTGGTCTGAATCAATTCGTAGCTGTTTCTGGTGAAGGACGCCTTTATACGTCACCAGATGGAATGAATTGGAATTCTATTTCGTTAGATGCCGGTCCTCATAGTTTACGAAAAATTATATTCACCGGTAACGGATTTCTTGCAACTGGGGACAGTGCCTTTTGGGCCTTTTCAGCGGACGGAAAAACTTGGTCCACGTCAGGAGTCTTGCCCATCACAAACCCAGATCGAATCAACGATCGCATCTTGGCAATGGCCAGCGACCAAAACTCAGTTCTTGGAATCATTAGCGCAGCAAATGGTGCTAATCGTGCATTTAAGCTAAATTTAAAATCTTTAAATGCAGGCTGGACAGAGGTAACTCCTGTTCCAACAGGAACCGATACTCTTATTTATGTTTCCGAGAAAGCAAAGTATTACGCTTTTACCAAAAATGCTCTCTACTCTACTTCGGATGGCTCGTCTTGGTTCAGCGAACCTACCACTCTGCCCATCTATCCGCAGGAGTTGGTTTACGATGCTGGAACTTTCTTCACAACATCTCTGGATGCATCCAATTGCCATGTGGTTTATCGCTCAAAAGACGCACTCACATGGACGTCGCAAAAATATTGCACAGATACAGCAGGACACCACTCAGCCCGGTCTTTAGCAATTGGTGTGTTTTAACGAGGTTAAACGCCGTTAAAACCAAATTAATCCCGATGATCTCATCATGAGACGTTATTCAGGTTTCCTATCCAAAGGTCCGATCAGGTTGAAAAATTGGCTAATCTATCACGGCGACCGGCTCTATATAATTCTTTAAAAGTTCCAAATATCCTTGATACCGAGGATCAGTAGGTAAAATAAAATCGCATCCTGCGATTTTAATGAACCTGCGATTTTTTGCTTAAGTGACATATCTTCTGAATTGGTCTGCCTGACCGCTAACGTACCGGGTCATTGGTGTATTAAGATTTTTCGGGATTAACTTTTTTGAGCCCACCCAACGCTACAGTTCGTTTTGCTGAAATTGATAAAGCTATGGACTTATGTAAATGATTGTAGGATGCAGTCGTTTTGGCATCTTTGTGCCCAACTATTATCTCGAATAATCTATGGTCACCGGAAACTAAGCCTGATAGCTCAGTTGTATAAGTATGTCTCAAACAGTGAATTGTTTTTCTTTTGTATTGAGCTAGCTTTTTATACGCTGCGATTAGTGCCGTATTAATTCTGCCTTCTGACAAACCATCGAACAGTAGATAATTATCAAATCTCTCCCCGTGTCTTCTTTGGTTATAGTCTTGGATACATTTATTGTATTTATCTACCAACAAATCCCATAATTGAGCTTTGAAGACAGGAACTATCCTTGAATCAGCAACATCAATTTTTTTCCTATGCTTCAGAGCTTTTCGTTGCACTACGCCCATGGCATCTCTAGGCTTACTTGGGTTCACTAATTGGGTGTAGAAGTTTAGATAACCAAGGCATTTTAAATCATACTGCATGAGAATATTTTTTAAAGTTTGGTTGTCAGGTTCTCCTTGATAGATATTTTCTAAGGATAGCCCCAAAGCCTCAGAGTATCTTGCACCAATACCCATTACTATGCTGACAAAATCAGCCACTTCATCGTCAATTATGTTTAGCTCAAAAAGTAAATCACTCGCTTCATTGCTAGATAGAACATCCTCTATACCGCGCCTCTTTATCTTTGATTGTTCAAAACGTCGACACTTTGGCGCACCTGGATTGATTTTATTTCGCTTAATGAGATAATCTATAAAATTATTCAAAGAAGAAATTGCGCTATTCATCTGTGAGTAAGATATTTTTCTTTTTCCTTTGATTGATACAGATTTTGTTTCCAGCCATTCCATAAAATCAAAATAATGCAAATGCCAGTCGTTGATGTTGGGACAATTCTTTTCATTCAAAAAGAAATTAAATACATAGTATTTTAAATCGCTAACTGAATTGCTCCAGTCCACTGGGGATTTTTTCTGCATATAAATTGAAAAAGATTCTTCTAGTTTTTCAAACTCAAAATACGCTTTTTTGTAATCAAGTCTTTTAGCAATTCGATGTGCAACAGAGTCAACTCTAGCCATCCATTGCTTTGCAAAGTCTTCAGCTTTTTGGAACGTATCTACATCTGATGGAACTTGATTCTTAGGAATTCTCTTATTCTTCTTCTCAGTTGAATCCCAATACATGAAGGAGAAGTACTCTTTACCGCTTCGAGCTTTTCTTTTTTCAATACGCACAAATCCCTTTCATGCCTATTCCCTGTCGTATCAAAATGAGCCGTCCATATGACATACTTATGTTATAATATTACATAATATAACGCCATTAGTCAAGTATTATCCCTTTTATATACCATTTTATGCGTTATTTGATATATTTAAAGGTATGAACCTTAAGGACTTAGAAACTCAGATGTTTTTGTCTTTATTTAATATAGATAAGAACAATCCTAAATTCGAGAAGCTACAAAAAGACCTCAAAGACAACCCACTTTTGTCGAACCAGGATTTTAGTAGTTTAAAAATGGATGTGCTTTTTACTGCCTTAGTGTTTAAGAACCATCAGTTCTTTCCCCACGCATTGATAGCATTTCGAGAAATGAATACAAACGAAAATGCATTTAAGCTGTTTATAGATGTATTAACTCTTTTGGAAATTGCCAACGGTACTCAGATAAATATGCCCCAAGAGACACCAGCCTCTCAATCCACGCTTACTGTCGGACTAGATAATTTGAATCAAATAAGAGCGCATTCTGAGCGTTTTAAATACGCTTTAAAAAATAAGATTAAAGAACAAAGCACAATTAGTGACTTAGCAAAAAATATTGGGATGTCTCAAGGCTCGCTCTCTCGTGTATTAACACCAGACAAGAGTATCCCTCGAATTTCAACAGTGAAAAAAATATTTAAAGCTTTGAAAATTGAGAGTCTGGAGATTTAATACATCGTACAACAATAACGCTAACTGATGAGCCAAGCTAAGAAAGAATTATAACTCTTCAATAAGCGTCGTAGAGTTTCCTCTCTCTCTTTTGATTTAGAAGAATCATTAATGCAAGTCTTAAACCAACGAAGAATCTCAGCATCATTACCCTTATGGTATTTAATGGCATTCGTTATTTCCTCAAAAGAGCAGCTGTCTAAATTAATACCATTAGCAGGTTTTTGTGGTTTAGTTATTTTTCTAAAATAATCTGGCTCAGTTCGCATTGAATCTGCACCTTTGTGAATCTCTTTGATAAGTTGGTAAATCTCACCATCTGGATGGGCTCTATAACCGATTGCTTTTTTATTAGGTATATATTTTTCATCAGATATTTCAATCTCTTTTAGTCCAATCATTTTCTTAATCCAATTATCAATATTCTTATGTTTACCTCTTGTGCCATAAATAAAATTAGAGATTTCTGTAGTAGGCAAATCAAACCCTGTCCTTGAAGCCAAAGTAGGAATATTAAGCAAAAGTCTTATGAATTTTTCTTTACAAGCATTAGCTTGGTCAAGGTATCTTACATTGTTATAATCATAATATACAAATTCGTTGAGCTTTTTATGAACATTCCATTCAATTTTTGAATCGTAGACAATATATTCATAGGCTGACTTCTTCTTGATTAATTTGCTCGTTTCGCTTATTGATTGTGATTCATCAGAGCTAAAATTTCTATATAGCTTTAAATCTTTAATTTGAGACCTTATCTCTTGAACCATTTCTCTGTTAACAAAAGTGTACTGCAGAGCTGCTCTATGTAAATCACAAGCTATACCCTTTTCGTTAAACTCTTTCTGAAGGAAGTCATTACCCAACTGAAGAGTAATTCTAATTCTCTTTGAGAATGAAAGCTGAGATAACCCGTCATAATGAAATAAAAAAAGCATTTTAGCTTTTTGACTAAAACTAGGTACTACTATTGAGTATTCTCCATAGCGCTGCTTCATTGCACTTCTGAAGTCGAAAAAATTATCATATCCCTTAGGCAACTTATCCACATCAGCACAAACTAGAAAATAGTCAGTTTTTGTGTTGTGAAAACCCACCTTCGGACTGTAGCTTTTTCTCTGCTGAAGGGAAGTAAATTTCTTCTCAACTGTTTTTAAGTAGCTATTTAATACTTCATACTGCGATTGAAAATAATTATAGTATTTAGCTTCCTTACCCGACAAAAAACCAGATATGAAATATAACTTAAATTTCTCATGAGTAAACGCATCTTCTTTTGTTTTAATGAGCATAAAAACCCGGATTTAAAATTTATATAAGAAAATTAGAGTTGATAAAATAATGGTAGCACATGAATCTACGATTACAAAATTTTTTCTGAATTACTTATTACACTCAAAAATAAAAATTTAGGCGCAAATCTTGCTTTCAAATAACTTTCTTGGATACATTTAATACACTCATCACAAGCTGAAGTTGTGATTGAAGATGGACTCTCTTGTAAAATGAATATGCTAAATACTCATAGACTTGATGATGACTTAGACCAAGCGTACATATGATTAGCATAATTTTGAAAGCAACCCAATAATCCTGGTTTTCAACAAATTCCATAACCTGGTCTTCTATCGAACCTTGCTTCTTGGTAGCTAGATGCTCAATGTCCTTGATTCTAACTATAAACCCAACCGTGGGTGGACTCCCTTTAGTTGTCACTCTCTTCAA
>JANOYW010000007.1:0-56325 GCA_031429075.1 Bdellovibrionales bacterium | reverse complement strand
TCGATTTTAAACTTCGAGCCTTGATTGAGCTCGCTTTCGACAGTGATCGTCCACCCGTGAGCGTCGATGATTGATTTCACAAAGCTGAGTCCCAACCCCATGCCTTTTGTGGACCGGCTTTGATCGCCGCGGTAAAGACGCTGCCAAATTTTATTGATATCGTCTGCAGACATTCCAACGCCGTTGTCCTCGATCGTAATGCAAATTGCGGAGTCTATTTGCGCACAGCGAATGGAGATTGTCGGGCTGTCTCCACAGAATTTGATGGCATTGTCGATCAGGTTGGCAAACACTCGCTTGATGCGGTTTCTGTCGGCTTTGATCGTAATCTCAGGTTCGCAGTAAAGATCAATCTTTGATTTTTTATCCTCTAAAACGTATTCGTAAAGATCAATACATTCCTGCAAAAGAGGGCGGAGCGGAAAGCTTTCTTTTTTAAGAGTTAAACTCTTTGAGTCGGCCTCGGTGATTTCGAGGAGGGTGTTGACGAGTTTGGTGATTTCGTTGGTTTCTTCCAGTAGGTCGCCGATGGTCTCTTTACTGATCTGTTGGTCGGAGTTGATTAATGACTCCAGCTTCAGTGAAATATGGGTGAGAGGCGTTCGCAAGTCGTGCGCGATGGAATCGATGGAGCCCTGCAAAGTTGCAATCAACTTTCGGATGTGTAAAATCATTTCGTTAAATAATCTCGTCAACTCCAAGAGTTCATATTTTGAATCGGGATCCATGGGAATGGTTGTGAGATTTCCAAGTTGAATCTGTTGAACGGTTTCGATGAGTTGGTTGATAGGCTTTAGTTTTCGAATTGTAAAAAAGTAAGCGTACAGGGCACTCAAGAGCGATGTTATCAAAACCAGATAGATGGCCGACTTAAAATAAAGATTGGCAAAATCTTCGGAGGAGTCCGTATCAAAGCCCACGGCCACCCGGTACGAAAGCACACTTTGCGAGTAGATCTCGATGGTTTCTTCGAAGGGAAGTTGTGGCTTAACAGTATGTGCGCCTAAGTTTTCTAAGGACTCCTTGACGACCTTAGAAATCTCGTCTTCACTAAAATTTTTTATATGCACCGGCATTTTTTCAAAGATTTTATTTCCGAAAGCATCTGTGATAATAATCATCAGTCGGCTGTAATCTTCTAAATGGACGGCGGGCTCTTTTGACTTTAAATAGTCGATACCGTGGAGCTCGATAACATCACACACTTCGTGGGAACGAATGATGGCTACACCCTTATCGCGTTTTGCCAACTCAAACTTTAACAAGAAAAAAAGCGAACCAGTAATCAACAGGTGGCTGCAAAGCATTGTCAGCATCAGATTGATGGACAAAGCCCGACTTAATGTGCTTTTAATTGGATTCTTCATTATTTAAAACGTATCCCATACCGCGTATTGTGGATATATACCTCTTACTGGTGGCACGTTCAAGCTTGTTTCTGAGGCGGCAGACCAATACATCCACAACGTTGGTTTGTGGGTCAAAATCAATATTCCAGATTCTGTCTAGGATTATATTTTTAGATAAAACACGATCTTTGTTTTTTAAAAAAAGCTCGAGCAAGGAAAACTCTTTGGATTGGAGTTCGATGGTTTTTCCAGCGCCGCTCACTCTTCGGCTGTAACGGTCTAAAATTAAGTCGCCGATGTTGAGATATTGAGATTCTTTCACTGCTTCGATTTTTCGTCTTGAAAGGGCATTGATTCGGGCGTTTAATTCGGAAAAGGAAAAAGGTTTCACAAGGTAGTCGTCGGCTCCCATATTTAGGCCTTCAACCTTGTCGTCTACGGATTGCTTGGCACTCAAAATTAAAACGGGTAGAGAAATGTTTTCTTGCTTTAAAATTTTTAACACTGACAAGCCATCGAGCTGAGGCAGCATAAGGTCCAGGATGAGCAGGTCGTATTGTTTTTGTCTTAAAAGGTCGAGACCGGAGCGCCCGTCAAAAGCGGTATCCACTTGATGACCTTCTTGTTTTAACCCGCTGGTTACAAACTGAGATATTTTATGGTCATCCTCAACAATGATAATGTTCATGCATCGATTGTAGCATATTTGAGAGGAAAATTTCAAAAAAAAGAAGGATTACCAATTTGTAATGCAGATGCAATATTGGCGTAAAGGTGAGCTGCTAAGATTTTTTAATGTCAACTCCAGCATCTGTTCAACCATCTGACGGCCCTAAGCTACAGCGCATTAACCTCGAGCCGGCAACCTTTATTCTCATAAATGCTCTGATCATCTGTGTTTTTTTCAACAGACACTTATTTTCGGTGATTTTTAATTTAGACCAAACTCCTGGCATACAGACTGCTTTTTTTGTTTTGTCGAGTGCCTTCGTTGTCGGAGTACTTTCCGTTTTTTGTTTGTTGCCATTTTATCTTATAAATAGTCTTCGCTCTGGGGCTTTTTTTCTGTTTATTGTGTCGGCGTATGCCAACTATTTTTCTACGCGGTATAAAATTATTGCAGACGATACAGTTTTTAAAAGTTTCTTCGAAACCACGTTTGCCGAATCCTCCCAGTTTTTTAATCGCGACATTCTTTTTTGGTCGGTTTTATGGACGCTTGTATTTTTGCTTTTTGTTTTGAGTCTAAATCTTAAATCGGAACGATTTGTTCGCAGACTGCAGGTTTCTGGCAAAACTGTTTTGCTGTGTCTTTTGGGAATGTCCGTAGTTGCTGGCTTTTTTTATAAAGACTATGCTTCTTTTCTTAGAAACAATCGTCAGGTGAGGCACCTCGTAAATCCTGTGGGGCCGATATATCAAATCGGAAAATACTGGAAAACCAGAGCCTTTCCAAAAGTTCACACCTTCACTCCCATCGGATTCGATGCTAAGTTTAACCCCAAAAAAAGCCGCTTGGTGGTCATGATTTTGGGCGAAACCGCGCGGTCCGATCATTTCTCCATCAATGGTTACAAAACCAACGAAACTACGCCCCAACTTAAGCACTTAGATGTTCTCAATTTCCCCAATGTGTTTTCTTGTGGCACCGCCACAGCCACTTCGGTTCCTTGTATTTTTTCAAATTTAGGGCAAGCTAATTTCAATAGCGATATGGCCGACGCCCGCGGCAATCTGTTGGATGTTGTCAACTCTGCCGGGTATCAGGTTACATGGATTGATAACAATACGGGCTGCCAAGGAGTGTGTGATCGCATTCAGCAGATTGATCTGAGCATCTATAAAAACTCGAAATTTTGCAACGGAAGCACGTGCTACGACGAAATATTGCTCGAGGCTCTCAAATCCGTCGTTGAATCGGAAAAAAATGAAAATCAGTTTGTGGTGCTACACATGCTGGGGAGTCACGGGCCTTCTTATCACCTCCGCGTTCCCGAAACCTTTAAAAAATTTCAACCGTCTTGTCAAACCAGCGATTTAAGTCAGTGTGCAAAAAACGAAATTATTAATTCCTACGATAATACCATTTTGTATACGGATCATTTAATTGCGAAGACCATTGAGTACTTAAAAACGCTGCAAGACCAAAGAGACACGGCTATGGTTTACGTTTCGGATCATGGGGAGTCCCTTGGTGAGAATGGCGTGTATTTGCATTCGCTACCATATTTTATTGCTCCTAGGGAACAAAAAGAAATCCCGCTACTGTTTTGGCTGTCTCCCGACCTGAGAAACTCGAGGCATGCTAGTTCCAACTTTGAGCGTTTGAAAACGTGCACGTTTAATCACGATTATATTTTTTCCACGGTTCTTGGTTTGCTTTCGATTTCGACTCGCGAGTACAACAAAACCTTGGATTTGTTTAGTGCAGAAAATCACATTTGCGGTACAAACTCGGTGAATTGAAATGAAAAAAATAATTTTGCTTTTGTTTACAGTCAGCTTCGCTTTTTCGGGTTTTGCCCAGGAACAGTCCCTCGATGCAGCCAACCACGAAAAAATTAAACTCTCATCGGTCATTACCGAATTGCCATCCACTGGCTGGAAGTCGTTGCAAATGGGCTTTAGCAAGGAGAGCTTGCCTTATTGGGGGTTGATCATTGGTTCCACGGCTTTGCTTTACGAGTACGACGAAGACATATATGCGGATACGCAAAAAAACGGCAGAAAGTGGGGGATTGGCAATGGCGACAATACCCACGCATTGTTTGAGATTGGTCCTTGGCCAGTGCGATTTCCTACAGACGCAGGGTCAGCCATGTATTTTCTGGGCGATGGAATCACACACTTTTCAATTGCAGGATCGATGATCGGTTATGGTTATTTTTCGGAAAACAATCGTGCCTACAATACGGGATTGCAACTCGTGCATGGGATGACCGTATCGACAGTCTTTAGCCAAATACTAAAAAGAGCTACCGGGCGCGAAAGTCCCTATGTAAAAACTCAGGAGCAAGGAGCTTGGCGACCTTTTCCCTCGATCTCCGAATACGCAAACAACACTCCTAGTTATGATGCTATGCCCAGCGGCCACGTTATGACTGCCACCATGACCTTTACTGTGCTTATTGATAATTACCCAGAATACGAATACTGGCTACGGCCGGTGGAGATCACTTGGCTTACGCTGTTGGGTTGGCAGATGGTGAATAATGGCGTGCACTGGGCCAGTGATTATCCACTAGGCATTGCCTTGGGCTATGTGTGCGGAAAAACGGCCTCTCAGCTTGGCAAAAAAGAAAAACCGCAAGAAACCTCGGACGATACCTACTCGTGGTCGGTGATGCCTGTTTATAAAAACGGCACGATGCTCACCCAACTGGTCGTCAATTTTTAAAGAATTTATTTTTTTGTAAATCACCACCGGTCATGTATGATTTATGAATGACAAGAAATATTCTCTTTTTGCTGATTGTGGTATCGGTGCAAAACTCGCGTGCAGGATTTTGGGGGGATCGACTGGATGAACTGGCATCGCCTTTTACGACGGATGCAAAATATTTTTTATTGGCCGGATCTGCAACCACTGCGCTATTTGCTCTGGACACGGTGGAAGACACTCTAGGCCACGACGTTCAGAATGAAACTGTGGAAAACAAACCTCTGGGTTCTTTGTCTACTATCGGCGACTATGCTGGACAGACCATTCCTAACGCAATTTACGCGGGCGTTATGTACGGCCTCTATAAGTATTTTGGTGACGAAACCTACTATAAAAAGTCAGTACTCATGTTTAAAGCATCTTTGTATTCGGGTGTAGTTGCAAATGGCTTGAAAGCTATCGTGCGGGAGCCTCGTCCCAATGTGCGCAGCAGCCGCGAGAGTTTTCCCTCCGGTCATACAACCACGGCTTTTGCGTTTGCTTCGGTGGTGGGAACCCAACATGAGTGGTACTGGGCCGTGCCGGCTTACGGCCTTGCTTCCATGGTTGCCTTTAGCCGAATTAATGATAACAAGCACTGGTTGCACGATGTGATTGCTGGAGCCGTGTTAGGAACAACCTACGGACTGAGTTTGACCTACTTGGCGCAGGAAAAAGAAAAAAGCAATGTCAGCTATTTTGTGAGTCCCTTGGGAAAAGACGGGTTCTATGGCTCAGTTGCCATTGAATTTTAATTTGTACAGGTGCGATGAATGAATATTCCCAAGATTCCAAAAAAATACCGTCCCAAGGGCTTCGATATTTTATACGAAGACCGGGATTTGATCATTGGGAATAAAAGCCGCAGGTTATTTAACGGTGGCCGCTCTTTGGGAAAAAGAAAACACCATTCACGGGATCCTGAATTCGTACATTCGAAAAGGCAGCGCGCGCTCGCAAAAATCGATTTATGTTGTGTCTTCGACAACAGCCACCGAGCGCGGAAAATTCGCGAGGACGGAATACTCTGTGATCAAAGGGGACAAACAAGTGAGTTTGCTAAAAATCAATTTACTCACCGGTAAAAAAAATCAAATCCGTGTACACATGACAGAGCTTGGTCATCCCATTGTGGGAGACTCGAAGTACGGAAAAGAAAAGTCCGCATGCGCTCATCTTCTTTTGCATTCTTTTTCCATAGAATTTACGCATCCGTTTTGTGAAGGTCCGCTCCGTCGACTTCCGACGTGTTTGGTTTTGTCGCCAAAGAGGTTATTCCGCTATGTTTTGGACCTCTTATTCTCGAGATCATCCGGGGTCTATTCCACCTATCGACTTAAATTTTTGCTCTTTTTTATCAAAGAGATAAATATTTAAACCATTCGCCTCATAAGACTTAATTAAAATAATTTTGTCTGTCTTATTGGGCTTAACACTCAGATTATTGAGTGAGCTTTGTGGAATATAAGCACCTGTTTCACAATATGTTTCTATGTAATCATCTCCAGATTCTGAAAGACTGATGCCGGCAGCAACAAGATCAAGGGGGTATTCCTTTGTGGAGCTCTTATTTTTTGTTGAAAAACCAATTACACTTGCGGTCTTTTTATCTGGTAAAACCATACCTACAATTTGATCAGACCTGCCATCGCCATCAAAATCTGTCGTGCACGCGGTCAAATAATTAAACTTAAATCGGCCTTCTAAGTTCTTCACGAGATGAGAAGGAAGCAATTGAGAAAAGTACTTGCGCGATTTTTCATTCTTCTCTCTGTATTGGTACGGATCCCATTTATCTTCATCTGCACTCATTGCTAAACTGTGAAGAATAATAAAAAGATAAATTGGGAGCTTAAGCTTGTTAAACATGGCGACCTCTTAGTTATTTTTGATAGGAAGACAATCTCACTGTATTGGAGATGCGATTCACCCCGCAAGATAAAAATATAAGTGTTGGATTATGGGTTTTGTATAAGTTCAGCTCCATAAAAATTAGACGCAAACCAATTAGAGAAAATTTACGCAAAAGAGGGTAGGTGAAATTATAGGCGCTACTGCGCCCTGTGAAGCCGTCGAGCGCGGACGGGTGAGGTTAGCTTGTGGTTTTTTTGAGTTGGATGGCAATAAATACGATGATCAGGATGATGACGGAGGCGGCAAGGCCCATGTAGTACCACCCATCAAGAACAGCCCGCGGCGTGTTCGTTATTTCAAGAAAAAGTGGTGCATAAAAGAGTTCTGGCTGATTGGGGCTATACTTAATTGCCACCGATTCGCCGATCTGGAGCTTCTTCCAGTTGTCCGTTATGTTCAATCCGCCATGGTCATATCGTAGCTCGCCAACTATCTGTTGGGAATCGACAGAAAACTCGAGTGTCACATAGTGAGCCACATGACTGTTGCGATTAGAAAAGCCAGTATCAACATAAGCTTGTCGTTTGCTTACCACTTTTGCGCTCTGGTTAATTCCATTTGCGTTCAGGTCATTGTATTGGTCTCGTGCCTTACCGACTGTTGGCAAAATTCCGGCAATTCCGAAGCCGAGCGCGACGATCGATAGAATTAGGAAGGCAGAGAGAAAAATTATTTTTCTATTCTGTGGTTTGGTCATACTGCGAATCACACCATGCGGACCCGATATACTCAAGAGTATTTTACGTAGTTTATTTACTGAAGCCGATTAGGTGGCGTTCACAATCGAACTCGTGGCCACTTCCAAAATCTTTAAGATCTGGTCTCGCCCGGTCTTCTCGCTCTTGTGCCATTTAAAGGGCGAGAGCAGATGCTTCTTTGCCGCGTAGTCGGCTGCACTATGTCCATATTTGCTAAGTAGAGTTGGGTTGGCACTAGCATGAAGAAGGACTTGCGCCATTTCAACCCTCAATTGCTCGCATGCCAGGTGCAGGGCAGTGGTTCCATCACTCTTGTCTTGATAGTTGGGGTCAGCGCCGTTTTTCAATAAGTCCTTGAGGATTCCTATTGAAGCTCCTGAAACGGCGCTTCTTAAAGCAGGATTTTTGCTCGCTTGATAAAGCTCAGGACCTACTGCTCGCCAGAAATTATAGACGGCCATATTGTCTCTGTTTGCGGCTTGTCCCAGAAAGGAATTGTACTCCTCCTGAGTTAGAGCCTCCAGGGACTTGTAGTTGGCCAGAAGCTTTAGCATTTCAATTGATTGATTATTTGAAGCCCACCAAACAGCCGAGTGCCCAACGCCATCAACTTGTGAAAGATCACTTCCAGCCTCAAGAAGCTGTTCGGTTTTTTCAAGGTCATTGCGGAAAACATGATAGATGAGCTCGGGCGCTGGGATATCGTTAAAGCCAAAGTTAATTAGAAAAGTTTGTTCGCTCATTTGTCTATCTTACAAAAAACGATCGACTGTTATCAACCAAAATTGGGAATCAGCGGAAAGATTGATTGAGGGTGCTGCGCCCGCTGGTAAATACTGAATGGTCGACCAACCCAAATTTTAAAATAATGCTCATGTAATGAATTTCGGAATATTTTTTGTTTTCGTCTCTCTCTGTTGTGTGGCTTCATACGCAGAGGTACTTGATTTCAAAGCCTTCCCCGAATAAGGACTGTCTCGAAGGAGCCCACAGTAGGCGCAAACTGTTCGCTGCCGGATGAAACGCAAGAATATCTTCTTCAATTCTCACCGGACCCTAGTGTTACCTTAAAAAAATCCGTTGATAAGATTCTTCGGTTCTGCGATTTGCAAAAGCTAGTTTCAATTCGCTAGAGCAATATGCATTGTTCGATTAAATCTTGTTTCGCGGAGATGGTTACCTGTGTATTGATTGTAAACAGAGGCCCATGGCAGCAAAGGTCCGCAACATAAGGACTACATATCGGATTCAAGCCCAACTAGGCCCGAGCGGGGCACAGGATACATTTGCATTTAGGAGAAAACTCCGTTTGAATGTTCCTCATATGTTCAAATATCGTGCTGTTCATCGAATCGGCGCTAAAGCCAAGCACAAGGAGTTTAGAGATGTTATATCTCAGGATCAGTATGGCAATTTTGGTGGGGATCTATACGATCCCTGCCCTTTTTACTTCGGCATTTAGTAGCGAGGCCAACCGCGGTCGATCCGACCCTTTTGAATTGCTGTTAATTTGGTCACCGCATTTGCTGCTGATCCTCTCCTTTGTGTTGCCCCAGATTTTTCCCAAACTCAAGCAGTCGCTGCCGGTTGCGCTGCTGCCCTTGTTGTCGGTTGGTCTCTATTTTGTCTACCTACAAGTCGTCCTACACAAGAATAAAGATTATGAGATATCGGTCTTGAAGGCCCATCGCGAAGCCAACGCCGGGTACCTATCCCTGTTTCCGCTCAACACGATGCAGGCCAAACCTGAAAATTATATTGTCCGCAATTTAGTTGTTGAGCCCGAGCGCAAAATATTTTTGGTCGGGCTGCAGATGCCGTTGTCTGAGCTGCGCGATGTTTGGGGCAATCGCACGATGAGTGTAGGCGAACCTCAGTTGCAGCTTTGGCTGTACCTAGCCGAACATGGGAAGGTCGAAATTGTCGACTCCGGGCTCATCAATGGCATTTGGGTCAACGAAAACAACTTCAGCAACGTCGGGTACTATGCCAAGAATGGACTTGCGGCGGCCACAGAAGACGAGGGCGCGACGACAGTTTTGCCCTTTCAAAGAGTTGATTCGGTGATTGAAATTCGGCTGAATTTGTCCACGCTACCCAAAATACGCGTCGGTTCTGAAGGAAATAGGAAAGAGATTCCATTTTCAGAGTTGGGTTCAGCGCTCTAGACTTTTAGTCGTCGCCGTCTTCACCGTGATCGGTTTCGTCGAGCTGAAGCGCAACCTAAATCGTGTCCACGTCGACTGTATTATAAGTGTTGTAAGGATCTTCTTGGTGAATATCCTCAGCATCAAGGCGTTCGTCAATTTTACCCTGAAGATCAGTCGGAAGATCAAAGCCGAGCTCCAATTTGATGACTTTCAAGTGGGGTTTCTCTCACGAAGGCAAAAAGAGACTACTGTTCGGTTTTATCTCGCAATAGGCTTTCGATCAATTCTCTATTCTTTGAATCTGGGCATGTAACCTTCTCCATGAGGCTGAGAACCTCAAATGGTGTCTTGCCTTTGAATTTTTCTCCGTTAGCAAGCGAGTCACGACTCGCGCCATTAGAAATCAGAATTCTCGCAGAAATGGCGTCACATACGAAGGCGCTATAATGTAGAGGAGTAAATCCTAAGAGCGATGTGTCGTTCTCATTTGCATTCTCTCCAGAAATCAGTGCCCATACCAGTGCCTTTGAACACACAGGCTCTTCTGCAAAAAGACAATCTCTAACAATTAGGTGCAACGGCGGACCGTGAGTATCGCGTGGGAAAGCCTTCAATCCCCGAACATGCTGAAGATAGAAGAATGCCGGTAAACGCAGCCAATGCTTGCGGTAATTGACATCAACGGAAACCACAAGCAGCTGCCCTGTGCTTACAACTGAAAATGCAACAATCGCCCATAGAATAGCGATTGCTAGTACGCCTAAAAATATTTTTTTTATCACCAGTAAATTATTAAATAAATTCAGATTCCTGTCACGCGGTAATCGTCTAGCGCTACCCCGCTTAAAATCCAGCAGCTCCCGGCGAGTTTTCTGATCTATTTTCAACAGCTCTGTTGGGATTATTGACCGAGATTAGCTACGCAAGTATCGTTTGATGAATGAAATATTTCGGTGCGGTCTCAACATCTGCGCTCTATCTATTGATAGTTTGGTTGCTGTTCAGAGGGTGGGAAGCCACTGCGAGCACAACTTCTTCATTTTGCACCATCTCTCGCGACTCAGACCTGATCATGTAAGCCAATGCTTTAAGTTGGCAGGCCAACAAAGTAGAAACAACCTGGGATGGCAAAAAGAAGTTGGTGAACATATCGCTGCCTGATGAAAATCAACGGCTCTTTTGCTGTCGAGAGAAATTTATAGGACCGCAAGTATTTTGGGGTGAAACGCAAGAATATATTCTCCAATTCTCGCCGGAGCCTAGTGTTACCTTAAAAAAATCCGTTGATAAGATTCTTCGGTTCGGCGATTTGCAAAAGCCAGTTTCAATTCGCTAAAGCAACATGCATTGTTCGATTAAATCTTGTTTCGCGGAGATGGTTACCTGTGTATTGATTGTAAACAGAGGCCCATGCGCAGAGAGTTTTTACGCAAGCACAGTCGATTTTCAACCCAGCTGTGATGTAAATGAAACTAAAAAAATCGGCCCCAAAGTTCCTTTGGCAAGAACGAACAATGCCAAATGTCTGACGCGAAGTCGCGCTATTTCGTTGCGGTGCCTTCGGAGTCGCTACCTTCAAACGAACTCACCTGAGTAATCACTTGGAGTCACATCGCTTGTCATTTATATATTGATCATCATTTGTCGGGGTGAGAAACTTTGCTAATGAAACACCAATATTTAGTTACAATAGCCACCATGATAGCATTCGGCTCTTTCAGCGACGCAGGGGTCACTAAAATTAAAGAAAAGGATACGAAAGCGATTACATCAGCGGTCATCGAACTGCAGAAGCCTCGGGTTGCGCTGAGTTTTTCTATTTTCAAAGCCGCGCATGGCTTGAACGATCCCGGCAAAGAGATTTACTTTGACGGCGTGAGAGAATGTGCCGCTGGGAACTCTACCGGCATGGCTGGTCTCGATCTTTCCCACACCGGAAAATGTCTGTTCTTCCATACACAGTTTTCCGCTGAGCGATGGCATACGGTGCCCGTGGAACAGCTGACCGCGGTAGACGAGACGATGATCAAAAGCGACCTCAAAAAGATTTACAAGTCCACCGGGATCGAAGTGGCGCAAAACGGAAAGGAAAAGTACGGATGGGGCGAAGTTTTTAATTGGAGTACGGAAACACAGGGTTCCGCCCATTACATGTATCTCAATCTGCCCGAAAATAATTTTTCAATCAGAATCGGCCCTATTGCTAGCTCGGTACTTTCCAATTACAAATTCGATTTCAAAAACGCGAAGTGGAAATTCGCTTCGACTGAGGTCAGTCACTGCGTGTTGTGGAGCGACCTGGCCTCTGTCTACAAAAAATGAATTGCATGTTGGTGAAAAACGATTCTGGACTTGTCTCGGTACTCAAGCTGAAATAGAATAGAAAAACAACAAAATCTAGGGGGCCGCATGGATACGAGTTTTGTAAAAAAGCTAAAAAATCAAACTTTTGAGGATGTTTTACGTTCGATGATAACTCAATTTGAAAGCGCTGGGAGCGACTCTTCAAAATATCCTTTTGTCACTTTAACCAATGGTTCATTTGTCTATTCAGGCATACCTGTCAGAATTGAAAGAATAGCTCAAGAATCCCAGTTGGTAATTTTATCGCCCGAAAGAGGTCTTAATGGCCAAGACTCTCTAACTTATTTATCGCTGAGATCTATTTCAGGTCTAAGTCTCGACAATTTTAGACTGCATCTCGAGGCCATTACTGCCGCGGAGTGAGCCAAACACTCACCCCATCTATATCCAAATTATATCTGATTTCAATTTGCTCCATTTGGATTTAAAAATTGCATAGTCAATTGCGCGCATGGGAATGTGGTCTAATGCGCTTGGGCATCCACTGGACATGCGGTGCGCCCGCGGTCGACGACTTTGGCTGGCCTAGCTTTTGTGGATTGAACCGAGTTTGGGGTTGGCTCTTGAGCGAGCAAATGACTTTCTTCCACTTTATCTCCCGATGCAGATTATAATAAATAGACCAACATAGGCACATTTCATTCTTAAAGTTTGTGACTTCGAGTGACTTGGTGCAACTCTGGAACTTGCTATGAGCACCCGGCGATCCTGCCATTTACTTCCATTGAATTTTGAGACGTTTCCAATCGAAGGTCAGCGGGTTAGGTGACTCAATTAAAATGGCTCCTTTGCCATTGTTGGAAAGCACATAAACTCGATCAACATCCCTCATCGCGCCTCGCAAATAAAACACATGCACTTGCGCATTGGCCAATTCTATCACTTCTCTAAATTGCATATTTGCAGAACTCGGCGCAGTTGCCGGAAGCGACGTTCCAGGGAATGCCTTTAAAAAATCATAATCAATATCTTTTTTGCTTTGAATATTTGGCAGAGGTGTAACCATGACTCTTTCTTTTGTTTTCGACGGAGTCCCTGCCGCTTCGCTAAAATTAAATTCAATCTCTGTACTTTTAGGAGACTCTGAAATTTTATATTTCACTGCCTTTCCATGGATACGTTCTGGCAAAGGTAAACTCATTTTAGTCGGCGAATGAATTTGTATGTAACTGCTGTCTCCAGCATTGGCGAGACTAGCGGCAAAAATTACAAATAAAAAGATCTGTAGATTTCTCATTCTTTTATTGTCGGGCAATTATTAACAAACGGTCAATAATACAATCCCGATGCGGGATTATGAAGAACATCAAAACCCACGTACGAGTGCTTTTTTGCCGCGTGTGGTCGACCAACCCGAATACGGTAGGCTTTTTTCACCGGCAATACTCAATTTTTTCGATAATTTGGTCCAGTTTGGATCATTTATCAATCAGTGTTCTCAAAATGAGAAGATATAGAGATATAAAGTGCCCAACTTTTGTCTAAATCCTTAATTTTTCACAACTAAAACCGATAAGTTTCTCGTGGTGCTGCGTCTTTTAATGTTCTTAAAATTCATAGTGTTAACGGTTGTGGTTGGGTCGGTGATTTTTACATCGATGGCCTTCGCACAAACCGAGCCTCCGCAGTTTATGACTGTGGATGGCAGGCTTTATGATTCTGCAACTCCCGAAGATCCGCTTTTAGATAATTCTGTGTTGATGAAAATCCAAATTCTCAATCCTGCAAAAACTTGTATTTTGTACGAGGAAGAACAAACGGTGAGCACGCTGTCTTCCAATGGATATTTTAATGTTCGCGTGGGATCACCAACATCGGGGGCGGAGTCGCTAAAGCGCACCACAGCCACCATCGACGTTGGAAATTCCATGATGCAGATTTTCCAAAACCAAAACGCATCCATCGCTGGAAAAACTTCGGGCGGCGCGGGTTGTGGATACATTCCAACGGCTGGGGATACGAGATACTTTCGCTTTGTGGTCACACCAAGTACCACGGGTGTGACGAGCACGCTGTCGCCTGACATGCAGATTGATTCGGTTCCGCAATCGTTAGTTGCTGAAACCTTGCAAGGTATGACTCCTGCGAATTTCGTACAAACCAACACCGATGTGACACAAGCAAAAGTGAACACGCTGTTTGGCGCAAGCTATACGACGTTGAGCGGTTTGCTCGCCGGCAGCAGCTCGTTGTATTTACAAAACACCACAAACGGCACAGTGATTCCAAACCGTGCCACAAATCCCGCAGCGCCCACGGCGGGACAAATCTGGTACGATAGCGACGACTTTGTACTTCGTTACTACGATGGCACAAGTGTTTTAACACTTGGAACAAGTGGTGGAGATCCCACAAAGCTTCCGTTAGCTGGTGGAACCATGAGCGGTGCCATCGACATGGCCACCAACGACATCACGGATGTTGGTCATGTGACGCAAGCACCACAAAGAACATTTCGTTTTGGCGTTTACACCACAGCTCAGCAAGCTACTTTAGTTGCTACGCCTCTGATTGCCGGTCACGAAGGTACAGTTTGGTACAACACCACGACAAACAAATTAATGTTTTGGAATGGAACGGCTGAATTTGCAGTGTCTCCGGTGGACAGCGTGTTTGGCAGAGCCGGTGCTGTTGTTGCTGCAGCTAGTGATTATGATGCTAACCAAATCGACAACACTCCTGCAGGTGCCATTTCCGCTACGGAAGTGCAGGCAGCGATCAACGAATTGGATAGCGAAAAAGTAGCTAAAGCCGGCGACACAATGACTGGCGCACTTAACATCGATAACGAACAAGAACTGAGACTTTCTGAGGCCGACGGCAGCGGCGCAAACTATGTGGCTATTAAATCGCTGACGACATTGGGTGCTAATTACACACTTACTCTACCTGCCAACGATGGTGACAGCGGACAGTATTTGCAAACCGACGGAAACGGCATTCTTGCGTGGGTGACTCCTGCAGGTGTGGGAGAAACCAACACAGCCAGCAACCAAGGCGTTGGTGGTATTGGCGTGTTTAAACAAAAAACGACATTTGATTTAGAATTTCGAAACATCAATGCAGCCAGCAACAAAATCAGTGTGGCCTTGGATGCTGCTAATAACGAAATCGATATTAACGTTGCTGAAGCCAATTTAGATTTAGCAACAATTCCTAACACTCCAGCTGGAGCAATTGCCGCCACCACAGCCCAAACAGCAATCAACGAATTGGACACAGAGAAAGTTGCGAAGTCTGGCGATTCTATGACTGGAGCATTAACTTTGAATGCGCAAACTCAAGCGCGCTTTGCAGATAGCGCTGGAGGTGAGTACGCGGCCATTCAAGCACCTGCAACCATCGGAACAAACTACGTTTTAACTCTTCCAGATACTGCAGGTAGTGCAAGCCAAGTTTTGACCACCGATGGGGCGGGAATTTTAAGCTGGACAACGCTGTCAACAACACCCACAGCAGATAGTCTCGACTTTACACATTTTGCAGATAGTATGACATTGGATGCAAGCACCGACATCGCAGCCAGCGGAACAAATGTTTTATCAATTACAAATTCAGGCACTGGAAATTCATTTTTAGTAAATGATGCGGCTGGGGACCCCTCTCCTTTTGTCGTAGACGCTAGCGGTAATGTCGGAATTGGGACTACCAGTCCAGACGTGGCTCTCAATGTTCGTCAAGATAGCAACTCTGCGCCTAATATATTAACAATCGAAAACGACACAGCAGCGACATTCTCGGTGGGAGCGGCTATAGAGTTTGAGGGTAGAAACGGTGCGGGTACTTCGGGAGTTACCATGGGACGCATTGTGAGCCAATGGGATGCGAGCAATGACAATGCCAATCTCATTTTTCATGTGCGGGATTCGGGATCGGTGATTCAGGCAATGAGAATGATCTATAATGGATCTTCTGTTTTGGGTGGCAACTCTATGCTTGGAAATGAGTACCTGAACAAATTAACGGTCAATACCGACTCTACGGCAGGAAATAACGTTGCGAGTTCTTTGATGTTAAGACACTTCGACAGCAACTCTGGGGCCGCGAATGGGATAGGAACTCGCTTAGTTTTTTCTTCCGAAACGAGTGCCGACACCACATATGCCGAGACAAGTGTTATTGAGTCAGTATTGGATGATGCCACCAATGGATCAAAAAATGCATCTTTGCGTTTTTATGTTCTTGGTCCCAATGCCACGGCGGGAAGTAATACCGGCGTCGAAAGAGTGCGTATTGATGCAAGCGGTAATGTGGGAATAGGAACGACAACGCCAGGAACAATTCTCGATGCCGCAGGAGCGATCACTTCACGTCCTAACGGCACAGGCACTGGCCAAACCGGTCAACTCATTATGCGTGAACTCGCTGCCGGTGGAACTGATACTGCCACCATTCGCGCGCCTGATGCAATCACCACAAGTTATGCTCTTACGCTTCCAGGTTCTGCCGGAAGTTCGGGACAAGTGCTACAAACTGACGGAACAGGAATTTTAAGTTGGATCACTGCCGCTGCGGCAGTGGCAGACGATAGTTTAAATTTCGATAAATTCTCAGATACTATGACTCTCGACGCGAGCACAGACATTGCAGCTTCAGGAACAAATGTTCTTTCTGTGACCAACTCGGGAACAGGAGATTCGTTTCGCGTTAACGATCAAGCAGCAGACACTTCTCCATTCGTAATCGACGCGAGCGGAAATGTGGGTATTGGAACGGCCTCGCCTGCCACTCGACTAGCGGTAAATGGAAGTGTTACGACCGGAGTGTTAGCTGACAATACGGCGACGGGTGCTAACTCCTTTTCAGGTGGCCAGTATAGTCACTCTAACGGAGATAAATCTTTTGCTTTTGGCCATAGTGTTATCGCGGACGAAGATAATTCAGTAGCTATGGGAACAGCTGCACAAACCTACGGGACTGCGGCGATTGCTCTAGGGAGCAACGTGCGAGCTTCGGGAGTTTCAAGTGTGGCGTTAGGTAATGGCGCGAGAACTGGGTCGGGCTTTGCAGGGAGCGGCGGTGCCAACTCCATGGCGATTGGATTGGGAGTCCCCGCTGGCGCAACACCCTATGTCTCTGGCAACAGTTCGCTTGGTATTTTTATGGGAGACCAAAGTGGAGCCACAGTGACTGCTAATAATGTCATGGCCGTTCTTGGCGGCAACGTCGGTATAGGAACAACTGCACCGGGTACTGTGTTGGATGTTTCGGGAGCGATCACCTCACGTCCGTACGGTACAGCCACAGGTGAAACCGGTCAGCTCATTATGCGTGAGCTTGCAGCTGGCGGAATAAACACGGCAGCAATTCGTGCTCCTGATGCCATTACTACAAACTACTCTCTCACATTACCAACAACTGCCGGAGCTTCGGGCCAAGTTCTTTCAACAGACGGAACAGGGATCCTCAGCTGGGTGAGCTCACTGGCGCCCGCGGCAGACAGTTTGGATTTTACACACTTCGCAGATGCCATGACTCTCGATGCGTCTACCGACATCGCAGCTTCAGGCACGAATGTTCTTTCAATCACAAATTCAGGAACGGGAAATTCGTTTCTAGTGAACGACCAAGCGGCGGATACAAGTCCTTTCGTGATCGATGCCAGCGGTAATTTAGGTGTGGGTACAACGGCTCCATTAACTTTAGTACATGCTCGTGGCGGACAAAATGCGGGAATCGGTCTTGCCATCGAAAACACGGTTTCTGGAACCACAGCAGCGGCTGCAATATCTTTATCCAGTACAACATCATCTGGAACTCTCGCGCAGATAAGCGCTGGATTTACCACTTCAGGAATGCGAAAAGCCGATCGCCTCAATTTAGAAGCCGGTGGAGCAGGCTCTGGTTTAACATTGAACACTGTCGGTGCCGACCCAATTGAGTTTGGGACAAATGATACAAGTCGAATGATCATTAATGCGAGCGGCGCGGTTGGCATTGGAACAGACACTCCGAGCACTCTCTTTGATGTTGCAGGAGCCATCACCTCACGCCCCCTCGGAACCGGTACTGGGCAAACAGGTCAGTTGATCATGCGCGAGTTGGCCGCGTCTCCTGGCGGTACCGACACTGTAGCGATTCGTGCGCCAGATTCAATCGGTACAAGTTATGTACTCACACTGCCGGATACAGCAGGAAGTGCGAGCCAAGTTTTAACCACAAACGGTTCTGGCGTGCTCAGTTGGACAACTCCAAGTAGCGGAGCTGCACTTTCAAGTGTTACTGCCGCTACGGCAGTAAATACGATAGCCAACGCCAACTACGCTCAAGCTTGGAACTGGGACACGCTCACTACACAAACGGCAATGAGCATGGGCACGACTTCTGGCACATCAGGAACATTGTTAAATTTAACCAACTCATTTAACAGCGCAACATCAACTGGCAACGTTCTCAAACTTGCAGCCACGGGAGCAAGTAATGCCGCTGTGCTATTGATGTTAACCAATGCTGGTACGGGAAATTCACTTCGCGTGAATGATGATGGCACTGATACCGATACCTCACCGTTTATTGTCGATGCGTCAGGTAACGTGGGAGTTGGGACAGCATCGGTAACCAGAACTTTCGAAGTCTGGGGAACAAGTACGGGTACGATAGCGGAGATTATAAACGACAGAACCGGCAATGCCGTATATCCAGCATTGAATATTGGAAGAATGTACACAGGTGCGACACAACCACAAGCGGGGTTCGGCACTGGGCTTGAGTTCGCTATAGAGGGGACTAGTGATGGCTCAAGGAGCACAGTAGCTTCGATCAATACGGCGTGGGAAGTGAACCCCACTTCTGGTGCGAATCGCGATGCGTATTTGAGTTTTGGTACGTTGCTCGACGGAACAAGTGTCGCAGAAAGAATGCGAATTGATTCTGCTGGAAACGTTGGGATTGGTACAACCACTCCGGGAACACTTCTCGACGTCGCAGGTGCCATGACCTCGCGTCCGAACGGAACCGGCACTGGCCAAACAGGTCAGTTAATCATGCGCGAGCTCGCAGCGTCTCCCGGTGGTACCGACACAGTAGCGATCCGTGCACCAGACTCTGTAGGTACAAGTTATGCGCTCACCTTGCCCGACACAGCAGGTAGTGCAAGCCAAGTGTTAACCACAAACGGTTCTGGCGTGCTTAGTTGGACAACTCCAAGCGGTGGAGGAGCCCTTTCCAGCATAACAGCAGCCACAGCCACAAATACGATTGCAAACACCAACTACGCTCAAACGTGGAACTGGGATACTCTCACAACACAAACGGCAATGAGCATGGGAACGACATCTGGAACAACAGGAACACTTTTAAATTTAACCAATTCATTCAACAGCGCCACTTCCACTGGTAACGTTCTTAAAATTGCAGCAACGGGAGCATCAAACGCCGCCGTGCCGTTGATGGTTACAAACGCAGGAACTGGCAGGTCTTTTAGAGTGAATGACGATGGAACAGATACCGATACAACTCCATTTGTTGTTGATGCCAGCGGACAAGTTGGTATCGGGACGGCAACACCAGGTGCGAAGCTCGATGTGGCTGGCGATATCGTGGGTGTCACTTTTTATGGTGTTAACTTAAATAACTCAAAAACTGACAGCGTTGCCTATGCTGCCTCGAGCGGTGCAACCAACTATTCAGTGGTGGGGCCTGTTTTAGAAACTTATAATATGGCTGCACTTGATAGCTCTGCATCGTTCTTGAGCTTAAAGTCGCGCAACACAAACGGAAATTATCAAAATGCGTATGTGGCATCCGTTTCAAATACGGGCGCAGGAGTGTATGCACCATCTATTGTATTCGGCCAGTCGACGGGGGCAGCAGCCTACAATGAAAGAATGCGTTTAGATGCCAGCGGATATTTGGGTGTTGGAACAACCGCTCCTGGAACAATCCTCGACGCAGCAGGTGCAATTACCTCGCGTCCTTACGGAACTGCAACAGGTGAAACAGGTCAATTGATTATGCGTGAGCTTGTGGCCGGTGGTACCGACACAGTAGCGATTCGTGCACCGGATGCGATTACCACAAGTTATTCATTAACACTTCCGAGTACTGCAGGCAGCGCGAGCCAAGTATTAACAACGAATGGTGCAGGAATTTTAAGCTGGACTACACCATCAACAACAGTGGCCGATGACAGTCTTAATTTTGATAAATTTTCGGACACGATGACTCTTGATGCCAGCACAGACATCGCAGCGAGTGGTACAAACGTGTTATCCATTACAAATACCGGCACAGGAAATTCGTTTTTAGTGAACGATGTTGCGAGCGATACAAGTCCTTTTGTAATAGATCAGAGTGGGAATGTGGGAATTGGCACGACCGTTCCAAGCTTTAATCTTTCTCTCAGTGGACAAAGCGCACAAACGGTGGGCTTAGAGCGTCACCAAACGGCGGCCACAGCAGGGAACAATCTTACGATCAACGCTGGTGGAGCCGTATCAGGTGGAACTAATTTAGCTGGTGGCGATCTGATTTTGAGCACCGGTATCTCGACAGGGAACGCGGGGGCTGGCATGCAGTTTAAGGTGGCGGGATTTGGCTATCCAAGTGGTGGCACGACAGATCGCTCGCCGACGACGGTCTTTCAAATTTACAGTTCAGGTGAGTCTGTTATGACCATGAATGCCGTCAACTCCAGTGCCTTTGAGAACGGCCTCTCCATTCTCAATAGGTACAGCGGTACAGAAGGATCGGTTCTCACTCTCGAGCACACACGCGACAATGTGGGCATGGTCAGTGGCGATCAAATTGGTCGTATTGATTTTACGGGAATGGATGCATCTAACAATCGTGGACAGTTTGCCCAAATATACACGACAATTCCAACGGCAACGGATGGTGCAGAGGCAACAACCATGGGGTTTAAAACTTACTCTGCGGGGGCTTACTCTGATCGTGTCACGATCCAAGGCGCAAACGTCGGTATCGGTACGACAATACCAGGAACAATCCTCGACGCTGCCGGAGCAATCACTTCGCGACCTAGCGGAACGGGCACAGGGCAAACAGGTCAACTCATCATGCGCGAACTTGCAGCCGGCGGTACCGACACTGTAGCGATTCGTGCACCCGATGCGATTACCACAAGTTATTTATTAACACTTCCTGATACAGCAGGCAGCGCGAGCCAAGTTTTAACTACGAATGGTTCTGGCGTATTAAGCTGGACAACTCCAAGTGCAACAACAGCCCTTTCAAGTTTGGCAGCAGCTTCGGCAGTAAACACAATTGCCAACACCAACTACGCGCAAGCTTGGAACTGGGACACACTCACTACGCAAACAGCAATGAGTATGGGGACGACGTCTGGAACTACTGGCACACTTTTAAATTTAGCCAACTCATTTAATAGTGCAACATCAACTGGCAACGTTCTGAAGGTTTCTACCACGGGCGTATCCAACGCAGCTGTACCGTTAATACTTACAAATGCCGGGACAGGGAATTCGCTCAGAGTGAATGATGATGGCACGGACACAGACACAACTCCGTTTATCATCGATGCCAGCGGCAGTATGGGAATCGGAACAACCGCTCCCGCAGAGAAGTTGAGTGTTGTGGGTAACATTGTGGCTACAGGCTTTATTAAAGGTGGAGTTGTTGTAAATACAGATACAATTACGAGTGTCACTGCGAATTTTAGTTCTGCAAATACAATTCGATCGGTGCAGGCGGGTGCTTGCGGTACTCTAAATATCACCAATGTGTCGGAGGGGGGATATTACACCCTGACTCTGCTTAATACGACAGCATATTGTACGACTATTCAACTGAATGGTGCGACCACAAATGTAAAGCTGCCCAGCGGATATATGCCTGGAGATCCGGTGACGGGTGCGGTGTACACTTTTATTTATGACGGGCTTACGCTCTGGACGTCTTCAGTTGGGTATTAAAAAATCAATCAAAAATTGACTTCTGGTGGCCACAGTTTTTAATATATAACATGGGTATAGTTTTGTGATGTTAAAACAAATTGCAGCTTTTCTTATACTTATAATATTTTATATTATCGGCCACTCTCAGTTTAGCCAATTTTCTTTTTTTAAAAACAATATGGATGTCCAATTAGATGCGATAAATTGGACTGATTTTAACAACGTCTCTTCCACAAAAATTATTGCAGGTATTAACCGGCAAATACTTTTACAAGTAACTGTGGCCCATGTTGTGGGGACGCCTGCAGTTAAATATGGATTAAACAATCAAGCGCAAGTGACTGTGGTTCCGGGCAGTCCGCAAACGTTTAACGTTGTGAGAGGAAGCACTCTTCAATTTTTTATTGCTGGCTCTGAGTTAGATCAAGCAACGATTACCGTCCGCAACATTACGAATTCGAACACTCTTGTTGATACAGTCACAGCCACAGTTAAAAGTTCTTTTTTCTTTGTCCTTTCCAGCTCGTCCAATACAGGTGATTTTGGCGGTTTATCAGGTGCAGATTTGTTTTGTTTAAACAATCTTAAAGCTAATGATTGGATGGGTAAAAATCAGATTGTTTTACATTCTGCAAATGTAAAATCCTTTTTGTGCGACAGCAGTCGATGCAATCAACTCGTAGCTTCAAAAACATATAACTTCGCGCTGTCGGGAACTCCCGCAACAGGAGGCGCTTCATTTACAAGTGATGCCTCGGGATTAGGGCCGGGCAACAGTACAGCTTGGAATTCAGCCACTTACTTTGGCTCATCCAATTACTTTTGGACCAATCGAGGAACGGGAAGCGGAACGCTATGGCCATCAACGGGGTCGACGAACCATTGTGATGATTGGACAGACGGCACCACGAATTTTAGTGCAGTCAGAGGTTACAGCAACACAGCAACCACAGCCACACGTTGGAGCACAACGACTTCAACTTGTAGCACGGCTCAAAAAGTAGTGTGTATTGTGTCTGATGTCGCGGACACTTCGTCACTGGATCTCATCCCAGTGGCGGTGAACTGGTCAGATTTTAATTATGAGTCTATATCGCAAACGATTACGGGTGTATCGGGGACTATTTTATTAGGCGTGACGGCAAGTAGTGTTGTGGGTAGTCCGACATTTTATTTTAGTAAGAACGGGAACGACAACTGGATCGCGTTTGACAGTGCATTATCAACAGACATTGGGATGAGTGAAGGTGAGACATTACGTTTTAAGATTGAGGGAGCAAGGAGCGACTCTGCGCTTTTAACGATAGTGAACAAGTCGAATGGGAATGCTGTGCTAGACACGGTGACGGGAACGGTTCGCGGAGCTCAGTACTTTGTGCTTTCTGCGACGGCTGTGACTGGAGATTTAGGTGGATTGAGCGGTGCGGACAGTTGGTGTTACACGCATCTTACTGCGCAGAATTTTAAAGGTAAGGCGAATGCCACGATCAGCCGTGGAACGGTAAAGGCTTTTTTGTGCGACAGCACGCGATGCCAGAACCCCGAGGCCAGCACGGATTATTATTTTGCGACAGCAGGGAGTCTGACATTAGGTGGCCGTAAGATGACGATTGATGTTTCTGGCTTAGGGCCAGGGGATTCGAAGTTGTGGGCTGCTGCGGATTATTTTGGATCTTCTGAATATTATTGGACAGCTCGGGCCACGGGTACGGCCACGAAATGGGCCAGTTTAGCTACGGATCGTTGTGATAATTGGACGGATTCGACCAGCTCGTTTCTTGGAGTTCGAGGGTGGAGTAATATTACAAGCGGTGGTCGCTGGTTAAATGCGTCGTATACTTGTTCAACCTCAGCCCGTTTAATTTGTATGGTTTCGGATAAGGTGGATATTCTGACTGACCCCACGCCAGTGGCGGTGAACTGGTCGGATTTTAATTATGCGTCTTCATCGCAAACGATTACGGGTGTGTCGGGGACTATTTTATTAGGCGTGACGGCAAGTAGTGTTGTGGGGAGTCCGACATTTTATTTTAGTAAGAACGGGAACGACAATTGGATCGCGTTTGACAGTGCATTATCAACAGACATTGGGATGAGTGAAGGTGAGACGTTACGTTTTAAGATTGAGGGAACAAGGAGCGACTCTGCGCTTTTAACGATAGTGAACAAGTCGAATGGGAATGCTGTGCTAGACACGGTGACGGGAACGGTTCGCGGTAGACATTTATTTGTTGTTTCACAAGCGACTGCAACTGGTGCCTTTGGCAGTTTGTTAGCAGCCAACTCTTGGTGCATTTCCGAGCTAACGTCTACAAGTTGGAATGGAAAAAGTTCTGTTACTATTGATGCGACAACCACACGTGCATTTTTATGCGATGCAACTGTTTGTAATGATCTTGCTTTAGGCCAAGAGTATAATTTTGCAGTTGCAGGAAATATATCTTTAGGTGGCCGAGTTTTTATTGCAGATGCTTTTGGTATCGGCCCCAATAACTCAAAGCTTTGGACGCATTCGCAGAATTTTGGAAGCACTATTAATTATTGGACTGGTAGAGGTACTGGAGTTGCCACGGCATGGTCTGCAAGCACTACTGGAAATCACTGCAACAGTTGGACGAATGGCACAGTTGGTTTTAACGGGACGAATGGTACAAGTAACTCCACCACCGCAACTCGTTGGAATAACACGAACAGTACCTGCTCTTCAACCCGCGCCGTGATTTGCCTTGTAGATGATTAGCTCCGTTGGCGGGAGCTATTTTGTGAGTCCCTTGGGAAAAGACGGGTTCTATGGCTCAGTTGCCATTGAATTTTAATTATTAGGTCTTACTTGCGAACCGAGTGTCCAGGAATAGGCCGTGTCTCTGCCGTCTGGGGGCCTTTTTTCGATGGTTTGCCTTCTTTTTTTACCGGGGCAACTTTGGGTTTACGTGTTCCTTTTTTCATGAAATCTCCTGTTTTTATGTCTTAGGGTATACACCAAAACTCAATTAAAGTAAGGTGAGATGCATGAATATTCCCAAGATTCCCAAAAAATATCGCCCCAAGGGCTTCGATATCTTGTATGAAGACCGGGATTTGATCATTGGCAATAAAACCGCAGGATATCTAACAGTAGCGGCTCTTTGGGAAAAAGAAAATACAATCCACGGGATCCTAAATTCGTACATTCGAAAAGGCAACTCGCGTTCGCAAAAATCGGTTTATGTTGTGCATCGCCTGGATCAGGCCACCTCCGGGGTGCTGATGTTTGCAAAGGCCCCAGAAGTTCAAGAATTTATGAAGGATAACTGGAAGACAACTCAAAAAACTTACTACGCCATTGTCCGCGGGCATCTGGCAAAAAAACACGATACAATTTCTAGCTATCTTGTAGAGGATGAGGATTACGTTGTGTCTTCGACAACAGACACCGAGCGCGGAAAACTGGCGATGACGGAATACTCCGTGATGAAAGAAGACAAACAAGTGAGTTTGCTAAAAATTAATCTACTCACAGGCAAAAAAAACCAAATCCGTGTGCACATGGCAGAGCTTGGTCATCCCATTGTAGGAGATGCCAAATATGGCAAGGAAAAGTCCGCACGACCCAATCTTCTTTTGCACTCATACTCCATTGAATTCACACATCCGTTTAGCAGACAGCGCATCACGGTCCAAGCCGATGTGCCCGATTATTTTAAGCGGGCCATCGACTTTGCGTTTTAATTATTCTCGCGACCAGTGCTTGTGTTTTTTAAGTTCGTTCAAAAAAGCCTTGCTGCTAAATTTTCCTTTAGATACTAAAAGTCCATCTTCGTTTTTCTCGGCAAATGGCAGTAAAGAGGCTTTTGCCCCCGTAGAAACAAACTCGATGGTTTTTAAATGTTTAAAGCCTTCGGTGATAAAATCCTGCGCGAGGCCGTCGAGTTTTTTGTTTTTGCTCAACTGCTCTCCTAATATAACAAAACCATCAAACTCCACCGAGGTTGCTTGCTGAATAAGTTCATCAGCGTTAAGAGCGCTCCTCTGTACTGGCGTTAACGTGATCACTTTGCAAGACAGCTTATTGGCTTTTAAAAATTCTTTGACTAAGTCCACTTCTTTTTTTGCCACATCATCCAGAGCCACAATGGCGATACGCCGCGAGTCGATGGACGGAATGTTTAAACTTTTCTGTAGGCTTAAAGAATCGGCCTTTGCCACAACCGGTTTGATGTTGATGCTGGATTTTGGCGAAGTTGTATTTTTGGGGAAGCCGCGAGCTTTTGCAGCTTTAAAATCGAGCCCGAGGTTGTCGGCAACTTTTTTCGCGAGAGTTTCATCGACAAATACCAAATTGCTGACGATCTGTTCGCGGATGTGCGGTATCTGCACTTTCGTAAGCTCGAAGGAAAAGGCTTCGATAATATGGTTTTTCTCGGACTCCGTCTGACTGTCGAAAAACATTTTTGCTTGCGAAAAATGATCGGAAAACGAATTGGGTCGCTCTCTTGCTTTAAGGCCGCTCAATTTTTCAGAATAAGTTGCAAACCCTTCGGCCGATTGCATGGGACAGCCCTTTTGCAAAGAATTGGGCTCGTAATTGACACGCCCAGTGACGATGGTCTGCCGATGTATTCCATCGCGCTGGTTGTTATGCACCGGACACTTGGCTTGGTTGATAGGGAGTTCGTGAAAGTTGGGGCCGCCCAGTCTGGATAACTGCGTGTCGGTGTACGAAAAAAGCCGTCCTTGCAGAAGAGGGTCGTTTGAAAAATCGATTCCTGGCACCACATGGCCTGGATGGAAGGCCACTTGTTCGGTTTCAGCAAAAAAATTATCAGGGTTACGATCCAAAACTAGTCGACCCATGGGAATCAGCGGACTGAGTTCTTCTGGAATCAGCTTTGTTGGATCTAGTAAATCCACACCCTTAAAAACCTCGTTGTCACTTTCAAAAAGTTGCGCAAAAAATTGCCAAGCTGGAAAATACCCTTGATTAATGGATTCCCACAAATCACGTCGATGATAATCTGGATCTTTTCCGTTTAATTTTTGCGCTTCATCCCAAACTAACGAGTGCACACCTTGTTCGGGCTTAAGGTGAAATTTTACAAAAACGGATTTACCTTTTTCATTAATAAAACGAAACGTATGCACTCCGAACCCTTGAATCATTCTCAGCGATCGCGGTATGCCACGATCGGACATGGCCCACATGAGCATGTGAGTGGATTCGGGCATCAGCGAAACAAAGTCCCAAAAATTGTCGTGGGCCG
This sequence comes from Bdellovibrionales bacterium, assembly GCA_031429075.1. Lineage (GTDB taxonomy): Bacteria > Bdellovibrionota > Bdellovibrionia > Bdellovibrionales > JAGQZY01 > JANPLN01. The sequence continues at coordinate 29,314 of JANOYW010000007.1, read as the reverse complement.
AACCTCCCTGTGGCATGCCATGATGGGGTTCCATCTTTACCGCATGAACGAGGTCGGGAAACTTGATCGCATCTTGAATAAAAAAGACGGGAATATTATTTCCAACAAAGTCGTAGTTCCCTTGCTCTGTATAAAATTTTACAGCGAAGCCGCGCACGTCGCGAACACTGTCGGCGGAGCTTGAGCCTCCTTGCACAGTGGAAAATCGAGCAAAGATCGGAGTTCGTTTTCCTTTAGGCCCGTTGAGAAAACCGGCTTTTGTGTACTTAGACATATCATTGGTCAATTCAAAAAAGCCATGGGCTGCCGAACCACGGGCGTGGACAATGCGCTCTGGAATTCGCTCGTGATCAAAATGGGTGATTTTTTCGCGAAGAATAAAATCTTCTAACAGAGTTGGACCGCGGGCACCCACCTTTAACGAATTCTGGTTATCCGAAATGGGGAGGCCTTGATTTGTTGTGAGTGTCGCCTGATCGTCCGATCTCACTTCGAGTTTTATTTGCTTGTCAGTATTTCTTTTCGTATTTCTATTTGGTTTTATCTTTAATGGTTTTGGTTTTTTCATTAAAAACTCACTTTCCCTAGAGAGTCTTCCCCACCGTCGTATTCTTTTCCCTGGATGATGGCGGCGGCGATAGCAAAAAGCGTAACAACTTTGCTGCTGGGCCCGTCCCAAAAATCGGCGGAGAGGGGTGTGATTTTAATAAAAATCATAGAAGGATCATCGAGGCCCTCGGGATACCAAACTTTCATGATTGGGCTCCAATATTTTTTCATCATTGCTCTATCGTTAACAAGAAGTGCGGTGCCTACCAAGCTCATGTAGGAGTTGCGAGCTGGATCGGAGTAGGACAGGCAAACGACGTCATTCTTTCGGACCTGTTCACAGATGTTATTTTCGTATTTAGTAAATATCCACACGGTGCTGTTGTCGTCGGTGTCTAAAATAGTGTGCATAGGGCGCGACACGATTTTGCCTATTTCATCGTGTGAACTGAGCATGGCCGTGGGGCATTCCTTGATAATTCGTTCGTAGGTGTTTTTACCGGTAGTAGTATCGATTTCGTTTTGTGTGCTCATTGCATTCCAATCCTTGTAAAAAGTTAATAATCGCTGGAAAGACTACTCAGTTATAGTGGCAATGTCCTATGGAGATTTCTTCACTTGCAAGGCACTTTGCTGGTATTTCGATGTTTCAAAGTGAGAAATATGAGGCGCTTTTTGTTTCACACTAGGACTGGCCGTTGTGCCGGTTTGTCTTTATCTAAAACAACCTTACAATAGAGACTGTTATTCGTAATGAGGGGATTATGAAACATCGGTATGCCAATCGCTACATTTTGGTATTCAAAGTTACTGTACTTTTTATTATTACAGCGCTGCCGTATCAAAACTGCGGAAAAGCGATGCATACAGCGACGTCCTCTAACTCATCTCTTTCAAATCAAACTATCGATCAAGTGGCACAAGGGAAGTCGCTCTATTTAACAAACTGTGCCGGCTGTCACGGGCCGTACGACAGCTCTGCAAAACTTGGTCGAACGGAAGCGCAAATTAATTTGGCCATCGATAATATTTCGCAAATGAGCCAACTGTCGGGCTTAACAGCTGTGCAAGTGCGCAACATCTCAAGGGCTCTTATATTCCAGGCGAATGGTGGCGGCGCTGTGGTCAATCAAAATCAGCGCTTGGTTTTTTCCTGCACACCCGGCACACGCTCTAAAACCGCCATGCAAAAACTTAACAATCGAGAATTTCGAAATTCTATTTCATCAATCCTAGATATTGTTAATACCAATCTTAAAAGCGATACTCAGCTGAACGATCTGTTTTCGCGCATGCCTTCAGATATCGTCTTAGAAACTGATCACACACGAAAAGAACAATCTTTTTTTATAAATCAAAATGTGGTGGCTGCTTCGTTTGATGTGACTTTTCGCGCGGCAAGTCTCATTGCGAACTCTTCCACTTTAAGTACTTTCCCAAACACCAATAGCTGTTTGGGGCAAGGGACTGTCACATCAGCTTGTCAGCAAAGTTTAGTTCGTGAACTCGGAGCCATTGCCTTTCGCCGCCCTCTTACGTCGACGGAGGTGACATCCATCGCCAGTCGCTTTTGGGATGCCTCGTTGTCGAAGGTGAATCTGCTAGAAATGACAATTACGGGAATTTTTCAATCGCCTGATTTTTTATACAAAGTTTACGACCGCGGGCAACAGTTCCCAGCGGCACCAAACTCACTTCAATTGACCGCCCATGAAGTCGCTGCAAAATTATCTTACTTCCTTACCGGAGCTCCTCCGGATAGCACCCTGCGGAATCTTGCGGCGTCTGGCGAAATTTTAAACAATGCGATTCTTGATCAGCAGATCGAGCGTTTACTAAGTACAACTCGCTCGCGCGAGGTGATGGTGCGATTATTCCGCGAATCCTACGGTTACGATGTTTTCGGAAATTTTTCCTATCCGAGCTTTTATTTGGAAGGCATCAATACAAACGGTCTTCAGGCGGCCCTGATCGACGAATTGGATCAGTTTTTTCCAAACGAAGTGATTACACAAAACTCCAGTTTTTCGCAGTTAATGACCTCGCGACGGGCGCAGATTTCAAATGCATCGCTTGCGCAAATTTACGGGTCTTCAACCGGAAGTGTGCAATTGCCATCAGAACGCAGTGGATTTTTGAATCGTGCAGCCATGCTCACAAAACGAACCGGCGTGCGCGCATCACCGATCAAGCGCGGGCTTGTCGTCTTAGAAAATGTTCTTTGTTCAAGTGTCGGACTTCCTCCACCAAATGCTCCTACGGCACTTCCAGATTTAGGCAACCAACTACTGTCCACTCGCGAAGTGACTCATCGATTGACTGCGATTGCTGGTTCCGCCTGTGTGACTTGCCATGGACGCATAAACCCTCTTGGTTATGCCTTTGAAAGCTTTGATACTTTAGGTCGACTGCGAAGTGTGGAGTCTATCTACGATGCGAATAATACGCTGCTGGGTCAGGTGCCTGTGGCCACGCAAGCCGAAACCAGCGATTTAGGTATTCAGCCGGTGCGCTATTCCAATTCCATGGATTTAGCAGACGAGTTGGGAAAGAGCGACAAAGCCATGCTGTGCTTTGCGAAACATTTAAAATCCTTTGAGTCCCGCCGTCCAGCCGACGCTTCCGATAATTGCCACATGAACGATATTGTGACCACTTTGCACGGTACTAACCAAAACCAGGGAAGCATCAAATCGGCCATCAAAAACTTTATAATTTCAGAACAGTTTAAGCAGTGGAACTATTAAGGAGTCTGCATGAGTATTTACTTTTGCCCAAAGACACGTCGTCAGTTTTTAGTTGGAAGCGGAAAAGCGCTCCTTACGCTTCCATTTCTTCCCAGCTTAATCACCGAAAATGCGCTCGCTCAGCAAATGGCCACTCCGCCAAAACGAACGATGTTATTTTTATTTGAACATTGCAATCTGAACGAGATCTGGCCACAAAAAACTGTGGCTACTTCAGCCGTTGGAAGCTTAGGCATCCGCGATGTTAATTTAACGTCGATGGGGCCCATTGCGTCGCACTCTTACGCCTTCGCCAACCCTCGCTATGAGGTATTAAAAAATGCGGGGCTGATGACTTACATGCGGGGCTTCCAGCAAGACGGGTGGAACGGTTGCCACGGAGACATGTATCTTTCTGCAGTCGGCTCCTCGCGAAATTCCGCCGATTATCAACGACCCACTGCGGATCAAGTTTTCGAAAACTCGCAAACTCTCTATCCTTCAGGAACACCAACCAGTGTTCGTAAAGCCATCCGCATTAGCCTTGGCGGCGAAAACATCTTCAATCATAAGGTGGGAAGCAGTATCATTCGCCCGCCCATGTATGAAGGCAGCCAGATCGAGCGTTTTTATACCGATGTGTTTGGCTCTTTAACCGGTGGTACAGCCCCCGTGAACGATTTAACCAATCAGTTTAAATCCAACATTCTCAATCGAGTGATGGGATCGTATTCGTCGTTTAATGGCAATCGGAGGATTTCTTCTGAAGATAAACAGCGAGTGACAACGCATTTGGATTTGCTGTCCGATCTGCAAAAGAATTTTGCAACGCTTTCGCAAAATCAACAACAGATCAGCTGTTCGCAACCGACCGCCCCGGGAGGCATTGGCGGCACTCCCACCGAATTTAACCGTGTGTACCTCAATCTTTTGGCTGTGGCTTTCCGTTGCGGACTGACCAAGTTTGGAACTCTGATGTTTGATAGTCATGATCCCCAGTGGATTCCTAACCTCGGAATCACGAATTTTCACGAGGCTATCCACGGCGGGCAGGGTGCAGCAAACCAGCTGCGTGCCTTTCAGACCTGGTACCGTTACTTTGCAAATATGATTGCTGATAACTTTTTAGCACCTCTCGATCAAATGGAAGGAAGTTCTGGCAAAACCTATTTGGAAAACATGATCACGGGCATGATCACCACCGGCGCCTGCCATCCCAATCAAGCGGGGAATGACGGGGGTCACGGTGGATATGACTCGCAGCAGATTTTAATTGGCAATATGGGCGGTGCTCTTCGCTCGGGCCGCTACTACAACATGAATGTTCAGGGCAGCGATTATCCCTACAACAGTTTTTTAATTACACTTTTTCAGCTGATGGGAATTCCTCCGTCGGAGTATGCTTTTGCAACTCCTGACGGTCGAGGCTTTGGCTTATATACGGGCTATGGAGCTAACCACCGCTTTAGTAGTCGCTTTTACAGTCCCATTCAAGAGGCGCTGACGTAGCAACACTTGTATCGGTTCGATTAGTTGAGGCTAAACAGAAACTGCGAGTAATGGGTCGTGGTTGTTGAGATCGATACATTTTCGTACACGTCCACAAAGATAAAAAAGTATTTTCCGCTTTTAGCAACGCTCTGCGCGCCTGATTCTGTGGGACACGTCATTTCCCAAGCAGGATCTGCAAGGTCATCTTTCGTGAGCATCAGGCGAGTTCCGGGTTGGCCTTCGATGTTGCGAGCATATAGTTTAAAGTCGTCGATGGTTAAAACCTTTGCTCCGTCATAGAGCGACAGCGAACAGGCACCAAACTCATTGCGAAGATTGCTAAAGTACGCCGATAGGATGGTTTTGACCACGGCCAGTCGACCAGAGTCTCCCAGGGGCTTTACCGTTTGTGCAGGAAGATCAAAAAGAATCATATCGTCGTATTGCATGGTTGTTGGGCTTTTGCTCATCAAAAACTGCATGGAGTTGATGCTGATGCTGTGAAAAGCTAAATCTCGAGTGGCAAAGTAATCGTTGAGGCAGAGATTTTCGTGCTGTGTTTGCTGATTGATGGGGTTTGCTGTTTTTCGTATCTGAAGATCACAAGCGTACGATTGAAAAAAGCCCAAAAAAATAAAAAACCCCAAACCCACTTGCAACACAAAACCCCCCGTGACAAATATTTCGGCGGCTTAGCTCTGCGACTCATTGAAAAGCGCCTTAAACTCTATAGGCGTTTCAGCAACGAATGTGGAGGACAAAATCTCCACGCGCTTGCAATGTAAAAACATTCGCTTTTGCGAATAAAGTTTTGCAATTTTTTCGTTATATTTTGGGTCGTTATAACGAGGATCACCCACAATGGCATGATTCTCCAAAGCCGCATGTTTGCGAATCTGGTGCTGCCGACCCGTGATCAAATGGAATTCACACAAAGTAAAATAGGGGTTGGTTTTGAGAGTCTTAAATTGGGTTTCGCACGGAATTCGGCTTTTAGTAATTCCCTGGGGATTTTTTCGCCCCTCAGCCTTGTCGGTCAGCGGACGGTTCCATGTGCCCGCAACTTCTTTGAAGGTGCCTTTTAAAACGCCGCTGTAAATTTTGCGTGTGAGTTTGTCTTCGAACTGTTTAGCCCAAAGAGCCGCATTCTTCGGGTTTAGCGCTAAAATCTGCACGCCGCTGGTTTCTTTGTCGAGGCGGTGCACAGGCAACATTTTGGGCAAGTTTAATTGTTTTTCGAGGACCTGCAGTAAGTTTTGCGGATCTTCGTTATTGTGAACAGAAAGCCCTGCGGGTTTATTTACAACGAGAATATTATTATCTTGAAAAAGAACCGGGATTTTAATCATTAGTAGTGGGGTGGTTTTTCGTTTTTAGGCGACGACGATTCTCTGGCTTTTAACTTTTCGTTTAAAAGCTTCATACTTTTTTCGATTTTTTCAAGCGAAAGATACTGGTCGTTGACAACTTTTTGCAGATCGTCGATCAACACTTCTTGAAACGAAATTTTAGTTTCTAAATCTATCAGCCTTTGCTCGCTCATCAAGTGTGCCCTCGCTTAGAAACCTAAAATATCCACATAGGTGGTGCCCTTTGCAAGGCTTGAGGTGGGCTTAGCGCGCTGGCCTTTGATAAGAATATGGCCGCTGTTAAACAAATGTTTAAATTTACTCCGGCTCATTTGACTGAGCGACGGTTGCTGCGTTTGCGCTTTTATGGCCGCAAGCAGGCACGAATCCAGTCGGCTTTGCGCACGATCCAATTCCAGGGTGATACGGAAGGATTTTTCGGGCTGTGGAGGAGTAAAGTCTTTCATTTGCAAATATGTAACACTAAACAGCATTTCACGACAGCTTTTTGTGCTTTATTTAACCCTGAAAATATTACGATTTACGCTACAGCTAATACAGCCCTTTATAGAGGGGGTCGTAGTACAAGAGGAGGAGTTTTTGGATCCAAACACGATTGGACTCAAATCCCTGACCCTCTGCAAATTCTTTTTGTGAAAAGTCGATATCATTTAAAATTTCTTGCGCTCTTTGACCACCTAATTTGCGGGTGATCAGCGTTACGGACTTACGAAAATCATCAAAGCGTTCCGAGTTACCTGGGGTTCGTAAACATGAGTCTATAACATAGTCCTGAAGAATATTTTCGACTCTTTCCTCTACGCTGACAGTTAAAATAATTTTTTTACTTGTTTGTATTTTATTGAAAATAGGATCAACCAAATAACGATGACCAATCATGCGGCTTTCGCTTTCAATCAAAATAGGTCCTTTCGTTTTTGACAGTTTTATCAGTTGCACGGCGAGGGCGTTTTCAAAATCGGCCTGGCTCGGTTGAGGTGTTGGCATGGCTCCAAAAGCCGAGCCACGATGGTTCGCCAGAGCCTCCAGGTCTAAGAAAGGTTGGCCGCTGGAGTGAAGATATTTTGTCTTGCCCGAACCTGTGGGTCCACTCACAACATGAAATTCGAGAGAGTTTGTACGTTTTAGAAGAATCTCTAATAAAAAATTTCGCAACGCCTTGTAACCGCCAGCAATGATCGGGCAATCTGTACCTTGCTCGTGGAGCCAACGTTGAACTATCTGTGAGCGCAGACCACCTCGGTAGCAATAAATAGTCGATGCTGGATTTTGTTTAATTTCATTAAGCCATTTTTTAAGTCGTGACTCGCGAATAAGACCGCTCACCAGTTGATGCCCGAGAGCTACGGCAGCATCCTGCCCGGACTCTTTGTAGGTGATACCAATTTGCTGCCGTTCAGAATCTTCTAAGAGAGGCAGGTTAACGGCTTGGGGCACAGAGCCTGTTGCAAATTCTATGGGTGCTCGCACATCAATCCAGTGGGTGGGAGCAGTAAACAGTGTTTCAAAATCTGACGGAGGGATCCTTATCACAAAAATCGCAGTGTTCCTGTGGTGGAAGGAGATTCCACCACGCCGATCTTTTGTGTAAAGATGAACTTTTGAGATAGCAGAGATAAAATTGTATCAGAGTGAGAGGCATCAACAGAGAGTAAGAGCCCGCCACTGGTTTGTGGGTCATACGCCAGTTGTTGCAAGAGGGGCTCGTTCTGCTCGAACGTCACATGATTTTTTACATATTCCGCATTGGTACGATGGGCTTTTGTTAAAAAACCTTTAGCTAAAAACTCCATGGCCCGTTCAAAGCGTGGTAGTTTTGTTGAATCAATTTGCAGAGTCTTGCCACTGGCGCGCGCTAAATTAAGGGCGTGGCCAGCAAGGCCAAAACCTGTGATGTCGGTGGCGGCATGAATAGCTGGTAAAAGTTCAGACGGTAAAAGGCCCACAATATTATTAAGTAAACACATGCTATCTATGCCATCTTGGATTTCTGCTTCTGTGACTTCACTGCGTTTGAGTGCGGCAGTTAATGTTCCTGTACCGAGGGGTTTTGTTAAGAGGAGCACGTCGCCGATCTGTGCACCGGCATTGGACCAAATACGATCGGGATGCACAAAACCTGTAACGGATAAACCAAATTTGAGAGTGTCGTCATCAATGGTGTGCCCACCGACCAGAGCTGCGCCTGATTCGGCAATCACATCCGAGGCCCCCTGCAGAACTTCGACGGCCACGGAGGTATCGAGTGTTGCCATCGGAAAGGCAAAGATAGCCATGGCTGTGGCAGGTATTCCGCCCATGGCATAGACATCGCTCAAAGCATTAGCAGCCGCTATACGACCAAACTGCCAAGGAGAATCAACGATGGGTGTGAAGAAATCGAGGGTTTGAACAAGTGCTTGATCCGCGCTGATTTTGTAGACAGCAGCATCATCAAAAGTGCCAGTGCCAATCAGCAGTTCTGGAGGTGCAGGGGGAAAGCGCACTTGTGCTAAAATACGGCGCAGCTCAAGTGCGGCAACCTTAGCTGCGCAACCACCTTTTTGGACGGTTTGAGTGAGACGGAGTTGTGAGTGTTTTTCCATAGTGATTGGCTGCGAAGCTCCCGAAATTTGGAGGTGGTAGAGGAATTTGAATCCCCGTACACGGATTTGCAGTCCGCTGCCTAGCCGCTCGGCCATACCACCACAACAGGACAAAGGTATATCTCATTAATATCACAAGGTGAAAAGGGAGAACGCAGTTTAATGCACGGCGCGAGACCTCCCATCGGAACTTAGACTGGCTTTTTGCCAAATTAATTCACAGGACGTCCAGTCGACATATGACATTGGCCCAGTGAAAGTCCAGTCAAGTCCGGCCAAATGCTAATGGATGCATCTTAATAAACCTAGCCCAGATCCACCTAAAGGCTGAGCCAGTTTCTCCGAAAGAGTGTCAAGACATTGGAGGAACGATGAATATTCTCAAACGATTTTTTATAATGAATGGACTGCTGGTCTTTATGGCAGCTTGTTCGGATAAACAATTTAGTGCTGTTGAAAAAGGTGCAGATGTACCAACTCCCGAGCAGGGCCCAGCGATTCTGGTGGTGCAGGCGCCGAAGGGCGATCTTTCTGTGTTTGATCAGCTGTTGGTTGAATATAGAGTCATTGCCGGAAGTTCTCCCGTGACCGAAGTTTCCTGTGCGTGGAACGGCCTCACTATTCCCTGTAAGTCCGACAAAGATCGTTTGGTATTGCCCGGCGGAAAAATCGGCGGGCATAAATTTGAGATCGTAGCCACTGATGCCAATGGAATGCAAGATCGCAAAAATCTTCCTTGGAAATTATTTGAACGCTTTAAAAAACAACAAACCTCGTTTGCAGTGATTAAACAAGATCGCCAATTGGATGTTTTGTTTGTCGTCGATAACTCACCCTCTATGAAAGATGAACAAAAGAGTATGGCGACAAAAATCGCAAGCTTTATGGATCGAATCCAAGGCTTCGATTGGCAAATTGCAGTGGTAACAACAGACCCTACGCACAGCAATTATGGTGATGGTCGGCTACAAAAGTTTCCCGATGGAAGTTTTATCTTAAGCTCACGATACGATGTTGAAACCGCTCGCCAGTTTTTAGGGGTGACGGTTCAGCGCAAAGAGACGGGGAGTTCTTCGGAGCAAGGGATCCGTGGAACAGCGCGGGCCATTCAACGCGCCTTAGGAGCGAGTGCGGAAGCGACGCATAAGGAGTTTTTTCGTGAGCATTCGGCTCTGGCCGCTGTGGTATTGACTGATGAAAACGAATCTGGAGCGGAGTTGATCAACAAAGGGCCAGAATTGATCAAGTTGATTTCTAACACCTGGGGCGAAGAAAAAATATTTCAATTTCACTCTATTATTGTTCGCCCAGGCGATACCGCTTGTAAAGCGGCAGCAACAACCGGTGATCATTATTACGGAACAGCCTATGCGGGCCTCACCAAGCTCACTAGCGGTGTTTTAGGCAGTATCTGCGAAGCTGATTATGGCAATCAACTCAGTTTGATTGGTCAAACTGTTGCTAACTCAAAAACCACGTACGATTTAGAATGCGTACCAAAAGATATCGACGGAGATGGCAACTCGGATGTGACAGTGAAAGCCACTGGCGGAATCGTTGTGCCAAACTTTACAGTGAAAGACAGTCAGCTGATATTTTCGAAACCGCCGCCAGAAGGTCAATATAATATTGATTACTTCTGCCCGCAGAAGTAATTTTTTTAAAACTCCTGGCACACGGGAGTTTTAAATGTTTGCGCCGGTTTCATTTTTCCGTCTTCTTTTTTTAACAACGTCGCGGCCACATCATTGTCGTGGGTAAAATAAAACAAGGTTTTATCAAAGGGCAGCTTTTCGTAAAGCTGCTGTTTCTCGTCGATCAGCATTTCGGGAAAGCGATCATAGCCCATGGTGATGGGTGTATGTATCCAGGGAATTCCCGGAATCAAATCGCCGCAAAAAAACAGGGTGTACGTATCGCCGTGGAAGTGCGAATGCAACTGGCCCGGCGTGTGACCGTTGGAGATGGTAAATTCCAGTCGGTTGTTAAATAGTTTTTCCGGGCCATCAATCAAACGCAAGCGCTGTGTGGCTTCGAGTTTTTCCACCAGACCGGGAATAAACGAGGCTTTGTCGCGAGCGTGGGGCTTTTTAGCCCGGGCAAAGGCTTCGCGACTGGTGATGTAGTCGGCATTTTTAAACAGCAGTCCATTGTCTCCCGCTTGGATTTCGGAATAGGTTGGCAGAGCTCCGCCGGCATGGTCAAAATGCAAATGTGACAATACGACATAGGTGATGTCTTCGGGTTGCACCCCGTGGGCTTTTAGATTTTCTCTCAAGCAGTGGGTTTGCGGAGTTTGTACACCAAAGCGCTCCGCCATCTGCGGCTCAAAAAAAGCACCGATGCCGGTTTCGAAAAGAATTTTTTGTTTTTTGGAAGTGGAATCAGAAAACTCAATCAGTAGTGCGCGACAGGCCAGGGGGATTCGCCCAAGCTCATCCGGCGCAATCCATTTTTGCCATACGGTGCGAGGGGCGTTGCCAAACATGGCTCCGCCATCGAGTTTTTGCGAGTTACCTAAAATTTCTGAAAATTGAAAATGGCTCATCACCCCACTATAGCAAGCGGGGTGATAATCGACAACGAGAGTTCTACCTCTTATGTTTTTCGAGGGCTCGGTAATAGTTGTAAACCTTTTTACGACACTGCGAGCGCTCCAAGCGCATCAAATCATCGCAGGCGTTGAAGTCTGCGTCCATGTTTCCGCTGATCTGGCCCACGGGTGCTTCGGGTGTTGCAGGAGGGCTCGGTGGTGCGGGAGGTTGTGGGGTTGTTGGTGATGCTAAGTCGTCCGACGCTGCGCTATTTTTATTCGCGCTATTTTTATTTCCGTCGTTGAATTTAACACTCGTGACGTATTTTGAGTTCATGTTAAAATAAACGCATTTTTCTGCCACCAATGGCCAAAGGTACATCCAGCTTGTGTACTCAATGCTATAGACCTGTGAGGCATTAATGTTGAGAGCGTTCATTCCGCCAGCGATGGATGTATTTTTTGGATCTACGGGAAATGTGAGAATGTCAAAAGAGCAGCTCTCCAGAGCGGCCGCGCTTGGATGGCGTTCTCCGCCGATGTGTTGGACGGGGGAATACGTTGCGCAGCTAGAAATAAGCAGTGATGCAGCCATTGCCAATAAATAAAGTCTCATGGGAACTCCTTGGGTTGCCGTAAATTGTGTGAGGAGAGTAGTTCTGTCAAGCTGGAATCTGCACGGAATCCATTTCGGCTAATGATGATCTCCACAATTGCTGTGGATGGGGCATGCACACCCACTGCGGGTGTAATCCTACTTCACGTTCGTATTTGAGCCGATTGTGATGCGCACAAAGCACCCTCAGGTTTTTGGCGTCATTGGTGAATCCTCGCGCAAGTGGAACTGGTGTTGGCGAATCGAGATGTGCTGGCTTTTAAAACCGCAATTGTTGGGCGGTCGGCAATGGCCCTATGATATCTACGTCGGGTTACTTTCTTATTGAAGCTGCGAGACTCTTCGGACGGTACTTCGTCCATTTGCAACGGTTTAACTTCTAGCTGAAGGGAGTCCTGCGCAGGACTTATTGATGAATAATTATATAAGTTCCTTGCGTTAAAAAAAATGAAAATGATTTGACACGATTTCTCAACGCTTAGTTGGCCCTCGCTTCGACATAAACCATTTAATCTTCGCAAAAATTAAAATTTTATTTTCGCGTGCAACAGAGGAGGGAATCAGAAGGCTAGAACGGTCTGTAAAATTCTCTTTAGCCTTCGTCAAAGTGATCGTTCAAAAAGGCATGATAGTTTTCGTTAAACATTTGGGAGGAATAAATGAATTTAAGAAAACTAAAAGACGATGAATTGCTATTGAGCATCCAATCTGAAGTTCAAAAAGAAAGGCAGACTTTAATAGTGATTTTGCAACACCTGCGAGAAATTGAAGCCCGCAAACTTTTTTCGGAACTTGGGTATCCAAGCCTTTTTGATTTCGCGGTGAGTGAGCTCAAGTACAGCCGCGGGGAGGCAGGTCGCAAAATCCAGGCGATGCGACTTTTAAAAGAACTCCCTCAGGTAGAAGAAAAAATTGAGTCGGGGGCTATTAATCTTACACACATCTGCCAGGTTCAAAGTTTTAGCTTTAAGAAAAGCAAACAAGAGTATCAGCGCGTATCGGCTGAAGAAAAACTACGTATTTTTGAAAAAATTGAAAACACGTCCACACGTGAATCTGAAAAAGTCCTGCTCGCAATGCTAGCAGCTCAACCTCTACCGACTGAAAAGAAACGCCAGGTGAGTCCATCTGCCGTTGAAATGCGATTTATTATTGATGAAAAACTAAATTCTTCGCTCGAGGAGGTGCGAAGTCTATTGGGTACAAAAGCTCTTCGGATGACTTTTGCCGAGCTTGTACAAGAAATGGCTGTTGTGACTCTGGTTTCCTTAAAGGCGAAACGGTTTGGTAAAAGACGTTCGGCGGAAACTGCGACGGAATCTGTTGTGGAACCTGGAACGAAACCTACGACAAATTGTGAAGTTGAGCCTGTGACAAAAGTTTCCTCCCAAACCATTTCCAAAAAGCTAAAATACTTAATTTGGCAAAGAGATCGGGGGCAATGCACTCAGTGCGAAAGGCGACACAATCTAAATTTTGATCACATCCGTCCACGGGCGCTGGGAGGTGTTCATTCTCCGGAAAACCTCAGATTACTTTGCTTCCATTGTAATCAGCGGCGCGCCTTAGTTACATTTGGATTGAGGGAGGAGAAAAAAATGAGTCCTGCGCAGGACTGAGAAAAAATGGGTCCTGCGTAGGACAGTGAAAACTTGATTCCTGCGCAGGACCGCAAAACCGCGGAACCGAAAAACCACGAGACCGTTGGGCCGCCCGACCGCTGAGCCGCAAAAACACTCCCTTGCAATCCCAAAGCGAGTCTGTAGCATAGATGTGTGGTGTTTTTTCTTCTTTTCCACATATTTAGTTTTTCCCACGCGCAGGTTTTTCACTTGGGCGCCGATGTGGGTTTATCCGATTCGTCGGGGCCGTATGATGCAAAAAAATCTGCTGTGTCTTATGGCGGACGCATTGGATGGTTATTTTATGAGCATGTGAGTTTTGGAGCTTTGGCGCATTTTTACCAGGCTAACAGCAAAACCGAATCTATCGGTTACTTTCCGTTGCTCGCCGAGGTGAGTTTTTACCCCTACGGGTCGCCTTTGGAAAAAAGTGTACTTTTTATCAGTGGCTTATTTGGCACAACTAAAATTGTGTATGATTTAGGCACCATCGAGGGAACAAACAATCAGACCACCTTCGGGGTTGCCACTGGGTTTTCCTATTTTCTAGAACCGCGATATTCCATTGGCCCCGAGCTGCGCTATTTGTTTGTTTTTGATAACCAAAGCTACACGTTTTGGAGTTTTTTGCTTTCGGCTCGCGTCTGGTTTTAGCCCGTCTTTTAATTCACTGTGTAACGTCTTGTTTGTCCTTAAAAAAACAATAGACTCCGTGGTTCTAAAACAAAAGCCGAAGGTAAAAATCCTCGGATTAATTAAAGGAGTTCTAATGAAAGCAATTCTATTGATCGCTATGAGTTTAGTGAGTTTTTCTGCGTCTGCTAATTATTTTAAAGCCGGTTTGGGTTTCAACGTTGGTGGAGAAGTTGAGTATAGTGCTCCAGCTGGTAGCACCACAGGCGATTGGGACAGCACGTTTATGACTCCTCTTTTGTTGGCCTATGGTTTTGATATGATGGGTGATGTGTACGGAGAAGTTGAATTGGGTTATCGCAAGCATGAGATTAAAGACATTGGAGGATTTACTGTCATCAACGAACCTACATTTTTAACAGCTGCTTTTAACATTGTTGGTAACGCCCCAATGGGTGCGGTAACGTTAACGGGTGGTGCAGGTGCGTTTTTTGGTCAATATGACCCAGATGATACTACTTCAGATGCAGGCACAGGTTTTGGTCTTCAGTTATTTGGTGGCGTAGATTTCGCAGTGAACGAGGCCATGACGATTGGTGGAGAATTGCGTTATATGACAACAGTTTCTGACATCGGTTTAGATAATAGTGTCGACGCTGAATACACAAGCACAGCCGTAATGATCAACGCCAAGTTCGGTATGTAATGCTAAAAGTATACAACTCGCTCTCGCGCACCAAAGAAGAGTTTAAATCCCTAGAGCCCGGCAAAGTCAAAATGTACTGTTGCGGGCCCACGGTTTACGATTTTTTGCATGTGGGTAATTTTCGCGGAGCGGTTGTTTACAATTTTGTGCGTAATTGGCTTGAAAAGTCTGGTTATCAAGTCAATTACGTTTATAATTTTACCGATGTGGATGATAAAATCATCAATCGCGCCATCAAGGAAAACACCACAGCCAAAGTGGTTGCCGAAACCTACATCGAAGAATTCAAAAAAGATTTCGCGTCCCTTGGACTCAAGCCCCACACTCACAATCCCCGGGTCACAGAGCACATGGACGGCATCGTTCGTTTGATAGAAGATTTGATCGTGAACAAAAAAGCTTATGTTGTTCAGGGTGAAGTTTTTTTCTCCATTCGTTCGTTTCCAGACTACGGAAAGCTGAGCAATCGTAAAATCGACGATATGGAAGCTGGTTCGCGCATCGAAGTGGATGCGAAAAAACAAGATCCATTAGACTTTACTTTGTGGAAGCCGGCAAAGCCCGGTGAACAGAGCTGGCCGTCTCCATGGAGCGAGGGGCGCCCGGGTTGGCACATTGAATGTTCGTGCATGATCCGCGATATCTTGGGCGAACAGATCGACATTCATGGTGGCGGAATGGATTTAATTTTTCCCCATCACGAAAACGAAATCGCGCAAGGCGAGGGCGCGTCTGGAAAGCCCTACGCAAAATATTGGCTGCACAATAATATGTTTATGTTTAGCGGCGCAAAAATGTCCAAGTCTCTGGGCAATATCAGAACCATGCGCAGTTTTTTACAAGAATACCCGGCAGAAATTTTTAAATATCTCGTAATGTCTGTGCACTATCGTTCGGAAAGTGAATTTTCCGAGGCCACCATTGCGCAATCCATTTCGGGTTTAGCGCGAATTTACTCGGCACTGAAGCTGGCCAACGACGCTGTCGGTAATGGGGCTAGTCATGGGGCTGCAAGCGGGACTGTCAGCGCAGCTGTCTCCGTTGGTTTTGCTCAACCTGTCGTCGACTCACCGGTTGTGAAAGAATTTGCAAAGAGTCTGCAAGCTGCGCAGCTCCAGATGAACGACGCGTATAACGATGATTTCAACACAGCAAAAGCCTTGGGCGATGTTTTTGAAATCGTTCGTTTGTTTAATCAAAAAATTAAACCCGGCTCAAAGCAGACACCAGATACACGTTCCATGGCAGCTCTGTTTTTAAACTTCATCAGCGAAAACGGAACAATGATGGCGCTGTTTGGCGAGCCGCCAAAAGAATTTTTACGCTCTCTCGACGAGATGCTTATTCGCCAAAAGAAATTAGATATCACTGTGATTGAAAATCTTGTGGCTCAGCGCTGGGAAGCCAAAAAACAAAAGGATTTTGCCACGGCAGATTCGTTGCGAGCCGAGCTTGTAAGCATGGGAATTGACGTGCGTGACGCTGCGAGCGAAAGCACATGGGAAGTCATTAAATAATCATTAAGTATCTGAAATTACGAGTTTAACGCTCTGTAAGATCTGTCATTAGCCTACCTAATCACCTACCATAAAATTTTTTCAATAAAAAGATTGAGAACATTACAAAAGTCTAGGAAACTTTTTGAACGCCAAGGAATGTATCTTTGGAATATCCAAAGGAATGGAAACGGGGGGATTCATGAGAAGTTTATTCGTATTATTGGTCACTACTTGCCTTACACAAAACGTATTTGCATCCAACAAAATGATTGTTCGACTCGACGGGGGAGTTGAAACAGTGCGGTTACAACAGATTGCTCAAGGTGGAAAAGTTGAAGCATTAATTCCTGAATTAGGAATTTACTCTATCGAAACGACGTCGAGCAGAAGTGCGCTTCGCTCAGAAATAACTTTCCTTCGCAAACAGCGCGGGGTTGTCTACGTTCAAGAAGATCATCCTGTATCTAAGCGGGTTTCTGCCGCACAAATTCCAAATGATAAAAGTTTTTCTCAACAGTGGGACATGAAGCTTGATGCCAGCACTTGGGGCATCGATGCTGTAAACGCTTGGGGCGGATTCGGAATCGGCGGACTTGATCCAGCAGGTAACGATGTTGTGGTTGCGGTTGTTGATGGTGGAGTGGACCTTGTTCACGAAGACCTTGCCGCAAATATTTGGGTGAACCAAAACGAAATTCCAGGAAACGGAAAAGACGACGATAAAAACGGTTACATCGATGATATCAATGGATGGAACGCGTACAACAACAGTGGTGATGTGGCAGAAGACGAGCATGGAACACACGTTTCAGGAACCGTCGGCGCCATTGGTAACAATTCGATTGGCGTGGCTGGGATCAACTGGGGTGCGAAAGTTATGGCGATCAACGGCGCCACGAGTTCTACATCTACAGTTCTTAAAGCTTACGGATATGTTTTAAAACAAAAGCAACTTTGGATCAGCTCCGGTGGAACTCAGGGAGCCAACGTGGTTTCAACAAATTCAAGCTTTGGTGTTGATTACGGAAACTGCAAAAGTGGTTCGTACCCAGCTTGGAATGATATCTACAACGAAATGGGCAAAGCCGGAATCCTGCACGCAATCGCTACGGCCAATTTAAACATTGATGTGGACGCCAAAGGCGATGTGCCAACAGGCTGTGACAGCCCTTACATCATTGCTGTGACGAATACGCAAAAAGATGGCAAGCGGAATTCTAGCGCAGGCTTCGGTTTAACTATGATCGATCTTGGTGCTCCTGGAACAGGTATTTACTCGACAGTTCCTGGTGACAGCTACGCAACAATGACTGGTACGTCAATGGCGAGCCCACACGTTGCTGGTGCCGTGGCTTATATGCATAGTGCCGCGTCCACAGGCTTTAGTTCGTTCTATATGCAAAATCCATCAGCTGCTGCGCTGGCTTTAAAAGAAGTCATGCTAAAAACAGTAACACCGGCTGATTCCATGAAAAATATGACCGTATCAGGCGGTATCTTGAACTTAAATAAAGCCGCTCAGGCCATGAGTTCATACTAAAACCAGCTTAAATTCTTTATAAGAAAGGGGATTCAGATCCCCTTTTTTTTTGCCTTTTGCGGCGTCCTCAAGTACTAATTAATCAATGGCAAAAGACGATTTAATACAACTGGAAGGCAGGATTTCCGACGTCACCGGCGGAGGAATCTACAGAGTAAAGCTTGATAACGGAGTTGAGGTGAGTGCTCGACTTTGTGGAAAAATGAAGCGTTTTAAAATTAAGGTGATTGTGGGCGACAAAGTCACAGTGGGTGTTTCGCCCTACGACCCCACGCACGGTCTTATCACTTTCCGACATAAAGGCTAACATATGATATTCGAGGATCTGAAGGCGCGTGGGCTTGTTTATCAGGCAACCCAAGAGAACCTTTCTGCGTGGTTATCTACGCCAAAAACATTTTATTGCGGCATCGATCCCACGTCGGATTGTTTGCACATCGGTCACTTGCTTCCATTAATGACGATGCGTCGTCTGCAGCAAGCAGGACACAAGCCCATCGTACTTATCGGCGGAGCCACAGGAATGATCGGCGATCCTAGCGGCAAAGGTCAGGAGCGCCAGCTTCTCGATCAGGTCGCCATCGAAAAAAATATTTATGGCATTCGCCAGGTGATTGAAAAGTTTATTGATTTAAAAGGTCCCCAGGGAGCCATGATCGTCAACAACTCTACCTGGATGGAAAAATTTGGTTTTATCGATTTTTTACGCGATGTCGGCAAGTATTTTTCGGTCAATTACATGTTGGCCAAGGACTCGGTGAAAAGCCGCATCGAAAGCGAAGCGGGAATTTCGTTTACCGAGTTTTCGTATATGATTTTGCAATCCTATGACTTTTTTGTGCTCAACAAAAACTACAGTTGCCAAATGCAAATCGGCGGTTCGGATCAATGGGGAAACATCACTGCTGGTGTTGAGTTTATTCGCAAAATGCGCGCCCAGGGCGCAGCGGTCAAAGAAGATGTGGTGGGTTTAACCATCCCGCTGGTGACAAAAGCTGATGGTGGAAAGTTTGGAAAAACCGAAACGGGCAATATTTGGCTGGATGCTCGTAAAACCACGGTCTATCAATTTTATCAATTTCTGCTGCGAATTCCAGATTCCGATATTATCAAAATGCTGAATTATTTTAGTTTTCTAAGTGTCGACGCCATTGCAGATTTGCAAAAACAAATGACGGAAGCTCCAGAGAAGCGGGCTCCGCAGGTCACATTAGCCCGCGAGCTGACAGCATTTGTGCATGGGGACGATGAGCTAAAAAAAGTTGAGAAGGCTTCACAAGCCCTGTTTTCGGGAGACCTGCGCGAGCTCGATAAGCCCTTGCTGCTTGAAGTTTTTAGTGAAGCGCCGTCGGTAAAAATTCCGAAAGCACAGATGTCCACACTCACAATTGTAGATCTGCTTGTTGAATGTAAACTTGCCACGTCCAAGGGGATGGCGCGCAAAGATGTACAAGGTGGCGGTGTTTATGTGAACAATCAGCGTGTGGAAAAAGAAGACGCCGTCATTAAACAAGAGCAGCTTCTGTATCAATCCATGGTGGTGGTTCGCAAGGGCAAGAAAACATACTGTTTAGTAATGTTTGTATGAAGCTCACTTTTGTTTGCATTGGCAATGACGAATTTGAACATATCCAAGAACTTCTACCTCAGCTCAAAGCGCTGGCCGACGAAGTGATTTATGTGGACTGCGAGTCGAAAGACGGGTCCTACGAATTTGCCCAAAATCTTGGAATTCGCGTTCTGCAAAAAACACGACATATGAATGCCAACATCAATCGTTCGGCGGCCTTCGAAGTGGCCACTGGAGATTGGATTTTTTATGCGGATCCCGATGAGCGTTTTCCAAAGGCGATCATTGAGGATTTAAAATTGAAGATTGCGAAAAATCCGGAAGCGAAGGGTTTTAAACTCGCTCGTAAAAATTATTATTTCGGCTGCTGGTTGCGCTATGGTGGTCAGTATCCAGACAATCAACTGCGAATTTTTAAAAGAGGTTTTGGTTCGTTTGCGAATCAGCATGTTCACGAACGACTGATTGTGAATGGCGCCGTGGGTACTTTGGATGTGGCCATGGAGCACTATCCCTATTTAAATATTTCGCAATTTATGAAAAAGTTTGATTTTTACTCGACGTTTGAGGCTAAATTTTTGCATCAGCAAAACGAAAAAGTAAACTTCAAAAATCACATCAAGTATCTTGTATTAAAACCACATAATCGATTTATCCGTCGCTATATATTTAAGCGTGGATTTATGGACGGCCTTCCCGGTTTTTTTGCAGCCTTCTTTGATGCTGTGGGATGGATGACTCGCTATTTTAAGCTCTGGGAAATTCAAAAAAACGAATCAGAAAAAAAATCATAAGCGTTAAGCTGAGTCGTCTATTTGCCTTTGCCCTTGGGAAGGGAAATTCCCACCTTGATCGAGGTGGAAATGGGTGTGCCATGGGCGGACTCTTCCACGAACATCGTGTGTTCGAGTTCTACAAATAAGGGCATTGCTGTTTTTCGATAAAACTTAACACCAAAAGCGGCACTCACGACAAAACTCACGATGGAGTCTTTAAAGTAGGACGCGTCCTCGTGATTACTTGAGTAGCCGAAGCCAAGGCCACCACCAGCGTACCAAGATGAATTCGCCTCTGGGTCTTCGTTGAGCAGGTATCGACCCTTTATCTGCGGTGTGAAGAAGCGGACATCGTTATGCTTAAATGATATGCCAAAATCGATGGCTGCTAGAAGATCAAATTGAGCATCAAGGTTCCATACGTAACCAGCCGTAAAAAGAGTCCCTGCTCCACGAGAGTTGAGGTTGCTGTAGGTGGTGGGGCCAAAGCCGACGAAGGTGCGCTGAACGGTTTTGTTGCTGTCTTTTGCAAAAGAGCTTGCCGGGAGTAAGAGGTTCAGCAAAAGTAAAAGACAGGAGCCCAGCAGAAGGTTCATATTTAAAAGTCTATCTGAGGAGTCTATGATGTCAAACAGCTTGTTGGGATTCCACCCCCAATCGATTTTATCAGACGGTCAATGTGGGGTCCAATGGGGGGAAACCCAGACGTCGGCTCCTCTTGCGCAGGTTTATTTTTTTGGCGCCAAAGAAGCCGTGAACTCTCGCGTGGTCTCCGAAATCCAGTTGGAATGGCAAAAACCAAAAGATAAAAAAATGCCATTGATGACAAAATTTTCTGGCCGTCGCGGTCCCTGTTGGATTGTCAATATCGAGATCCCTGCGGCAAGCTCCCACCAAGGTCAATTTCAGTTAACCCCTTTTGCCGTCGCTCGCGATGCCATGGGCGCTGTCTATCGCGACGCCGTTGGTTTTGAAAATATCGAAATCCATTATCTTGGAAAAGACGCCCAGGAATTTTCAGGTCTTATCTGCGGCATCGAAATGGCACAATACCGTTTTAAAAATTATTGGCCTAAAAAAATGTTGGATTCTAAAAAAATATTTCTCAATGCCAAGGGTATTAAAGAAGCTAAAAAGGTTTTTGCCAAAGCAAAGACCTTAGGTGAATCCGTCAATTTATCTCGACACCTTGTCAATTTGCCGCCGAACGAGTTGCATCCAACGTCCTATGTTGAGTTTGTAAAAGAGCTTTTTAAAAACACCAAAGGCAAAGTCGAAATTTGGAGTCACGAAAGACTGACGAAGGAAGGGCATCACTTGCACGTTGCCGTTGGTCAGGCTTCGAGCCACCCAGCCGCACTTGTTAAAATTTCCTATCGCGGAAATGCGCAAAAAAAGCATTACAGTTTTGTCGGAAAGGGCATCACGTTTGATTCTGGTGGTTTAGATATTAAACCCGCCGGCGGAATGCGCGATATGAAAAAAGATATGGGTGGGTCTGCCTCGGTGCTTGGGCTTGCATATTATTTGGTGAACAGTAAAGCAAAAATCAATGCCGATTTTTATTTAGCTTTGGCCGAAAATTCCATTGCCCACAATGCCTTTCGCCCCGGTGATATATATTCTACGCGAGCAGGTAAGACAGTCGAGATCCACAATACCGACGCCGAAGGGCGACTGGTGCTGTGTGATACGTTGACCTTAGCCTGTGAATCGAAACCGGAATGGATTTTGGATTTGGCCACACTCACGGGTGCTATCAAAGTGGCTCTCGGAGATGTGACGCCAGGCTTATTTTGTAATAACGACAAGCTATCACTTCAAATTCTACAAAGTGCTCAGGCCACTGGAGACAACTGCTGGCGCATGCCACTAGATCCATCGCAAAAGAGCAAACTAAAATCCGACGTGGCCGATCTTGCCAATGCTCACGAAGGTTTTGGTGGAGCTGTCACTGCGGCGTTGTTTTTAGAAGCTTTTGTGGGGGAAACCCCTTGGGCCCATCTAGATATTTACTCATGGACGGGGAGTTCGTCGGGAGCGCTCTCAGAGCGCGGTGGGAATGGGCAACTTGTGCAGTGTTTAGCCCACCTTTGTGATGAGCTTTAAATAAGATCATCTAAAAAGTACGAGCTCAGCTGACTTCTGTTTTCCAACTTTGATTTTTTATAAATCGAAGAGATTCAATATTCTTTGATTGTTCAATGGTATGTAAAGCATACAGATGTTCAATGGTATGTAAAGCATACAGAACTGTCGATTTTGTTTACATTAAAAGTAAGTCAAAAAATCATGGCTTCTTTTACAACTGAAATAGCGTTGATTTGCCATGGCAGAGTAATTGCTTATAAGTTTTTAACATAACCTTTCTATTGGAGCCTAGATGTATCTAAGAGTATTTTTAATCACAACATTATCTATTTTATCGATACCTGTTTGTGCTGATCCTGTAACTGATCTCGATAGCGTAGGAAAAATATATCAAGCAGAACGTGATGCAAATGTAAAAGTAGAGGGACGTCGGATGTCAGTTCCAAAAGGTTCATTGCTTCTTGTTGAAGGAGTGGCTGCTGATCATGAAGCTGCGGTTACTTTTGGTACGCTGCAGACACCCGATGGGAACTGTTTCGAAGTTACGGTCTGGAATTTTCAGAATAACTACTTCCCTTTTGCTCTAAGCAAAGAAAAGTCTCATGAGTTTCATTGCGCGGATAAATCGGTTCCAATGGCCATGCTAGACGGCCCATTGAAATCGATCAAAATCTAAATTTAAAAAAGATTAACCGCGCTTTTCTAATTCTTCTTTGCGAAGATCCTTACGTAAAATTTTACCAACGTTGGATTTAGGCAACTCTGTGCGGAACTCCACTTTTTTTGGAACTTTGTAACCAGTGAGTTTTTTTCGTGAAAAAGCGATAAGGTCATCGCCAGTGACATCAGATTTTTTTACCACAAAGATTTTTACGATTTCTCCAGAGTGCTCGTCGGGAACGCCAATGGCAGCCACTTCGAGAACAGCAGGATGAGAAGCGATCACATCCTCCACTTCGTTGGGGTACACATTAAAGCCCGAAACTAAAATCATATCTTTTTTGCGATCGACGATTTTAAAAAAGCCGTCTTTATCAACGATTGCGATGTCGCCAGTTTTGAGCCACTCGCCATCCATCACTTTGGCCGTTTCTTCAGGCCGCTGCCAATAGCCCGACATCACTTGCGGGCCCTTGACGCAAAGCTCGCCGGGCTCACCGAAAGCCACTTCTTTGCCGTCGTCGTCAATCAGCTTTACATCGGTGGAAGGAAACGGAAAGCCAATGGTTCCCACTCTGTCAGTTCCATCGATGGGATTACAGCAAGCCACAGGCGAAGTCTCGGTGAGACCATAGCCTTCTACAACAGGAGAGTTTGTTAGCTTGATCCATTTTTTAGACACAACCTCTTGCAGAGCCATGGCGCCGGCCACACTGACTTTAAGGTGCGAAAAATCGAGGGTTAAAAAATCTTTGTGATTCATTAGAGCATTAAAAAGAGTATTCACTCCCGACATCACCGTGGGTTTGTACTTTTGCATGGTCTTAATAAAGTCGGCAATGTCGCGCGGATTTGTAATTAAAATATTGTGGGCACCGTAGGCCATCAGGGTGAGGCAATTCACGGTTAAGGAAAAAATATGATAGAGAGGGAGGGGAGTGAGTGCTATCTCCTCGCCGCGCTTTAAAAGCGGATTGAGCCACTCGAAGGTTTGCATCATGTTAGCGATAATATTTTTGTGGGTGAGCATGGCGCCTTTTGCCACGCCGGTGGTGCCGCCGGTGTATTGCAAAAATGCGATGTCGTCATGAGTGAGTTCCGCTTGATCAAAGCTGAGGTTTTTGCCTGCCTGTAGAGCGTCGCTGAAAGTTGTTGCAAGAGGCAATGAGTAATCAGGAACCATTTTTTTGACGTATTTAATCACCGTATTCACGATATGCTTTTTTGGAAAAGGCAACATGTCGCCAACCGACGTCACGATGACATGCTGAATGTCGGTGTGGGAAATAATTTTTTGCAGAAGATGGGCATAAAGATCCACGATCACCAAGGCTTTGCAATCGGCATCACGAAATTGATGTTCCATTTCGCGATCGGTGTAAAGCGGATTGGTGTTGACGATGATCATTCCGGCCTTCATTGCGCCAAAAAGTACAACCGGGTATTGCAAGAGATTTGGCATTTGAATGGCGATGCGATCGCCTTTTTTAAGTTTGCAGATATTTAGCAAATACGACGCAAATTGATCGGACAACTGATCGAGCTGGTTGTAAGTGATCGTATGATTGAGGTTTGTAAAGCAGGGCCTGTCGCCATAATTTTTAACCGCTTCAGCAAACACTTCGATAATGGACTTGTAGGTGCTGATATCCACATCGTGCTTAACACCCTTTGGATAATTTTTAAGCCAAATTTTTTCCATTACTGACCCCTAGGCTATAGACAATTGATTGCTGAGATATCTTTTTCGTCGATTTATTTTTTAAAATCAAGATAAACACGAACGCCGGCACTGACGCCGTCGCGGGTGAGGCGCATGTCGCCCGTGGGGGTCACGTAGTCCATGGGTTCATGAAACCAAGTGCCAAAAAAACGAACGCCACCCCATTCGACCCAGGTGGTTCCTTCGAAGCGGTAGCCATTGATGTCGTTTCCGGCGTCGGAGTCATTTTTGAAAAAGTGCTGATAGCGTCCCTGAACAGCCCACGCATTCACTAAATAGAATGTGAGAGAGCCGCCGGCTTGCGGAAGGTTGACTTTATCGTTGAGGAAATCTTCCTGGTGGACACCGTAAAATAGGGTAATGTTACTAGCCTGGTCCGATACGCCTAAGAGTCGCAATTGCAAAAGGCCATCAAGCACAGTGCGTTCTTCTGTATCACTGTTTTCGTATTTTGCATGGATCCCGAGTACCGACATAAAAAAGCCAGCGTGATAGCCCACAGAGCGAAAGTCGGCTTCACCAGGAAGTGGAGCAAGGGAACCTGAGGACTCTCTATCGTGCTGGTTATAATCGCCGCCGATGTACACATCGTAGATCCAAGGACCACCGGAGCCTTTACCAGATCGACCGGAATCGTAGGGAGTTTTTAGCCAGAGATCCATCCATTGCACTTTGCCTTTTTGCTCCATCCACTGCGAAAGGCTCCATCGTCTCGACGACTTGGCTTCTTGCGTCGGAGAGGAGGGAGACAAATCCACGGCAAGTGTGGTTTGGCTTGCCAGAAATATGAGCAAAAGAGTCATGGACTTCATACTTTTAATGATAGCACGGACAAGGGCTGGTTCAAAAGAGCTTACGTACTAAAATGAAACACAATTCTAGTTTCTTTTTTATGACCGAGTCCTATAATAGAACAAAATTCAGCGGCTAAAAAACACCATTCAGCACGGTTTGGGTGACTTGTGAATGGGTTGTTATAGCTTCTTGGAAGACGGAGGTCTTATGTTAAAAATGATATTTGTTCTCGTAGGGTTATTTATTTTTACGGCGTGTAGCACCAATCCACACAAAGCTGAAAAAATAGATGCTGATATGGAAAAAAGCGAAAATCTAACCGCCGAACAAAGAATCGGCGTTAAAGACGGCAATCTCATGTATCAACAAAAAGTGAACATGGCTGAAGAACTTCGCAGATTGCAAATTGATGTTTACAGTTTGGAGGACCGCGTTTACGGCAGTCGGAAATTCGGGTCTCAAGGACTCTACGGAACTCTTCGCACCTGTCGCAAAGATCTAGTGGATCCTAAAAATGGCGGCGGCGGAAAGCTAAAGTGGACGGAGCCCATGGATCGCGTCACTGATAAAGAAGAAGAGTTCAAAATCGGTTTGGACGACAAAGATAAAATCATCGGTGTGAGCGAAGAGTTTTTAAAAGATCGCATTGAACGTTTTAAAGAGTACAAGCGAACACTGCAAAAACGCGAAGATGAATACCAAGAAAAAGTTGAAATCTGCGAGGCCGAGCTGAACGCCCAAAAACACGAGATGCAAAAGAAACAAGCGGCGACTGAGTAGTCCCGAAAGCTGATTTTTTGTGTCGATCCAATGCGGCCCGGATATCTTGAGATTCCGGGCGCTATCACTTAGTTCGTCACATTAAGATGACGATCTTTTCATTTTATAAGATCATATTTTTTTTGCTTTCTCATTTTAACAAAGTCATACATCTCGCATAACTTTCAATTTTGAAAGCTTAATAAATGGGAGAATCAAATGCTTAAAGTTTTATTTAGTGTATTAATGTTTTTTTCAGCAACCGTATCATTTGCTACGAATTATTCAGCAGAGCAGGCGGAAGTCGAAGCTTTTTTGGCAAATCACACGGTGATAAGAGTTACAAACTACTGCCGAACCGACGTATTAAATTGTCGTTCCGTTGTTGAATACAAAAATAATACAACAAGTCAGTTAGTGGACTCATTTGAAGACAGATTTATGTCGTCGACGAACGGGAGAGCTGTTTCTTTCAGAGGCTTTTTTCTAAAACAGTCAAATGGCACATTCAATATCTATGCTCAAAATGTACTTTCTAACGAGGTAAAGATCGATACCGTAGAGCCGTTCAATCAAGGTGTAACAATAAGTTTTAACAGTTTACATTTACCAACACTTCCTCTTAAATTTATAATTGTTGGAACGAATCCTTTGCAAATAGTAGATGACACATTAATCTATACGGCAACTGAGGCAACGTTCACCAAAAACACAATCAGTACAGCAGATGATTTTGTTATTCCGTTTCATTCTCAAACAAATCATTGAAGATTTAAACAAGAGCTAGGCCTTGGTCTGGTATTGCCTGCTCAGTTGAAAAATCCCCCACGGTTTGTAACAATAAAATCTGTGGGGGCCTATGACGGATCTCGAAGTTAATTATCGCGCCGAAAAAATCTGGAATCAAATCAGTGAAAAAAATCTGACGGCTGCGGATGTTTATCATATTCAACAGTCGTTTGGTTACGACATTGCCTGTGGAATTTTATATAAAACATTTAAAGAACAACCGGTGTTCGTTGACTTTGCGAAAGGCGCCGAAAATTCGCAGTCTGCTAAGGGCTCCTTTTACAACAAGGCCAATCGCGATGTGCTCGCTGCCGTGTTTGTGCACAATCCGTGGGAATCTCGCAAGACCAACGAGAATTACCAGTGGCGTCTTAAGAATGTTGCGGCAGATATGGGTTTTGATTGTGCCTATCCAGAAATTTCTTATCGTCGTTCGGTGTTTCCAAATGCCTACACCTATCAAGAGACCATGAAGCGTTGGGCGGGGCGGGATGTGATTTTAATCACGCAAGGGTTGGCAAGCCTTGAGATGCGATTGGTTCTAGAAAAAAGTATTCAAATCAACGCTAACATCATTGGCTGGTTGAATGTGTCTGGAATGACTTATGGGACATCGTTACCTGCCAGCGACCGCGATACTTTTTATAAAATCAAAAAATACTTTAACGACGACTACGCGGTCCTTCCCGAAGTGGCTCGCAGTAATGGGTTTTGTTATGGTCCTTTAAAAATTAACCCACAGATCGAAATGGTCAATATGGTGGGGATTCGCCCGCAAAGGTATTTTCATTTTTTCGAAAAAAAGCGCGAACAGGAACTTCATTACTGGGGTCCACACGATGGTTATGTGACCATCGCCGACTATTTGCAAAAACCCGGTGTAACCTGGCCGTTTTGGGGACAGAGTCATTATTTATCTACGGATGTGTACAAGCGTCGCTTTCAGTATGCACTTCACTGGCTTGTTTCAAAATATCGCCACAAAGATACAGTGAGCCTGTAACCACAATCACATCTCCCGGTTGAGCACTGCTGAGAGCAAAGTTTAATGCCTCCACAGGTTTTTCGAAATAGGGGTGGTTCGTATTCTGCGGTTCAATGCCGTTGAACTTTGGTTTTGTTAATATCAGATCCATGTTTGGAATGCACTCAAAAGACGCTATGAAATCCTGATGCATTCGGTTTTTAGAAAGTCCAAATATAATTTTTAAGCGGTCGTAATTTGTATTTTGCAAAATTTCTTTCAGCGATTCTAGTCCTTGAAGGTTGTGATCTCCAGAAAGATATACTGGACAACGCGTGGGGATCGGAAGTTCGGTCATGCGTGCAGGCCAGGCAATTTGCGAAAGCTTTTTGAGGCCTTCGATTTTTGAAAATCCCAAAGCCGAAAAAACATTTACAGCCAGCCACATGTTTTGCGCCGCTCGAAGGCCGGGGAGTGCGATTGGGTAAAGATTGTTTTGATATTGAATGTGATAGATCGGAAGTCTTGCTGTTTTTTGAATTTCCACCTCAGGCGACAATACGCAGGTGCTGGTGGAACCGGTTGCTTTGATTTTTTGTTCAAGCTGCTTAGTGATATCCTCGTCGTAGGGAACGTGAAAAACCTGGTTTTGCTTTTGAATAATGCCAAATTTATTATCGGCGATTTCACGCAAGGTGTTTCCGAGAATGTGCTGATGATCAAACCCCAATGTAACAATAATACTTGTTGCATGAGGAATAGCATTGGTGGCGTCCCAAGTGCCACCGAGGCCGATTTCGTAAATGGCGTAATCCACAGGATCCAAGGCGAAAAAAAGCGCGGCGGAAAACAAAGTGAGACTCTCGAAGTGCGAAAGATTCCATTTTTCGATCAGTGGAGAGTACTCTTCGCAGAGACTTACAAATTGTGCGTGCGAAATCGGAGCGCCGTTCACGCAAATTCGCTCTGTGGTGTCTACGAGATGTGGGGATGTGTAAAGGCCGACTTTTTTGTTTTGCGACAAAAGAAGTTGTTCCAGGGTTTTCGCCGTGGTGCCTTTGCCGTTGGTTCCGGCAATGTGGATAACTTTTTGTGGTTGAACACGCTCCAATAGGCCTGCTTCTTTGAGAGCGTCCTCAGTGTGCTCAAGGCCGGGGCGAACTTGCGGCATGATATTGCGGGATTCAAGCCAGTGCACCCATTCAGAATAGGTTTTAATCATAAAGCCCCTGCGAGAGCCAGCTGCGATTTCTGCAGTCTTAGATGGGCTTCGAGATTATGAATACGCAAATACTCCACCTGCGAAAACAACTGCGC
>JANOYW010000006.1:0-13457 GCA_031429075.1 Bdellovibrionales bacterium | reverse complement strand
AGCCGAAAAACTCAAAACAGTCAGCGACGTCGTTAGCTATTTGCAAACTAAAGGCAAAGCCTAACTAGGAGGCAAGCCTTGTCGCAAACAAGTGTTTTTACCCGCCCTGCCAAACCACAACGTCGAGTCGTAGTGACTGGTATTGGCATTGTATCTCCTCTCGGGCTCACCGTTGAAGAGAACTGGAAAAATATTTGTTCAGGCCACTCAGGCATTGGTCCCATCACGCATTTTAATACTGAAAAATTCGATGTTAAAATCGCCGGAGAGGTCAAAGGGTTTGACCCCTCTGTGGTCATCGAGAAAAAAGAACAAAAAAAAATGGATCGCTTTACGCAGTTTGCGATGTACGCAGCTCAACAGGCGATCACTGATTCGGGCCTCGATTTTTCGGCCAACGAAATTTTGCGCGCGCGCACCGGAGCCATGGTGGGTGTTGGAATCGGCGGCCTTCCTTCCATTGAAGAACAATGTATCGTTCTAGCGGCCAAGGGGCCCTCACGCATCACTCCATTTTTTATTCCATTAGTTATTACCAATATGGCGTCTGGGCATATTTCCATTCGCTATGGTTTGCGCGGCCCCAACTTTTCTGTCACTTCGGCCTGCGCCTCAGGCGTTCACTCAGTGGGCGAAGCTGCTAAATACATTCAAGACGGCACCTGTGATGTGATGATCTCAGGCGGTGTGGAAGCCGCTGTCACTCCCCTAGCCATTGCTGGATTTTCCTCAATGCGCGCACTCTCGGCGCGAAACGAAGAGCCCACTAAAGCCTCGCGCCCTTTTGATCGCAATCGCGACGGCTTTGTTTTAGCTGAAGGTGGGGCTATCCTCATCCTCGAAGATTACGAACACGCTTCGCGCAGAGGGGCCAAAATCTACGCCGAGCTCACGGGCTACGGCGCTTCGTCGGATGCCTATCATATGACAAGCCCGCCTCCGGATGGAGCTGGTGCGGCCATGGCCATGAAGATGGCTTTGAAAAATGCGCAGCTAACACCAGAAAAAGTGGGCTACATCAACGCTCACGGCACAAGCACTCCTACCGGCGACGGCATTGAGTCCACGGCCATTAAGTTTGTTTTTGGCGACCACGCAAAAAAACTTTGGGTCAGCAGCACTAAAAGTATGACCGGCCACGCCCTTGGTGCCGCCGGTGCTTTAGAAAGTGTTTACAGTTTATTAGCGCTTAAAAATCAAATTGCACCGCCCACGATCAATTTAGATTCTCCCTCAGAAGACTGTGACTTAGACTATGTTCCGCACCATGCCCGCGATGGAAAGTTTGAACACGTTCTCAACAACAGCTTTGGTTTCGGCGGAACCAATGCCTGTGTGATTTTTAGTAAAATATGAAAATATACATCGCCTCGGATCATGCTGGTTTTTTGATGAAACAAAAAGTCATCGATTTTTTAAAAAAACAAAACGAGGTGATTGATTTGGGTCCAAAAAATGAAGACCGCACAGACTATCCAGATTACGCTGATAAATTAATACTCGAACTTAAAAAAGATCCCACGGCCATCGGAGTCCTCCTGTGCGGGTCAGGACAAGGCATGGCGATGCGTGCGAACAAATATGCTTTCATCCGTGCCGCTCTTTGCTGGAACGAAGAGTCGGCTCGCTTGGCTCGCGCCCACAACGATGCCAACGTGCTCTGTTTAGGTGCGCGACTTCTGCCCGAAAACAATTTGTTTTCGGCAATCAATGCTTTTTTAGCCACGCCGTTTGAAGGTGGCCGACACGCTGATCGTGTGCAAAAATTAAATCACCCTGTTTAGAATGGAGTTCCTATGTCTTTGAAGTCCGTGGATTTAGAAATCTACAATGCCATCCAGAATGAATTTGAGCGTCAGCAGTTTGGTCTCGAGATGATTGCTTCTGAAAACTATACTTCCAAGGCTGTCATGGAGGCTCAGGGGTCTGTGCTTACGAACAAATACGCCGAAGGTTATCCTGGAAAACGCTACTACGGTGGCTGTGAATTTGTAGACGTGGCAGAGTCCTTAGCGATCAGTCGCGCCTGCGAACTTTTTGGCGCAGCCGCTGCCAATGTGCAACCCCATTCAGGATCGCAGGCCAACATGGCCGTTTATCTTGCAGAGCTTAAAGCTGGAGAACGAGTCTTAGGAATGGACCTCTCGCACGGTGGGCACTTAACCCATGGCTCGCCAGTGAATTTTAGTGGAATTTTATTTCAGGTAGCAAGCTATGGCCTAGATCCAAAGACAAACTTAATTAGCTACGAAGATATTCTTAATAAAGCCAAAGAGTTTAAACCTAAAATGATCATCGCTGGCTACAGTGCCTACCCACGACTTTTAGATTTTGCAAAATTTAAAGAAATTGCCGACGCCGTAGGAGCAAAACTTTTGGTGGACATGGCGCACTTTGCAGGGCTCGTGGCCGGTGGCGCGCACCCAAGCCCTATTCCCTACGCCGACTATGTGACAACAACAACTCACAAAACCCTGCGTGGTCCCCGTGGCGGTTTGATTTTAACTTCTGAAGAAAACGCAAAAAAAGTGAATAGCAAAATCTTTCCCGGCATTCAGGGCGGACCTCTTGAGCATGTGATCGCGGCCAAAGCGGTGGCTTTTAAAGAGGCTCTACAGCCTGAATTTAAAACCTACGCCAAAAAAATTATCGAAAACGCAAAAGCCCTCGCCGAGGGTTTGCTTGCCGAAAAATTTTCTCTCGTTACCGGCGGCACCGACAACCATTTAATGCTGGTGGATTTATCGGCGACCGACGTCACTGGAAAAGATGCAGAGATCGCTTTGGATCATGCTGGAATCACGGTGAATAAAAACACAGTTCCCAATGAAAAACGCAGTCCGTTTGTAACCAGTGGAATTCGTATCGGTACTCCGGCACTCACCACTCGTGGGATGGGGCCCGCCGAAATGAAAAAAATCGCCCTGTGGATTTCGCAAGTGGTAAAGAACACCAAAGACGAAGCTGTGATCACAAACGTGCGCGCGCAAGTGAAAGAGCTTTGCCAGAAGTTTCCGATGTACTAGGTGATGGCTTTGAATTTGCGCTGGGTTCAATTTTTATTTTTATTGGGACTTTATTTTGTCACCGCTTGCTCGACCATGGAAGATGGCGAAGAGGTTGTGGATGTTCCCGAATCTCCAACCATTGAATTTTCGTTTCCGTTGAAAGACTATCGACAAATCACTCGAGGGTACAAAGGACGACATCGTGGAGTCGACATCAGCGCCTCTAAGGGCACAAAAATCTATGCAGCCGAGTCCGGCTGGATCACTTATCAGGGAACAAAATTTCACGGTTATGGAAAATTAGTAATTATTGAGCACAGTAAAACCTGGGCGTCTTTTTATGCTCACCTCAACGGCTTTCATACAAAAGAGAAAACTTGGGTCAATAAAGGCGATCTCATTGGCTTTGTTGGACACACTGGGCGTTCGCGCGGAGATCACCTGCACTTCGAAGTCCGTTATAAAAACAGACCTCTAGACCCTTTGGGATATTTTAATAAAAACAAGCTAAAATTTGCTATTCGTTAAATTTGGAGTCGTAATCGCACTCGGCGCCGAGTGTTTTCCAAGCGTCGTTTTGCAGGAAAAAATACGTGTAACACTTGAATTCTTCGGTAGCGGCACAGTAGTTTGCAGGACCCGTAACAACACTAACCACTTCAAACTTTTTCGGCGCAGATTCTGTGCCCTCAGTGATGCTGTATCCGTCGATGTAAAACTCCTCTAAGCCGCAAGTGATGCCGTTGTTAGAGTAAAAGAGCAAACTCTCTAGCGAGTCTCCGGTCTCTTTAGAAATATAGGATTTTTCAAGCCCCGTGGCCTTTAAAAGTTCGGCCTCGTTGACTGGAATTGTCGCTGCAAAAACATAGGTCTGAAAAAGAATTGTGAAAATTTGAAACATCGTAAAGTCCCTCCATTTCCCGCGTTTTATATCGGTTTATAGCCAGTGTCATGACAAAGTTTTACCCGCGTGTTGTGATTTTGAAAGTACATCAACAAGGAGGATTTATGATGCACAAAGCTATATTTGCAATGGTGGTTCTATTTGCTGCGAACGTATTTGCGGCCAACCCGTTTACAACAGTTAGTGAAATGGCGCTCCAAGGACTTAAGGGACGCTCACTGATCAACTGGACTGTGGGAGACACAGCTTCTTACAGCATGAACATGGGTTTCATCCAAGGTTCAATGGTCATGACTGCAACTTCAGTTACTGCTGACGAAGCATGGATGACTCAAGATGTGGACATGGGGTTCTTAGGAAAGCAAAAAATGGAAGTGTTGATCGACGCCAACACTGGTGAGATCAAAAAAGTGATCGCCAATGGACAAGAGCAGCAGATTCCTGAGCAAGACATGGAGCTGATTGAAATCATCACAGACACGGTAACTGTTCCTGCTGGAACGTTTGAGTGTCAGCACATTCGCCTCAAAGATAACAAATCTGGTGGCGAAGTGAAAATGTGGGCCAATCAAACAGTGGCTCTCAGCGGAATGGTGAAGTCTATTCAGCCTGGCCAATTTGGTGAAGTGACTCTTGAGCTCACTTCATTTCTAAAACAGTAATTTAGTACGGAATCGTGAATCGCAAAACTCTGTGGTTGGTATAATCGGCGACCCAGAGTTTTCCATCGTTAATAGATAGCCCCCACGGGTTGGAAATGCTCGTGGCGCTGACTCCACCGGCATTTTGTGTACCCGTTGCGAAATCTACCTGGCCAATAACCGCATCCGCGGCTTGATGGATCGTTATTGGTATTTGGTTATAAATTAAAATTCGATGGTTACTGAAGTCTGGAACATAAAATCGGCCTTGCTCATCGACTACGGGTCCTGCCGCCTCTGCTAGTGAAGCGGCACTACGCCCGCCTGTGTTGGACCCAAAAGTGGTAAAATCTGGTTGTCCTATGACAAGATTTGCTGCGACACCCGAGCTTGTAGGGATGCTGTTCCAGATGAGGATTCGGCTGTTGCCATAGTCGGCGATAAACATTTGATTGCCATGAACTGAGACCATGTAAGGATATGAGAGGGTCGCGGCTGTTGTGTCTGAGGCGTTGACGGTAAAATTGGGCTGCCCCACGACCACATCAGCTGCCTCCTCATTAGCGGTAGGAAACGTATTCCATATCAGCACCCGATTGCTTCCGCTGTCTACAACCAGAAGCTTCGACCCAGAAATAAAAACCCCTCCCGGAAAAGCCAGGTTGATGTCGGATGGGAGTAAGGTGCCGTCGGCATTGGAAGTCATATTGGGCTGTCCGAGGACTAAGTCGGCAGCCTGCTGATTGCTTGTGGGAAGCGTATTCCAAATCAAAATTCGGCTGTTTGCTTCATCTGCCACTACGAGACGTGTCCCATCGCTATGGACAAATGAAGGGTTACACAATGTTTGAGACGAAAGAGCACCGGTGTTGCAGGTGTTGGTGGTCATATTGGGTTGCCCGAGGACTAAGTCGGCAGCCTGCTGATTGCTTGTGGGAAGCGTATTCCAAATCAAAATTCGGTGATTCGTTGTGTCGCTGACAAAAAGTTTTCCTCCAGCGACAACGGAGTTGTAGGGGCCGTTCATTGATTGCGCGGAGAGCATAGGAAAATTGAGAGTGTTAAAGTTCATGGCAACTTGGCCTAAAGTGATTTCAGCGCTTGCCGTGGCCACGCTCAAAGATCCCACACCCTGTGTAAGACTGCCGTCGGTGGCGGTGATGGAGGCGGTCCCGGTGGCGGCTGAGCGAAAGTAAAAAGCGAAAGTCTGTGTGCTGGCATTGACAGTGTAGGTCGCTAGCGGTGTGGTGCAACCGACATCGGTGTAAAGCGCGCCGAGATCCGTACTGAGGTTTACGGTTCGCTCGCGCCCGGCCATGGTTGGCGTGTTGGATTGGGTTGCAACATCCACTTCCACACGGTGACAGAGCCCGGGCCAGGTTGTTGAAGATTGCATGGAAACATTAAACACAGCGGGCCGTAAAGGGGAAGAACCCTCAATTTCGCCGTTTGAGCTTTTACACGCAGTGAATTCCAAAAATAAAAACAGTAGGGATAGTTTTTTTAATGTCTTCAAAATTCCACTCCTGCTCGAAGGTCAAAATTTGATTGAAAAAGATTTTGGTAGCCATTTTCGTACTTATAATCGTGCCACTCTCCGGTCCAAAATATAGATACCAGCCAATTGTGCGGCAAATGATGAACAAGTCCAAAGGCTCCATCCATCGTGAAATGCGGAGTCACTCCAGAAGTGAAGGGATATTGATAGCGCAAAAAGCTTTCCAATCGCCAACTACTACTTAACTTTCGATGATGTTCCACACCAAAGCCCACGGTGCGTACGCGGCTGTTGTGCTGACTGAGAATTACGTTGGTGACCGGAGTTAAAAATGGCAAATCGTGTTGATGAATTCCCAGCTTTAAAAAATTTTCTTTTCGTTGTTTTTGAAAAAGTGGATGCGTGCGATACAGAACTTCGATGCCAGCGCGGCGAAAATCGTAATTTCCATTTTGTACTTCTGTGGCGACCGAACTTTTAAAAACGCCAGGAGTGTTTTTAAAATAAGCATCCATGCCCCAATGCCAACTCCACCAAGCGCCAAAATCGAAATGCAACGTGGGCCCCAAATCATCAGTCACGGCGATATCCACAAATTGGGGAACACTTTGTGTGTAGCGAGATTGCGTGACCCCGAGGCCTAAGCGCATCCAGTATTGAGGGGAAAGCGTGGGATTTTCGGACTGTGCTGGGCGTACTACTGTGGGTAGGTCGTCATGCAGATCATCAAGAAGATCGTCAGTTAGATCGTCTTGCGCTAGCGAGGTCTGCGCTAGCAAAAAAGAAAGTAGAAAATATTTTTTTTTATAATCCTTCAATGCAAACACGTTGCCTTAATTCTACGTAACTATTCGGGACTCACAAAGGCGAGACTGTCAAAGTTGCTGGTTTTAGGACTTTGGCCCACAGACCATTGCCATACCGGCTCTGGGAAGCGATCCGAGGTGTGCATTTTAAGCTCTACATTGAGGCTCTCACCGGCTTCGAACGATTGCGGTTGAGCCAGCGGTAAAAACCACTGGTTCCAAATTTTAGAGGAGGGCCGAAGAGGTGGTCGCGTCGAAAACGAAATTTTGTCGGTGAGATGAAAAGTGTACCAACCCAAAAGTCCGTGCACAGTTCCCGCTCTCTCAAGCCGGATCGCTTTTTGAAAAGCCACAGAAAATGCAGCATTTTTTAGAAGATCGAGCTCTCCGAGTTTTTGCGGTGCACCGAGGAGCTGCTGTGGATTCCAGCTTCCGTAATGCGGGCGAGTGATTGCACACGCTTTAAAAGAACTAAAATCCATGGAGAATTGTTTTTGGTCCCAGCAGCTAATGTTGCTGTTGTAGAAATCTGCGTCTTCGATGGGTGCAAACTCCAGCGAAAATTGCTCGGGAATTAATTTTCCGTGGGGCTTAAGATGCTTTGCGATAACATGAGGTAAATACTTTAAGGTATTGAAAAACCCAACATTTGTGATGATCAAATCCACTTTCTCGGGGAGCTCTAAGAGCTCACTTGAAGTCTCGATAAATTCAATTTTATCTGAACAATTGTTTTTAAGAGCGTTCATTTTTGCCGGCCGAATAATTGCTTCGCTATCCACGGCGTAAACTTTTTTGGCACCGGCCTGCACGGCAAAGAGGGCGTGTAACCCAGTGCCCGTTCCCAGATCTAAAACCACGTCCCCGGCTTTTACTTTAGAAAAAATGGCGGCACGAAATTGTTCCTGTGTGTGCGTGTCTTCGAGCAGCCACTGGTGCTCTTGAATCAACGGGGGGAGCGATACGCAGGCCATAACCCGGTTGCTGGGAGCGACACCGCCGTCCATGCCTGTACCTACCGTTACAGCCTTGGTGTGGTCTTTGATGGCTCCGTATTCTTTAAGCTTCGGTTTTTGATACGGCTTCTTCTTTTTTTTCATATCCCGCCCCATACACTTGCATTAATTTTTCTACGTACAACATTTCAAAGTAGGAATCGTTATCAAATTTGATCAATTCTATGTTTGGTCGAATCCATTTTTGTAAACAGCTAAAGTTTGTCGTGGGTTGAGCAAGTTGTAAAGCTGTTTTGTGGGCTAATTGGCTGTAATCTTGAAATTTAGGGGCTGTACGAACTTCTTCAGGCAGGAACCCTTTGAGGAGTTCGCGCAAAACTCGCTTGTCCTTGGCGAGAAATAAAAGTTCAGGTGAGCTGGCGAGCGAAATATCCAATAGTTCGGGCGATAGATAAGGAAAATAGACTTTGAGATCGTGGGCCTGTGCCATGGTGATGTGACAGGCTAGGTTGTGTTGGTTGTTTCCGGAAATAAAATTGCG
This sequence comes from Bdellovibrionales bacterium, assembly GCA_031429075.1. Taxonomy (GTDB): domain Bacteria; phylum Bdellovibrionota; class Bdellovibrionia; order Bdellovibrionales; family JAGQZY01; genus JANPLN01. Next base: position 5,103 of record JANOYW010000006.1, on the reverse strand, counting down.
CAAATAAAGTTGTTTTTGCGAATGCGAAACAAAGTTGTTTTCCACGGCTTGGATTCGCTTTTTGAGCTGCTTGCGTTGTTCCTGAAAAATAACGCGATTGTGAAGGTGCCAGGGAATGCCTCTAGATCTCCAACGATGAATTGCAGATTTGATGGGCTCCGGAATCTTTAGACGAGCCCAAAGTTTAAGCAAAGATAAAACATAGGTTTTAAAGGATTCGGAACTATCTTTGTTTTTTAAAAGCAGAGACCAGTTGGTTTGAGTCAAAAAATCTATGGCGAGCGTCTCTGAAGGCAAAGTCCATTGCTCATCGGCACCGTATCCAAAAAGCAAACCAGTGCACTGATTTTGTTTTGCCAACACCATCAAAGGTTCAAACATTTGCAGCGTTGCAAAATATGGCAGACCTGTCTTTGCTGCATGCCATTGGCAGTAAAGTTTCTCCAAATCTTCGGGCGTCACGCAAATTTGATGAAGCGGAATTTTATATTCTTGGGCCATTTTTTGACAAAAACCCTGGTCTGAACTTTCGGGATCCGGACTCGTGAGATTATAAAGCTCTAAAGTCACTGGCCACTGATGTTGTCGGATCAGATGAACACTGAGAGCCACGAGTCCTGCGGAATCCAATCCGCCGCTCACGAAGATTCCCCATTTTTTGTGTTGGGGGAGAAGCGCTGTGAGATGCTGAGTCAATGCCCGATTCCACTCCCCTACTGCGTGGTTGAAGTCGTTTTGTTTTACAGTCCACGTTTGCCTGACCCACTGCAAGCTTTGAATTTGATTTTTTTCAATTGTTATAACGGAACCTTGCGGAACTTTATTAATTTCATTAAAGACCGTGTCTTCGGGGTGACTAAAATCTTCGAGCAAAAATCTGGCAAGAGCCTGTTCATTGCATGTAAGCACCGGTAGCCTTTTCATAATATCGTCGATATTTTCCGAAAACAGACCCGTCTGATTGTTAACAGCATAAAAAAGGGGGCGCGTCCCCCAGCGATCTGTGGCTAAAACAATCCTCTCCTCGTCGGTATAGGCCAAACTCCAGCCGCCAGTTACGTCGTTGAACCATTCAGTTTCACGGTCTGCAAAGTGAATGAGTAATTGTTCCTCGGTTTTAGAGCAGCTGCCGAAAACCTGCAGCGTTTTCTTTTGGGGCATGCAGACTCCCTTCTATTTGTTGCCGCACCCAAGGAAGACTTGCGTAGTCCAATGGGTACTCCAATTGCCAACAAGGCACGTGCTGGCAAAGACTTGCCAGCACCTCAAATTCATTGCGTACAATTTTGGGATTCCAAATATCCCAACGAAATTGATTTTTAATCAGAGGTAAAAAACATTGTGCAGCGGACAAAGCTGATTTCTGCAAGGAACTCGATTTTTTTTGTGGAGACAAAATAAAAATTGCCACCACCGATGCCATTGCAAATTCGCTTTGAGAAAATAAAATTTGCTGTTTCGCAAGCTTCACGGGAAGCAATTGTCCTTGAGCTTCGGAGAGTAGGTTCTCACAACTGTCCCTGTTGACGCGAATCTCTGGAAGTCCGGGGTAAACGCGAACCGATGAATCTATTTCGATAGCTGCCACATCATCACTGTAAATATGAAAACCATTTTGCCAAAGATACGTCGCTAAAGTCGACTTACCAACCCCCTCGCTGCCAAGATAGATCGCGGCTCTGCCCTCTTGCACCACAACCCCGCCGTGCAGAGTGACACGGTAGAGCGAACTGAGTAAAGGCAAAATTTGTGTCGTCAACATGGCCATAAAGAAATCATTGTCTGGGTGCTTCTGAAAGACAGACAGCGTGGAGTTTTGCAGATAAAAAAACCCGCAGTCAAAATAGTCCACGGAAAGATAGCCGTTGTTATATTTGCAAAGAATCGCTTGTGACTCATTGGCTTGGTTGCGCAGGATGTGGGATTCCGCGCAGGCGGGCAACTGGGGCAATTGCGAAACCCACTGGATAACAATATCTGCACTGGCAAAAGTGTCCTGCTCTTTTTTCAAAGGTTGTAGGCTTAAAATATTTAGGCCATGGATGCGATAAGAAAAATGACTAGCCACTTTTACTCCAAACGAGAAGATTTTCGGCTTCACTATCCAAATTGGTTGTTGAAAAAAGCAGCTCTTGATACTGCACGTAAGCGTGTGTTGGTGCTGCTGCCGTTTTGGGAAGAATGAAATATATTTTTAAATGCTTGTTTGCTGACTGCGCCAGTGCAAAACAATGCACAAGACATGGATTTTTAGGTTGCAAAAAAGTGTACATTCGTCGAATGCACTTGTCAGCGAAGGCCATATCTTTTGTGGTGCTTATAAAGCCTGGTTTTTTGCAGGCTTTAAAACAACTTTGAACGTTGCTAAAGCGCATGAAAAAAGAATATTTCATACATAGTGCAATCATTTTGAGGAGAATGTACAGGCTTCTCACTCAGTAATAGTACGAAGCGAAACCGGCTTTGACAATGAAATCCACGTCTCATAGGCTGAAGTAATGCGCATGCAAGCCCATTCAAAAGAACTTATCGCCAAGGAACTGGTCTGCAAAAGCGATCTCGATTCTTTTTGCCAACTTTTGAACGAAAACCAAATACCTTTCCTGATTTGGAAGGGTTCTGCCCTTGCTTACGAACTTTATTCGGATCCTCTCCTGCGTCCACGCATTGATACCGATGTTTTAATTTCGGCAAAACATAGAGCGGCGATTTTTGATTTATTAAGTGGGAATGGCTACAAGCCGCAAGCCAATCAGCAGGAGCTGCTGGGTCAGATTTCATTTGTTAAACAAATCAATCAGTTACCAGTTATATATGATGTACACTGGCAAGTGTTTGCTCAGCAAAGCTTAAAGTCTTTGTTCGGTTTTGAAGAACTCTGGGAAGAAAAAAAAATGCTTTCTCGTATCCGTGCTTACACGGTGAGTGATGAGCTGGCGTTGATTCTTTGTAGTGTGCACTGGGTGGCGCATCACTACTTATATCCAGAGCCTCATTGGATTGCAGACCTTCAGCTTCTTTCTGCCCATCGCTCCTCTAGTTGGTGGCAGAAAGTAAAACGGATCTGTGAAGATAAAAATATAAGGCACATCGTCCATAAAACTTTGCAGCGGGCCCAGGTTGAAAGTCCATGGCAAGGCGAAACGTTGCGTGCCGAGCCCTTGCAGTATTTACTATCTCCCTTGCGGACTCAGTGGAGTGATTTTTACCAGGACTGGCGGAGCATGAACTGGCTGCAACGATTTCATATTTTAGGCCTCCACTTGTTTCCCAGTGCGGACTATATTCGCCATAAATACCAAATTAGGTTTGCTTGGACTTTACCGTTTTTCTATATTTTTCGAATTTTTTGGGGTTTAATAAAAGGTCTTAAGCTTCGCTGAGCATATTTTGGCTTTGCAGATGGGCCACAAATTGTTCCAAGTCCTGTTGCAACTCGTCTTCACTGGCCTCGAATTGTTCCAGCAGATCATTTAATATGACCGATGGATCACTGCCCAACTTGAGATGATTCCAGATCACCGTGCCGGTGGGATTCAGTCCAAAGTAGGTGCCCGTGTTCAAGTTCACAATGACTTCTTCATCATTTACAGTTTTTGATAGAACGTCTTCGGCAATTTTGTAATTTGTCATGTTTTAACGCTAGCATAATCTTAGTTAGGTAGTAAAGCCTCGATGCTTGAAATAAACTCGTCGCGCAGGCGGCGATCCACCTGCCCGGCAGGTGGCATCTGTTCGCGAAGCGGCGCATGATCGCTGGTGCGAAAAAGGATTTCCTTATAGAGAGTGCCGCGTGGATATTTGTTTTCGCTGAGCAGCGGTTTGAGTCGATTAAAATCGTCAAATGGAATCGACGGTGCCACGCCCCCATCCTCATAGTTCACATGGCAGCTGATACAGCGAGAAACAAGTTGCCGCGTTGGTGGCGCGTAAATGGCCTGTTGAGTGCGGGAAAGGATGCGGTCCAGTCCACCAGAGGCTTCAAACTCCATTAAACTTTTCTCCGCAGCTTCTTTGAGCTGCTTGCAGTCCAATTGCACAGCCGGGTCGCCTTCGTAAACCAAAAATGCGGCGTCTCTAAGATGCGAGGAGGCGCTGTGTGGGGACGTGAAGCGATCGTCAGCGCTAAAGCGTCCGTCTGTTCTAAAATCCATGGAGAGATCGTCGGTTACGACTCCCAGGGGGCGAAGAAGAATATCGAGGCCCGCTGCCACACCATGCTGCCAACCATAGCTTTTGGGTGGCCGCTGATATTCCGCTTGCGGAATTTCTTTAAATTGAAGAGCGCTTTGTAAATGTTTTTGGTGCACAGATTCAGGCATGTACAGGTCGCCGCAGGCAAACTTCAGCATGACAGAATTACTTGGCGAAACCGCGTCGCCAATGCCGAGCAAGGTGTATTTGTAAACGTTAAAAAGCTCACCCAGCTCATCGCGCGCGATTCTTAAAACTCGACGCATATTTAAAATGACAGTGGATTTGGTTAAACTGAGGGGGGAGCGCGAATTAAAAGCGCCTAAATGTTTATAGCGATCGTGAGCGGGCTTGATGCGAGTTTCAAATTTTTCTAGGTTCGCTTGTTCCTGGGCTTGCTCGTCGAGAAGAAACAAATCTTGAGGTAAAAATTTGGCGAGCGTCCCGTGAAGTGATGGGGTTTGACCACTGGTGAATCTTTCGTAGTCTCTTTTCAGCACCGGCTCGATTTTATCATCCACGCTGGCGTAGACTCCTGGCCAAAAATTGTAGGGCTCCCAATTGGGTCGAGGATCTACGTTTGTTCGCGACGGGCTTTGGTGACACTCTAAGCATTTTTTTGGATTGGCTTCGGAAAAGCGCGGGGCTTGGCCGTTTTCGAAGGTGATTTCGCGAAATTCCCAGCGAAATGTTTTTTCGCGAAACTGAACGATCTCGAGGTTGTTGAAGCCTTTTTGTTTTTCGTGGCCGTTGAATGCCATTATAAACTTGGCCGAACGACCAAAGACAATGGCTCGCGGATAGCGTGGATTGGCATCCTGTAAACTGCGACTGCGATACATCAAAACGTAGTTGAGGTAGAACTCTTGAGGAACAAGATTTAAAACTTGTTCCAGCGTTTGCGCCCCG
>JANOYW010000005.1:0-123238 GCA_031429075.1 Bdellovibrionales bacterium | reverse complement strand
GATTTAATTCGTTGTGTCCAGAAACAGGACCTGGCACCAAACTAGGCAATGTCCATAAGTTCTGCGCGTCGATTTGAGAAATTCTCATTCTAGATCAATCATAACAAACAGGCCTGCTATGGCTAAGAGCGATTTTGGACTCTTTTTTGCATTTATTAGACTGTAGACGGGGGTTGTTTATGCGATTTATTAAAACCACTTTTATCGTTTTTCCGCTCATCTGCGTTTTGGCTCTTTTTCAAAATTGCTCAGATAAATCATTTTCTCAATCCACCGCGCGCCCGCCGTCCGCCGTTGAAGGCATTGAAAGCATCGACAATGTGGTTATCGACAATGAGGTCATCGAAGAGGTGAAAGCGAGCTGCGAGTCGGCACGCAGAGCTGGAAAACTCATTCAATCCAATCAGCAAATTGGCTTTGCAGACACTCGTATCGAAACAGGCCGAGCCGAGATTTGCGAATTTTCACAGAATGGGAATCTGGGTACCAAAAACACTCGCATGCAGGCCCGATACGAGCAGCAACAAAAGTTGCAGCTCCCAAACAATGCGGTCATCTGTGATCTCGACATGCAAACAGATCTTCAACGTTTTCAGTATGACGACGTTTTTGTATTTAATTATAATAATTTTGTTTTAGCCACGAACAACAAAACGGCGTTAATGGACACCACGCCCCCAGAAGGTAAACTTTTTCTCGGAGCAGGCACTGAAGTTCCAGTTTATAAATACGACTGGTTAAAACTTCGTGGCGCGGGTTTTGATAACGTAGCCGATGACTTCTGCTTAGGGGATGATCAAAACCTCGCAAACTGCAGCTGGCCCATCACAGAGCAGTCAGGAAACATCGTATTTTCTTTTGACCAGAAAATTCTGATCGCCTTGGGGCTCACGGCCACGTCAAACAATCAAACATTCAGTTTCGTGATCACTGGAGACAACGATCTAGAAAAAGACTGCTACCACGAGGAATTGTCCTTCGACATGAACGTCACTTACTACGTAAAATAGTCGAAAAGGTACGCCGTACCTTTTAGTTGAGATCCGCATCATTTTTTTTCGAGAAGGATGTTCTGTCGACGGAGTAGGAAAATATAAATTCCAATAGTCAAAAGATGAAAAAGAATGAGTGGCATTTGTGGCCCAAACAAATGCTCAAACGCTGTGTAGGCGACAAGCTGGGAAAAAGCCACTCCAAGAAAGAATACTTCACCAAATATTCTTTTCTTGATCAAACCATAAGCCGTTACAGCGTCAGCTACGGTCAAAAAAACGATCCAAACTTTCCATAGAGGTTTCATCTCAGCAAAGTTGAGCCTGGCTCCAAAAAGATCCAAAACATGAAGAATAAATCCAACAAAATAACAGATCGCTATGATCTTTAAGTAAAGTCGCATGGAAGAAAACTATCAATTCTGTGCCAATCGCACAATGAATGTAGTTAAAAAAGCGCGAAGCGATTTTTAGTCGGGATACACAAAATCGATGGGAGAATCGATGTCAGAGCTCAAGCTTTTGTGCACGGGGCAGGTGTGGGCAGTGTTTTCGAGTTTTTTACGATAGTCCTCGGGAATGCCGGCGGGCATTGTTATTGTCACCGGCAGTCGCCCAATGCGTCGTGGGTTTTGCACCATGTGCTTTTCGACCCGGGCTGTGGCGCCTTTTAAGGAAACTCCATCGCGCTCGGCCACAATGGACATCACGGTCAGAGCACAGGTTCCCAGGGCCGAAGCTACTAAATCTGTTGGAGAAAACCGCTCGCCACGGCCATTGTTATCGACGGGGGCGTCTGTTTCGATAAGTGAGCCTGAGGGCCCATGATGAACTTCGCAATGTTTTTCGCCTTGGTAGGTAGCTGTGACTATGACCATAGACCTCTAAAAACAAAAAATTTCTTAACTTGTCAACCGCATTAGGTACTTGGTACCTGATGGCATACCAAGGGGGCTTGATGATTCTTATTTTGTTGTTACAGGTTTTATGTTTTGCAGACTGGACAGAAATCAAACCCCAGGACTTTCCGTTAGAGGCGCCGCCCGCCGTTGGAACCCGTATCGACCATCAAGACTATCTTCAGCTTGTTGAGTATCAGGAAAACAGAACAGAGGACCAATGCAAGTTGGCCACGCAGCAGTGGATTCCTTATTTCGAAGCGTTGTTTCAGTTCTCGGGGGCAGTGACAAAGGACGAAGCAACCCTTGCAAAACCAATTATAAATCAAGTGCTGAAACTTACGGAAAAAGTAACAGATCACTACAAAAAACTTTACGCCAAAGAACGACCCTACGATCGCTTTCCTGACATTCAACCCTGTATTAAAAAAGTTTCTGGAAAAACATCCTATCCCAGCTCCCACGCGGCCCTTGGAACTGTGGGAGCTTGTGTTCTTGTCGAAATCTTTCCTGCAAAAAGAGCTGCTCTCTTGGAGCACGGTTGGGACATCGGCGAACTGCGTGTGATTGCAGGTGTGCACCACCCCTCCGATGTGGAAGCGGGGCGCGAAGTGGGTCAAGACATCTGCGACCATCTCAAAAAACAAAAAGATTTTATGCAGGCACTCAAGGCGTTGTAATCAATTTTTTTGTGGATGAATCCCTAACCCCAAAAACACCACGGATTTTACTTTAAAGTGGTTTTAACAATTTCAAGGGCCAGTTTTGCATCAAACGTATCGAAAGAACCTTGAGCATAGTCAGGCCGCCCGCCGCCTTTGCCGCCAAACTTTTGTGTGAGCTCTTTTGCGATATTTCCGCAAACCACCGACTTGAGGGCTTTGTTACAAGCGATCAAGAAAGGTTTTTGCTCTCCTGCACCTACAACGACCACCACTAAATTTTGCGCGCGGTCGCGAAGCTTATCGACGATGTCGCTGAGTACACCGCGGTCTTCCACATCAAAAATTTCGACGAGTAATTTTAATTCTCCGGCGGAAGTCACGTGGGGAACCGCTTTGGCGATAATGCTGTCAAAATCGACGCTTTTACTTTGTAAGTTTTGAATTTGTTTTTTGAATTGTGAAGCTTGCTCTTGCGACTGTTCGATCCACGAAGCTACAGTGGTCCCGTCGTTTTCTAAATAGGAATCCCAGGCCGTGGGCAGACTGAGATCTTTGCGAGCGCGTAGGTTTTCGGCAGCGTTCTTTTTAAGATAGGCCAGAGCTGTTCTTCCTGTGAGTGCTTCGATACGCCGAACGCCTGCGCTCACCGAAGATTCACTGACCACTAAAAACAAACCGATCTCGCTGGTGTTTTGCACATGGGTCCCACCGCAGAGTTCTTTAGAAAAATCGCCCATGGAAAGCACGCGAACACTGTCGCCATATTTTTCGCCGAACATGGCCACCGCGCCATTTTTCACGGCATCTTTGTAGGATTGGTTTTCGGACTGCACTGGAACATTCTGATAAATTTGGTCGTTCACCAGATCTTCCACTTCGGAAAGTTGTACGCCAGTCACTGCCGAGTTGTGATTAAAATCAAAACGTAATTTTTCGGGACCCACCTGCGAACCAGCTTGACCCACTTTTTCGCCGAGGACTTTTTTAAGAGCCGCATGCAAAAGGTGAGTGGCCGAGTGATTGCGAGCCGTGTCTCGGCGCAAAGACGAAAGCACATTCACGTTGTAGGATTTGTCGAGTTGCAGTTTTCCGCTCTTCACAGTGATGTGATGCAGATGCAGCTCGTTCATTTTTGTGGTGTCGTAAACTTCGAGCACGGTATTGCCATCGGTGATTTCGCCCTGGTCACCAGACTGACCACCGCCTTCAGCGTAAAACGGCGTTTCGGCAAAAATCAAAATACCAGATTGTCCTTCGGCCAGTTCGTTCACGCTCTTTGCGCCATCACTGAGCGCCAAAGGCTTTTGCTGAACACTGCTCAATCCCGTGTAACCAACAAATTTTTGCGGACCATTCGCTGCAGAAATTTTTTGCGTCCACTCCAGCAAATGTTGATCGTTGGCGGTGAGGGCGTGGGACTTTCGCGCTTGTTTGGCTTTTTGGCGGGCTTTTTCGAATTCCGACTCAAAATCTTTCACTGCCACCTGAAAATTATTTTCGCGGGCAATCACTTGCGTGAGATCTAACGGAAAACCAAAGGTGTCGTACAGTTTAAAGGCCATTTTGCCGTCGATGGTGTTTTGTCCCTTGGCTCCTAATTGGCGCAAATGCTCCTCAAGGATATTCGTGCCCTGCACAAGCGTGCTTAAAAACTTTTGCGTCTCGGCTTCCACGGCGGCGACAATAGCCGTTCGCTGTGTTTGTAAAGCTGGATAATAAGCAGCCATTTCGTACGTCACCACCGAGCAAACATCGCGAAATAAATTGGGTTGTGTGGAAAGCTTTTGCGCATACCGAATCGCACGGCGCATGATTCGGCGAAGCACGTAGCCGCGGCCTTCGTTACTTGGAAATACACCGTCGGCCATCAAGAAGCTCGCGGCACGGGCGTGATCGGCAATGACTTTGTAAGTGGCTTTGAGCTCTGGGCTCGATTGCCAGTCGGAAAACTGTTTGCCAGAAATCTCGCAGGCTTTTTTTATCAGTGGTGTAAATAAATCGGTTTCGTAATTATCCGTTACTCCCTGAAGAGCAGCGGCAATACGCTCCAGGCCAGCTCCGGTATCCACCGAAGGTTTTGGCAGCGGTTTTAAGCCAGTGCCGTCTTCGAAAAATTGCATAAACACCAAATTCCAAATTTCTACGTAACGATTGTCGTCCTCGCCAAACTTTGTATTTGGGTTCGCTCCCGCTTTGGGGCCGTGATCATAAAAAATTTCGGAGCAAGGTCCGCAAGGTCCGGTGTCGCCCATGCGCCAGAAATTATCTTTCTCGCCCAGGCGATGAATGCGATCGCGCGGAACGCCTTCCTGATTGTGCCAAATATCGGCGGCTTCATCGTCGGTTTCAAAAACCGTGACGTAAAGTTTTTCTTTGGGGACACCAATTTTGTTGGTGAGAAGATCCCAGGCAAAATGAATCGCATCTTTTTTAAAATAATCACCAAACGAAAAATTACCCAGCATTTCAAAAAACGTATGATGGCGAGTGGTGTAACCGACGTTTTCGAGATCGTTGTGTTTTCCGCCGGCGCGGACACATTTTTGAATGGTCACCGCGCGATTGAAAGCGAGAGACTCAGAACCTAAAAACACATTCTTAAATTGATTCATTCCCGCATTGGTAAACAACAGAGTGGGATCGTTGTGGGGAATAAGGCTGGAGCTGTCGACCACTTTGTGGCCGTGGCCTTCAAAATAACCGTTAAATGCTTTGCGAACGTCCTGATGCTTCATCAATCAACCTTTGGCTGGATCGTGATCTTTCTGGATCACGATCTGTATTGTATCCTCGTCGAATCCGCGATTTTGCAGAAAGACCATGATCTGTTTTTTATCGACAGTTGAGGGGTTTGACAACGGAGAAAAGCGGCCGCCCAGGGCAGATAGGGCCTTTTCCAGCTCGCGTTCGGTATCGCGAGCCACAGGAGGGAGCTCCTTCTGTTGCAAGTAGTGCGCAATGTAATCGTGACTTTTCTTTTTTCGGTGCAGCTCCTCGGCCACCTTCTCTGAAAGCGCCTGCGGAGGTAAAAGCCAGCCCGAAGCCTCCGAGTGGTCGAGAGCAGCTTCAATGTCTTCTGGCGAAAATTCAGAACGCGAAAGTTTTAGGCGCAATTCACTGCGCGAGTGGTCGCGAAGGGCCAAGAAATCCATGGCCTTTTTGATCGCTTCGTTGAGCGTTTTCACTTTTTGTTCTTTTTATTGTCGAGCTGCAGATTCGAATGCTCGTTGCTCCATTTACTTTTTGGATGCGCTTCGCTGCGATCCTCATTCCAATCCGAGGCCACGCCCGATTGAATCCCTTTGAGTTTAAGAAAAAAGTTATCAGGATTTGTCGCATACTTCAGCGCCTCATCCACATTGACCAAGCCCTTGGTCACTAAACGCATCAAACTTTGATCAAAGGACTGCATTCCCGACTCTTTAGCACTGGTGGCAAGAGCGTCAGTGATTTGATTTGTTTTGTTGGGGTCCTCGATAAGCTCTTTGATTCTTTGATTGTTCACCAAAATTTCGAGAGCAGGAATCATTCCCGTGCCATCTTTGCGCAAAATCAACCGCTGCGAAATAATCGCACGGAGAACGCCCGCTAACTGCCGGCGGATTTGATCCTGTTGATGGGGAGGAAACAAACCAATGATGCGGTTGATGGTCTCCTGCGCGTCGAGGGTGTGCATGGTGGAAAACACCAAATGTCCTGTTTCGGCCGCCAAGACGGCAGTCTCGGTGGTCTCTTTGTCGCGCATTTCACCCACCAAAATCACATCGGGATCTTGGCGCAACGACGCGCGCAACGCCGAGGCAAAGGAGTGCATGTCTGCACCCAGTTCCCGTTGCGAAATAATACTTTTGCGATCGCGAATGAGATATTCGATAGGATCTTCCAATGTCACAATGTGCGAATGATGATGGAGATTGATGTGATTGATCATGGAAGCCAACGTGGTGGACTTTCCCGAGCCCGTCACTCCCGTCACTAAAATCAATCCGCGCTCCGACTCTGCGATTTTTTTAATCACCGAGGGCAATTGCAATTCATCAAACTGCGGAATGGTTTGGTTGATCAAGCGAATCACAAAGCGGGTGGAGTTGCGCTGGCGAAACGCATTCACACGAAAGCGCGCCACATCTTTAATTTCGTAACTCTTGTCGATTTCAAAATCCACAGCCAGAGATTTGATCTCGTCTGGCGTGAGAGCTTCGCGAACAATTTTTTCCATATGCTCAGCCATGATCGGAAAAGCCTGCTGACTGAGCGGGCGAAGAACTCCCAGCTTGCGCACCACAGGAACAACACCAACCTTCAAGTGAACGTCGCTGGCGCCAAGCTCTGCGGCTTGCCGTAAAATTTCGTCGTAGCTGATATTGTTAAGTGTTGTCGTCATCTTTTGTTTGTACAATTATCGGGTGTGAGTTCAAAAAAGGGGAGTTCTTTGTCAAAGAATCCGACACAAAGCACTATACAGCAACAAATCATTTCGCTTTTTGTGAAAGGGTTCGGTACTGGCCTGAGCCCGTGGATGCCTGGAACCTGCGGAAGCCTATTGGCTCTGCTATTTGTCTATATAGCGGGCACATGGCAACTTTCGCTAGTTCTACAAATAGGTTTTGCAGCAGCCTTCACGCTTCTCAGTTGGTATTTGATTTATCTTTACGAAGCGCAAACTCATAAACACGATGATTCCCAGGTTGTTATTGATGAATTTGCAGGCATATTTATCACGTTTATTGGAGTTGCACCTGTTGGGCTTAATTTAGTGGCAGGTTTTATCTTGTTTCGAATTTTAGATATCATTAAACCCTTTCCCATTGGATGGATCGACAAAAATTTACCGGGGGCCGCTGGCACTTTACTCGATGATGTGGTTGCCGGTGTTGTGGCTTGCGTTCTGCTTCATTATGTTGTGCAACAGGGATGGTTATGATTTCAGAACTGCAAAATCTTTTGCAATCCCGCAGGCAAACCTTGGCCTTTGCAGAAAGTTGCACCGGCGGTTTAGTTTCGGCCACCTTGACACAATATCCCGGCATCTCATCTTTTTATTTGGGCTCCGTTGTTTCCTATTCCAATGAACTGAAAAAAAATATTTTGCATGTTTCAGAGTCATTGCTGCGTACGGTTGGCGCAGTGAGTTCACCAGTCGCATTAGAAATGGCACGCGGCCTAAAAACCTTGACTGGAGCGGACTGGACGGTCAGCATAACCGGGATTGCGGGTCCGGCTGGTGGGACAAAAGACAAGCCTGTGGGCACAGTTTACTTCGCGGTGTGTGGCCCAGGATTTGAAATGTCTCAAAGAAAACTTTTTCCTGGCAACCGCCAGCAGATTCAGGAGACCGCAATGAAACATTCATTTGAACTATTAACAAAATCTCTCAAGGGGGAACCATGGACATGACAAAAAAGAACGAAAAAAACAAAGCGCTGGACCTCGCTGTCTCAGCCATCGAAAAACAATTCGGTAAAGGCGCGATCATGCGTTTGGGCTCCAATGAAAGCCTGCACGAAAATATCGCAGTCATTCCTTCAGGTGCTTTGAGTTTAGATCTTGCACTGGGAATCGGCGGCTATCCTCGTGGACGTATCATTGAGATCTACGGACCAGAGAGCTCTGGTAAAACAACTTTGGCCCTGACGGCCATTGCCGAAGCGCAAAAACAAGGTGGCGTGGCGGCATTCGTTGATGCGGAACATGCTCTGGATGTCACCTACGCTCGCAAACTGGGTGTTAACACAGAAGATGTTTTGATTTCTCAGCCAGACACTGGTGAGCAAGCTCTTGAGATCGTTGAAACATTGGTACGTTCTGGAGCCATTGATATTTTAGTGGTGGATTCTGTGGCAGCACTCACTCCGCGCGCAGAGATCGAAGGCGACATGGGCGACAGCCACATGGGTCTTCAGGCGCGTTTGATGTCACAAGCTCTTCGCAAACTGACAGCGGCCATCAACCGAAGTCAGTGCACAGTTGTTTTCATTAACCAAATTCGTATGAAAATTGGTGTGATGTTTGGAAACCCAGAAACAACGACTGGTGGAAACGCTCTTAAGTTTTACTCGTCTGTTCGTTTGGATGTACGTCGCATTGGCGCCATCACGTCGGGTGAAGAAACTGTTGGAAACCGCACAGCTGTTAAGGTTGTTAAAAACAAAATGGCTCCACCATTTACAAAAGTTGAATTCGACATTATGTATGGCGAAGGAATTTCTGCCGAAGGCGATGTTCTGGATCTTGGTGTAAAATTTGAGATGGTTGAAAAATCTGGCGCTTGGTACAGCATCAACGGCGAACGCATGGGACAAGGTCGCGATGCTGCGAAGAATTTCTTAAAAGAGAATCCAAAATTAATGCTAGAAATTCGCAATAAAATTTGTGCACTCAAGGGAATTGCCCTGCAGAAGTTAACGGAAGAGCCAAAAGAAAAAGCCGACAAACAGCTACCTGCTGCAAAAGAGGACGCGAAGGCTGAGAAAAAGGCAACGACGGCAGCTTCTGCTGCTAAAGGTCGTCCAGTAACTGCAAATCACTAGAATCAGTTGTTAAATACGAAAAAACGCCTGTAAAATCAGGCGTTTTTTTTGATCGTTGCGGTGTCATTTTTTTCAACAGAATGAAAAGTATATAGTCTCGCAGCACTGATTAAGTGAGCAGTTGATAAAATATGGTAATGATATTTCATGCGAATGAGTTTGATCATAATACTATTATCACTCTATGCACCTTTTGGTGGGGCTCAATCAAAATGTTTAGCTCTGTTTGAGAAAAAAAACTTTGATTTACAGGAAGCTATCTCATTAGGAGTTGAAATATATGATCAAAATCGGAATCCCTACGTAGAGTTTCAAAATGTGTATTTTCATGCAACGAGCGTTGAGGCAATTACTTTTTTGCGGGAAAGACTATACTTAGGCGCACCAGTGAGTTGGTATCCGATGCTTGTTCATCAGTTTGGTATGTATAAAAACTATCAGGTCATACATGCATTCCATCGAAAAATGGAACCTCTTGTAGAAGAACTACTCCATCGATCTTTAGCTTATGCAAAATATTCTGCTCAAAGAGCATACTTATCACTTCGAATTGGAATTCCTTCTCTGTTTAGTGATCCGTTAGGATTCGAGTTATTGGAGTTTTTAGATTCCAAAATAGATGTGTCTGCTTTGTTAAATAGCTCTAGGGATGAAGATATTCTTCGCGGTCAAAACCAAAAGTGGGAAAGATTAACAGATAGAGATTGGAATGATATTTTACATCAAACAACCCAAAGACGTGGTGTCGTTATAGTTATTGATGAGAACTTTAGAAAAGAAATAATAGTAGAAAAAGATCCAGAGGATGAGTCTGCCGTTGCTTTAATAAGCAAAAAGGGACTTCCCATTTCCTATATAAAAGCAATTGTTCCACTTTCTAAGAATGATCGAGATGAAATTGAAAATATTAGATAATTTTAGTTTCACATCAGCTGGTGCAGTCGTTGAATACAGTCTTCTCTGTGACTGGTGTCTACCACAAAAGTTATATTCGTAGTGTCCTGCAAGGTTTTTAGTGGTGCGATGGGACTTATTGCTTTGAGGGCTTTGTACAGCAGTTCCGAATTCACCGCTCCTTGGCACGTGAGAGTGACGGTGGAAAGCTTTTTTATGAGGCCAGAGAAACCAAAGTCCGTTGCCATTTCGCCAACCTCGCCCACAAAAAGAAGTTGCGTTGAACTTTGCTGCAACGATGCCGAAAGGATTTGTGGTTCTGGCAGAGAGCGCTTTTGTATTTGTTCGTGCAGCCAATGAAGGGCTTGAGACACATCTTTATTTTCAAACGTCCATTCGTAGACATCTTTGTGGGAGTTGATAGACAGTACTTTTTGCAATTCAAGCATGGAATCTCCTGAGACTAAAGTGTGTTGGTCAGTATATTGGCCGTCATATTGGCCGTCTTGCTTTGCGCCAGCATCTTCGAAGTGTGAAAATCGCAATGGCAGTTGTAGAACGAGGGCCAGCTCGGCCGCGCGGTAATGCAAAAACTTGGCGCCCCAAAAAGTCATATCGAGAATATTTTTAAATGAAAGTTGGGGAAGATGTTTGGCGTTCGCGACAATCTTAGGGTCGGCTGAAAAAATTCCACCCACGTCTTTTTTAAATTCACACACCGGGCTTTTAAAATGCGAGGCCATAACCACAGCCGTGGTGTCTGTGCCTCCACGACCCAAAGTGGTTATGTCTTTACTGACTTGCGATACGCCTTGAAAGCCCGCGAGGACGACCGTGTCACCATTTTTTAAATGCTCGGCGATGCGAAAGGGGCGAGCTTCTAAAATCCGTGCATTGCCGTGAGCGGAGTCGGTGATGATGCCCGCTTGGCTTCCCGTAAAGCTAATTGCATTTACGCCAAGGGATTGAAGTGCAAGACTCATCAACGACATGGATGTGCGTTCGCCCACCGTCAGCAGCATATCCAGCTCCCTTCGATGCGGCGAAGGGCTTACTTTTTTAGCAAGCGCAATAAGTTCATCGGTGGTTTTTCCCATGGCGCTAACCACGGCCAGGATTGGTTCAGGATATTTTTCTTTTTCTTTTTTCAAAAAGGCAGCCACGGCTTTGAGCTTGTCAATATCAGCCAGACTGGCCCCACCAAATTTATAGACTCTTACAGACATTCCTCAAGTTACCCGACAGGACAGTGTGGAGTCAAATAGGTCGAGTTTCCAAACATTTGTCGAGGGCCCAGTTTTCATTCAAAACCTGTCTGTGACAGAATAGAACTCTGGGAAAAAGCCCCATTGAAGGAGTTCCATGAAGCTACTAAATTTGAGCCTGTTGTTGTTCGCCATTTCTTGTGCGTCAGATATCGTGAAAAAAGATGGATACGATCGTTTTCAAAATGCCTCTTCCTCTGGAAATGAATGTGGACGTTTATTAAGAAAACTTCCCAAACAAGAAGGCTCGACGTGGGGCGAAGCCTCACGACAAGCAGTGGAGTTTGCGTTCTCTGCCTGCTTGCGCACCTATTCGAGCACCGATACCCACGCATCGAGTCTTGAGTTTTTTAAGGCCGTGTTCAAGGAAATGGGTCTTACCTATGAAGAAGTGGGCCTGGCCAATTCAGCCAGAGTTATTGCCTATTTTGATAAAAATTCTAAAAAGCCAAGCGTGCTCATCGTGCACTCTACCGACGTAGGAGACAGCCAGCTTGTTGGTCAGGAAGGTCACACGACGTCCTCCATGTGGGGGCAGCAAAAAAATGACGTAAAGTCCATTGGCGCGATGCAATTGCTAGCACTTGCTTTTGCCAGCCGCTCAAAAAGTCCGAGCAATAAAAATCTTGTTTTTGTCGCCACCGAAAATGGACAAACCAAAGAAGCCCTGCAAATGTTTCCGTCAGTTCAGATGGTGCTCAATGAGGGCGGTTACGGTTTTAATAAACAAAATAAAAATGTTTTCCTGATCGGCGCTGAGCAAAAAGGCGGAGCCTGGCTTAAATTCAAACACAAAAGTGCCACGCGTTTGTTGTCTCACCTGGATCAACTCATGGCAGTGTTTTTACCTCATGATCCTCAGGATTTTAAAGATCCGGGAAAGTGTCAAATCAAGTCCTTTCACACGGCCGAGCAAACCATCAACACCATCCCCTATAAAGTGGACCTTGAGTTACGTTGTAAAGGCTTATCTGAGATGGCCGTAGGAAAAGCTTTTGTTCATCAAGACGTTTCGATACTTGGAAAGCGCGACGGCAATACTTACAGCGTGTCGCTCGAGCTCTCGTATCCTAAAGAAAACACGATGGGAAAATTATCAGCACTGCAGATTGCTGCTCAAGGTTTACAAAAATTATCTATTATTCCCTACCGAGATTGGTCCTTTGAAGAACCACAATTTTACAAACACATGCGAACTCCTGCCTCGGTCAATTTTGTGAAGACTGTCAAAGAGGTGTATCCCCAGCAGTCCATTTGGGGAGATCTGCTCTGGGAGCTCGATGCATCGGGGGAGTGGTCGCAGGTTCGCCAAGGAATGGCTGCAGACAAGCGCGATGGCCCCGAAAAAATGTTTCGAACCTCTTGCCACTGGACGGGCTTTGAAGCTTCGGAAAGTTCGGCAGAGGCCTTTGTGGACTGTCGCCTGATTCACACAGGATTTCTGAAAAACATTAACGAGTCCCAGGCACAGGTGTTTTTAAAGCAGCTGGTGACAAAGGCACATGATCCCAATTTGCAAATCGAAATGATTCGTGGCTGGAACTATTTAGCCAGTGATACGCAGAGTCCCTATGTAAAAATCATGAAGGAGGAGATTTTAAAAGAGTATCCATCTTCGCACACCGGCACATGGTTGTCGCCGGTGAGTCACGTGCTGGATACAGAACAAAGCAAAAAGCTTCCGACCTATGGCTTTTACCCTGTGATCAAAGACGATTTCCTCGAAACACCACAGGAAAAAACGTTTCCACAGCAACAGATTTTTACGGCCAATAAAATTTACTCAGGCACCATACACCGCTTCACTCACTGAGGCGTATGTGGTTTGTACTGGCGAATGATATAGCTTGGCGTGTCTGTCATTTCGTTCACAGAGCGAGTTAAAGATTCTACCCAATCCGCAGAAAGTTCAACATTGGTTGAAAGCGCAATGATCGCCGGGAGTTCCTGGGCAGCTCCGCCGTCCGAGGTTAACATCAGACGAAGACTCGTAAACAGCGTGGCTTCGGTTTGTAAGGATTTAAGATTTTTATTTGGGCAAACACGCGAAACGGAGTAACGATACCAATTTGAGTTTTCGAAAAACATACAATAGCGAGATGTCACATCCACTGCTACGTTCAGCCCCTGGGAATGAAGTCTGAAAGTGGATAGATAAGAGCGAACTTTAGCCCGCAAAAGGCGATCCGTGCTTTCTCGTTGAGCGCGATCAAGTCCTTCGAGAACCACTTGATAGTAGGCCTCAGGAGTAAAGAAGGGGTCACTCCAGTACGCCTCTGGCATAAAGCCACCCTCGAGAGCTAAATACTCACCTTCGTTTCTAAGGCCCGTGAGCAGTTTTTCTTTCCAGCCTTCAGCGTCTTCAACAAGTTGCCAAACAAAATCGTCAGCTTGTTTGTTCACCATAAAGCGTTCAACATTATCTACTTCGTTCAAAACATCAGCCAGGCCAAGATCAGCGACGAGGGCCGAAGATTCCAAGGAACGGGCGCGGATTGGCAACCACGTGCGAGTTTTTAAAGCGCGATAGGTGTGGGTCCCCACACGATTGGTGTAAAGTTGGTCGATGGCTAAAGCTGCATCCGCCGCTTGTTTATCAAGCTCTGGAGTCCACACAGCATCTACTGATGTGATCTCATCAAGTCCGTTTCGCGATACAAAATTGACTTGCGTTTCCACAAGCGTGATCAGAGCCGCACATTCCGTGCAGTTTCTGTAAAGTTTTGAGATTTGTACGTTCAATGCCTGCATTAAATCGTTGATGCGCTCAGTGGTTTCGTAGGGATCCATTAAGGTATCCAATTCTCGACGGTAATCAAACAGCGCACAAAGACTGTCTGCATAGGCTAACTTTTGCTCAGGATCAGAAAAATCGTAGCCCTGTTTGTTTTCGTTGATGGTTTGAATAGCGCTGGAAAAACCAGTGATCACGCTGCTGGCTATGGACACGAGTCCACCGATTTGTGGGCCGCCGATCACCGAAAGAACTTTCGAGGCCTCACCGATCAGACTGGTTACAAAGCCAATGGTAGAGCCCTGTTTATCTTCGTCGAAACAACCGTCGTTTCCAGCCAAAATATT
This sequence comes from Bdellovibrionales bacterium, assembly GCA_031429075.1. Classification (GTDB taxonomy): domain Bacteria; phylum Bdellovibrionota; class Bdellovibrionia; order Bdellovibrionales; family JAGQZY01; genus JANPLN01. Next base: position 108,912 of record JANOYW010000005.1, on the reverse strand, counting down.
TATTAAGTTGGAAGTTTTAACAGTCAGGTTTTCAACATAACTTTCTATTTTAGCCATTCCCGCCGCATCGAGGCCCTCAACTTGCCCCTTGGCCACAAGGTTTAGAAAATCGTTTCGGCCTGTTGTAACCAAAGTACCCAGTCCATCAATGGCGGAGGACGCTTCGTTGCGATAGCCAGTGCAGTTGGCTTCTTGGGAAATATTTTTTTTGATTTGCAAAAGTTTATTGCGAAAATCTTTAAGGGCTTCGTCATTGGCCGGGCACTGGAGTATCGGATAGCGTCTCGAATTTTCAGCATTGAGTGCGAACAAATCCAAGGTGCGATCTTGCGCAAAAACCGAAGAGTTAAGACCAAGTAAGATGAACACTGAGAAAAGACTGTGAATCATGTGAGAGCCCCCTTTAGCTGCCAAAAACATACTCGATGGATAAGGGGTTCTCTTAGAGTTTCATTTTTGGCTGTAAAGATTATGCGAACCCGAGGATCGTCGCTAACGAGAAAATACAGGGTCTACTGAGCCCGCGGTTTGGCCCGGGCGTGGAGCTTAAAATTTAATCCAACAAAGGCATAATCTTGAATGGGTTGTTTTTGATCGAAATCGTCCCGAGTGGTGCCGGTTTCTCGCAGGCGAAAGCGGTTGTTAAAGTGATAGGCTGCTTTTAAGCCTAATGTGACCATGGCCCAATGTTTTAACTCAACTTGCCCATACAGGGATGTTTGCTCGATCATCAGCTGACTGAGAGGTGAGCCCGGAATCGGTTCCGACAAGAGATAAGTATCTGGTCGTTTTTGTACTCCAAGGGTGAAGTGGTAATCCGTCAGCGTCGTATTTTTAAGATACAAATCCCAAATGATGGGGCCAATGGCAAACAATCCCCATTGTGTTTCAGGATTGAAGTGCTGACGAACAACCAGCGGAAAGCCGATGCGCACAAAATCGCCGCTGTCGTTATTTTGTATTTCATAAGCCAATGTGGGAATTGGCAGCCCCGGCAAAATGGCAGCATTGTTGGAGTAAAAAAATCCATAAAGAAAGGCTCTTTGTCCACTGAGTTGGTTGCGCCGTTGTACGTTTAAATTGTAGGTAAATACATCTGAATTTGCGAAAATTTTATCGGAGGCGGAACCAAAAGTGGCTCCGAGCAGCCACCCATCTCTATTTCCTGGGTGAATGATTCCCTGCAAGTTTACAGTCGCACTTTCGAAGCCCGTTTTAGTCACAACGGCAAAGGGAGCACCAAAAAGAGAAAGATTTTGATAGTTGAGAGACGACGTCACAATCACGTCTTCAGTTTTCCACAGGGGCACGCTGAGAGTTGCATCGAATTGCTTTTCTACCCCGGTGTCGGCGCTACGCGGGCGTCCCTGGAGAGTTTCCATGCTAAAGACTGTCGGTGATCCCAGGCCCGGCCCCAGTTGCGCAAAGGAGAAAGAGAGCGAGAGAGTCCATAGAAAATATATCATCAAGAGCCCCGATAAAAGTTTACATCGAGATAAACTTTTTATATAGTCGCGTAATGCGAGCATCAATAAAACAAAAAAAAAATAAAAAGAAACAGGAACTCCCATCAGAATATCATCAACTTCTAAAAAGTGTAGGAGCTTTTATGGAGTACTGGGGGTTTAAAGCCGTGCATGGAAAAATATGGGCTGCAGTGTACTTATCTAAAGAACCTGTTGATGCCAATTTTATGATTTCGCAGCTTCAACTTTCAAAAGCTGCCATAAGCCTTGGGATTAAAGATCTGCTGCATTACGATGTGATTCGCGAAGTTCCCAAAAATGGTCCCTCCACCCAAAAATACATTTCAAATCCCGATTTGATAGGTGTGATTTGCAATGTTTTAAGGCAACGTGAAAAGAAAATGCTCCAAATGGTGGTGCAATGCTCAAAAGCCCTGTCGGAAAAATCCTTTGAAGAATCTCCTTTGAGCTCGCAAAAAAATATTCAACTGCGAAAAATGACGGAGCAGGCCCACGCGCTTCTCGAGAGCATGCTGCAGTTACAGACACTTAACTTTAAAGATATTTCCGCTCTTATGGGAGCCGGTACTCTGTGAGTCAAAAACCAACGGTCGGATTGCATTGGTTTCGGCGCGACCTGCGCGTTGCTGGCAACACGGCTTTAAAAATGAATTGGAAAAAAAACAGCGGGCGCGTGTTAGGTGTTTTTTGTTTCGATTCCGTTTTTCTCTCGCGTCCTGATTTTTCTAACAATCGATTTGCGCTTTTTCTAAAAACTCTTAAATCTCTGCAAGAGGAGTTGCGCAGTGTGGGCGGTGATCTGTTAGTTGTGGATGCGCTTCCGCAAAAAGCCCTGCCGCAAATCATCGACGAGCTCAAAAAAACCCATGCCGTAGAGTTACTTACCTACTGCCGGGATTACGAACCCTTTGCGCGTCAACGGGACGCGGAAGTAGAAGGTCTCCTAAAGGCCAAAAATATCGAGGTGCAAAGTTTTCGTGATCATTTGCTCATCGAGCCTCACGAGCTTTTTAAAACCAAAGTTGGCGAATTCTACCAAGTGTATTCGCCGTTTGCTAAAAAATGGTTCGATCTTTTAGAAGGCAAAGACGTCTCCGCTCGCATCGACGAACAACGAAAAGGCTTGGAGTATCTCAAAGACAATTCAAACCGAGAGATCTTTGCTTGTTCCGCTAAAGACTTTAAATTGTCCTACAAGGACGCGCTCCAAGAGTTTATGAGCAAAAATCAAAGTTCGGTTACAATTCCGATCCCTGAAGCCGGCAGCCATGTAGCTTATAAAAAAGTTCAAGAGTTCAAAACTAAAATTTCAGAGTACAAAGAAAATCGCGATATTCCTTCGTTGTTGGGAACTTCGCGTTTATCGGTTTTTTTAAAAAACGGCTCGATCACGTCGTCGCAAATTGTCGCCATCTTAGGTTTGCAGGGGCTGGGTTACAAAAAAGATGACGGACCCACTCGTTTTTTAAAAGAGATCGCCTGGCGCGAATTTTACTACCACATTTTGTACCACCGCCCCGATGTGGAAAAAAAAGCCTTTCTCGCCAAGTTCGAAAACCTCGCCTGGCAAAACAACCAGGAGTGGTTTCAACGTTGGTGTGAAGGCACCACAGGATTCCCCATCGTCGACGCTGGCATGCGGGAGCTGAACACCACGGGCTGGATGCACAACCGCGTGCGAATGATCGTCGCCTCGTTTTTGTGTAAAGATCTCCTTATTGATTGGCGCTGGGGTGAAAATTATTTCATGAAAATGCTTTTGGACGGAGACATGGCACCCAACAACGGCGGCTGGCAGTGGGCCGCATCGACGGGTTGTGATCCTCAACCGTATTTTCGCATTTTCAATCCGTGGTTGCAGAGCGAAAAATTCGATCCCGAAGCAAAGTACATCAAGGAGTTTATACCAGAGCTGCGCGGGTGTTCGCCACGGGCGATTCATTCGCTCGATGGCGACAGGGGCTCACAGTATCCTAGACCAATGGTTGATCATTCCGCCCAAAAGGTAAAAGCTCTAGCGATGTACCGCAAATAAACTATTTGTTCACGCGGCGGGTGGTTTGGCTTTTACCATCTGTTCCCAGTAGTCGGTGAGGTCCAGCGTGACGTGCATTTTTCGAAGGACATTAAAAATTCCTCCGAGCTTGCGATGTAAAAAAAGAATATGCTTGGGCGGAGGGGAGTAGCGCAAGCTCCCCGTAAACCGACGGCCCAGTGCCACGGTTTTTTGCATGTAGTCTTCGCTGTGGAAATCGAAGGGCTGACTTTTCGGCGAAAATGGCTCCACCGTGAGTTTCATAAAATCGGCGTAATTTTTCATGGTCTCTGGCCCTTCCCGGGGATCGAGAAGCTGAAAATCGATCGAAGCTTGAATGATCTTTTTATCATCCATGGTGGCAAAAGATTTTAAAACATTTCTATAGCTATCCACAAATTCCGACTCAAATTCTTGAGTGGCACCAAAATCAAGCAGCACCAATTGAGAATTGTCGCGCACCAGGTAATTTCCAAAATTGGGATCGGTTTGCACAAGGCCCCACTGAAAAAACTCATGGCAGTAGAGCTCTAGCATGGTAGATCCAATTTTTTGTCGCGCCTGTAAGCTTGGGTTGGAGCCCATCCAGGTTTTTAGGTTTTCGCCCCGTTCAAAACTCATAGCTAAAACTCTTTGCGTTGTGATTTCGGGGTAGCTGTCGGGAACTACGCAGAGGTCTTTGAGGTGACTTGTATTAACTAATGCTTTGTACTTTTTCATCAAGGCTTGTTCGCGCAAATAGTCGGTCTCTTGACGAAGAATTTTTCCAAGTTCCGCGAACAATGCATCCATGGCCATGGGTTTTTGCGATAGAGTTAAAAAAGCACCCACCGTCTTTTTTAAAATCATTAAGTCGGAGTCGATGGTGTCCGCAACCCCAGGATATTGGATTTTTAAAGCCAGCTCTTGATTATTGTATTGAGCGCGATGCACCTGACCAATGCTGGCTGCAGAGAAGGCGTTGGGTTCGACGGTCAATTGCTGGCGAATATCGGCTGAGAGTTCGGAATTTAAAACGCCTTCAATTTGCGAAAAATCGATGGCCTCAGATTTTGCCTGCAGCTGTGCGAGAATTTCCGTAACTTCTTGTGGCAGGATGTCACTGCTATCAATGCTGAGCAGTTGCCCAACCTTCATGGCGGCGCCTTTGAGTTGCGAAAGATTTTCGGCCAATATTTTTGCTTGCTGGATACGAGTTTTCAAAATCTCTGGAGCATTGGCCTCAATGGACTTGGCCAACTGATTTTTTATTTTTTGCGTGATTTCATGACCAGCAATACGGCTTGCGGCGCCTAGGAGCTGCGCGGAGCGGGCAAGAACGGACGTTTTTAACTTTTTCATCATCTACCACCATGTCCAAAAGTCCAGATGCAGAGTACTCTTTTTCGTCATTGCTGTAAAGGATGTGATCATCGAGTAGAATGAAAAATATGAAGTACTATGTTTTCTTCGTATGTGCGGGACTTTTTATTCTTGTTGGTTATAGCAACTGCGGCCAAGTTGGCGAAACAGGTTTGACGTCGTCCAACTCCCTCCAAGAGGGCGACCCGGCACAGGGGAGTACCGTTTACAATGTGGATGGAATTTCGCAGCCTGCGTGTGTCACTTGCCATGCCGCTGACGGCACGGGAGTACTCGGTGTGGATTTGAAGACTTTCTCCGATCAGGACATCGAAACATCCATCCGCACGGGGCCAGGAGTGATGCCTCAGTACGACGATACAGATATTTCGGTACAACAGCTCACTCATTTGCTGGCTTACATCAGAACGTTGTAGACGAGCTCTCGAACTGCGATTCAACGCGCCCCAGAAGCTAAACACGTATTACTGTCAATTCGACGAAGCAGACATTTCGGTGCAGTAGTTTCAGCAACTGTTGGCCTTTATCAGAATTTTGTTGAAGAGCTATCATCAATTCGCGTTAACAAGCGTTTCTCCTCGGCGTTTTTGGAGCTCTGCTGGCATAAGGCACGATCCCGCCAACTTCGCAGTCATTCAGCAAAATATAATCAAGCAAACCTAAAAAATCCCGCCCCCAAGTGACCACTCTGGAATAGGGCGCCAAAATCCAAAGCCCCTTTCCTAATTTCTGGGCGATAACTCCGGTAAGCGCCCGAATAAAAGCTCGATATAGATGTCGGCTTGTAATTTTAACACAGAAATGAAAGTGATCTTTCTGCACACTCTCTTTATAAATTTTAACTCCAAACTTTTTGGCATAAAGAACAAGGAGTCTTCTTAAGAGGATCCGATGAGAATAAAGATTTGCACTCTTTTTAGATTTCAAAACAAAGTGCAGGGGTTTACGCCGATCTAGTATTCGAGCCGTTTTACGTTTTCCTTTTAAAGAAAGGGCTCCACCAAATTCCTTTTCGATTGGTTTAAAAAAACTCATTTGCCGATACATTGTTTCTCCTCTTAAAAGAACAATATACAACACCTTTTAGATACCCAATTTTAAGAAAATTCAAAAATAAATCCCAACAAGATCAATGATAATTATCGTTATTTAAACAGCGCTTAAGGCTTTGCCCCGAGGACATGTAAGGATGGTTCAAACAGCTTGGCGAGCATTTTTCGAAGATCTTGCACAAGGTATCTTAAATGATCCAAAATAGCGTCAAGCAGTGACGAACGTTGTCGAAAAATATTCTTTAACAAGGTCGGCTGATCAGGAAGATCAGACGAAACGGGTTTAAAAGGGCAGAGGCCCTTTTCGTTCAGGATGAACTTATCCACAAAATGGCTACTGTATTTAGAAAGTTCTATGGAAGGAGCGGCGACAGAGTCCTTTGAGTCATGTGACTTTGCGCAATCACGTATCAGAGTCCTTTGAGTCAGTATGACTTAGCCAATCAGGTAACGGACTACTGTGAATCACGATGACTTTGCCAATCACGTAGCAGAAGACGTTGCCACGTTCACCACGTCATTGCGTTCGCAGCCCACATAGCGTTCACTTCAAACGACAGAAAACTCAACAGCACCAATGGTCTCCAGCGTGGCCGTCATTTTTTGCCCGTACTTAAGTTCGATGGCCGCCGTCGCCGCCCCAGCCAAAACAATACTGCCCGCAGGCAAACTTAAGTTTTGTTCAGCCAAAAGCTTTACCAGTTCGCAAAGCGAAAGCAGAGGGTTTCCGAGGATCGCGCTGGAAAGATCGGAATGCACGACGCTATCGTTTTCTAAAATTTCAATTTTTAGCTGATCAAAACGGGCCCCTGGTTGCGGATTGACAGCCTCTCCCAAAACGAAATACGCCGACGATGAATTATCGGCCACCACGTCAGGCAAGGTGAAGTATTTGAAGCCTTTGTAGCGAGAATCTAAAATTTCTAAGGCAACGCCGACTTTAGCGCAAGCGCCAAGAGCGTCCTCGGGAGCGAGAGTTCCCTTTAGCTCGCGGTTGGTTACAAAAAACACCTCGGGCTCGGCCTTGGGGTGAATTTTGTCTTGGAGCGCAAACTCCGACTTGTTCGGTATTTGCATTTGATCAGTCAAAACACCAAAAATAGGTTGATGGAGTCCCATCTGCTCCATCTTCGCTTTAGAGGTGAGTCCCATCTTGTAGCCTATCAATTTTTCACGGTTCTGCAGCCGCTGCTGAATTCCGTGGGCCTGAATACGGTAAGCGTCCGTTAGGGAAAAATCATTAAAGGTTTTTGTCAGCGGTTCGACCTCGGAAGAGGACTGCCGAGCCGTATAAAGAACCTTCGAAAATTCAACGACTTGCTCCTGAGAGAGAGAATTCATGGCGATCTCCTATAAAAACTTTTGAATCTTCTATCACGACGAGGTAAAAATGGAGCTCTAATAACCAGGCGGTGCTTTGTGTCACATGTACCCTCTCATCGAGAGAGCTCCATTATCGATATCAGTCCCGAAATTTCGCACAATCTTGCGGTGTTTCCTGGCGACACCCCCTTTTCGCAAAAGGTGCTTTCCGATTGTCAAAAAGGCGATGGCTTCGGATTGTCGTCCTTCACAACCACTCCTCATCTTGGTGCGCACACGGATGCGCCCAACCACTACAGTGCCTCGGGGGTTGGAATCTCTGATCGCAGCCTCGATTATTATTATGGCCCGTGCCAAGTGATTTCGGTGGATCTTCCGCGGGGACAAAGAATTAAACCCCACCACATCGAAAAAGTGGCGATCACTGCTCAGCGAATTTTATTTCGCACCAATTCATTTCCCAATCCTTACAAATGGAATGATGATTTTAATTCTTTATCTCCAGAGCTCATTGAGTTTTTACACCAAATGCGAGTTATTCTTGTGGGTATCGATACGCCTTCGATTGATCTCGCTAAAGATAAAGTTTTAAAAACCCATCACAAGGTTCACGAAAAAAACATGGCCATCCTGGAAGGGATTGTCTTAACCAACGTGAGCGACGGCCATTACACCTTGGTCGCCCTTCCGCTAAAGATGAAAGGTTTGGACGCGTCGCCAGTTCGCGCCGTCCTTATTACAAACGCATGATTTCAACGAGCAGTCCTATTCTTAATTTTATTCACGGCGAGTTTGTACCAGCGCTTTCTAAAAAAACTCTCGAGAATTACGAGCCCGCCACCGGTTCGGTCTACACCACGCTGCCGGCCAGCGACGCCAGCGATGTGGATAAAGCTGTGCAATCCTGTGCGCAGGCGTTTCCTGCCTGGGCCTCTTTGAGTTCTGCCGAACGTTCGCAATTTTTAAATCGCATTGCCGATCTCATCGAAGAAAACTTATCGGAGCTCGCAAAAGCGGAGTCCATCGATAATGGCAAACCCTTTTCGCTGGCAAAAATGGTGGACATTCCGCGCAGTGCCTCGAACTTTCGCTTTTTTGCCAGTGCAATTATGCAATCTACGGGCGAGAGCTACCAAACAGACGACAACACTTTTAACTACGTGCTTCGCCATCCGCTCGGCGTTGTGGGTTGTATTTCGCCGTGGAATCTACCGCTGTATTTATTTACTTGGAAAATTGCACCAGCATTGGCTGCCGGAAACTGTGTGGTTGCAAAGCCATCGGAAATTACACCCATGACCGCCCATTTGCTGGCTCAGCTTTGTCAGCAAGCGGGGCTGCCGCCAGGTGTTTTAAATATCGTGCACGGCCTTGGCAGCGACGTGGGAGCCGCCATGAGTGCTCACCCCGACATCAAAGCGATCTCGTTTACTGGCAGCACCATCACCGGGCAAAAAATTGCCGAAGCCGCAGCGCCAACGTTTAAAAAATTAGCTCTTGAGATGGGGGGAAAAAATCCCGCCATTGTTTTCGCAGACTGCGATTTCGAAAAAACCGCCAATGAAATTGTGCGAGCGGCCTTTTCCAATCAGGGTCAAATCTGTCTTTGTGGCTCGCGAATTTTAGTGGAAGAGTCCATCTATGAATCTTTTAAGGAAGCACTTCTGTGTAGAATAAAAGTTCTTAAGGTGGCGGACCCTCTGGTTGAGGGAACGGCGCAGGGGGCGTTGGTTTCAAAAGCTCATTACGAAAAAATTCTGCATCACATCGATCTGGCAAAAAAAGAGGGCGGCAAAGTGCTGTGCGGAGGCGAAGCGGTCCAAGTTTCAGGTCGCTGCGAAAAGGGCTGGTTTATCGCGCCAACGCTCATCGAAGGCCTTGGCAATTCGTGCCGCACAAATCAAGAAGAAATTTTTGGTCCGGTGGCAACGTTGCAAAAGTTTTCCACAGAGCAGCAGGCTCTGGATCTTGCCAACGACTCTCAGTACGGGCTCGCAGCTAGCCTATGGACACAAAATCTTTCCCGCGCCCAGCGAATGGCGCAAAAAATCGAAACCGGTATCGTTTGGATCAATACCTGGATGAATCGCGACTTGCGCACTCCCTTTGGAGGCGTAAAAAAATCGGGCCTTGGCCGCGAAGGTGGAAAAGAAGCATTGCACTTTTTCACCGAGCCCAAAACAGTTTGTATCGTGACTGAAAAATTTTGACCGACAAAGCCGTGAATGAATAACAGAGGAGTCCTATGAAAATTAATTCCGACAAAGCACCAGAACCTGTAGGGATGTATCCCCATGCTCGACGAGTCGGGAACTTGCTTTTTATGTCGGGGGTGGGTCCCCGCGAGCGCGGAACAAAAAAAATTCCTGGAGTCGAGGTAGATGCTCAAGGCAATTTAATTTCCTACGACATCGAAAAACAATGTCATTCGGTTTTTAAAAATGTTCGGCTTATTCTTGAAGACGCAGGCTTAACATGGAACGATTTGGTGGACGTCACCGTTTACCTTACCAATATGAAAGCCGACTTCGCCACCTACAATCGCGTGTATGCGGATTACTTTAAAGACAATCAGCCCTGCCGAACAACTCTCGAGATCAATGCTCTTCCTACGCCCATTGCCATCGAACTCAAATGTATTGCGGAGTTTCGCTAATGCCACGACGAATTAGTGCGCCTCTCAATTTTAAAAAATGGATCGAAGAAAACCGTCACACGCTCAAGCCGCCAGTGGCCAACAAATTAATTTGGGAAGACAGCGACTTTATGGCTTTTATTGTCGCCGGCCCCAACGGTCGCACCGACTTTCACGTCAACGCGGGTGAAGAGTTCTATTTACAAATTGAAGGCGATGTGTTTTTAAAAATTCGCGAAGATGAGCAATTTAAAGATGTCACCATTCGCGAAGGAGAAATCTTTTTGCTCCCGGCCTATGTACCGCACTCTCCTCAGCGCCGCGCAGGCACGGTGGGATTGGTTATCGAAAGTAAGCGTCAGCCCGACGAGCAAGATGGTTTGGTGTGGTGGTGCCCCAGCTGTGGAAATAAAATGTACGAAGAGTTTTTTCACCTCACCAATATTGTGACGCAATTTAAGCCCGTGTTTGATCGCTTCTTTGGTAATCCGGAAAACTGCACTTGCAAAAGCTGTGGAACAGTTTTGACCAGGGAGAATCACTATTTTAAAGATTGATGTTCACACCCACATTTTGCCAAAGGACATTCCCGACTGGAAAAGTATGTTGGGCTATGGTGGTTTTATACAGTTGGATCACCATAAATCCTGTGGGGCTCGGATGTTGCGCGACGATGGTACCTTTTTTCGCGAGGTCGAAGAAAACTGCTGGAACCCCCAAGCGCGATTAAAGGACTGTGATCATCACGGAGTGCAGGTGCAAGTGCTGTCCACGGTTCCTGTGATGTTTAATTACTGGACACCAGCCGAACATGGCTACGACATCGCGCGCTTTCTCAACGATCATCTTTCGCAAGTTGTTGCGGCCCATCCAAAACGTTTTGTGGGTTTGGGTACGCTTCCCATGCAAGATACGCAGATGGCTATTCTCGAAATGGAGCGTGGTATGAAATCCCTGGGACTTCGTGGATTTCAAATCGGCACCCATATTAACGAAAAAAATTTAGATCACGCAGACCTTTTTGATATTTTTAAAACTGCCGAAAAATTAGGTGCCGCTCTTTTTGTGCATCCCTGGGATATGCTAGCTCCTCAGCGCTTGAACGATTACTGGCTTCCCTGGCTTATTGGAATGCCCACGGAGCTTGCCATCGCTATTTCCTCCATGATGTTTGGTGGAATTTTTGAAAAACTCCCCAAACTAAAAGTGATGTTTGCCCACGGGGGAGGAAGCTTTCCAGGTATCCTTGGACGACTGGAGCACGGTTTTGCGGCTCGACCCGACCTTGTGGCCCATCGCAATCCCCATCCACCGCGAAAGTATTTAAAAAACATTTACGTCGATTCCCTGGTACATGACAAAATGGCCTTTAATTATTTACTGGAACTCTTTTCCGAAAAACAAATTGCCCTTGGCACGGACTATCCATTTCCACTGGGGGAATTAAAACCCGGCGAGCTGATCGAAAGCTTAAATTTATCTGCAGAAAAACAACAGAGACTTTTGAGCGGCACAGCACTCGAGTGGCTGGGAATGAAAGAAGGAGATTTTAAATGATCAGAACAGCAGCAGAGCAGCTCGACTCGCAGGATGAACTTAAAAAGTTTCGCGAGCAGTTTTTATTTCCCCGCACACCTTCCGGTGATAAATATACCTACCTTTGCGGCAACTCTCTAGGCCTCCAGCCACAAAAAACCCAAGATTACATCCAGCAGGAACTCATCGATTGGGCTCGACTGGGTGTGGAAGGGCACTTTGAAGCTAAAAATCCCTGGTTGCCCTATCACGAATTTGTCACGCAGCCGTTAGCTCGCTTGGTGGGCGCGCTTCCCACAGAAGTGGTGGCGATGAACAGTTTGACGGTGAATTTGCATTTGTTAATGGTGTCGTTTTATCGTCCCACAAAAACGAGATTCAAAATTGTGATCGAAGGCAACGCTTTCCCTTCCGATCAGTACGCTGTGGCTTCGCAAGCTCAGTTTCACGCCAAGACGGTGGGCTTTGATAGTAACCAAGCGATTGTTGAAGTATTTCCTCGCGAGGGCGAGGCCAGTGTTCGCACTGAGGATTTTGTTGAGGTTCTCGAAAAAAATAAAAATGAAATCGCTTTGGTGATGATCGGCGGGGTGAATTATCTCAATGGTCAGTTGTTTGATATTTCCACTATTTGTAAAAAAACTCACAACATCGGCGCCGTGTTTGGCGTTGATTTAGCTCACGCCGCGGGCAATGTGATGCTGAAATTGCATGACTGGGGAGTGGATTTTGCAGCCTGGTGTTCGTACAAATATCTTAACTCCGGTCCGGGTGGGATTTCAGGTGCCTTCGTTCACGAACGGCATCTCAAAGATCATGCGCTGCCTAAGTTCACGGGCTGGTGGGGTCATGATAAAAAAACTCGTTTTGCCATGCCCGCAAAATTTGTTCCTATTGATACGGTGGAGTCGTGGCAGCTGAGCAACCCACCGATTTTTCAGTTGGCGGCGCTGCGGGCTTCGCTGGAGCTGTTTGACGAAGCCACCATGGGTCGTCTTCGCGATAAATCAAAAAAATTAACAGCGTTTCTTTCGGAGCAAATACAAACCGTGTTGCCTGCAGGCTTCGTGGATATCTTTACTCCCATGGATAGCGAGCAGCGCGGAGCTCAGTTGTCGTTAAAAATTCGCGGAGGCACGCGCGAGATGGTGGCATCACTTCGTAAAGACGGCGTGATCTGTGATTTTCGCGAACCCAATATCATTCGTGTGGCGCCGGCACCTTTGTACAATAATTTTATGGACTGTGCGATTTTCGTGGAGAAATTAAAAAAATATGCCAACTAAATTAAAATCTGATCTACCCCCAAAGCAAATCACTATCATTGGAGCCGGTCTTGTGGGCTCCTTGCTGGCAATCAACTGCGCCAAACGTGGTTTCCAGGTGCAAGTTTTCGAACGACGATCCGACCCAAGAGCGAAGCGCGCGGGTGTGGGTGAAGGGCGTTCCATCAATTTGGCCATTTCCAAACGCGGGTTGCACGCGCTGTCGTGTTTAGGGATCGATCAGCCGGTGGTGACCGAGGCCATACCTATGCCAGGTCGAATGATGCACTCAACAGCAGGGGAGTTGACGTACCAACCCTACGGTCAAACACCCAATGATTGCATCAACTCCATCTCGCGAGGCTGGTTGAATTGTTATCTTTTGGATGTGGCACAAAAAACACCGGGTGTGGAAATTCATTTTAATCAAAACATCCAGGCTGTAGATTTGGAGAAAAAATCATTTACTCTTTTAGAAACCACCACGCAAAAAGAGAGAATCATCTTTTACGAAATTCTCATCGGCACAGATGGCACAGCCTCAGCCGTTCGAAAATCCATGCAAGCACAGCTTGGATTTGCGTTTTCTGAGGATGAACTCACCCATGGGTACAAAGAATTCGTGATGCCGGCGACCGACGAGGGAAAACACAAAATCGAAAAGAATGCTCTGCATATCTGGCCCAGGGGTTCGCACATGATGATTGCCCTTCCCAACCAGGGCGGAAGCTACACCTGCACTTTGTTTTTTAAAGACATTTTAAAAACTGGTAATGACGTGCAAGAATTTTTCTCTAAACATTACAAAGACTTTTGTGATCTTGTGCCGGATTATTTAAAACAGTACTTCGAAAATCCCACAGGAAAAATGGTCACACTCAAGTGCAACCAGTGGACTTACAAAGACTCTGTTCTTCTGATGGGCGATGCCTCGCACGCTATCGTGCCTTTTTTTGGTCAGGGAATGAACTGCGGGTTTGAAGATGTGGTCGTCTTTGATGAACTTTTGGCCTCAAAAACAAACTGGGCCGAAGTTTTTACGGAATTTTTCGCTCTACGAAAAACCAACGCCGACGCCATCGCCGACATGGCGGTTGAAAATCTCACCGAGATGTCCACTAAAACTGCGGACCCGCATTTTCTTTATCAAAAGAAAATCGAAAAACGCTTGCAAGACGAACTTCCTGCAGACTATCAATCGCGCTACACGTTGGTGAGCTTCAGTCTTACACCCTATCGAATGGCTTATGAAGCGGGAGTGATCCAGTCGCAAATTCTCGACGAGATCACTCGTCAGCATTATCCAAACACAGATTTTCCGTTGGCTTCGTGGGAAAAAATCATTCGCGAAAAATTGGGCCCCACAATGACAAAAATTAACAACCATCTTGCCAAGGAGCACACCCCATGGACTTAGGACTCAAAAATAAAAAAGCGTTAGTATTTGGTGCTTCAGCAGGCCTGGGAAAAGGCATTGCAAAAGCCCTTTGCCAAGAAGGTGCTGACGTAGCCATTTGTGCGCGCGATGAAAAAAAATTAAAGATCACACAAAATGAAATCGGTGCAAAACTCAGCATCGTCGGTGATATGTCGAAAACCGGCTCGGCAAGCTTTGTTGTAAAAAGTGTTTTGCAAGAATGGAAAAACCTCGACATCGTGGTGATCAACACAGGGGGGCCACCAAAAGGTTCCATCGAGCAGGTGAGTCATGATCAGTGGCAGGATGGCTTTCAGTCCCTGTGGATCTCAGCAGTAGATGTGATCACGGATGTACTTCCTTCCATGAAAGAACAAAAATGGGGCCGCATTTTGTTAGTCACTTCGGCGGCAGCGAAAGAACCCATTGCAAGTCTTACGATTTCTAATGGGCTACGGGCGGGCCTTTTGGGACTGGCCCGGTCCATCAGCCACGAGGTTGCTCCTCACGGTATCACCATCAACTCTTTGCTTCCTGGTCACACAGACACCGAGCGATTGACGGCATTGGGCATTGATAAAAGCGCTATTATCGGGCATATTCCTGCAGGACGTTTAGGAACTACTCGTGAGTTTGGCGCACTCGCCGCGTTTTTGGCCTCAGACCTCGCTGGCTTTATCACCGGCCAGGCCATCACCGCCGACGGCGGCGCCCAACGCGGCATTTAACGGTGCCAGGCATTTAACGGTGCCAGGTCCTCTTTCTGGACTCAACGTATTAAACGAAAAGTTTAATACGTTGAGTCCAGAAAGAGGACCTGGCACTGAGGAGAACACATGGTTTATTTATTTTCATTACTTGTTGGGCTTTGCGGAGCGGAGTCTGTTCAATCGCAAGACCTCTATAAACTTTTTACCGAAGAATTAAAAAGTCCCCAGGGTGTGCAAGTAGAAATTCACGGGACCGACCATAAAAACGGACTCTATGCCATCTCCTATCGTCCGAAGAACTTTTTTGATTTTGTTATTATTTCTTTGCAGGCCGATTACACGTCGACCACCTTTGCGGATGTGAAGGCCAAACTTGAAACTCTTAGACGCCATGATTTTATTCAAATTAAAGGTGATGAAAATAGTTTTGTTGTCAGTTATCAAAACCACATCATGGTGAAAGAGCTCACTATTGTGAGCAAATTTAGCTCGAGCTACGACAAACTTGTGGATGAGTACATACACACCACGAAAGTTTCTGATTTGGTGCAGGGAAAAACGAATCTTATAGCAAAAGTTCACGCATCTTTAGTAGATGGTAAAGTTTTGATGGTGGAAGCTGGCGATGCAAATATTCCAGTGGTTGTTAAAAACAATGCTTTGACTCGGGATTTATATCGCGGTGATAAAGTGGAATTGAAGTTCGCTGTGCAACAGTACCCAGGCTCTCCAGTTCATCTCGTATTGGACAGTACGTTGGATGCAGTCAAGATGTTGGACTCCGTTGCTAAAATACACGGTCAGCCTCAGGACCGCTGCGGAGAGCTCGTGATGTTTCCGCAAAGCCCTCAGGTGTTGTTCAATGTGTTTGCGTTAAAATCCGACATCGGCGATGGTCTGTTCCGCCTGTTTACCTTAATTAACTTTGACGATCCAAAAATATTTCAAGAGCTGCGCGAGAAAATGCAAAAAGTTTGGGATGTAAACACTGCTACCATGGTGGCAGGGCGCAATTACTTCGTTAACTCACGAATTAAAATCTGCGCTAAGGGCAAAGGAAATATGCAGGTAGCTACGCAGGCTAACCCGCAGATTTTGATCGAGAACGTATCTGATCTTACGCTAGAAATTTTGGCACTCTAACTGCAAAAGTTTTTCTTTGATCGAAAGCCCACCAGCGTACCCAACAAGGGTGCCATTTTTTCCAATCACTCGATGACAAGGAATTATAATCGGAATGGGGTTTCTTCCGTTGGCGCCACCAATGGCTCGCACGGCTGCTTTTTTACCGGCCTTTATCGCCTGATCTTGGTAGGAAATAGTTTTCCCATAAGGAATCGCTAATAAAGCATCCCATGCTTTTTTTTGAAAAGGTGTGCCCTCCGGGGCCAGCGGAACATCAAAAGAATTTCTTTTTTTTGCAAAGTACTGTTCAAGCTGTTTGACGACTTTTTTAGAAAGAACAGTGCTCTTTTTTTCGAGTTTGCCAGCAATAGATTTTTTAAACTCAATGGCTTTCAAATTTTTTGGATCGCAAATGATATAGAGGGCACCCAGTGGGCTTTGCATTGTATCGTAATAATATTCCATAAAACCCCGCGGAGAATGTATTTGTTTGCTCGTAGCTAGCCCCAAAGATATACTGGCTGCTCTATGAAGATGCAATCCCGGAAAGACCTTGTTTATCTTGTTTTGACCGCCTTTTTTATTTCCAATGCCATCTTAGCGGAATTGATCGGCGGCAAATTAATTTATATCCCGGTAGTGCTTCCGTGGCTCGGTATGCCAGCAGCCTCTATTGGCGTTATACCCTGGCCCATCGTATTGGTGGCTACAGATATCATGAATGAGTATTTTGGGCGCGAGGGCGTAAAGCGTATCACTCTAATCACAGTGGCGATGATCTCGTATTGCTTTGTGATTCTGTATCTTGCCATACAAGTGCCGGCGGCGTCGTTTTCGCCAGTGAATGATGAAACTTTTAAAATAGTTTTTGGACAATCCCTGTGGATTATTTTTGGCAGCATCATTGCCTTTGCCATTTCGCAATTGATCGACGTCACTGTGTTTTGGCTGGTGCGCGAAAAAACTAAAGGCAAAATGTTGTGGCTTAGGACAACGGGCTCCACCGTTGTTTCGCAATTGATCGACAGCGTGCTCATTATCGGCATCGCCTTTTGGTTGCCCGGAAAAGTGCAAACCAGCGATTTTATAAATGTGGCCATGACCAACTACTCCTACAAACTCATTATCGCCATAGGCATGACACCGGTGATTTACCTGATTCACAATATGATCGATCGTTACCTCGGAAAAGAAGCCCATCAGATGATCGAGTCTTCGGCCAAGGAGTCTTTGAATTAAGGCATTCCTAAGGCCGTATTTAACGCCAAAAGTTTTAACAAGCACCATCAGTTTTCAAATAATCTGGTGGCAGCTTTTGTTATTTGTGTCGTTGGGAGATGCAGCAACTGGCTGTCTGATAACGACTGCGTATCTTTTTTTTCATCTTGTAGTCACCGCCAAAAACCGATGGAAAAAAGAACTGACTTTTATTGTAATTTTTGGAGTTGCAGGTTGGTTGCTTGATGGCCTTTTGGTGGTGATGGGTTTACAGACTTTTCAAGCCTCCAGTTTTGCCCCTATTTGGCTTCTTTTTCTTTGGTTCAACTACATGACGTCGATTCACTACAGCATGCCGCAGGTTTTTAAAAACGTGCCTCTAACTCTTTTTATCGGATTTATCTTTGGTCCGTGGACCTATTTGGGCTGTGTAAAACTCAATCTGGTTCAGTTTTCATCGAGTCTATGGATGTGTCTGTTGCAGGGAGTTGTCTGGATGCTGTGGATGATACTGTATCGCCATGTTGTAGTTTCTAAGATGTTTTGGGACGAACCAGCGGCTCACCAGATCAACTAAGCCAGAGGCGCTTCTCCATTTTTGAGAGCGGCCTAACTCAAGCGCAGTCCCTTTAAGATTTTTTTACTGGGAAGCGCATAATCAACCACCTTAATAATTTTTGGCAAACGTTGCCGTTGCAAGTGCATGGACATCGTTCCCGTTAGATAAATTCGATCTGGATTGAAAGTGAGGGTCAGTTGCTGAATGGCAAGTTTTAGATTTTTGATCCAAGTCTGTTTTCCAGAGCGTAAAAAGGCTTTGTAACTCAATAATTCTTCGTAGGTTTTGCCCTTAAACAATGGATGCAGGCCCACTTCGGTATTCGGAAGCAATAAGCCATCGGTGTAAAGAGAACTTCCAAACCCAGTCCCCAGCGCAATGACGAGCTCGGTGCCACGGCCTTTAATGAGCAAATGACCATGCAGATCGGTATCGTTGATCACATGGGCATTCAATTTTCGTTTTTCGAGTCTTTGCAAAAGATTGACGTTCTTCCACGCCGTTTGATCGAGATTAGGAGCCGAGCAAATTTTACCGTTTTTAACCACGCCAGGAAAACCGAGGATCAGGGGTTCATTTTTTTTCACCCCTTCCGAGGCGAACACTTTTTCTAAGAGGTAAAAAAAGAGACGGGGCGTAGGGGGGCTGACAAAGCGCAAAGATTTTTTTGTTTCGACTTTATGAAATTTAATCCAGGTTGCCCCGTAGTCCACCATCCACATGAGGGATAACTATAGTCATGGAACGGCAGGGAAGGCAAAAAAAAAGCGGCAAGTAAACTTGCCGCTCAGAAAACGTTAAAGGATTCCTCAATTACGAAGGAACCTGTTAAAGGATTCCTCCATTATGGAGGAACCTATGACTTAATGTTTCTGTCATTGGCACCACCTCCTCTCCGGCTTCAGAAAACCCACAATCAGAATAACGAATCAGGCCCTTTTTGTTAAAACAATTTTTTATATGACTTCCATAAGAAAATTCGATTTAAGCTGCACAAAATTCAGACACTTTTGGCTGGGTGTTGGGGGCTGGGAGAGTTTGAAGGGTGACTGGTTCTTGAAGAATGGCTTATTGTTTTATATGGGATTTTGCGGTTAGTTCTCGGAGTTATTTCCGAGAACGTCCGGAGCATGAATTCTGTGTAATTTAAAATTCAGAATGGAAAATAGAGCAGTGGTTACTGAGCACCTAAGAATCTTGGTCGACAACTATTTTTTTCTTCAAGATTATATGCGCCGATGTATGAGTTTATCTGAATTGGCAACCCTTGTACTTCAGCAGACTCAGTCTCAAAATATACTAAATGAGTTACCTTTACACTGCTTGGGGCAATGTATGGGGCACTTGCATCAAACATGATAGTACTTACTTTTACTTTCGAAATGGCAATAGATCCGAACATAGATTCAAGATCAGACTTTATCGTTTGTGTAATATCACAAGCTGCAAATGCTGATTGAGTTATGAAACACAATGTAAGCGCTAGAAAAAATGATTTCATTTAAATCCCCCTATTTGTTTAAAAAAGGATGTTCTCATTTATGCTAAATTTCAAGGGGCAAAGCATGTGCATTAAAATGTGATGATTTGCAGCGCGCTAATTAACCACGAAAACTCTAAAAACCTGATCCAGAACCAATCTGAAATAATCCCACCAAGCGATGCCTCGTCAGTCTTTAAAAGATGTGCCAATATTTAAATTCAGCTAGATATTTTTTTGACGATGTTCATCAGAGCTTGACCGGGTTTTTGGAACTTTAAGCGCGCTTGTCTGATTCACTTTGGAAGAAAACACCATGCGATTAAGACCTATGTTGTTTCGCAAAGGGGCGAAGCCGTAATAACCCTTAAAATTGCGATTACGAGGATTGGATAGAGCACCTCAAATTTTTAGATTTCTGAACAAATAGTGTTTTTAAACACGATGTATAGTCTTCTCTTTCGAGGAGAAAACTATGTCGCGACAAATGAGTTTTTTTAGGTCGGCTGAAAAAGAATTTGGTGGTTCTCTTGCGGTAAAGGGGAAGCGTAAAACAGCTAGAGTGTTGGATAGTCGTAAACCTTTGCATTTTGTTTTAAAATCCAATCACAGAACTAATCTTTATCCCCATCGGGTGTTACTAAGGAAACTGCTTTCTCTTTATGCGAAAAGATTTGGGATCAAAGTGTATAAAGAAAGCGTACAGAGAGATCATTTTCATTTTTGTATCAAAATCACAAATCGGCAGCTGTACCGGGGGTTTATTCGCGCTCTCACCGGTGTGATTTCGCAGAAGTTGGGAAGGGGAATTTGGTCATTGTTGCCTTACTCCCGTGTGATTTCATGGGGGCGAGATTTTTTGGCTGTATTGGATTACATTTTGCTTAATGATTGTGAGGTGAGTGGGGTTGTTCCTTATGCCATTCGAAGTGTAAGCAAGAGGCCACTTGTCGTGTCCCCACATGGTTTGTTTGAAATTACTTAAAGCTATACAATTGTTGCCTAAGTTTTTTGAGCGTCGCACACCCACGTGAGTTCATGCTTGTTGGCACAGAGATGATAAACGCGCGACGAGGGAATCGCTAGAAACTGAT
Source organism: Bdellovibrionales bacterium (assembly GCA_031429075.1). GTDB lineage: Bacteria > Bdellovibrionota > Bdellovibrionia > Bdellovibrionales > JAGQZY01 > JANPLN01. The sequence continues at coordinate 88,614 of JANOYW010000005.1, read as the reverse complement.
CGATCATTGCAAAATCGGTTTTGCCTTTAAACTTTATGCTTCCCACAAAGCGCTGGCATAGGCCTGAGGCAAGCCACGTTTGTGCAAGCTCAAACAAACGCTTGGGTTCGCAGATAATGTCGGAGAACACAGTATCCACTGCGCCGACGTCTTGGGGGAGCAAACTAAAAGCATCTTTTTTAATTACTTTGATATTGGAACGTTTGAGGAGTTTTTCGTCGAGGGGGGCTTTGTCCACCGACACCACATCGCAATCGAGATCGCACAGCACCCAGCTCCAACCACCGGGGGAGCTTCCCAGATCTAAAACCCGAGAGCCCGCCGCTGGTGGCTTTTCGTACAACGTAAACAGCTCCCACAGCTTTAAATAAGCGCGCGAAGGGATGGCCTTATTCTCTTCGAACATAGCAAGCCCCAGCGGCAGGGCCGAGGAGGTTTGCGCCGACGCCAAAACAAGCTTTTCGTCCCACAGAGTCCACGCCCCAAAGGTCTTTGTTGGCACCGCTCCCAAAAACGCCAAGGCTTTTGGAGATCGCGCCAAAAGCTTTTGCTGAATCAGCTCGGAACGGCGGTGAAGTTGAAAGGAGTAACTCATCCACAAATTATTTTTGGCCTTCAACTGGATTGCAGCATTATTGATGGACTCGATGGAAATCCACTCTGGGTTTTGCCAAGTGCACTGGGACCAAATGGGCTTTTTTTCGAGCGGTGAGGACAAAAACAATCGCTCTTTATGATCAAGAACGCGCCCGTCAGCTCTTGAGATTTCTGTTTTTAATTCTTCGGCGAAGTCTTCGAAGCAAATGTGGGCCTGAAAGGCAGAATCTGGCGTCATAAGGTGTTGTAATAATTCCTGCTGAGCTAGGCAAGTCGAATAAAAAGATTACAGCTCAATCCCGTAAAAATAGCCTCTCTGCCAAGGCCCGTGCTTAAGTGGCACCAATAACAACGACAGTCGCAGGGGTTGTGACTGTTTCAAGGGGGAAATTCATGTCTATATTTACAACGATTTTTAGCCTTCTCTTCGCGCTTTCTGCCAACGCGCAAACGCCAACGCCAGCCGCTAAGACGGTGATGTGTCAGTATTCCTTTTTGCAGGCCAACGAAAATATTTTTGGCACTCCCGAATCCTTTATCACTTTAAACTACACTCCATCACTTCCCACCTACGACAAATGGGCGGGCGAGTGGACCCATAAAGTTGTCTATGGAAAAAACAAAGACAAAGAATTCACCATTAAAAGCCATGTCACATTGCAGGCGCGCGGTTCCATTTGGTTTATGGAATCCAAGTACCGTTTGCAAGCCTTTACCACCCTCTTCGATAAGGACGGGCGCGTTCTTTCTGTCTTTCGCGACCACACCGATCGCGTTGTTCGTGATTATCAACTGGAAGAAATTAAAAACGACAATCCAACACTTCGTTTAGCAATTCCGTTCCCCACAGGATTGGAAACAGTCTATAGCAACCCAGAAACCATGGCTGCGGCGGCAGAACAGGGACCAGAGGTGGCGTACACATTAGCAATTCGTAGAGGGCTTATCGAGCTTGATGCGATTCGCGAAATTGGTGTGCTATGCTACTTACAATAGTTCTTTGGGTTGCTTGCGCCACGGCTCAACTTGAACCTGAGTTTTTAAAACGGGACACGTCTGAGATTCAGGAAAGTGTAAAAGCCGCAAGCTTGCCGCTTTCGCAGTGGATAGAGTCCCTGAATCAAAAGCCCTATGATTTGCTTTGTTTAGGCGAAACCCACGAAGACTTCTTCCGTGAGTTTTACGGCCCGGTGATACAAGGTCTGCAGTTTAACAAACTAGCTATCGAAACCACCAGCGAAGAGTGGAGTCATATTCAACAGACGTGGAAGTCCACACAACAAGCAAAACTTATCAACGCCAATTTTGTTCCCATTTTGCAAAGTCTCCAGAGCAAAACTCCTCAAGTGACAGTTTTGCCAGTGGAGGCCACGCAACAGCAAGATTTGCAAGAAACCAAATACACCATCGAAACCGGAAAATCCCATCTGTCGCGAGACGGATTTATTGCGCAGAATATTCAACAAAGTATGTTAGCGGGCGAAAAAACAGTGGCCCTCTATGGTCGCCACCACTGCAGCAAAAACAATACGGGACTGGGTTCTGTATCCTTCGCCAATTTTTTGGGTCGCAGCAAGAAAGTGCTCAGTGTGATGGTGATGAAGCGACGCTCAACGGAGAAGGCAAACCCTTTGACAGTATTTTTAGATGCGGGAGTTGAGGGAACAAAACCCGTTTTAGTCGTGGAGAGCGCAAAAATTAAGGACGAAGATCATAATTTCAATTGGGAAATAAAATCGGTTCTCGATAATTTTGATTACGTGATTGTTTATTAAGGATTGTTTGCAATCTCATATTCTTCTTCGAAGGCTTTTTGAAATAAGCTTTGCCCAATGTAAGACGACTTCACTGTCCAAAACTTCTTGTTCACGGTGACAACTCCAATGGCGATATCACGTTCGCCATTGGAAGCAAAACCTACAAACCAATCAACTTGCCCCTTTGGATCAAGACCAGTGAGGTGACCTGTTTTTCCACCCAGTTCAAGTTCGCGAAATTTTTTGTTGGTTCGTAAACTTGCAAAGGTGCGGCGTGAGGTTCCAGAGAGAATTGTTTCTTCCATCAACTCGCGAATTTTCTTTGAAGAGGCCGGTGTCATGGCTTCTTTGAGAGGAGCCGCTTCGCCCGTATAGAGAACTTTGTTTTCGTGGTTGGTCACAGACTCCACCATGTAGGGAGCCATCATTTTACCGTCGTTGATAACGGCAGCGGCAATCATCGCGCCCTGAATCGGACTCATACGATTTTGCTTGTTAAATCCAGCGGCAACCTCGGTGAGCTCAAAGTTTTTTTCAGTGGGAATCTGTGCAACACCTTTATCGACGGGAAAGTCAGCGGGAATGGATTGATTGAACATAAAACGTTCTGCGTAGTGTTGGAGATCCTGCGGATCGGTGTGGTGAAGTCCGATCTTGCCGAAAGGAGTGTTCATGGATTTCGCAAAAGCTTCGCGCATGGAGACCGTTCGTGTCCAACGATTGATGGTATCAAGCATTACGTTTTTTTTGTACAACGTCCAATTACCGCCATTGAATTGGATTTTATGTTGCGGGCTAAGTCCGCGCTTTTCCACAGCGGCGGTTGCTGTAATAATCTTAAAAATTGAAGCCGCAGGGTAGGTGGCTTTTTTTAATAAGTTTTCATTGGTTTCTTCTTTTTGAAAGCTTGAATAAATAAGAACCTTGCCAGTTTTTGCATCCATCATAAAAATGGCGGCATAATCGGGTTTGTATCTTTTAAGGAGTGTGTCTGCACTTTTTTGCAGCTGCTCATCTAGAGTGTATTTTAAATGCAATCGCGTGCTGGGTTGCTCGTTTGAAGAATAATCTGACGAGTAAACAATTTCTTGCGGCAGCCACGAAGAGTTTTGCAAGTAGGGCAATAGCACCTTTGCTACGCTGGCGCGATCAAAACGACTTTGATCTAAAAAATGCGGAGACTTGGGAGTTTGAAAAAGAGACGACAATCCCACGCCCGCAAACAGAAAAAGAAGTCCAATCAAGGCTGTGAGCCTGTATTTAAAAAACACGTTCATCTATTTAGGATAAACCGAAGTGCGGAGTAGACTCAAGGCTAGTTTTCACCTGTCTCAGGGGAGGCCTACTGCGGAGCAGCCGACCTACTGCGGAGCAGCCAATCTGCCGTCTCAATTTGAGTCGGGCTTCCAGTTTTGATTTCCCAGGTAGTCCGCCTTTCCCAATTCGGTCCCTAGATGTCTGAGGATGCTGTAGGTAGTGGTGATATGAAAAAAGAAATTAGGGATGGCGTGCTGAACTAAATAGTTGTGACCATCCAAATAATTGTTGGGGTACCACGGAAAAGTCACCTTACGTTTTTCATAACCAGCAAACTGCTCGGGCTTAAATTGACGAAGGTATTCGATGGTTTTGTCGATACGGTTTTCGAAGTCCTCAAAAGTGGCTTCTTTGTCATCGAACGAAGGTGCTGCCACCCCTGTGAGTCTGGATGCACAAAATTTTGCCACATCGCAGGCGATTTGCATTTGTCGTCCCAAGGGAAACTGGTCTGCCGCCAAGCGTGATTGAAAGAGTTCCGAAGCTGTCATCTTTTTTTGATCGGCCATCGCCTTGGCTTTGGAGAGAACTCCTTTGAGGGCCTGCAGGCTGAGTATAAATTGGGGAACCGTGATTTCAAAAACGGAAATATTCATTCTTTTTCCTTCGCAAAAGGTACAGCCTCTAGTCATTGCATTAAAAGGCAAGTCTGTCTATATTGACTCTATGCAAGGAGATCCTATGAACGAATCATTACAACAAGCTCTCGAGTGGAGATATGCCGTTAAAAAATTTGATTCTACAAAAAAAGTTTCTGAGAAAGATTGGAAAACCCTAGAAGCTAGTCTGGTACTTTCACCCTCCTCCTACGGTTTACAACCTTGGAAATTTTTAGTGGTGCAAAATCCGCAATTGCGTCAGCAATTAAAAGAAGTTTCTTGGGGGCAAAGCCAAGTGACAGATTGCTCGCACTACGTAGTGTTAGTTTACAAAAGCAAAATGGACGAAGCCCATATCCAAAAATATATCGATCGCATGGCTCAGGTGAGAAATATTCCAACAACCAGCTTGGATGGATATAAAAATGTTATGATTGGTGATGTGGTCAAAGGACCCCGCGCCGAGGTGATTGAGTCGTGGGCGCAGCGACAAACATATATTGCCATGGGATTTATCATGGAAACCGCTGCTGTCCTCAAAGTGGACACGTGTCCCATGGAAGGTTTAGATCCGAAAGCGTATGATAAAATCCTCAAGCTCGAAGGTACGGGTTGGGCCACCATTGCGGCCGTAGCTGTTGGATATCGACACGCAGAAGATGTTTTGCAAAATGCCAAGAAAGTGCGTTTCGAAACTAAGGACATTGTTCAGTTTTTGTGACACGTATTTTTTGTCTATGCCTCTTTTTAAGTTCGGCACCCGCTTTTGCCATCGAGGACGAAGCGGCGTCGGCATTTGAAGACGCAGATGCACCAACCGACGACTTGAGCGAAGAAGCGGCCGACGGAACAGAGCAAAACACGGACGAGGAAACTGCTCAAGAAACTACAGACGACTTAACTGCCGACGAAGCCGCGCGCAAGAACATGAGCATCGACGAGATCGATGATGCCATGCGAGCGGCAGAAACAAAGCGCCAAGAATCCCCTTCGCTCGAAGGGCGTGATGCGGTCTTCTCCGACGTGAGTGCGTACCTCGAAGAAGAAGAGTATTTGATCGAGCAAGAGAAAAAACGTAAGGAGCAAGAGCTCTCCGAACGATTTTCCGAAAAAATCAAAAATTTCCACACCAACCTTTCCGAAAACATCGTCAGTATCGCCGACAGTATCGATTCCTTCTTTATCAATCGATCTATCACCGACGGTCGAAATCGAACGAACATTCGTTTGACCAATACGACCAACTCCATTGAAGAAAGCGGAGTGAACAATGATTTTGATTTTAAACTTCGTTTACGTTTGCCTCATCTTAAAAGGAAGATTCAGCTGGAGTTCGAAGATGATGCTCTCGTCAACGACTCTACGGGCGCACGCGATAATCTGACCCAAACAGCGAGAACACGAACCGCTAGCCAGCAGGGAGGCTCGCGCGGTGGTCTCAGCTTTTATCAAAAATTACTAGGCATTGAAACTAAGCTCACTTCTGGTTTAGAAGTACGAAGCGAAGTGATCGTGTTTGGTCGGTTTCGTCTTTCAAAAGATTTTGTACTAACTCCAAAGCAAAAAATAACGTTTATCCATGATGTCTTCGACGACACAACGGACAACAAAGGGCAAATCGGGATATTAAACTACGATTACACCTTTAATAAATCATTTCTTTTGCGTTTTGCAAACGAAGAAACCTATCGCGATATCAATAATACGCTACAGACGATTCACGGGATTTCGCTTTATCAGCAAATCAGCGATCGCAACTTTTTATCTTACAATTATCGGGTAGAATCGTTAAATCCCGAAGCCAGAACGACTTTTTATTTAAATACCCACGTCGTAAACGTGAGTTTTAGAAGAAGGCTCTACCGTGAGCATTTATATTATGAAACCGGTCCTGGTCTCATTTTTTCCAAAGCGCATAACTTCGAAGGCCTGTGGGCCTTCGTATTTAAATTAGAACTTATATTTGGTAATGTTTAAAAAAATACTAAGAATTAAGGATGATAGGCAGCTTCCACATAGTGGATCTTTGCTTTTCTCGCTTGAACTTCTTTTTTAGTACAGTTTTGGAATCCCAACATCAGCATGAGACTTGAGGACAAAACCAGGCTGCTCATTAACACTCTGCGCATCTATCACCTCCAACACCTAGATCTTCGGCGGGTCATGGCAATAAAGTGAAGTGATTCTCAATATGCGACAAAATTAAACGCTTTTAAGAAAGCTTAACGACCTAGACAAAGGACCGTCTAAAACTTTACCAAAAAATACGAATGTCCTAGAACTTCAATTTATGAATTATTAAGAAATAAAAAGTACCAACCAGAAAGGTTGAGGGGATACCTAGGTAGCAGATTAAAAATAAAGGTTTTAAAAACCATGAATAAAAATCTACAAAACGACCGTTCAAAGCAAAATTAACCAATCCCCCAAAAGCCGTACCAGAAAAAAATATGAAAATGGGTAAGAAGAGTCCCGAAGTTAGGTATCGATGCACTTTAATTTTTCTATCCAACAAAAGTCCGAGAAGAATAGAAAACAGCGCACCGGCAACTATTGGGATGAAACCAAATTCATTTTTGTCGTGAAAACTTAGCATTTGGAATATGTATTTGCCGCCAAGTAGGGCATAAGCTAAAAGCCAAGCTAATACGAGCCCTATGGACGCTCCAAACAGAAAATAGTTTTTGTGAACACAGGCTCGTAGATTCATGGCAGTCCAGTTCTCTCAAAAAAAGCTATGGCTACTTATATTTTTCGAGGAGTTTTTTGCCAGCTTGTTCTTCAATTTGCTTGATGCTGAGCTTTCCGCCATTTTGCTTCACGATGTCTTCGTAGGCTTTTTTTCGTTCGCCGTTGATTTTAGCTTCTAGGTCTTTGGCCTTTGGATCCACCGCTTTAATGTAGCCATCGCCAGTTTCGGCCACCATTTTTTTGCTGCGAGCTTCATCGAGCTCCAAAGCACCAACACTGAAACTCAATACTAAAAATAAAAAAGTTAATAAATATTTCACTGTTTTCTCCGTGTTAAAAAATGTCTTTCTTTTTGCTCATAACATCATCAAGTTGCTTGTCTACTTTGACCGAAATTTGGTGATCAATTTTAACATTCAAATTGATCTCAAGCGGTTTGTCGGGCGCCTGTAGCGACACTGTTGGTGAACAGGCGCAAAAAATCCAAGAACCGAGGGCTATAAGTAATGTGTTTTTATTATTCATTCGTTCACCTTTTCAAGCTTTTCTCTAATTCGATTTGGAAGATCATAGGTTAGCATGATCGATTGCATGGCGGCTAATAAATTTTGCTCTAAATTGACGTTCAGCTTTAAAGGTTTGCCGTTGAGGTAATTGGGGTTGTAACCCAGTGCGGCCAAGTTCACTTTCATATCATAATTTGTGTCGGAAGAAATTGTTAACGAAAGGTTTTGATATTGAAAATCATAAAGATAGTTATTGAGAATCTCCATAGGGCCATCGCTGAGTGAGATACCACCAGCTTGTGTGTTGCCCGTGCGGTACTGAATCCAGCCTGGCATCGGATCGGTGAGTAACCCTTTAAAAACCGGGCGTGTCCCCTCGTAGGAAACCCCCAGGTGGCCGTGTAAAAGTCCCTTGGCTTGGACGGTGTCTTTGAGCCCAATGGCGAGGAGTGTTTCGAGGTCCACATTCACAACTTGTGCTAGAAACTTTTCGATGCGCTTTTTTTGCGGGTAGATAATAAAATTTTCGGCGTAGAGTTCGCCCTTACCGGCGCGTGCCGAAAACTGTCTTACTTCTACCGTGAACATATTGGGCATTTGGTACGTCACATTGAGGTCGTCAACTCCTGGACCGAGATTTATTTTTTTAATTTTTAACGATTGTCTATCTGGAGTCGCAAAAGAATCTAAAGAAATGATCTTGTGATTGAATGAAACTCCTTCGTAGTCGCCAAAATCCGACTGGCTTGTTAAGTTTTCACCGATCACGTGAAGCGTGCCAGACAACTTTTCGTTTTTATAAGTGATATCGCTTCCTAGTTTGAGAGTTCCAGACAAAGCTGTAAGCCACTTCTTCACGTCTGGAATAAGGAACGCAAGTTGGCTGTTAAATTTGATTTTTGTTTTTGCAACATCAGTTTGAATTCGCAAACCTTCGGGGTTTTGTGTGATGTCCACGTCGTTGATAAAAAGCTCGCGAGTTTTATCGCGGACTTGCAACAGCGCTTTTGTGGAATCTGCATTTTTTAAAAATGTCCCTAAAAGTTCCACGCCGGCAACCTGATCGCCTTTTTCCTTAAATCCCAAAGACATGTTGGGGATCCGAAATTTTCCGGAGACGGAGCCATCAAAATTGTACAAGCCATCGAGCTCAATGGTTGGCAAAGTCCAAATGTAAGTTTGGTGCAATTTTGTATAATGCGTGCGAAGGGCACCCTCGATGTGCCAACTGAGTGGTTGGTCTGCTATCCATTGAAGCGCGGAGTCTTGAAGGTTTATAGAAAAATTTTCGACTTTCATGTCTTTATAAACAGTGTCTTTGACTTCAAAGTTCAGCCGCGAAGACGCCACTTGAATAACTTCGCCGTCGCAACTTACCCCGATGATCCCGTTTGAATTTTTTTGATCGTCCCACTCAATCTGGAGGTCTTTAGACTCATTCTTCGCGCGCAGTTGAAGTGCAATCTTTTGTGTGCCAACAACAACCTCACGCCATATAACTTGCAGGTTGATTTTTCGAAACTTTTTGCAAAGCGCGAGAGATTCACCAAATGCAGCCGGCTTACTAGTATCGGCTTCGTTTTTTGCAAATTGCATGAAAGTGTCTTGCAAGGACTCTGCGTCCAACGTGTCGATCTCTAAATGAATCTTTTTTATAAAATCACTGGCGCCCAGTTTAAAATGGACGTGCATAAGTGGAATTAAATTTTTTGAGTTGAGCCGAACATTCTTTACCGTAAATTCGCTAAAAGTGAGTGCAATGATTTCGAATTGCAAATCTTGCTTGTGATTTTGCGCGTACCGGTGAAGAGTCCAGGTGACAATTGGAACGCGAGCAAAAACCAGAGAAATTAAAATTAAAACTAAGCACGCCAAAAGTTTAATCATAGACTAGTGAATCACCGACATGGATTTCCACTTTCCACCTCGAAATCTCCCTAAAAATATAAATGCTTGCAGAATGATGAACGCGCTCGCTGCACCCCAAGCCCAGTAAACAGAGTTCTCCCAATTTTGCATGTACCACGTCGGCAGCACCATAATCGGCCAAGGGATCAAAAGAGCTACAAGACTCACAAAGCGTGTGTCTCCGGCACCTTTTAAAGCAAAGGAAAAAATTAAATTCATACTATCGAAGCAAGTAAACAACGCCACATACATCAAAATAAAAGGGGTCATGGTCTGCACTTGCCCCCAGAGTTCAGCGTTCTGATCATTTTTAAACCAGCTTAAATAAAAACTTGGAAACAATATAAGCGTGCTAGAGATTAATACGATATAGGTCGCAGAAATCTGCAAACCCGTCCACGACGCCTCTTCGGCAAGACGTGGTTTTTTGTCGCCTAACAACTGACCCACTTTCACCGAGACCGCCTGAGCCACACCCATGGTTGGTAAAATAGAGAGCATCATCACGGTGATGGCGATACTGCTGCTGGCGAGAGCGGCATCGCCGTATTGCATGCGTCCAATCAGAATTAAAAAGACTGTAAAAGCTAAACCCTCGAGAGCCCATTGCAGACCACTTGGTATACCAAACTTTAAAAAACGCTTCATCAAATCCAAATCAAGCTGCCAGCCTGATCGAAGATTAAATTGTGTGCTATTATTTTTTTGAAAGACCAGATAGAGACCATAGAAAGCACTGGCAAAATTCGCCAGTGTGGTGGCGTAACCAGCGCCCGCAACTCCCCAGGCTGGGAAGCCCAGGTTTCCAAAAATTAGCAAGTAGTCAAAAATCACATTGGTAACCAATCCCACGGCGTTGATTCCAATAACAACTCGAGTTCTCCCCAGGCCAGAAAAAAAAGCGCTGCAAGCGGCAACGATGGCCGCGGGAAGTGCCGAGTAGCAAATCGAATCAAAGTATTCGATCTCAAGCGGTATTAAACTGGAAGAGTGTCCAATCCAGCGAAACAGCATCGGCGATAGTGGAATGAGTCCTAAAAATAACACTCCTCCGATGAGACTCACATAAAGCGCCTGCCAAACGGCGGGACCAATTTTGTGCGACTCTTTGGCGCCAAAGTACTGGGCCACAAAAGTCATTAAGTAAGACGCCGTTTGCTGGAGAAGTGCCATGGGCACCCAAAATACGCCCATGACGGCCATCGCCGCCCCCAAAGCCTCAATAGAGAAGTTCCCTAGGTAAATACGGTCGATGGTTAATTGCAAATTCCAAAAACTATTGGCGATGATCAGTGGCCATGCCATTTTTAGAAGATTTAGCCATTTTTCTTTCACCAGAGCTCCAAGTTTGTTATGTCTTAGTAAGAACATGAAAGTCGTACAAAGTCATCACCAAGTCTTATCGATATGGGCCGACTATCGCCGGCGGCGAGAGCGTGCTCCCATTCTTATAACTTTGGATCATCACACGGATACAAGTTTGCCGTTTCGTAATTATTTAAAACAAAAACATCCTGATAATAAACAGCAACAAGATGACGAGCGACAAAAACTTCTAAAGCAAATTTCTTTTTTGAATGACGATTCTGTAGGTGCGGCGCAGGCTCTTTTGAGTCACGACGAACATATTCTCACAGCACTGAGCAGTGACCTTCTCTCGGCCGCCTTCGTGATTGCACAGAATGCAATGGATACGGAGCTGCAAGTGTACCGTGAGCACAAAATTTGCTGTTACTCAGTGGCGCGATCTGGATCGCAAGCATCCTTAAGTGAATGCGACCGCGTCTTGGAAGCTGATTTTTTACAGTCAGCTCTGCAGCACTTTAACAAGGTGAGACAGCAAAACGACGAGGGTGATGTGTTGGCACAGGATTATATTTTGGACGTGGATCTCGATTACTTTAATACACTCCGAGGAGTAACTCCTAAGGACCCGACACTCTATCAACAACTCGTAAAAAATGCCGGGCTGATCACCGTGGCCGCAGAAACTGAACATGTCTTACTTTGCGCGCGCGAGCCGGACTTGAGCTCAGCCATTCTCCTAGAAAGTTTAAAAAAACTCCATGCACCTGCCCATTGATAACTATTTATCTAAAATTTCAGAGTCACTCTTAGGCCACAGCAATTTAATTATTTCGGCAGCTCCCGGTGCTGGAAAAACCACTCGCGTTCCCGTCGAGCTGAGCCGTCACACAGAAAAACAAGTATGGGTTCTCGAGCCTCGGCGAATTGCCGCTGTGTCAGCGGCCAACCGTATCGCCGATGAGCAGGGTTGGGTTTTGGGGCAAGAGGTTGGTTACCAGGTGCGTTTTGATTCTAAATCTTCAGCCTCAACAAAAATTCTTTTTTTAACCGAAGCCCTGTTATTGCGAAAATTAAAATCAGACCCCGAGCTAGCAACTGTTGGTGTGGTGGTGTTGGACGAATTCCACGAACGTTCACTGCATGTGGATTTGGCGCTGTCGTGTTTGAAAGAGTTGCAGGAACTGGCAAGGCCCGACTTAAAAATCGTGGTGATGTCGGCCACATTGAATGCCCAGCAAATTTCACAATATCTCAATACGGCTCCTATTATTGACGTTCCTGGGCAGTCATTTCCGATGCAAGTTGTGTATCACGACAAAGCACAAATCTTAAGAACGGGACCTGAGTTTTTACAAAGAATGAAAGAGCTCATTTTAAAAGCCGTGCAAAGAGTTCCTCAGGGAGACATTCTTTGTTTTTTACCGGGGCAAGGTGAAATTAAAAAACTTTTTTCCGATTTATCGCAAACTCTTCCTGAAACCTATGAACTTTTTGAATTGCATGGGCAGCTCAGTCTTACCGAACAAAAGCGAGTCTTAAAACCGTGCCCAGGTCGTAAGGTGATTCTTGCAACCAATGTGGCGGAAAGCTCCATAACGATTGATGGGGTTTCGGTGGTGGTGGATAGTGGCTTGGCAAGAATCCAAGAGCAGGATCAGGCAACGGGTTTTGATATTTTGCGCGTCAACAAGATTTCGAAGGCGTCGGCGACTCAACGGGCAGGACGGGCCGCACGACAGGGACCGGGAACTGTTTTTCGGGCTTGGAGCAAGTATGAAGAGAGCACGCAAAAAGAGTTCGAACTTCCCGAAATCGAACGTGTGGATTTGTCGGAATCGATTTTACTTTTATCGGGGTTAGGAATCAGCAACTTCGATGCCTTTTCCTGGTTTCAAAAGCCAAGCGATAAACGGTTGCAAATGAGCTTAGACTTCTTAATATCCCTTGGTGCTCTGGATAAAGATCATCATCCCCATTACCATTTAACGTCAGAGGGCAGGCAACTTGGGTTTTTTCCGCTGCATCCACGTTTGGGAAAGCTACTCCTCGAAGGGCAAAAAAGAAATTGTTTTCCCCTCACTTGTAAACTCGCTGTGCTTTTAAGCGAAGGCGGGCGCTCAAACCTTCCTTTGGTTTTCGAAGAAAATGATTTATGGGTTTCGGAATTTTCGTCAAAGTTCGAAGAGCGCATGTACCAACAGCTTTTAGACATTTCGAAGTCAGCCTCTCAATCTAAACACAACACAGATTTGCTGCAGGATTTATTGTTTTCGGTTTACAAAGATCGCCTCTGCCGCCGCCGACACGCCGGCTCTCCAGAAGCCAAAATGGCGGGAGGTCGCGGGGTTCAGCTGCATACAAAATCCTCGGTGCGAAAAAGTCTTTATTTTTTAGCCTTGAGTATTAAAGATGGTCACCATGGAGCCAACTCAACAGTGTTCACAGCGTTTGGCCTTGATACCGATTTTGTCGAAGCTCAATTAAAACCCGAAAAGGAATTGGTAAAAACCATGACTTGGGATGCAGAGACAAATCGGTTTTGGACGCTGGAAGAATGGCAATGGCGAGGGGTGTCCCTGGGTTCCACTCAGCGAAAGCCAGCCACCGCCGCCGAAGTGCAAGAACGCTTGCTCGATGTGGTGTTAGCCCGTTGGAACCAGCTCCTCGAAAAAAACGAAGAGCTCGCCCAATTTCTTCAAAGGCTGGCTTTTTTAAGTAAAAGCCAACCCCAAATTTTGCCCTTAACCGAAGAGCAAATAAGGAGTTCGCTCGAGCAAGCTTGTTACGGCGAAACGTCTGTGGAAAAAATTTACGAGAAAGACTTAGTTTATTTTTTCAAAAATAGTATGCAATCTCAATTGGCTGACATGTTAGAAAAAGAGTGTCCTTCGCACTGGGTCGTGCCCACGGGGAATCGCTTGCGAGTGAAGTACTCGTTGGAGCAAGGACCATCGGTTGAAGTGCGTCTGCAGGAACTGTTTGGACTTCAACAGGTGCCAATCTTTTGTGGCCAAGCTTTGACTCTTTTTTTATTGGCACCCAACTACCGCCCGGTGCAGGTGACTCGCGATCTTGCGAGCTTTTGGAAAAACGGCTATCCCGAAGTGCGCAAGGAAATGCGGTCCCGTTACCCCAAGCACTCCTGGCCTGATGACCCTCTCACCGCGCCTCCGCAGGCGAAGGGTCGCCCTCGTCGCTAACGTATTTTAAATTTCAATTTCGAAGGAGGTCATCCTTCAAGTCTTTTACACCTTTGTCTGTGGCGAGATCTCCGTAAAGATACGGCTGAAGGTTTTTTCCACCATCGCGCAGATCCCAAGCGGCTGCCACAAGCCATTTCCAGGCACCGTAGTGGTGAAGCGCATTGTCGCCATCTTTGCCGCCAGCAAACGAACTTTTGGTTAGAATCCAAAAGTGATCCGCTTTGATTGCAGGATAGTTATAACTTTTCAGCGTGATGAGTTGCTTGAGGTGACTTTGAGCCTGTAAAAAAATATTTTCTGAAATGCTTTTGTCGACAATACTGTCGGCATCAGAATAAACCACCGTCGTTGCGGTATGGGTCGCGTATTTTTTTAATAGCTTGGTATCTGATCCAGCAGGTGCAAAAAACACATTGGCACCAAGCTGATAGCTCGTGCTAGCAGCATCCCAAAGACCAGCCGCTAAACTTGCAACGTAGGCGCCTTTCGAATGTCCCGAAAACACAATGGCTGTGGAATCAGCATTCAAAATGGTTTTTAAAGCGCAATCGACCTGTTTTACGTAATCACTGCCCATGCGTGTCCAGTCTTGATCAAAAAAACCGGTGTCGTATGTGGGAAATAAAACAACGATGCCTTTTTTAGCTAAATGCTCAAAGGTCATCCGATAGTGTTCCACATCAAGGGCCTGTCCATGGCCAAAAACCACTACGGGAAATTTTTCTGAGCCTGATGTTGCAGGCTGAAAAATATCAACCTTGCGCTGGAGACAAGTGACTTTGGACTGCGCAACACTATAGTCGTAGATCTTGCTTCCAGGATGTAACGGATCCGTCGGTGCTGGTAACGTCTGCGCCATGGAAAACAAAGTAAATAGTTGAAAGAGTGCTGTCATCATTTTAACTCCTACTGTGGGGGATAAGTGCAACCCGTTTGAACCGTGTAAAGCAATTGCGAGGTATCAACCTGCTGAGCCGCTTGAACCAAGGCCGCATCAATCAGATCTTGTTCCAAAAAAGGTGTTTTCGAAAGAATGTAGAGTGCTTTTTTAGTTGGCTCAGAAACGACCGCGTATCTGTAAGTGCTGTCGAGGGCAATGATCCAGTATTGACCTTTAAACGGAAAGCCAAAATCAACTTCGAATTTTGCGTTTGAGACGGGGTCTAAACTTGTGGCAAATCCAGAAACGGTATCGAGTGTTCCGTCCACACTTCCTTTATTGCAGGAATTAAACACGCCAACACGGCCATCGGGCTGTGCGCTGAGTGTTTGCTGCGAGCAGTAGCAATCACCTTCAAAAACTAACGGATTGCGAGCAATTTGGTACCAGCGGCCTGCGTATTGAGAGAGATCCACAGAGGGAACGGTTTGCAAATCAGCTTGTGCTTGCAGGCCGATTAAGAAAATAAGAGCAAAAAATAGTGATTTCATAAAGTCTCCTTGGGTGGTTCGTGGTTATAGTTTTTCTTTCATAGCCCGTCCTTCTTTCCATCGGTTGCGGTGGAACGTTGTTTGCCAAAAGTACACCAGTCTATTTTTTGTTTGGTTTCGCCATGATATTCATAGGCCAAGCCGTTTTTGAGAAGAACATTTTGTAGGGATTGGCCGTCAACAACAACGTTGCCTAAAATACGAAAGTACTTATCGCGAGCTACGTTTTCGATATGGATGACTTTTGCATTCTTTAATAGGTTTTCGATGAGACGTTTCGCTGTTCGCGCCGCATCTTTTTCGCAAGGGAGTTTGCCTTTGATCTCTGGAGTATCAAGGCCCAAAACGCGCACGGAAATATTGTGACCGATGAGCGGATGAACATTTGGAATTTGAAAAGTGATAGTGTCGCCGTCGTAGTTTTTAATAAACTTAACGCAACGAAAAGTTTTTGCGTCGTGGGCGCAGTTGTCGTTGGCGATGCCGATACCACCGACGGAGAGGAGAGTGATAAAAAAGAAAACACAGCGCTGCCACATTCTTCTATGGTTGCAGATTTCCTTTGATAAGCAACTCTGCCAGCGTCAGTGACGCTTGGCAGTTACTTGGCCTGTGAATTTACAGCATGTATTTGATCATTCAATGTTAGCAAATCGTAAAGGTAACCCATGAGAAAAAAACCGCCGGTAAAAAACCACAGGACGCCTGTAAGAATTTTGCCGAGATAAAAGCGGTGAATCCCGAAAACTCCCAAAAACACCAAAAGGATCCAGGTGATATTGTAATCCTTAGGACCGCTGGCAGATCCGTAGCGGCGATCGGCCTGCCTGTCCATACCGGGGATTAAAACCAAATCCACCAACCAACCGATTCCCAAAAGACCCAGCGTAAAAAACCAAATACAGCCAGAAATAGGTTTACCATAGTAAAAGCGATGGGCTCCTGTGAAACCAAAAATCCAAAGAACATAACCGATCACAATGGAGTGGGTATTTGAGTGCGACATCAAGGGGCTCCTTTTTTAAGGGGAAAATTACCCCAAGCTGGGTGTAGAATGAGGACACACCTCAACGGCAGTCAACTTAAAGTTAAAGCGAATCCTATTCTTTATGGCATCTCAATTGCTACTTATGGTTACAAACTGTAACCAAGGGAGAGATGTTATGGCTAAAAAGAAAGCAATTTCTAAAGCAAAAAAAAGCAAGGTCGCTGCGAAAACTACCAAAAAAACTAAAATGAAAGTGGGCGCTAAGAAGAATACCTCAAAAAAAAGCCCAAAGAGTAAACGACAGAAAAGTAAGCGCACAAAGCGGGAAGCACCAGCATTAAAGGTGGTCGAACTCAGCCAGAGTCTAACTGCCACCGACGAGCATGCCGACCAGGCTCCTCAATCGCACATGGAATTTCAAGATGACAACCAAACATCTCTCAAGCGCCGTCGCACCAGTGGTCAAGCTTACACGGGTGCCGCCCGCGAGGAGAAGCGGCGTGTGGCCTCCATGGAGGTCATGACTCATAAAGATGAACGGGAAAGGATTCGTGCTCCCCGTCGTTCACAAAACCAGAATCGTTCGCGATAAATATATTATATGAATTGCTGTGGTACTTAGCGGTCGGTAGCCGGAATGAGGCATGAAAATAACCTTACATAGCCTCATTTCGTTTTTTTTGACATCGTTCTTGGTGCGCGCTTTAATAGAGGCATGTCGACCATCGAACTTACTAAAAACAACTTCCGCGATGTGTACCAGCAAAACGATCTGCTCGTAATTATTTTTCGGGCGGACTGGTGTGGTCCGTGTAATTCGTTTAAGCCCACTTACGAAAAAGTTGCGGAGTCCGCACCCAATGTGGTGTTTGGCACGGTCGATATCGACGCCGAACCCGAAATCGCCACCTACTTTAGCATCCGCAGCGTACCCTTTGTCGCTCTAGTGCGCGCCGAAGTGGAACTCTATGCCGAGCCCGGCGCTCTCGGTGAGGATCAGCTCAAGGATCTGATTCAGAGAGCGCAAAAACTCGACATGGACGAAGTTAAAAAAACAATTCCATCTGAATAACATCAAAATACTGATTGTTCCATTTTCTATAGTGCTTAACGATTCCAGATTCTTTAAATCCACAATTTTCATACAAACGCTTTGCCGGTTGATTGTTTGGATAGACGGTGAGCTCCACTTTTTCAATACCGATACCCTTGGCGTGATCTAAGGCTTTTTGCAACAGCCGTTTGCCCAAACCTTTTCTGCGGGCGTCTTTAGCTAAACCCATTCCCAAAGTTCCTCGATGGGCAAATCTCGGGTTGGCAAACGGTGAGACATCCACCCAGCCCAGAACTCTTTCGTTTTCGATGGCATAAAAAAGTGGCCAGTTTTTTGTGATAATGTTTTTTTGAAAATTAGTAACAGCCTCCAATGTAGGTGCTTCTACCATTTCCAAGTGCATCTGCTCTTTGGCAACAGCGTCCAAGGTTTGATGAAAACTTTGGAAGTATTTTTCTTCCCCATAAATAATATTTAAGGCCATTAATCGAGCTCCTTTTGAATGGCTGCAGCAATATAATCACTCACGAGTTTTAACCTTGCTGTGGCCGCAATGGAAACTGGAGAAACGATGCTCACGGGAATGCCCACGCCCGTCCAGCCAGGAAGAACGCGCGCAAGATTTCCATTTTCGATGTCACCTCTGCACAAAAAGCGAGGGGCAAACAAAACACCCGCACCGGCAGTGGCAATCTTAAGTAAACTTGTCATTTGATGACTTTCAACCCGTGGTTTGACGGAGACACTCAACTTCTTTTTATCGTTTTGCAAAACCCATGTGCGACTCATGGAATGGTTGCGCAAGCATAAACAATCGTGCTCCGACAGATCCCTAGGTTCTTGGATTTTTTTATGGGCTGCGAGATAGCTGGGCGCTGCAACGGCAATCATATCAATATGCCCCACAGGTCGAACCTTTAACTGACTCTCCGCAAGTTTTCCAAAACGCACGGCTAAATCAAAACCATCTTTGACCAAATCAACAACTTCATTGGTGTAGTGAAGTTCGAAACTTATTTTTGGATGGGTTCTGCAGAGCTCTCCGATCACGGGCGCAATCACGTAAGTGCCAATATCCTCGGCGGCGGTGAGTTTAATAGTTCCCGACACAATCGTGTCCTGACCTAAAAGTGATTTTTGTGCATCCTCTAAAATCTGAATGGGCTCCAAACAGGTTTCGTAAAAAGCTCGCCCAGCGGCAGTGAGGGTTTGACTGCGAGTGGTCCTTAGCAAAAGTTTGGTGCCCGTGAGATTCTCCAGCCGAGCCAGACCTTTGCTCACAGAAGATTTAGGAATTTTGAGCAATTCCGCAGCTTTAGAAAAGCTGCCCTGCTGGACCACTTTGACAAAAATACGACTCAGTTCAATCTCAATTGTTTCCATACGGAAACAATGTAATTCAAATTAAACATCTAATCAACAATCAGAAATTAGGCGATACTTAAGAATATTAAAAAAAGGAGAATTTATGCTAAAAAAGTTAATCAACACACCCAATGATACAACCGCTCTCGTCGCCCGTCTTACGCTGGGAGTGGTGATGTTCCCTCATGGCGCGCAAAAAGTTTTAGGCTGGTTCGGCGGCTATGGTTTTTCTGGAACCATGGGATTTTTCACCGAACAAATGGGCATTCCCGCGGTCTTCGCCTTTTTAGCGATTCTTGCAGAATTTGCCGGAGCTCTCGGGTTGATCACAGGATTGCTGTCTCGAGTGGCCGCCTTTGGAATCGCTTCGGTAATGACTGTGGCCATCTTTATGGGACATTCTGCCAACGGGTTTTTTATGAACTGGTATGGCAATCAAAAAGGTGAAGGTTACGAATACCATTTGTTGGCCATCGGGCTGGCTCTGATTGTGATGATTCGTGGTGGAGGAAAATTCTCTGTGGATCAAAAACTTTCAGAAAAAATTTAATGAACAATCAACGAATGCCGGTGCTCTTTTTGGGGCACGGCTCTCCGATGAATGCCCTTGCTGAAGACTCCGTCGCAAAAACCATGACGGAGCTTGGGCGTGCACTTCCGAAGCCCAAGGCGATTTTGATGATCTCAGCCCACTGGATGACCAAGGGGACCTGGGTCACGAGCATGCAAAACCCAAAAACCATTCATGATTTTTATGGTTTTCCGCAGGCGCTTTTTGATGTGCAGTATCCGGCACCGGGAAGCCCAAAGCTCGCTCAGGACGTGCAACAGCTCATCGTCGATCCCAAAATAGGAGCCGATGATAACGATTGGGGTTTGGATCATGGAACCTGGTCGGTACTCAAGCACGTTTATCCCGCGGCGGACATTCCGGTTGTGCAATTGAGTCTGGATATGAGTCAGACTCCTGACTATCATTTTGCCTTAGGTGAGCAACTTCAACCTCTGCGCGATCAAGGGGTGTTGATTATGGGAAGTGGAAACATCGTGCATAATTTGCGGCGCCTATCCTGGGAAACGAATGCAAAGCCCTTTGAATGGTCCATGGAGTTTGATGAGTGGGTCAAAACCCAAGCGCTTAACAGAAATTTTAAAGCACTGACAAGCGAAGCTCTGAATACTGAGGCAGGACGTCTGAGTATTCCCACGCCCGATCACTATCTTCCGTTGCTTTATATTTTAGGAGCCTCGACGGCGAAAGATGAGTTGGTATTTGACGTTGAGGGTATTCAGAATGCATCGATCTCGATGCGCAGTCTGCGATTTACCTCGTAAGAGGTCTTTAAAAACAAAAAGAGCCAGTTGCCCGGCTCTTTTTATCAAACTGTAAAAAATAAATTACATGTCTTGGCAGCTGCGAATGCTGTATTTTTTAGAACCAAGCTCGGCGCCATCAAGGAAATACTTAATCGCGTAAACAGTTGAAATTGTTTTAGCAACTTGAACTTGTTTTACACAGTAAGGAGATGCATTTGATTCTGCATCATCATTGTTATCAGCATAATCTTGTGCAGAATTCTTGTATTTAAAAGTTTTTGCAGGACCGGCCATTTTTGTGTCAACAGCCCAAAGTGCACACTCAGTGGCAGTGTAGTTAAGTGGAGAAGACAATTCTTTGTAAACTTGTTTGCTGCAAGTTACATTTCCACCGTAGCTGTCTGCAGCTGCTAATGTATTAAAGGTTTTTGTTTCGCCTTTTTTTGTTGCAGAGTAAGCAACGCAATAGCCGATGGGTTTAATTGTTTTAACAGTTTTTCCATCAACACAAACACCAAAAGTAGAGTTTACGTAAGTTGCAGTTCCTGGGAACTCAACATGTGCATATTGTTTTTCATATTTTTGAGTTGAGTAAGCTTCTGCCGCTGACATTTTATCAAATTTTACTTTTTCAAAATAGTCTACGCTTTTGATACCTGCTTGCGCCATTGTTCCCAAAACAAGTGCTGCAATAAATACGATTTTTGTCATTTGATTCTCCCTTGGTTTGTTGAGTTTCCCCAACAGTTGTTTTTTGTTGCAGCCATGTAGATATTCGCAGCACCTAGGGGTCGTCAAAATAAGTAGAACTGATTTTGCAATAAAAAACGTCTTCAAGAGAGATGACGTTGTCATAAAGTTCGTTACACCCTCGTCACCATAAAACGAGCGTCGTCATGGAGAGTTTTATAAATCAATGACAGTGAGCTGCGTTAAACTGCAGGTCCGGGGCTATTCTAGGTAGGCCAGCACAAGTTTTTGGTACAGCCTGTGTTTTAAGGTTTTTGGTACAGCCAAACCCATGCGCTTAAGTTCTGCGGGGAACTCATCGGGTTTTGCGTTCGAAAAAAGTATTTTCTTTAAAACGTTTTGCCATGATTTTTTCTTGTCAGCCTGAAGTTTTTCAAGCGCTAAAGTTAGACGTTCCTCTTCGGGGGTGAAGTCGCTGCCGAAGGGAAAGCGCAAAAATGCCTGTTGGCAGTCGCTTTGCCCCAGTGTTTTAGCGATCTGTAAGGGAGTATTGTTTTTAAATTCTTCGGGCAGCTGATAATTTTTATCGAGCTTGTCGTGGTTTTTCGCAATGTCGATGAGTTCTGCCTGAAACTCCGAATCCGTGATGGCCAGCAAAGCCTTCACGCACTCTTCATCACTTTTCCCTTTAAGGTCCGCCACTCCATACTCAGTAACGATCATGTCGCGCAAGTGCCGCGGGATGGTAACGTGGCAGGGTTTCCATAAAATATTGGAGGTGCGTTTTCCGTTATGATCAAAGCGATAACTTCGCAACATCAACACGGACCGTGAATCCTTGAGTTCGCTAGACATTGCTACAAAGTTGTACTGGCCGCCCACACCACTCACCACATGTCCGTTGGTGAGAGTTTCGCTCATGGCCTCGCCCAGCAGGCTTACTTGCATCGTTGTATTAAAAAACCGAGCTTGAACTCTTTGTCGTCGCAACAAAGTTTCCTGGGGATCATAAAGATCGTTCACTTTACTCACGCGGGTCATGCGCAATCCCTGCGCTTCAGCCTCCGGAAGAGTGCGCAGCCAGTGGTAGAACGCTTTAGAGCCTAAGTAAAAAGATCCGTGGACATAGGTGCGAGTTCCAGTGGTTTCGTCCACCACGTGGCGTTTTAAAATTCCACACTGTCGCAGGTGCATAAAGCCATCGGTGAGCATCTCTGTAAGCCCATACAAACCTTTTTCAAACACACTGTGCTGAGCGTCTTTCACAGCGCCCAGGTGTTTGCAAATGGCCACGTACCTTGAGTTTTGTTGATGGCGAAGTCGAAGGGACGACACAATGGCATCGGACAGTGAACCGATACCAATCTGTAGCGTGCCTTCGTCGCGCACTAGTTGGCTGGCATACAGACCAATGAGGTGATCTTCGTTAGAAATAGGAATTCGGGGAAGGGCAAACAGTTCATATGAATTTTCAGGAGACTCCACAATGGCTGAAAAAAAATCGGCGGGCACTTCGGCTTCGCCACCTAAAAAAGGCAGATCCGGGTGAATCACCCCCACCAGACAGAGAGGTTTATTGTTTTCCTTGTAAATATCCACTACATCCAACGTCATGTCGGGGTTGCAACTTAAACTGTAGCGAGCTTTCGCGCCCTCGCCACTTTTTGCAATCAGCTGCACAATCACATTCACATCAACGCGTAAAACATTTTCGGCGGCATGAGTGTAGTTAACACTTTGGTAATTTCGCTGAAGATGATTCGATTTTAGGGCGGAGCCTGCTTGAACATAAAATTCGTGCACGGCGATATTGTCGGGTACGGTGTCGCGAATCGCAGCTTGCGAGTATTTGAGATGCGGATAGTTTTTGCCCAAGTGTCTCAGTGCAAAGGGTTCGAAAAAAAGTTTGGCAAGTTCCTCTTTCACGGAAGGCAGAGCTAAGGATAGCGCGGTGTAAATGCGCAGTTTCAGTTTCGCGTCTGTGCTCACCCGGTCGTAAAGGTGGTTGAGCAAAACGTTTGGCTTCCCGAGGCCGAGAGGGGCTGCGAGGCGTACTTCGGGGCCCACCGATTTAAAAATAAAATCACAAGCGTCTGTGGATTTTGAAAAATAAATCGGTGTCTTCATGATTTTGCCAAATTAGCGAGAGTAAAGTCCTGTGATTTTACCTTCGCTGATCTTAAGAGAGTTGATGTAATAACCAACCATGGCGCCGGGAGCTTCTTGATCCAATGGAATTTTATCCTTTAGTGCATACACCGTTACAATGTAATGGTGTGGTGCGCTTTTGGGCGGCGGGCAGGGGCCACCGTAGCCAGGTTTTCCAAAGTCCGTGCGCGCTTCAATGCTGTCTTTTGGCATTTTTTTAACATTGCCACTGATGCCTTCTGCCAGCTCAGTCACCGTGCTTGGAATGTTTAATACAGTCCAATGCCACCAGCCACTACCGGTAGGAGCATCGGGATCATAAATAGTCACGGCGTAGTACTTTGTGCCTTCGGGACCTTTACTCCACTTCACCTGTGGTGATTTGTTTTCGCCAGTGCAACCAAAACTATTAAACACATATTTGTTTTGCAGGGTTTCGTTGTTTTTAAACGACGTACTGGTCACCTTGAGGTCGGCGGCATAAACGTTGGCTGCAAAAAGAATGCTTATAAAAAAACTGATTGTTTTCATGTTATGTCTCCTTATTTTTTATTTATTTAAAGTGTTTTCATGTCGATCACAAAACGATACTTCACATCACCTTTCACAGTGCGTTCGTAGGCTTCGTTAATTTTATTGGCGTTGATTAACTCGATGTCCGAAAAAACTTTCTTTTTGGCGCAGAAATCGAGCATCTCTTGAGTTTCTTTAATGCCACCAATCAGAGAACCAGTGATGCTCTTGCGGCCAAAAATAAGCGCCATGGCGGAAATTTGATTTGGCTCTGGAGCCGCACCCACAAGCACCATAGTGCCACCAATTTTTAGAGCGCCCATGTACGGTGAAAACTCGTGATTTGCAGACACAGTGTTAATGATCAAATCTAACTTGCCAGCAACAGCATCGAAGTTTTTTGGATCTTTCGAAACCACAAAGTTTTTTGCACCTAATTTTTTTGCATCCTCTTGTTTGTTGGGCGAAGTGCTAAACACCGTGACTTCGGCACCCATGGCTTTGGCGATTTTCACGGCCATGTGACCCAGACCGCCCAAGCCTACCACGCCAACTTTGCTACCTTTTTTAACTTTAAAGCGCTTAAGAGGAGAGTAGGTGGTGATACCGGCACATAAAAGTGGCGCCACGCGATCCAGCGGTAAGCCTTTTTTTATTTTAAGTGTGTATTTATCTTTAACGGTGATGTGCGAAGAGTAACCACCAAGAGTGGGAGTTTTTCCATCTTGCTCGGTGCTGTTGTAGGTAAACGACGTGTGTTTGCGGCAGAGCTGTTGTTCGTTGGCTTTACAGCAATCGCACTTTCCACAGGAATCCACGAAGCAACCCACGCCGGCAAGATCTCCTACCTTAAAGCGTTTTACTTTTTTGCCAGTGGCAATCACGCGACCCACGATTTCGTGGCCTGGAACACACGGATAAGCGGCAGGTCCCCATTCGCCGCGGGCGGTGTGAATGTCGGAGTGGCAGATTCCACAGTAATCAATGGCTATAACCACATCATCGGCCTTCGGCGAGCGGCGTTCAAATTCGTAGGGCTGAAGAGGGGAGGTGGCAGAGTGATTGGCGTAAGCTTTTGCTTTGATCATGAAGAACCTCATTTGTTGATTTTAAGGCACTGTACTTCGTTTGTTTCAACAATACTAGCTTCGATACAGTGATTCAAATTCAAATCTGGTTTTGATTCCAGTCACGCACCCATTGTGGAGTTTCTAGAGGTGGGGGCGTAATTTGCATTGCAGTGAAAAATTCTTGCGGAGACACCGAGCCACCCGATTTTTTTAAAAATCGAGCGCGCACCAGCGCATCGGCAATACAAATCTCTTTGCGAAAAAATTTTTGCTCCAGGAGAAAAGCTTTTTCGTCCCAGCCCACAATTTTTGTTTCGATGGTAAAGACGTCAAACAATTCCAGCGATTTGCGAAAGCGTATTGTTTCGGCAACAACCACCGGGTACCAGTTTTGCGCGGTAATTTTTTTTGCTAACCCTGCGCGATTTATTAAATCGACGCGAGCAAGATCCATCAACGACAAGTAAACGCCGTTATTCATATGTCGCAAGACATCTAAATCCGTGGGCAAACAGCGAAACGGGGTGGTGCAGGGGCCCATAAGGGAAACGGGGGAGCGGAACCGCGCAGCCAGAAGTGTCCAAAGCAGACGAAAAAAAAGATTCATAATCTATTCCTAGTAGATATTGGGTTTAAATTTCCAAATATAATTTTTCACCCAGCGCGGCGACATCAGGCTCACCACTCGTGCCGAACGTTTAACTCGTAAAAAACTTTTCATCGACCACGGGTAATGACTCAACAAAATTTCGCTATCCAAATGATTAAAAAAATAATCCAGCACGATGGCCATCAAAACCAAATCATCCATTACGCCAATGATGGGTATCCAGTCCGGTATGATATCCACCGGTGAAACAATCAAAGCGATCATCGTCAAAAGGATTTTCTTATCGGAGTCTGGAATCCGCGGATCGTTGGCCACATTTTTTACAAACTGCAAAAGCTCTTTTAAATATTTCATAAAGGATTTCCTTTAGGGGTGACGCGAATATCAGCTATGTCGGGATCGAACTCGCTAAAGCCGTTACCAGATCTCAGATCTTTGCGCGCAACACTGGCAATGGCCGCATATTTTTGACGAATAAGATTTACTTCGTAGTCCTCCAGCTCCTCAAGATCAATCAATGAGTTATGAGCTGTGTCAACAGCGCGAAGGAGTTCGTCCAATTTGATT
This sequence comes from Bdellovibrionales bacterium, assembly GCA_031429075.1. Lineage (GTDB taxonomy): Bacteria > Bdellovibrionota > Bdellovibrionia > Bdellovibrionales > JAGQZY01 > JANPLN01. The sequence continues at coordinate 62,975 of JANOYW010000005.1, read as the reverse complement.
TGCAGCGCTGCCGAATCGCGATTTTGTGCGTTTTGAATCAAAAAAACCATAAGGAAGGTGATGATTGTGGTGCTTGTGTTGATGACCAACTGCCAGGTGTCGTTGAAATTAAAAAGTGGTCCGGTCAGCCCCCAAGTAACAATAATCAGCAGCGCAACAAAGAAGGTGGAGGGGAGGCCTGCTCGAAATGCGGCAGCCTTTGCGAGACGATTGAACCAAGAGCGTTTTTCATTCATAGGACAACAGCATAATGGGTGGGGGCCATGGAGTCTACGGATGATTAGATCGAATTTGACTCGTCTCGCAAGATCGCGCTATAAAAGTGGACTATGTCAAAAAAGAAAAACACCCCCGATTTATTTAATGATCCTGTAGACAACAGCTCACAAAATTTTGCCGACCTGTTCGAAAGTTCCATGTCGAATGTGACCAAAACGTTGCGCGTGGGCGACACGTTTAAGGCCGAAATTTTGAGTATCGGAAAGAGCGAAGCTTTTGTTTCTACAGGGACAACCCTGGACGCGATTTTGTACAACACAGATATTTTAGATGATAACAAAATCTTAAAATACAAAGTGGGCGATGTGATCGACGTGGTGGTGGTGCGCGCCAACAGCAACGAAATTCGCGTGACTCGCAAAGGTTCAAAATCAGCGCCCGTGGATTTTGACAGTCTCGAAGACGCCTTTGATATGGAACTGCCGGTCGAGGGCAAGGTGACCGAAGCCGTCAACGGTGGTTACCGTGTGAGCGTGCAGGGGCAATCTGCCTTTTGTCCCATCAGTCAGTTGGGCGTTCCCTTTGGGCAAGATGCCAGCGCTTTTATTGGCAAAAAATTTGATTTTTTAATTACGCAATTTGATGCTCGCAAAAAAGATATGGTCGTATCGCGCCGCAAATTGCTGAACTTGCAAAAAGCCGAAATGGAAGGCGAGTGGATCGAAAAAAACAAAGTGGGCGAAATTGTATCGGGCACAGTGACCCGCGTGGAACAGTACGGCGCCTTCGTTGACATCGGCAATGGCGTTGAAGGCCTGGTGCATGTTTCTGAAGTTGGTTTCGTGAGATTAAAGCATGCGTCTGAGGGCGTGAGCGTGGGTAACACCGTGCAAGTGAAAATTTTAAAAATCGAAGAAGAAGACAGCCGTCTTAAAATTGCGCTTTCGTTAAAACAAGCCGGCGGAGTGACCGACCCATGGAACCAAATACCAATGCAATACCCTGTTGGCGCTGTTATCGACGGGATTGTCGATAAAAAAGAAGCCTACGGACTCTTTGTGGTGATTATTCCGGGAATCAACGGTTTGTTGCCAAAATCAAAGTGGCGCGATTCCGAAGACGCAAAAACTTACGAGGCTCTCAAAAAAGGCGACACGGTAAAAGTGCGTGTGGATGAAATTAAATTTGAAGAGCGAAAAATTTCGTTGGGACTGCCGACCACCGAAGAAGACAGCTCGTGGAAGCAACACACAGCCCAACAAACTTCTGGACTGATGGGTGGATCTTTTGCTGCGGCTTTTGCGAAAGCCAATGATAAAAAGCAAGAAAAAACCACCCCCAAGCGCTCGTAAAAGATGAATAAACAAATCCTCCTCGATACTTTATTGGCCGAACTCAAGGCCAATTTAGAGGCGTTGGTTCACGCCGCCTTTGTTGCCAAAGAGGCCGCAACCAGCGAAGAATCCAAAGCCGAAAACAAATACGACACGCGCGGCCTCGAAGCTTCGTATTTGGCGGGGGCACAGGCCAAACGTGCTGAGGAACTTAAAGAAAGCATTTATAAAATTCAAAAGCTCACACTGCGAAGCTTTGGTGCGAACGATACGGTGAGTGTGAGCGCTGTTATTAAAGTGATCATCGATGAAGCTACAGAAAAACTATTTTTTCTTTTGCCCTCAGCCGGTGGACAAAAAATTATGCACGCGGGAGCCACCTATCACGTCATCACTTCAGAATCTCCAGTGGGAAGCGTGCTTGTTGGAAAAAAACTCAACGATGCCTTCCAAGTAAAAATGAATCAAAAAACCTTTGAATATGAGCTTGTAGAACTTTTTTAAGAATGTTGTAATTCAACCATGCAAGACCGTCTCCTTGTCGCCACAGATGTTAAAAAATCCTACGGAACTTTTGCAGCTGTTCGCGGAGTTTCCTTCGAAATAAAAAAAGGCGAATGTTTTGGTTTGCTTGGGCCCAACGGGGCTGGCAAGTCCACTCTCATCGGCATGATCTACGGGACCCACAAACGGGATTCGGGTTCCATGACCGTGTTTGGCTTGGATCCCGACCGTGATGCTCGGGAGATCAAACGTAAACTCGGAGTGGTCACTCAACAAAATGCCCTCGATGAGGGTTTAACTGTCCGCGAAAACATGGAGCTCTACGCCAGTTTCGTCGCCGTGCCTAAAGAGCAGCGCCGACAGCGCATTCGTGAACTTTTAGAATTTATGAACATCGAACAAAAAGAAGACGCCTCCATTCGAACTCTGTCGGGGGGAATGATGCGACGTTTGGTTTTTGTTCGAGCGCTTTTAGCCAATCCCGAGTTTTTGATTTTAGACGAGCCCACAACGGGCTTAGACCCCGCTGTTCGTCATTTGCTTTGGGGAAAAGTGAATCAGCTGAAGGCCGAGGGAAAAACCACGTTGCTCACCACTCATTATATTCACGAGGCAGAAATGCTGTGTGATCGATTGGTCATTATGAACAAAGGCGAGATGATCACCGAAGGCACTCCCAAGGCTTTGCGCGAGCGCTATGCCCCGGGCTACGTGGCGGTTTTTGAGCCCACAGCCCCCAGCGCTAAACTCCACGCGGTGGCCGCCAATATGAATTGCAACATCACCCAAAACACCTCGGGTATTTACATACGAACTCTGCAATTTGAAGACTTACTCACATTCCAAAAACTGGTGGGCGTGAGTGCCTTACAAATGCGTCCTTCAAATTTGGAAGATGTATTTTTAAAGCTCACGGGGAGCGAGTTAAATATCAATGATTGAAACTCTCCGCCTCAGCCTACAGATCGTTAAAAGAAATTGGTGGGTCTACCGCAAAGACTTTATTGCCAACATTTCGCCCACCATCGCCGATCCGGCCTTCGTGATGATTTCATTAGGGGCGGGTTTAGGCTCCTACGTCCAACAGGTCAACGGCATGAGCTACGCCGCCTACATTGCACCGGGCTTAGCCATATCCACCGCCATGTTCACGTCGTTTTTCGAAACTAGCTACGGCTTTTATGTGCGGATGACCTACGAAAACATTTACAAGGCGATGCTCACCACTCCGATCAACGCGCGCGAAGTGATCATGGGCGAGTTTTTATGGGTGAGCGCAAAATGTGCGGTCATGGCTACGTCCGTGACTCTTGTTTTGCTGCTGTTTGGTTTGTTTACAAATCCACTCAATCTGTTGATGATTCCCTTCGTCGGCATTCTGATTGGTCTGCCCCTGGGAGCCATGGGGTTGCTTTCCACTGCTTACGTTAAAAATATCAATCAATTTCAAACCGTGTATGCGTTTATAATTTCGCCGCTCTATTTTTTCTCGGGTATTTTCTTTCCAATTACACAAATGCCCGAATATCTACAATGGGTGGCTAAAAGTTTACCCCTGTACCACGGAGTCGTGATTTGCCAGGCACTTTATTGGGACAAAGATATTTTAAACTCGTGGCTGACTAACGGCTCGGTTCTTGTCGGCTACAGTCTTGTGTTCGTGCTCGTTGCCTCTTCTAAAATTAAAAAGAATCTGCAAAGCTAAATCGAAAAAGCTAAATAATTCAAACCACCTTTGATGGCGGCGATCTGCGCTTCGATACAAATCGCATCAGTCACTTTTGGACTATCGGGATAAACTTCTGTGGTGGTCGTGTATTGGGCGTCCGAAAATCCTGCGCACAAAAAGAGTTTTTTCACATCGTAGTTAATAACGCCCTCTTGCTCTATTTTAACACCGATGATTTTTTGATTTTCATCGTGGGGCGCAATATGAGTGACCGTTTTAACTTGCTCGATAATTGCTTTTTGAAATCCTGGTTGAGGATTTTCTGTATCGCCAACAAGATAAAAGCCATCGGGAATTTCCCACAGCTCTTGCGGGATGCCGTCTCTTTGCTCCAAGGCTGGGCGAAACACCGAGTTGTCGGTGTTGGTGGTTTCGTGCAGATCAAAGTGCGCTACAGGTTTTATATTCAATGCAGCCACGGCCGTTAAAAAAAGTTTGCACTCCTCCGCGGGACTGTTGGCCACAAAGGACCGATTCGGATCGATGGCCTGCGCATTCCAGCGGTTCACGGTCTCGTAGGCCCAGGGGCTAATACAAGGGGCGCACACAAAGTTAAACGACTCTAAATACGCGTCCGCGGATTTTTCAAAAAACCCCAAGGCGCCCTGCACGCCACTGGTTTCGTAGCCGTGCACGCCACCGGTGATCACCACGGTTTTTTTGCGCCCATCAAAATTTTTCGACTGAAGTAAGAATAGCGGGTAGTGCTCAGGTTTTTGCGACAGTGCACCATAGGGCACGATGTCGAATTTAGCACTTAAATTTTTGATTTTAACCACCACATCGTCGCGGTAGGAGCGCTTTATGGTTTGTTGTTGCAGCCATTGCACTTTTTCAAGTTGTCCCCAAGCCATACGACCTCCTGCTAGATGCTTTTACACAGGAGGAATATGGAGGGTCAACTGACATTCATGTAAAGTTTTTAGGCTGGGAGTTCCTCACTGGAGAATCCTCGGGTTCTCGGGCTATATTTCCCGTAGTCTTCAATGGGGAACAGATCGGGGTTATAATGAAAAAGAATCGTCTTTTATTTGCAGTTCTATTTTGTATTCTTTCGCCAGCTTTCAGCTTTGCACAAAGCATAAACTTGGCAGCCACCAAACCGGCCCCGCCGACCCTCGATTTAATGCCCTACATCGAATTCGCCTTGGAGTGGACGTCCTACAAGTACAATGGCGAGCCATTACCAAAACTAAAAATCGAAAGACATGCGTTTGTGCAAATCTTTGCCTACGGCGATTTAGAATACGCACAAGCGGAGTATAAAGGAATTAAGCTCCCCACCGTAAATGCCATTTACCTTGTCGATAGCAAGACCATCTTTATCTCGGACCAAATCGATATTAACGATCCAAAAACTCAGCTCACAATTATCCACGAAATAGTCCACTATCTCCAAGACATCAATGGCTACACCCAGTCGTTAGGAGAATTTTTGGTTTGTACCGAAAGCGAAGCCTACGATGTACAGATGCTGTGGCAAAGAATTAATAAAATCGACGAAGAATCAATTCCCCTGGTTTATCAGCAGTCGCTCGTTGCTGCCACACGCTGCATGGGCAACAAATACAGCGCTTTTTAGTTGAGAGTCCGAGGATATAACAGTAAAACGGACCATGATGCGAAAGTCCGGAGAATCAGCTGTCTTACTAATCTTTGGCGCTTTCGTTTTAGCGTCCTGCGCGCATAAAACGCAAAAAATCTGCGACAACATTGTGATGCGAGAGGGAAGCCTTTCCCTCAGTAGCAACGAAAAAGTTCTGGTTTGTGGGTCTGATAAGGGCCGTGCAGGCTGGAACGAAATCCCCATCCCACAGGCACAACATCAACTCTCGGTGTATCTCAATAACGAAGGCTATCTTTCGCCGCGCTTTGAGCGCGAGCAAAACCAACTGCAAGTGTGGTCGGGGCCACGTTCGGAGATCTCAGCCCTCGAAGTCACTGGAGTCGACGGACTTCTTGATCCCAATAAAAAACGAAAAATTGTAGGCGAGCCGTTGGTTCCTGCGCGCCTAGACGAAGTTCAACAGTGGGCCGAAACAGAGCTTCGTAATAACGGCTACGCTTGTCCACAGGTTACTGTTCAGGGGCAAGCTTGGGACAATAAACTCATCGCAAAAATCGAAAAAGGGCAAGAGCAAACGATCGGTGGCATTTCGCGCTTGGGTCTCGACGGAATTGATCAGTCCTATCTTTCCCGCTACGAGGCTTTTGAGATTGGCGACGTGTACGATGTTCGCAAAACCCAACTGACGGTCTCGCGCATGCTGGCCGATGGTTTTATTCAGAGTGCAAATTTTGTGGCTGCTTGCCGTGGGAACAAAGCAGATCTCACATTGCGCTCGAGCATTGGTCCCCCCAAAGTCTTTCGTTTCGAAGTTGGCGCCTCCACCGAAGAATTCCCCTTTGCCAGTGTCACTTTTCGCAACGCGCGCGTGGACGACCGCGCGTCGTCATTCACCGCAACTTTGTATGCATCACCTCGCACTCAAAGCATCACCGGGAGTTCGCAATTGTATTGGTTACCGTGGACAAAAAAAGCTTTTTTTGGTCCACGTGCGCGACTGGCGCGGGTGTCAGAAAAAACCTTTGAATACTTAGAGGCCAAAGCCGGCGCTGATATCGGTCGCTTGTGGGATATTTGGGACGTGCGCTTCATCGGCCGCGTGGGTCCAACAATGAACTACACAGAAACCAAAGTGGGGATCGGTCCCGAAAATATTTCGTACTTATCCTGGGAGGGATCGCTCGAAGCCATGAGCCACACCTACGAAAGCAATTTGCGCAATCAGTACGAAGGCTGGGCAGGAAGCTTTCGCTATCGCGGGCAGAAAAAAGGTTTAGGCTCAGAGATCGACGTCAATCGTTACGACGCCACCTACAAAAATCTGTGGAACATCGCAAGTTATTCGCCACCGCTGCTGGTGCTTGGATTTCGACTGGAGTTGAATGCGGTGGATGCTGATCAGGCCTATCCCGGACAAGACAACCGCGAGCTTGTGCCCATCGACTACCGCGTGTTCTACGGCGGTGCCGAAAACCTGCGGGGCTTCTCGCGAAAAAGTATTACCAATGGCAACGTGGGATTTTTATCCGCCGCTTATGCAGGTTTTGAACTGCGTTTGATCGAGCAAATCCCGTACAACATTCAGCCGTTGTTACTCGTGGATCTGGCGCGTTTGGGCACCGAGAGCATGACCCTGGACGACCCTCTGTTTACTTCCATGGGAGCTGGCGTGCGCTGGGCTTCGCCCTTTGGAACACTCCGTGGCTCTGCCGCTCGCGGAAAAATCTATCAAGAAAACGTGAACACTGCGGGCTACGCCCAAGAGTTGGTTTATTTTGTCAGCTTTGGGCAGGAGTTTTAATGGTGAAGTTTTTAAAAACTCTGTCGCTGGTTTTAGCCTCTTTGATCCTCGTGATTTCCCTTTTTACCGTGGGCGTGACGTACTGGGTTTTAAACAATCCGCAATCGGCGTGGAACTTTGCCAGTCGCTATCTTTTACCCAACGATTTAAAAATCACCTGGGAGGCCATGGATTTTGACTGGCAAAAAAAATCCTGGACCGAATGGGATTTTGAGTGGTCCACAAAAAATCTTGTGGTGTTAAAAACTGAGCCGCAGGTGGATGTCGGCGTCGTCAAAGCCGAGGCCAAATTTGGTCTTAACTTTTGGAGTGATAAACCCACATTCCAATTTGATCGTTTTATTTTAAAAACTCGAGAAAAATCCTTTTACCAAGTTTCAGAAAAAATATCTGGCACAAAAAATTCTTCACCCGAACAAAGTATTTATCAAACGGCAAACAATGCATTGGGCTATCTGTCCCAGTCCAACCAGTTTTTGATTTTTAATACCGTGGATTTGCAAATTGCCAATTTTCAGTTGCGATTGCCCAGTCAACAAACCTGGGTCGTTACCGGAACTGTTCTAAAAAATCCCTCGGTTGCTAACAACCAAGCCATGCAGATTTATCTTTCGGTGGCTTCGAAAGATCTCACTGCCGAGGCCAAAGGGGAGCTCAACGGCGCACTGTTGGGAAGTGAGCAGTCGTTTTTAAGAATGGAAGTGAGTGTAAAAGCCGCGGCTTGGTCTTTCCAGGGAGCTTTGCTGGGCACTTACAAAGACGAAACTCTGCAAGTGCATAGTCAGCCGAAAATCGAACTGGGCGATCCTAAAAAACCATTGGTGATTCATCCAAAGCTGCAACTCACGGTTTCAGAAAAAGCTTTGGATATAAAATCGCAAGTGGCCGTCACCGGCTTACCGGGCCCTATTGTTAATTTACAAAAAGTCGAAGCCGCACTGCGGGTTCCTTTAAAGAACGATTCCTTGTGGGTAGAAGAGCCAGCAACACTGCAGATGGATATTCCTGTGGATTTATTTTTGATCGACAAAAATATGCGCGCCCCTCTAGAAATCGCTTGCCGCTGCAAACTGCCAGAGGAATTTCACGCGACAATTAGCGCCAAAGCCTGGCTTAAGAAATACTTTTCCGAAAACAAAAGCCGCGAAAAAGTCGCCGAAGCAAATTTAAACTTTAAAAGTGTTGAGAACAAATTATTTTCGGCGGATCTGGCGGCTGATATCGATGTGTTTCGCGAAAACAACAGCTGGCAGTTTGATCCGCGCCTGGATGCGGACATCACCATCCATAGCTTTCAAGGAATTCGCCGCTACCTCGACGCCAAGGGAGTCATTATTCCCGCACCTTTAGATATTTTAGAGGGCACCATCAACCTCACGGCTAAAAGCCCAGTGGCGCAAAAAGAAAATTATTTACACACAGCGCTTCAGGTCGCTGTAAATTTAAAATCACCGACGCAAGTTGTGGGGGCCGATGCAACTATCAATTTACAACTGGCAAACACTTTTAAATCTTTGGATGTTGATTTGGATGTGATGATTCGCACGCTCAAGCTCGATCTTCCGCCCCTCGATCCCGTGTTGGGAATTCCAGCTCTCTCCTCCGACAGCCGTATCTTGCGCGTGGCTCCCGAAACCGCGAAGCCCAACTTTCAAGTGCGTGTTGTTTCCCGACTGCGCACCGAAAAAGCGGGTGCCATTCAACTTTCGTCAAAGTTTGCAAAACCTTACATTCCACTATCGGTTCTTGTGAATTCGAAAGGAACGGAGTCCACCGGGTTTGTGCACTTTGAACCTTTTACCGTCAACTATTTACGGCGTAAAATTTTTGTCGAAAAAATAAATATTTCTCTCGCGAAAAACGAAGAGGAAGATTTACCAATCGACGGCCGCTTTCGAATTGAACAAGGCGGATATAAAATATTTATTGGCCTGTCGGGCACAGTGCAATCGCCCACTGTTTTGTTTACCAGCGAACCGGTTCTCTCCAAGAATGATATCATCTCTGTTCTTATCTACGGTCGCGTGGCAAGCCAGCTGGTGGCCAACGAGGCCGAAACCGCCGGTAACGTGAATGCTGCCGTGACGGATCGAGCGGTGGGTTTATTTGGCTTGTGGGCCTTTGCTTCGACGCCCATTCAAAGTTTTTCATACAACGCCACTACAAAGGTATATACTGCCACCGTAGATTTAGGAAACGGTGTCACCGCCGGTGTTGGCACAAACTGGGAGCAGGCGACAAATTTCGAACTCCGCAAACGCGTTTCAACTCGCTGGATGCTCACGGCCACCTGGGCTCCTAATCAAAACAACCGGCAAGAAGGACGCCTTGTTCTCCAGTGGGAAAAGCGTTTTTAACAAGATAAGGAATTTTAATGAAGTTAATTCACCCAGCTAAAGCCAAAGGAAAAAAGATCGTGGCCGTTGTCGGTGCGGGCTTTGCGGGTTTTAATGCAGTCAAGACCCTCGCCGACAAACGCGATGTCCAGGTTGTCCTTATCGACGAGCGCAATCATCACTTGTTTCAGCCTCTGCTTTACCAAGTTGCCACGGCGGGCCTCGATCCCAGTGATATTGCAGTGCCGATCCGAGCGCAGTTTTCTAAAAATTCCAATGTGGAAATCCATATGGAAAAAGTGGAAAGAGTTCATCTCAAACAAAAACTCATCTCCAATTCCAGCGCGCTGGAATTAAAAAAGCCAATTCATCTCGCTTACGATTACTTGATTCTTGCCTGCGGCGCGCGCCATTCCTATTTTGGTAAACCCCAGTGGGAAGAATTCGCGCCGGGTTTAAAAACCCTCGAGCAGGCCATTGAAATTCGAACCCGCATACTCTCAATCTATGAACGCGCCGAAAGCGAAATCAATCCTGTGCTCAGATCCGCACTCTTAAGTTTTGTGGTTGTAGGCGGTGGCCCCACAGGCGTGGAACTGGCCGGTGCGATTGCCGACATCAGCAAAACAGTTTTGCTGCATGATTTTCGAAACATCGACCCGTCACAAACAAAAATTATTTTGGTCGAAGCCGGCCCGCGAATTTTATCGCAGTTTTCAGACGATCTTTCGCTCACCGCCATCAAAGATTTAGAGTCCCTGGGCGTTGATGTGCGAGTTTCAACGCGAGTCGAAGATATCACCAGCGAGGGCGTACGAACGTCGAAAGAGTTTATTAAATCAAGATGTGTTCTCTGGGCCGCCGGAGTTCAGGCCTCGCCGATCTTGTTTGATGAAGAGGTGGCTCGCGATGGTGCGGGGCGAATTATCGTCAACCGCGATCTTTCCATTCCTGGGTTTCCCGAAGTGTTCGTCACAGGCGATCTTGCGGCCATCCAATGGAGAGACAATCTGTGGGTGCCGGGGCTTGCTCCGGCTGCCATTCAAGCCGGTCGCTACGCCGCAAAAAAAATTCTTTCGTCCATCAAAGGTAAAACAGTTGAAGACTTTAAATATTTCGACAAAGGCTTAATGGCAACCATCGGAAAAAATCGCGCTATTGTGCAAGCAGGTCGATTTAAAATGACGGGATTTTTAGCCTGGTTGGCCTGGTTTATTATTCATGTGCTTTATCTTGTTGGTTTTAAAAACCGATTGGCGGTGATGGTTCAGTGGACCTGGAGTTATTTGTTTTCCAAACGGGGCGCACGCTTAATCACCGAAAACGAATGGCGCTTAAAGTAGGATAGCACATGTACAAACTTCGCGATTACCAACAGCAGGCCGTTCAAAATACGATTCAGTACTTTCGTGCAAGACGCGATCCTGCGATGATTGTACTGCCCACAGGAGCGGGCAAGAGTTTAGTCATCGCCGAGCTTGCACGTATTGCCAACGGTCGCGTCTTGGTTTTAGCCCACGTCAAAGAACTGGTAGAGCAAAATCACGAAAAGTACAAAAGCTATAAGCTCGAGGCGGGAATATTTTCGGCAAGCCTTGGTAAAAAAGATTGGCAGCAAAAAGTGATTTTTGGCAGCGTGCAGTCCGTGGCTCGCGCCCCGGATGAGTTTTTTAACGACTTTTCATTGCTTGTCATCGATGAGTGCCATCGTGTGGCGGAAGAAGGCTCAACTCAGTACCAAGATGTGATTAAAAAACTCAACGAACGAAACCCAAAGTTATGCATCTTAGGACTCACGGCCACTCCCTATCGCTTGGGTTTGGGCTGGATTTACGAAACCTCCGCTGAAGGCGAAACTAAAACTGATAAAAAACGTTTTTTTAAACAGTGTGTGTACGAGCTGCCACTTTCGTACATGATCAAAAATAAATTTTTAACCACGCCGGTGAAAGTGGACATTCCGGTGACGTGTTATGATTTTTCCGAACTTTCCGACAAGGATCGAGTATTCACCGCTGCCGAGGTGGAAGAGGTCTTAAAAAGTCAAAAGCGACTCACTCCATTTATTATTAATAACATCATCGATATCACCGAGCGCTTTGAGCGCAAGGGTGTGATGATTTTTAGTGGCTCCGTTCGCCACGCTCAAGAGATCATGACTTACCTCCCGCCGGCCGACGCGCGCCTGGTGATCGGCGACACCGATATGGAAGAGCGAAATACCATCGTGGAGGATTTTAAAAACAAAAAGTTTAAATACCTCGTCAATGTTTCGGTATTAACCACCGGCTTTGATGCGCCCCATGTGGATGTGATCGCCATTTTGCGACCCACAGAATCCAACAGTCTGTATCAACAGATTGTGGGTCGCGGGCTTCGCCTGTGCGACGAAAAAAAAGATTGTTACATTTTAGACTACACCGGCATGGGGCACGACATTTACGCTCCCGAAATCAGCGATAAGCGACCCGCCAAAGACACCGTGGCCGTGCGCATTCCGTGTCCCAGTTGCGGCTACGAAAATGATTTCTGGGGACGCCTCGACGAATTTGGCGAGATCACCGAACACTTTGGCAGACAGTGCCGAGGCGGAAAGCGCGATCCCAAAACCTACGAGGTCACTCCCTGCGGGTTTCGCTTTCGCTTTAAACTTTGTCATAGCTGTGGCAGCGAAAACGATATCACCGCCCGCGCCTGCGAAAAGTGTAAAGCGGTGCTCATCGACGCCGACGCCAAACTCAAGCAGGCCAAGCTTTCTAAAAACGCCCACATCCTCACGCCCGATCGAATCACCTTTGAAGAGCGCAAAGATAAAAATTCAAATCCCTACTTAGAAATCCGCTATTACGATTACGATGCACAGTATGTAAGCGAGGCGCACTTTTTTAGCAATCCATCCTCCATCAAAAAATTTAACATTAACTTTTTGCGCTCGCACCTCAAGCGTCCCGAACTCGCTATCGAAATTCAAAAACCTCAAGATGTACTCAAGTACCAAAGCCTTTTCCGTTTGCCATCTTTTGTGATCGCCCGCAAACAAGACAAATTTTGGAAAATCACCGAAAAGGTTTTTGCCGAGGAGTTAGCGCGATGAAAAATCTTTCGACCACCGAAATTTCAGTTCTAGATTTAGCAAAAGTTGCAGAAGGCAAAACCATTGCCGATGCGTTCGCTCATTCCAAACAACTCGCTCAGCACGTGGAGCAGTTGGGTTACAAGCGCTTTTGGTTGGCCGAGCATCACAACATCGAAGGCATCACCAGTGCCGCTACGGCAGTGCTTATTGGCCACATTGCCGAGAACACAAAAAGCATACGCGTGGGTTCCGGTGGAATCATGCTTCCCAATCACTCACCCATGGTGGTGGCAGAAACTTTTGGAACGCTAGCGACTTTGTATCCAGATCGTATTGATCTCGGGTTGGGCCGAGCGCCCGGAACGGATCAAGCCACAATGCGGGCCATTCGCGGCCCCCGCGCCTTACAGGAACCTGATTTTGCGGACCTCATCGATGAGCTGATGTTCTTTTTTCAGGATGCACAACCGGGTCAAAAAATAAAAGCTATTCCCGGCACGGGAATCAAAATGCCAATTTATATTTTAGGCTCCAGTCTTTACAGCGCGCGCTTAGCCGCACGACTCGGGCGGCCCTACGCCTTTGCGGGTCATTTCGCTCCGGGCGCCATGGAACAGGCCTTTGAAATTTACCGAGCACAGTTCCAACCTTCGGACCACTTGCAAAAACCCTATGTGATGGTGGGTGTTCCAGTCATCGCCGCAGAGACCGACGAGCGCGCCAGCTTTTTAGCCACAAGTTTACAACAAGCATTCTTAGGAATGGTGCGAGGCGATCGCCGACTTTTTAAACCGCCAGTTCCCAATATCAATGTGATGTGGACACAAAGTGAAAAAGCTGCGGTGGAATCTATGCTAGGACTTCTCGTAACTGGCAGTGTGCAAACGGTTCGCACAAAGCTCGACAAGCTCATCGCAGCCACCGGCGCAGATGAACTCATCATGACCTCTGACACCTACGACCCAGAGGATCGATTGATGTCTTATAAATTCATTATGCAAGCAAAGACGTCTACCACAAAAGTTATTCTGCCGAATCCGTGGGATCCAGCTCTGAGACTGTCGTAGGGCTTGGCATAAAACTTGGCACAGATCCTGGGCGCCGCTGTTTATCAATTCGTTTGTCGTGGATTTTTTGCAGCATGGTCGTCAGTTTTTCCAAAGAACCTTCAATGGCTTCTTTGACCGTGCCAGAATTGTGATGAGAGGCGATGTGTGCTGAGCCCTTAGGATGCGCATCAATAACACAGCGTTTATCATCCGCTCCACCTTTACCAGCATTCTCATCGCTTAAATGAACTTCTACGCGCGTGATCCATTCGCTAAAATCACCAATGGCATCAGCCACCATATCCTCGACGGTTTGCGCCACATCCTCGCGACCCTGTATATGATTATCTGTATGAATGGTTATTAACAAAAAGACCTCCCTGGTTAAAGTTTGCTGTTGGAATGTCTTTATTTTAATCGCGGGCTAAATTAGGGTCAAAGCTCATATGCCGAATTGCCGTTAAGAAGTCTTGATTTGACAACCAGATTTGGTACTTTCGTCGCAATACACAGGAGAAACCATGAGTTCACTTTCAGATAAATTACTACAAGCCCAAAAACATGCCATGTCCATCCGTCCTAAAGTAGGGGGCTTTCCAGTTCTTGCCGAAGTTCTTCGTCAGGCGGGTGTTCATATTAACAGTTGGGCCTTGCCCTCGTGCCAGTCGGTTTTTTTAATGGAAGAGGGTGCGGTGGTTCAACAGGGAACTCCTTTGGTCACGGGTACGCACGACATCGCAGATTTTGACGAAGAGGCGTTGATCGAAGCCATCAGAGAGGATCAAAAAGGCAAGTGTACATTTCAGGAATTTCTCCAAGCCGCATGGAATGCAGGTGTCATTGGTTACGACGCGGACTTTATGGAACGAAAAGTGAGTTATTTTGGCTCCAACGGCGAAAGCTACGAAGAAGACTATCCAGCTGTTAAAATTTAACGCACTCATGTGCGTTACAACCTCCACTTCAATTGTGGAGGGTTTCCAAAGATTCTTTATTAAATTTTCTTAAACATGACGTCCGTCATGTTCGCACTCCTTCGAGAGGTATAGCGTGGACCTATAAACAGAGAGGTTCAAGCAGAACATCTCACAACGGAGGGATCTTTATGAATAAAGTATTAGTCGTAGCAGCGTTAGCGTTTTTTGGTTTCGTCACAGCAGCGAATGCGCAAAATCTCACAGTCAAAGAAGTGGCAGTGTCGGTGACTGACGCCTTCATTCCCAGTGGTTTTGATTCCAAGTCCGAAGCCTATGTTGTCGTGAATGGTTTGTTTCCAAATACCTGCTACAGCATGAGCGAGCCAATCATCGATCATAAAACCACCACAGAGCATGAAGTTCAAACCATGGCGAAAGTGAAACCGGGGATTTGTATTCGCGTTTTCGTTCCCTTTAACAAAGAAATCACATTGGGCTACCTGGCTACAGGTAAACACACTGTACGATTCTTATCTGATGATGGCACTTACTTCGAAAAAAGCTTAGTGATTGAGTAGGGGAATCTATGAAACATTTTTTTCTATCAGCGTTCTTAGTACTCATGGCCCTTCCAAGTTTCGGAGGGGGCATGGGCGCCTTCCAAAGTAAAAAAATGGTGGTGGCCGTGACCCAAGCTTACATTCCCAGCGGCTTCGACTCAAAGTCGGAGCAAATGGTTGTTGTGAACGGTTATTTTCCAAACGGTTGCTACAGTTTTGATTCTGTGGAGGTCAAGCATCCAGAAGCCTTCCGCCATGAAGTGACGGTTTATGCAAACGTACAGCAAGCCATGTGTACAATGGCCCTTATTCCGTATCAAAAAGAAGTGCTGTTGGGAGTTCTCGCATCGGGGAGTCATACACTTGTATTTCCTTCGTCCGATGGAACGTCCATTGAACAAAAGTTTACTGTAGAATAACAAACAGTCGAATAAGAGTGGGTGGGTATGAAATTTATAGTGGTCAGTGTTTGTTTGGTTTTTGTTTTAGGCTGTCAAAAGACGGCACCACTGACCGCTGTGGTTTGGGAAAAAGGGTCCGAACCCGTACCCGCAGTCCCCGCTGATTTTAAAACGTCATCGGTGACTATCAGCACAAAGTTTGGTTCTGTGGAAAGATCTGTGCAAACAGTGGACGGAGCCGAAGTTGACACATCGTTTTTACAGCTGGTTAAAGATAAAAAGCGCGAACCCATTTTTTTAAAAATGCAGTTCTTAGATGATAGAAGTGAAAATCTCACAAAACAAATTCAAACTCTCACTTTGGCAAAAACTGAGTTTGTGGAAAAAGCGAAAAAAGAATTTTCTGAACTGCGACAGGCCTCCTTCCTCAGTCCTGTAAAAGTGATTGTTCTCAATCAAACACCATCCCCCAGTGTGGTGTATCAACTGGATTCTATTTCCAACGACGGCTCCTCGGTGCAACGATGGTTGATTTCCCCAAATCTTCGCGTGCTAAAAAAAGAGCAGGTGAGCTCCTACTATGATGGGCAGGGAATGGCGTTTCCAAACGGGCCGCAGTGGAGTCAGCTCGAAGAAGTGCCCTTACTTAACCTTGTGGGTGACGGGTCGCTAAATTCTCGCAGAGTCAATGTGTTAACACAGTCGGATCAGCCAGCCCTTTCGCAGCAACATAATTTTTATTTTAAAACCGAAGATCCTCGCTTTGATCAAGTACAGGTATTTTACTATGCCAACAAAATGATTCAGGCCTTTAAAACTCGCTTGGGAGTGGAGCTGCCGTTTAATTTGGAGTTTAAAACTCACATCGGTTATCCCGAAAAGAAAACCGTCATGTTTTACTACAACCACCGTATTCACTTGGGGCAGGGCGACGAGATCAGCTACAAAGATATTTTAAAAGACCCCACAATTGTAATGCACGAAACCGTCCATGCTTTTATAGATGCACTGGCAGGGCTACCTCAAGGAGCGCTCAATGAGGCCTTCGCTGATTTTTTTACCACTTCTTTTTTAAATCATCCCAACCTTGGCGAAGTCAGTTATGTGGTGGGACCCTACACGCGAACGGTGGATCAACAAATTTCGTTTTTGCAAAAAAAAGGCACGGTCTACGGAGACTCACAAATCGTGAGCGGGCTGTTTTGGGAAATTCGTAAAAGTCTTGGTGTGAATTTGACAGAGAACCTGGCGTTGAAAGCCCTTGTGCGGCTGGGACCCAACGGGGATCTCGATCAGGTGGGCGGAGTGCTGCGCTCCCTGGCACAAACCGAACTCAAACCCGCAGAGCACGATAAAGTGATCAAAATTCTGCAACAACGAAATTTTCCACTAGGAGAAAACTGATGAGCGCACTTTTTTTTGCTTTCAAAATCATATCGTTGTTCGCTGCCGCCGCACCAGCCTCTGAGGACCTGGTGGGAAGTTGGCTCGCTGTCGGTTATTATTACGAAGATCAATTTATTCAGCCGCCCGATCGACAGCTCACACTCACTTTTGATTTTTTACCCGACGGCACCCATCGACTCTTTTGGCAAATGAAGGGCGAAACCACCTTTTGCGAACGAAAAGGCACCTGGTTTCTGAAAGATGATCAACTTTTTATCGAGGCCACGTGGGTGAACCCAGACAACGGCCCGCAATGCGGCGGTGACCCAGATATGAAAGTGGGAATGAAGTCGCAATCGACGATTGGCATTCACAACGAACAACTATGGATTGAGCTTCCCTTTGGAAATTCGGTGATGATTTATGTTTGGGACCAAATTTCCCTGCCAATTCGTTAAAAAGCAGAACACACTACACGTATGAAAATTCAATTTTTAGGCGCTGCATGCACAGTTACGGGCTCACGGTATTTGGTCACCCACGGAGAAATCAAAGTTCTGGTGGATTGCGGACTGTTTCAAGGTTTTAAAAATCTTCGTCTTAAAAACTGGGATCCCTTCCCCTTGGACGTTCGCGAAATTGATGCCGTAGTTATCACTCACGCTCATTTGGATCACAGCGGTTATATACCATTGCTCGTCAAAAATGGCTTTCGCGGCGCCATCTACGCAACACCGCCAACGGTGGATCTTTGTAAAATTCTTTTACCTGATTCTGGATTCCTGCAGGAAGAAGAAGCCAAATTTGCCAATAAGCGCGGTTACTCAAAACACAATCCAGCGCGCCCGCTATACACGTCAGAGGACGCCGACGAGTCGTTAAAGTATTTTAAGACACTCCCTTGGAAAACTTCCACGCAAATCTTAAAAAAAGGTGCGAACACCTTAGACATCGCTCTCTATCCAGCAGGACATTTGCTCGGCGCAGCCAGCGTGCTCTTAAAAACAGAATTGGGAAGTATTGCGTTTTCTGGAGATCTAGGGCGTTCCATAGATCCCATGGTGCGCGCACCAGATTTTTATGAAGGCGCAGACACACTGATTGTAGAGTCCACCTACGGAAACCGCCAGCATCCACAAATCGATACACAGGAAGAACTCAAAAACGTCATTCTGCGCACTCTGCAGCGTCAGGGAATTCTACTGATTCCGTCGTTTGCTGTGGGCCGAGCCCAATTGCTCCTTTATTATATCCATTGCTTAAAAAAATCAGGAGAGATTCCCAAAGATCTTCCGGTGTATCTCAATAGCCCCATGGCAGCCGAAGCCAACCGCGCTTTTGCCCAGCACCATGCGGAGTTAAAAATTAGTAAAGCCGAACTCGACGAGATGTGGACGGGTGTTAAAATTGTAAAGTCAGCGGACGACTCAAAAGCCCTCAACGAAAAAACCGAACCCGCAATTATCATCGCGGCCAGCGGAATGGCCACCGGGGGCCGCGTGCTACATCATTTAAAATCCGTGGCGCCCCATGCGCAAAATTCAATTCTGTTTGTGGGTTTTCAAGCGGGGGGCACGCGGGGAGATTTGATCGTTCGCGGCGCCAAAGAAATAAAAATACATGGTGAATACTGGCCCATCAAAGCCGAAGTGATAAATATGGAAACTCTTTCAGCCCATGCGGACGCCGAAGAAATTCTCGCTTGGATTGGAAACCTCAAAAAAAAGCCGCAGCGTATTTTTGTCACTCACGGCGAACCCGAAGCTGCCGACACTTTACGACGAAGCATCGAAGAGAAATTAAAAATCTCAGCCTGTGTTCCAGAGTATTTGCAAAAAGTTCTGTTAAACTAATGAAGAAGACACCTCACTTTTGGCTTAAACCTTCAATCACTTTGTTCGTTTTAGCAATGGCCACTTGGCTTTCGCCGGTGGCCCCACTGGATCCTTGGAATTTACTCAGTCCGCAAAAAATAGTAAAAATGGTTTTCGCGCTGGTTTTGATTCAAGCTCTTGGATCTATATTGGGGCAGTTAATGGGGCGCAGAGCTGGGGCTCTGCTCACAGGATTCTTTGGTGGACTTATATCGAGCACGGCCACAACAGCCTCCTTGGCGCGACGAAGTAAAGTTACAAACAAAACCAATAATTCCAGCGAGAGGCTCACCTTTTTGGCGGCCACGGTAGCAATGCTCTTCGAAGGGCTTGCCATGGTCATGGCTGGAGCCACAGAGATTCACTTGCAAACATTGCTCATATTTATTGGTCCCATCCTGGCAACCGTCGGAATGATGTTTATCCAGTATCGTCGAGTTGAGAACCGACATGGTTCATCAGAAGTTTCAAGTTTTCAGATCTTACCGCTTTTAAAACTCTCCGTATTCATTATTGGGATTCTCACTTTATCTAAAGTGAGTCAGAATCTTTTTGGAAAAAGTGGATTGCTCGTGCTCACTTTGTTTGTTTCTTTGTTTGAAATTCATGGATCCATCATCGCAAATGTTCACTTGCATGAGTCTGGAGCTGTGAATATTCATTTTCTATGCAGTTTGTTAGCTGTATCCGTCGCAGCCTCATATCTATCTAAGCTTTTTTTGATTTCTACCATCGGAAGTTCTTTTTTGCGATCGTATGCGATCAAGAGCACGCTTTTTTTATTCGTTTCGTTAATCATCAGCTGGCTGGCAGCACTGAGCCTGGCCTGAATTTAGATGATCAGAGCGTTCTCTCTAAAGTCGTTCTTAAAGAGAGCCTCGGCTCGCGCGAAGGTTTGGTCATAGGCAGAATGACCCGTCGTCAAATTGCGCGGATTCACTTGCGGAGCTTTTGGTAAGTAAATCACACGATGGTGAGGCCCCCAAAGGGTTGAATTTTTTGAAATAGTTTTCTTAAAAATCGATTCGCTCATATCAAGGTAGATATTGAGCACTCTTTCATTTCGATCAGAGAGAGGAATGCCAGATTTTTGCAGCACTCCTCCGTCATAGTACCAACGGCGATCCACCTTAACGGGAGGAAACATCAAAGGAACAGCGCAGGACGCTAGCACGGATTGAGGAAGGTTTCCTTGATGCAAAAATTTTAGTTTAAAAAAAGGCAACTCAGTAACACCGACTTCTAACGGAACATGCGTTTGCGCAAAGTCAGGAACAAAGATCGACTGCATTAAGGAAAGAAATTTTTTTCCAGCAAGAAGTCCAAGGCCAATTTTTGGATCCCAATAATCCTGAACTGTCTTAGAAAATAAAATCTCTTTAAAACCCGCAGGCGAGATTCCTGAGGCGATGGCGGCGCCGACCAAAGCGCCAGCGCTCGTTCCAGTTATTTTCCGCGGACGATAATTTGATTTATAGAGTTGCTCCACAATCGCCGTATGGCTGTAGTAGCCAAAAAAATGACTGCATAAAGACAGCGTATAGGGACCTTCTGCTAACCACGAGTTGAGAGACTGCATGCTGTTGAGTCTTGCGAAATTGGCGGAAAAACTCAACGAATCACTTTAGCAAGTTGCATTAAATAGTTTAAAAAAAGATCGTCATGACGATCCCTCTCCTAGCGGAGCCTCGACGTCACGGACACTAAAAGGCCTAGGGCGACGGTGCAAATTCGTCTTAGGTATTTAATTTATTTGATGACGAAGCACTCTCCTGTATTTCATGAAGTTCGATGAAATATTTACAAACAACAACGTTAAAAGGAGAAATATAAATGTTCAATGCAACTAAACTGTTTTTTATGAGTGCTCTATTAGTGGTGGCAAGCAGCGCCTCTGCTTACCTTGATCCAAGCCAATACACCTGTGTTGCTTGGCCCAATGATGCTTTCGCCACGCAAATTTGTGCGAAAAACGAAACCACAGGTCAGTGTACTCAAAGCTGGTCTTTTAAAAACGACAACGCCACTAAGAGCAAACAAAAAGAAGCTATGAATGATTGTCAAAGAGCTTTAGGAAACATCGTGACGTCGTGGAATCCAGATAACTACTACTGTGACGTGTCTCCAAATGCGGCTTTTCCAACGCAAATTTGTGCAAAAAGCAAAACAACTGGCCAATGTTCTACGAGCTGGCATTTTAAAAATGACAACTCTAGCAAGAGCAAACAACAGGCTGCTATGAACAAGTGCGAACGCCACTTAGGACTTGTAGTTAGCAAATGGAATCCAAACAATTACTACTGCCAAGTGTATCCAAACGCTGCGTTTGCAACACAAGTGTGCGCCATGAGCAAAGCTCACGGCCAGTGTACACATAGCTGGGCTTTCAAGAACGACAACGCCACGAAGTCGAAGCAAAAAGAAGCTATGGCTAAGTGCGAAGCTTTTTTAAACTAAGCAAATTCTCTTGATTTCAAAATTTCAAAAGGAGGCCGTTAATTTTTTAACGGCCTCCTTTTTTTTTGTTTAATCAGTCCTCTTCGTCCCTCCCAGAGATATGGCCGGCGAAATGCATAGTTATAGGGAGATACCACTAGAGCAAGAAGGGCCGAGAAAATGTCCCTTTTTGCCCCGATTGAGAGAATAAATACCACGAGTGTACGAAATGGTTCGCGCACCATGGAGAACAAACCAACAGTCATGTAAAATGCATGTCTGTAAACCAGGAGGATACGGTATGAGTAACAATCAAGGAAACCAAGGCAATCAAGGTAACCAAAACGCCAGCACCACAGGCTCTAAAGACAAAGAGTCGTCGAACAGCGGCGAAAAAAAGAGCGCCGATGGAAACAAGGCTTCTGAAGTCGGCAAGTCTTCCGAAGCTAGCAAGTCCACCGAAGTCAGTAAATCTGCATCTGGCAGCCCAAGCTCGAAAGAGTAATTTTTCGCTAACTTAGGTAGCTGAACTTAGTAGCTGGCCTAAGTAGCTGCATTTGAAAACTGAGGGCCAACTGGCCCTTTAGTTTTTTTACCATTTCACACGGTCTATTATCGGCATATCAGTTGAATGGCGCGTAGATAAATGGCATAAATTAAAGATGCGTCAGGCCTTCAATCCCAATAGCGAAAGCGAACAAACTAACAATTTAAAAACTCTCAAAGTTCTTGGGTTTTATCTATGGCCCGAAAAGCGCTGGGATTTGCGTTTGCGAGTGATCGCTGCTGTTGTCTTTTTGATTTTAGCTAAAGTGCTCAATATGTACATCCCGTTTCTTTTAAAAGATGCGGTGGATGTGTTTTCAAAACCCCTCGATGCTATGACTCTGCCCATAGGACTGCTACTGTCTTATGGCTTTGCCCGCATTCTCGTTGCCGGGTTCGGCGAACTTCGCGATTTTATTTTCGTCAAAGTAAGTCAGCATGCTCAACGAACCATCGCCTTAAATACCTTTAAACACTTGCATGGGCTTTCGCTGCAGTTTCATTTGTCACGCCACACAGGCGGCTTGTCGCGCGTTATCGAGCGCGGAACCCGTGGGATTCAGTTTGTGCTGCAGTTTATGACGTTTAACATTTTGCCCACACTGTTCGAGATTGTTCTTGTAACCGGCGCGGTGATTTACCATTTTAATTTGCTTTTCGGTGCCATTATCTTTGTAACCATCTTCATCTATATCTTTCTGACTATCGCCGTCACCGAGTGGCGCACAAAGTTTAGAAAAAACATGAACAGCGCCGAAAGCTCCGCCAACACCAAAGCCATCGATAGCCTCCTCAACTTCGAAACCGTTAAATACTTCGGAAACGAAGAGCACGAGTACAGCCGCTACGATATTTCTCTCGCCAAGTACGAGCTCGCTGCCGTCACAAGCCAAATGAGTTTGTCGCTGCTAAATATTATTCAAGCCACCATCATCGGCATCGGTTTGGTGGCGGTGATGTGGATGACAGGGCAAGGAATCGTCAACAACACCTACACTGTGGGTGACTTTGTTTTGATCAACACGTTTTTAATTCAATTGTATCTACCGCTCAACTTTTTGGGCTTCGTGTATCGCGAAATTAAAAACAGCCTCATCGACATGGATAAAATGTTCGAGCTCATCGGCGTGCACTCCGAAGTGGCGGATCAAGAGGGTGCACGGGATATACAAGTCTCTGGCGGGGTCATCGAATTCGATAACGTCTATTTTGGCTACAACCCCGATCGACAGATTCTTAAAGGCATCAGCTTTAAAGTCGATGCCGGTAAAACTCTCGCCATTGTTGGCGCCAGCGGCTCGGGAAAATCCACCATCTCAAGGCTTCTATTTCGCTTTTACGATTTACAAAGTGGAGATATTAAAATCGACGGGCAAAGCTTAAAATCCGTCACGCAAAAATCCGTGCGCAAAGCCATCGGCGTTGTTCCGCAAGACACGGTGCTGTTTAACGACTCCATTGGGTACAACATATTGTACGGAAAGCCCTCGGCCACTGAGCCCGAAATGCATCAAGCTTCTAAAATGGCAAAGATCCACGACTTCGTGATGTCTCTCAGTCAAAAGTACGAAACCCCGGTGGGCGAGCGCGGCTTAAAACTTTCGGGCGGCGAAAAACAACGGGTGGCCATCGCGCGCACGATTTTAAAAAATCCACAAATTTTAATTTTCGACGAAGCCACCAGTGCCTTAGACACCCATAAAGAAAAAGAAATCCAACAGTCCCTGCGCGAAATCTCCATTCACAAAACCACGCTCATCATCGCCCATCGTCTGTCCACCGTGGTGGATGCCGACGAGATCATTGTTTTAAACGACGGAAAAATCCTCGAACGCGGTAAGCACGAAGACCTGTTGAATAAAAAAGGCGAGTACTTCGAAATGTGGTCCAAGCAACAAGAAGTCACAAAGATCGAAAAAAAGCTGCAGGAAATTACCTCGTAAGATTTTAGATCGCGCTCTAGCGTCTCTATAAATCAAGGATCAACTGAAACTGCAGCCACTCTTGATGGGCGTCGCCCACAGGAAACTTTAAGTATGTTAAAGTGTGGAAAGCATAAATTTCGCAATTTTTAAAAGTAGATCGCACTCCAAAGCCCGTTCGATTCTCGTTAAAACCTGTGGCAAAACGATCGCCGCCGTTTAAGGCAAAAAACGCTTCGTTGTAAATGCTGGCGCCAAAGCGGTATTGGGGAAGGGGATTGAGCTGCAGTTTTACCCGAACCCGGTGATAGATGTTAGCGTCAGATGAAAAATCACGATGCTCAGTGCCGATTCTTGCAACCAGGGATGCTTGCACCTCGTCGAGCAGTTTAAAAAACAAAAACTGATGCAGGCGAATTTCATGCGAAGGATTGATTTCGAAGTCCGCGTAACTCACGCCCGCCAAGTAACTGAAGCCCTTAAATTTAGTGTTCAAAGACAGGCGAAAAATGTCTGAGCTGTTCCCAGCAAAAACCAAGTTCTCGGAGTCTCTCCGGCGCCACTCTCCCACCAGTTGTTGTTTATCGTTGATAGAATGGCGCAAGGCGAGAGTTCCCCAAATCTCTTCGTAGGCGTGGGCTGGCCGTGAAAAAATTAAGATTGAGTAAACCAAAAGGCTAAAGACGCTCGTACTAACGGAAAAAAAATTGTTCATTCCGATGATTTTTCAGTCTTAAAAGCAAGACACACACTCGCAACGGATCCGGCAAATAAGCACGCTGCCGTAAACAAAAACGTATAACGAAAGCCCAGCTCTCCCGGAAAGGTGTCCACCAGCCGCCCGCTCACGTAGCCTAAAAAAATGTCGGGCAAAAAGCCCACAAACGACACAATGCCCACGGTGGTGCCAATTAAATAATTTTGAATTTTTAAATCACCAAACACCGAAAAATAAACCGCTCGCAGTCCATACACAAAACACACCGAGGTGGCCATCACAGAGAATGCTAAAATAAAATCTAAAAAACCAAAAAACGCCAGCAAGGTTTGCGAAACACCGGCCGCTAACAGCAACAGCGTGAGCATATGAAAGCGTCCCGGGCGCGTCCGGCGATAAAACACGTCTGATAAAAAGCCAATGCCCAGCACCGAAAACGGTCGAAGCCAAATTAAAATCGACATCAGTTGCGAAGTGCGCTCCACACTGATTTTGTGAACGTTCGTTAAATAAATGGAATAATTATCAATCCCTTTGTAGCCGCAATAGGAGCTCAAAATCACAACACTCAACAACCACACTCGGGAGTCTTTAATACTCTCCAAAGCGTTTTTAAAACTCCAAGTGCGTTCGTTTTTTTGTAGCATGTTGAGGTTGCTAAGGCTCACCCAAGTGGCCACGGCTAAAAGCAAAACAAAACCCGCCACCGAAAAATAAATCCAACGAAGGGCCGCCAACTGGTCATCGCGGGAGGCGAGCTCGGGAAAGTTGAGCGAAACTAAAATCAAAAGCCCCGAGCTTGCAATGGCTGCCACCAGGCCACGGCCGCTGTCTAATATTCCCAGCGCGGCCGAGCGATTGGCTTCGCCACCGATCACATGGGTGGTTTTAATTAAAGCGCCCCACATCAACAGCACCGTACTCATGCCAAAGAACGCATAGGTTGCAACAAAGCTTGTGGGAGAGGGATACAAAACCAAGTAAACCACCGCCAGCGCTGTCGCGCCGAGAGACGACGAAATCAAAATCTTAGGGTTGTAGTTGTCGGCAAACGAACCGCCCACCAAGTACGAAAGTGTCGACGTCACACCATAGGCGGCAAAGCCCACACCGATGTCGGTGTTGGTGAGGCCCCAAGCTTCTAATATCAGCGGTCGGTAAAGGCGGGGAATTAAAAACGGCAGCATAAAAATGGCTTCGCCCGAAATCACAATAAATAAACTTTGTAAAAACCTATTCATTTAACTTTTTCACAGCCACCGAGTAATTGTGGTTTAAGGTTTGCGAGTCGGGATGAAAAGCCCGCGCGCGTTTTAAAATTTGCACTGATTTTTTGTAATCCGCTTGAGAAAAATAAATATTTGCCAAACCCAAATGCGCTCCTAAACTCTGCGGCCAGCGCGAGAGAATGGCAGAGTAGGCTTTTTCGGCCTCAGGCTTCGCTAAAGATTCCAACACTGCCGCCGAATTCATATGACTGAGTTCGTCCGCCGACGCCGAAAGCGTCTGCGGGGGAAGCACCACGAGCCCCCAATAGTTGCCCAGGCGCCAGTCCGCTTCGAAGCGCGCAAAGGACAAGCTTATGCTTTGATCTTTTCCAGAGTGTAAATACACAAGCTGACGATCGAGATCATAGCCATACACCACTGCATAGTGCCACTGGGGCCACCACGAGAGAGCCAAGTTTTCAAAAACAATCACGGGGTGACCAGCATCCACTTCTTTGAGCAGATCGCTAAAGCCACTCAAAGTCATGGCCATCATTCCCTGTCGACGAGCACCGCCAATCATGTTTGATTGCAGAGAGCCATTTTTACTTTCAGTTAAAATTTGCGAAGTGAGAATTTCCATATCGCTTTTTTGTCCGTAATAGTCCAGCACCATGGCCAGGGTCGTCGGTCCACATTGAGCCGTTTGTTGCTCGATAAACGGAACAGTTTTGATAACGTGGGAACTTGCAACATTGGGAGGGCGTTCGACGATACTTTTTGACTGCAGAGGAGCCGTTGCACAGGCAATAAGGGCCTGTGCAAGCAAAGCGATAAATAACCAAAAAACGAAACGCGGATGCATCAAGCTAAATTATATACGCTTCGCAAGATAAATGATCAACAACACAAGCACCACAACGATTAAAATGCCACCAACGCCATCACCACCGTAAGTGGCTTTGTCCATTTCAGCAGACAAATGCTGAAGTTCTGCATCGCTCAAACTTGCCATGCGGTCTTTGGCCTCCGCGGCAGAGTAGCCAGTCTGTACGAGCTGGGCGTCCACATCACTGCGACTCAAAAATGTTTGGATTTTTTCCATGGTTTGTTGGCGATTTTGCTCGTTGACCCATTTTAGAGTAGAAATCATTTGCTCGGCCTGAGCCTGCTCAGCGGCAAAGATCTGTGGAACATTCGACAGCATCACCGACAACGTAATAGCAACAATCTTCTTGATAGTTTTAAATTTCATAAAAATCCTCCAGACAATTAGTATCCCGGCCCCCAGAAGCAGAGGCAAATGTATTTTTCTTAATATGTCTCAAAATGAGTCAGTAAAGGAGGGGTCCTTTTAAAGGACCCCTTTCTTGTCTTAGGCTGACCGCCGGCTGACCGCCGGATCACCACCAAAAGGTGTTTTCAGAATCGGCAGCGACCATAGTTTTCGACAACTTTTTACGCCACGGCGGTTATAGCTAGGCTGTAACTAGTCTGAGTCTGGCTCTCCAGTTGCATTCTATAACCTTGTAAACCAGGGGGCTTATCATGAAACATCTTTTTACTACCACACTGATTATTTGTGCTTGCAGTTTAGCGCACGCAGCCCCCGAGGATGTGGAAACCGATAAACAGCTGCACTTTGGAGTGAGCATGGGTCTCTCCGCCATGACTTACCAAACCATGGACGCCTACGGGTTTTCAAAAACCAAATCCACCTTGGGCTCCTTGGGTGTAGCCCTCACGGCCGGCGTGGCCAAAGAGATCAGCGACTCGCAACAACCCAACAACCGCTTCGATAAAAACGACATGGCCTACAACTTTTTGGGTGCTGTCACCGGAACCTTTTTGCACTGGACGTTTTAAAAGTTTTTATCTTTCAACGGCTTAATCAAATGCTCCAGGCCATTCAATTTAACTTCGTACAGCAGCCCCAGTAGCTGCCCCAGTTCCCCTTCAGGGAAACCCTCTTTGTAAAACCACACCACATAGGGTTCCGGCAAATCAATCAGCGCCCAGCCTTTGTATTTGCCAAAGGGCATTTTCCAATTCGCAAGTTTTAGGAGGCTTTCGTTATCAAACATGGGGAGATTTTAGTGCGCAGTTGTGATAAGGTCTAGGCAATGAGCGATAAAAATACGCGCCTTGTCTATTCCACCGATCCCGCGCAGAACAAAAAATGCGCAAAGTGCAAAGAGCTCGTCGCAGAGTGCAAATGTGAAAAACCACAAGACGTAAAATCTCCCCAATCCAAAAGCTATAACTTCGTCGCCTACCTGCGCATCGAAAAAGCGGGCCGGGGAGGCAAAACCGTCACAGCGATCAATGACTTGCCCAAAAACGAAACCTTCCTCAAAGATCTCACCTCGGAGCTCAAAAAAAAATGCGGCTCCGGCGGCACCTACTCCATGGAAGGCAAAGCCGCCTCCATCGAAATCCAAGGCGACAAAATGGAAATGGTGCGCACGCTGCTGAATAAAAAAGGGATTAAGACCAAAGGTTCCTGATTGTATTTTGTTTCAAACCAGATAGATCATACCACCATGAAGAAGAACTTTGCTTTACAGGAACCAAATAAAAAACCAGATCGTGTCGCAGAGGCCGTCAAAGCCGAAGTGAATAAATATTTAGCCCGAGAGCGCCGCAAAAGCCTCCCTCAAGGTGTGGATTACTGGGATTTTGATTGCAAAGTCGGAGTCGACGCGGCCACGGCGCAAAGAGTGCACGTTAAAGAACTGAGCAAATCCATCGACGAAGTCGCATTCAGAAACGTGCCTTCCGTCTACATCGAAATTCTTGCAAAACATGGTGTCCGCAATAAGTAAAAGCCACGGTGTCTTTCTTGCAAAAGAATATACTTATAATGCCTAAAACAAATCAAACACAGACACGTCATTCTCGTCCTATAAAATATTTAGGAGTGTTCATTTTTTTAACACTTTTGTATGCGAATGCCAGCGCCGGTGCATTCACATGCAATGAGCTGTTTTTAAACAAAGATCTTCCATCAGCTCAAACAGTGCGCTCGACAACCAAAGATAAAGAGGTCCCACTTTACCCCTATCTCACGCGTGGAAACGCGGATCAATTGTTTGTACACAACTATGACTGGAGAAATCCCACAGCCTTCGGGGTTAAAGCGGTGGTGACAAAGCTCCTCGGTGAAGCCGCACAGGTTTATTTTTTTCCAACAGGAAAAGGTCGTAAAAGCTGGAGCATCCACCACGTCGATGCCATTTCGGTGGCGCTCAACGACCCTCACAATCAGCTCTATTATTTAAAACTGCCTTACATTCAAGGCTATGAAATGACAGCCAAGCAAATCAATGGTCGCTGGGTGATTGTTCGTTTGGACATACGGTCCACGTTGACTTATTTGCACGAAAGCCAGCCGTCACGACGCCCCAGTCGTGAACAAGAAGAAGACATGCTCAATGCGCTGATATCGCGGATCGACGAAGAGCTGCAACAGTTTCGCCGACCTAGCATTGATGATCAGTATGACGACGAGTAGGCCGACGAGTAGAAACTCAAAAAAATCGAATCAAATCAAATCAAACTGGTGAGATAGTGTATATGGTCTTTCTCGAAGGAATTCCGTAAAAAAGAAGTCAGCCCATACAAATGGGTAAAACGCTTTACCAAGGAGTCTCTATGAGAAGTTTACTAAGTATTACGGCAGTTGTTTTTTTAATTTCAATAAATGCATTCGCAGGCGGAATTTGCACGGAAGCGGGTTTCGTTAATGGAGATATTCAATCCAGCATCGCGACTCAAGGCAGTACCTACACACCCCGTTGTTTGCGAGTGTTAGTTGGAAGCAAAGTCACAATATCTGCATCAAAGTATCACCCTCTCGCTCCCGGAAATGGCTCAAAAGGAATAATTCCTGCAACTGAAACTACCGTGGAAATTCTTTTCGACAGTGCTGGCACTTACCCGTACTTTTGCTCTAACCATGGTTCATTTTCGGGTGAAGGCATGACCGGCGAAATTCAAGTTGTAGAATAAATATCTGTGAATGAAAGCTCCCTAACTAATTGAAAAGGAGAGAGGGTTGAGCTGAAAAAAACGCGTTAAAAATTCCTTACCTCAATTTCCTAATCTCTAACGATTCAATATGAGATTCTTGAACTAGAATCTCATATTTTCTGGCCTGTGTATTAATAATCATCAATAATATTATTTACGAGTCATTCGGAGCGCTGGGGGCATTATTCGTAACATAAAGATTCTTATCGTGTTTTCGATTCTCTCTTCTGTTTTATTTATTTCATTTCAAAATTTCATTATTACAGCTGATACTGGTGCAGATTTTTCACGACCTATCGACAATCCTTTGCTGAGTTTTCCTGTCCAGTTTCGCAAAACAATTTATGTTGATTGCGAATTGGGAGAAAATGCCGATCTTGGTTATGGGACTACATATGGTTCTTCTCCAGAGAAAGCTGTTGGAACTTTAAAAGAAGCTTCAGAAATGATCGCTACCGAACAAGTAACTCGAGTGCTTCTCAAAAAGGGAACGATATGCCCTGGAGTCCTAGATCTCAGCAATGCCCAATTTGAGAGTATCTCCGTTGATTCTTACGAAAATAATATGAATCCCGCAGCCGAGGCACCAACAATTGTAGGCACAAAGCTGTTGCCAAGTAATGCTTGGAAATTAGAGTCGGAACTGAGTTCTGTTGGTAAGACAATCTACTCTGCATCGGTGAGCGATCAAAATATTTATCATATGAATATCAATGATAAAATTAAGCCCGTCGCCAATGTATTAGATATTTGCAGCTCACAGACACTAGATCCGATGATTGAAGGCTATGGTATGTCTGGCGCTGCGGGCCTCTATGATTTGGTGACTATTCCGAGCGATGACAAAATATTTTCGATGCCGTTATCAAGCGGGGCGGCGGTTTTCCTACGTGATGCCACCTGGATTTGGAAAAAATTTGATATCGACAGTATTCAAAGTTCTTCCAAACAATTAAAACTAAAAATATCGGCGAGCGCGAAAATCACCAGTCCAACATTACGTAATGGCTATCGGATCGTGAATTCGTTGTCTATGTTGGATTGCCCGAGCGAATGGTCTTTTGATACATTACAAAAGAAAATTTATTACTTTAATGAAGTTGGTTTACCGGCCCCTGGCCTGGGATTCAGAAACGTGGGACTGACTGTCGAAAAGTACGGGATTATTGCCAATTTTTATGGAAAAACTGCGCGGAACCTTTACATCCGAAATGTAAAGGTTCGTTACACTGGAGAAGCTGGCATAAAAATTAACAATGGTGGCAATATCCTTCTTGATAATATGAATGTAGAAAACAGCAATGGCTTTGGAATTAATATCTACGGAGCCTCACGGGTTGGGGTCTTTAATTCGACGATTACCAACAGCAATCGTACAGGTGCAAGTATAGTAAATGTTGCGCTGGCTTTTCATTTCGAAAAAAATAGCATTACAAATTCTGGGAAACTAGATCAACAAGCTGCTGGGATTCCGGATCTGATGTCGGGTTTGAATGCCAGCGCCGATGGATGGTTTCGAATTAAAAACAATATCATCAAAAACTCTGGGTCCGGAGGCTTGTATTTACGCGCAAGTAAGACCTTCACATTCATCGCCTCAAATACCATTGAAAGAAGCTGCATGTTAATCAATGACTGTGCCGGAATTTACATTAACGGCTATTCACAAAACGATTTTAGGGGAATATACAACGCAGATACGTCGACGGAGACGGTAGGTTCGCCTCGCGTCGGAATTGGCAGTTACGACGTCGAACAAAAAAATGAAATTTGTAAACAGCAACAACAGCCTAAAAGTTTACGCATTGAATACAATTTAGTTCAGTCATCAGTTGGCTACCTTAGAGGGCTTCGCTACGAAAAAGTACCCAAAATTTTAGCTGGGGGAATTTATCTTGATTGGGCGGCGAGCAATGCCATAATTTACAAAAACGAAATCCGCAATGTACGCCACATGCGTGGCGGCATTCACTTGCATGGAGGTCGCAATATCCTTGTTAAAGAAAATGTGGTGGATCAGACTGAAAGCGGCTACCCGGCGTTGAGCGTAGCACAGCTTTGGAACATTGAAAAACAGCCAATTGCTACTTGCTATAACAGTATCGTTGCTAATGACTTTCGAAAATCGAAAAGCAACCATTACCTAATTCAACTAAGACGAAATAATTATCTCGGTGGCAGTCTTGATTTTAGTAGCTTGGCAAATTTTTGGCAGAACAATTTTGTTGATCCAGAGCATGATCTGCCAGCACGGACCTATGAATTTAGAACTTTTCAAGATACCAACAACGATGAAGTGCCTGAGCAGAATGAGCCCACTGTGGAGCTCATAAACGTCAACTAGCGTTTAAAACTATAACTTGGCTGTGAATTTAAGCTTTTAGATAATAGTTTAATCGTTAAGTGGTGGTAATTGTGGATGAGTCAGGACCAAACGCTGGCGCAAGTACTTAATCGGGAATTTGGTTCCCTGGCATCTTCAACCAGGATTGAAGCGCCAAACGGTAGTACTGGCGGTTTTCAACTAAATCGAAGTTTGGATCTAGAATTCTTATTTTGCTCCAAACCAATTCGACAAAGGTCGAATCAACTACAATGTGATTCGTAAAAGCAGAATTTATAGCAGCCGCAACCGAGACGTCATCGGGGCTGATTTCCTTGAAGAGAAGCCTCAGTCGAAATGCAGCCTCGGCAACTTGGTCCGCCGAAAAATTGTTGTCACTTGTCGAGTAAGCACGCTGTGCCTCGTAGAAGTTCTGTTTTACGGAAACAATAAACTGGGTGATGATGTTACGGCTCATCTGCGCATTAAGGCTGTAGTTTTCTTGCGTTCGAAGCCAGGTCGCTTCGAGCTGCGGATTTAAGCCGACGGCATCGAGCGATGAATCTTTACCAATGCCAAATGCCATTTGTCGAAATCGCGAAGAAATCGGCTCCCATATCGGCGCACCGACCACGTAGACTCCCAGTGTGGAGACTTGAGCGAGGAAGATGGACAAAAACTGAAGATCGGAACTGAGATGGGATCCAACGTAAGTTGTGAGGGCCGCGCTTCCAATCATTGAACCGATGAGGATGGCATAACCGCGTTTCTGCGGGCCGGAGATTCCTTTTTTAGCAAGATCGACCTCAGCAAGCGCACTCGCTTCGTGGCTGATTTTTTGCGCGATCTTTTGCGCGACAATTTGCCGACTCGCGAATTCAGCTTGGTTCAATTCGCTATCGAAAATCTCAACACAGCTTATCTTGCTAGTTATCTGGGTAGCCGCATTGACCTGAGCGTAAGAGATAAAAAATAAAGATAGAGCGAAAAGCTTAAATGAAAAGCGCAAAAGCATTTTGATTCCTCATAACGTGTGAGATGCAGCTTTTGAGGGGATCGGACTTATCGGTTAAAAACCGCTTACCGTTGCACGACAGTTCCAGACTCTCACTGGATTCACGTCCTCAAAGTCCGCAGCAGGTAATCATAAATGCTTCGAAAAATCTAGAGAGTTTAATAACGAATCGCGCAACATCCGACCCACGGGCTGAGCAGTTTGAGGGTTAAATCACATAAGGTTTTAAATCAGTTGGTCCGCAATTCCGCTATCAAGCTTTGCATCTCCATAAGTAAACAATTTATTGATTTATATAAAAATATAACTTATCTTCTTATATAAGTAGCCACAGTGGGCTGGCGAGTCGAACTGACCGCGAATTCGGAAACTGAACTTCGTGAGACCTTCAAAAAAGGTCTTATTAACACCGGTGATATTTCTATACTTAAAAAATGGGTATCAGAAGTTGAAACTCTCGGTATTGAGGCCACTCAACTGAACAGAACCTGGCGAGACCACGAACTTATGGGCAAATGGAAAGGACACAGATCGATGACGTTTTCCTTTAAAGGACGCTTGATTTATCGGATTGAACACGACGTGGTCGTTGTCCGTGTCGTTCGGATCACAGCAGAGGACTTATGGGTCGCAGGATGATGGATATTTTAAGTGAATTAGTTCCGCAAGAATCGTCGCCAGGACAAATGGTTCGAGCGTTTCGCAAACGCGAAAATATGACTCTTGAACAAGTGAGCGAGCTTACTAAAATACAAATAACAAATTTAAGTTCCCTGGAAAACGATAAGATTGCTGTAACTCAGCATTACGCGGAGATCTTTGCGATCGTCTTTAATGTCCATCCTTCGATATTTTTATATCCAAATGGGTCTTTTGCTAAAGATAACGAATTACTCGCCCTCGAAAAACGCGTCAAAAAATTCAGGAAGCATGGTTAGCTTTTGCCTTTAAAGTATAAGCTCGACATACAGTAACTATCTAAATCCACACGCTTAATTTAAAAATTATACAAGATTTTGCTAAATAGATATACTATGGTAGTATATATTTCAGTAATATAATTAAAATGACGATAGGAAAAAGATGATAGATCAAGCCATCAAAGAATTTGATCAATACTTGGGGCTACAAAAGCTGAGCTACGAAGGCATAATTATCGGCGGAGCGGCCTTGGTAATTTTAGAAATTACAACACGGCTTACGCGTGATGTAGATTGTCTCTCTCCAAAAATTCCTGACGAGATAAAAAAAGCCTCCATTGAGTTTGCGGATAAAAATAAACATTTAAATCTAGATCATAATTGGTTTAATAATGGACCAATATCCTTACTTAATGAATTACCAGATTCATGGAGAGATCGTCTTCAGCCTGCTTTTGATGGTAAAAATTTAAAATTACAAACACTGGGAAGACCGGATTTCTTAAAAACCAAACTCTACGCCTATTGCGACAGAAATTTACCAGATCTCAAAGATCTATTGATTCTTAAACCGACTGTCCAGGAATTAGCAGATTCAATGTCTTGGGTGAAGTTGCGAGACGCAAACCCCGGTTGGCCAGACTTTGTCGAAAAACAATTTTTAATTTTAAAAGAGCTGCTGCATGGATAATTACTCGATTGATCAAAAGCTCGTCTATATAGGTATAAACCTTACGAGTTCCTCTGGAGACATCAAAGAAGGCGATTGGGTGGATATTGAAGAGACGATCTATGAAGGAAGTTTTGAAGGGGTCAATGACGCCCGTGTTTTTTTGGTGCTTTGCAGTTGGATTAAAGTTCACGGTCGACATGTTATAATAGAAAAACTCATGAAGTTGCAAAAAAAGAAAAAGTCGGTTTGGTTAATAGCGCTTTCACACTTTGCTGTGAGTGAAGGAATGTTAAACTGGTCGAGGCTCATCGAAAAAATACAAGGTGAGCATGCGCTAGTGCCGATGAAGATGGCAAAGCAAGCCGCTGAATATAAGGGGAGAGAAGAAATATTTAAAAAAACTGGATTTATTATTTCAAAAGGTTCTTTTCGCGTCCGCGAATCAGATGTAGCAACGCCCTTACGCCTTATCGAACGGAATCACCAATACAAAAATCGCTTCAAATATGGTGCAAACTGGAGAGCGGACATAATTACCGCTATCGAAATGGGGATTGAAAATCCGAATCGCATTTCAAAAATAACGGGCTGTAGTTATCCATCTGCGCATCGTGTTTTTAACGAATATAAACTGGTGATGAGTGTCGACTCAGCTTCTTAAATAACGAAATATGATGAACGTGCGTCAACGAGCTAGCCTGGCTAAATATCAGTGGGCGATCCAGAGTGATTGGCTGTGTGGCTACAAGCCCCGCCGTAGCGTGGAAGGCAAAATGGTTTGCTTTGATGTTTACGAAAAGTAATAAAATTTATTCAGCAAGTTTCTGATCGAGCCATTGATAAAACATCGCTAAAGTTGTACGAACTTCTGCATTTCGCCAAAGCGCGCGTCCGCTAGGGCTCAGCCCGTCCACCGAACCTATTTGCAGTAACGAAAGTGCGATCATGCCTTGGTTGAGTGCAAGTTGTACCGGTACAGCTTGATTGGTGTAATTTCCCTCAAGATGGTACGCATCCATCCATCCAAACACGCGATCATAAAGTTTGCTGTTGCCTGATCCTAAAGACTCAATGCCGTGGAAGAATGGCAAGATCCTAGAGGGATTTGCCGTTGCGGCCATAAACAGCGCATACGGAGTAAAAGTACTTTCCCATTCCATAGCCAAGGTTGCATCATGTTTGTCGCGAGCATCGGTGCTCACAACGACCAAATTTCCCGTTTTATCTTTGTAACGAAATTCAGACAAACTCGAAGACGTCGATTCATTAAAAACAAAACTTGGGGAATGGGCGGCCGGCGTCGCTAGACCTCTTCGCTGACCCTCTTCAACCATCAAATCACCAGCGCGAACGAACATTTGTCGAAATCGAGGAGAGTAGAGTTCTTCGTTTATAAAAATCTTTGGAAAAAACAATTGAAAGGCAGCGCCATCCCAAAGGCGCAAAGCAGCTACGTCGCCAGCGCCTACCATCTCGATTTTCAGGGCGGACAATGCCCGCCTGAAAAAGGCCTCGTCTGTTTTTAACTTACGAAAAAGTCCTAAAGCGGGCCCTAAAATGTAAAGCGCACGCGCTTCCGATCCCAGATTAGCAAAGTTATAACTTTCCCTGATCCAAACTTTATTTGCGTACCTTAAATTACCGCCAATCAATCCGCTGGCAGGATCATAGTAAGCAGAAAAATCCATTCTATTCAAAAGTCCTTCAGCACGCTGGGACAATGATGTCGTGGTTACAGTCTCCTTTAAAGTCCATAAAGCTAAAGCGAGATGTAGGTTATCGATAGATGATACGTTGCGGTCGGCAACTTGGGTGCGCGTTTCCGTGGTGTAGCGGCTGTAAAATAAACCTGTCTGTTGATGATGGGGAACATTTTCTAAAGTTTCTACAATTTGATTGAGCGTCGAAAAAAAAGTTGCAGAGTTTTTTGGATCTCTTTGAATGAGCTCGATCTGAATGAGGAGATCCAC
The DNA here is from genome assembly GCA_031429075.1 of Bdellovibrionales bacterium. Taxonomy (GTDB): domain Bacteria; phylum Bdellovibrionota; class Bdellovibrionia; order Bdellovibrionales; family JAGQZY01; genus JANPLN01. Next base: position 26,459 of record JANOYW010000005.1, on the reverse strand, counting down.
AGCGATATTCGTGGGTGACGTATCGGGGTTGAGCGTTTCGACTCGAACTTTCCCACTTGGGGAACGTCGTAGAATGACCGCATCTTTAACTAAACCGTTTTCCCCTCGCATTTTTTCGAGGCTGAAGAGTGTCGTGCGAAGGTACTCTTCAGTTGAGTCCGACACATTTCTGGATGATTGCTTTCTTGATGATTGCTCAAAAACGCGAACGCACGAATTTTCGGCTGTCGCCGAAAATCCAACAAATTGAAAAAGTGCAAATATCAAAATCACAAAAGTTTGCTTGATGTTGTGTTTGGCCAGCATATTAAGAACTCCAAGCAGCAAGCTATGCAAAAGACACAAAGCGGTCTACGAAAAGTGGAAGTCCTGGAGGCTATGTAGTTATTACCGCTCGAAAAATTATCGCCAGTGCAAATTCTTCTCAAACCCGTCATCCTGAGTACAGCGAAGGATCACGTCCAGGTTCAACTCTGCGTCCGTAAGTCAGCGGCGGCGCGAATATTTCTAGTCAGCCGACGAGTATCGGCCACAGCAAGGGCAGGAAGCTCCGTGGCCTGTTCCAAAAACACAAGGTATTCCAATGTAATTCAACGATCCAACGGACAGAATAAAGTTACCAATGTTCTGCTGCATCCATTTCGAAGCGGCACCGATTTCGCTATCGTCGATTTCAACCACTCCTTTGTGCAAAAATAAGGTGTTTCATAAAAGTCATTTATGTTCGACGTTGATTCCCCAGTTGTATTCGAGAATCGTTTTTTTTGGGAAGGTGGAATTTTAAGATTTAAATAATTACAGGCTTAAAAAAGAAAATTGAGCTGAATGGACGTTGTGGAAATAAACAATTCTTCATCACCACTGGAACTCGTTGCTCCTGAAGTGAAATCAAAACTACTGTTGTTAGCGACACCTTGCCAAGTAAGTCCCGCCCGCACGGAGCGACTTAAAGCGTAAGAAACCTCAATACTGGTTTTGATAGCTATTTTGCTTTGCCAGCTGATGTCTCCCGTGTTGATGAGCGTAAAAAGAGGATAACGATAACTCAAATTAAAAGCCCATAACCAATTTTCAGATTGCCAATCCACAAAGAATCCGACGAGTGGAGAGATGGTTTGCATTTTATAAATCTGCGCGGTGGTCGAAGTGTCCGCACTGACAAATGGGCGGTCCGAATAATCAAGCCCTACCTTTGGTCCAGCGGCCCAATGGTGCCTTTTACCCAGTTGCGAATAGGAATAAATTTCTACAATGTAGGAGGTGAATTTATATGTGGATGGCACGAAAGTGACGGCTTCAATTTCAGTCGTACCTGAACTCGAACTATAACTTAAGGCATAGCCCCAATCATTTAAAATTCTATGCTCATAATAAAGAGCGAAGTCTGTAACTTGGAGATCTTTGTATTCTAAATCGATCACTGAAGGCCCGCTCACTGTGTTCTGCATAAAGTGAGTACCAAAGTCCAATGCGAGGACCGAGTACTTGTTGTAAGGGATGAACGTGCTATTCAGGCGCGTCGCATAGGCTTTGGTCCATAGCAGGGACAATACAATAAAGAGAACCAACGACTTAAAATGGACCATATCGTTTTATCGGTACAATGAAATAAAACGTTTAATTTTGAGAAATTGTTCATTAGTTCTACATTTTTACCGATAAGTTGATTAGGAACGTCGAAGGGATTTGACCGGATGAATCAGTTAATGTTTGTCTCCGCTTTGTTGATATCACTCATTTCCATTTCGTGTGGATCAAAGGGCTCGATTGAGCAGGTTCCAACCACGACTGTACCCACGACACCGACGACCCCAACGACTCCAACAACACAAAGTTTGCTCGTACCACCAAAACAATTTTTAGGCGGAAACAATTTAATCACCGGAAGTGGTGGAGGGCAAACCTACATCATGGCGGTTGGCCTGAACCACTACGACAATACCACCATGGTCAATGGCTCTTACAAACTTATCATTGGTCAGCCACAGCAGGCGTTATCGCCATGAAAATGTTTTTTTTCTTCCTCATTCTATTGAATTTTCAATTGTCTAATGCCAACAGCGGACCCGCTGGATTTAATGTTCAAGGAGTTGTGACAGACACCGTAGGAACGCCGGTCACGGGTATCGCTGATTTTCAATTCCAAGTGATGGATAAAAATAAAACCTGTATTCTGTATCAAGAAAATTTTAATAGCATTAATCTCACAACAAGCTCAGGCGTCTATTCTTTAAATTTAGGGAGTGGAACATCACGCACTAACAACGTGGATACCGCCAACGCCACGACTCTCAATTCTAAAGTTTTCCGTAATGACATCAATGTTTCGGCAAGCGGTAGTTGCCCTAGCGGAGTCACAATGGCTTCAGGTGATGCACGCTATTTGCGAATCCTCTTCAATCCTGGTACCGGTGCTATTACAATGTCGCCCGATTTAAAAATCCAAGGAGCACCGTATGCTCTGATTGCCGAATCCATTCAGGGAAAAACGCCAAGTAATTTTGTGCAAGTGAATGCTGCAGCCAACGTCAGTCAAGCCAATGTCGAAAGCATTTTTACTGGCGCAAACTATGCACAGCTTGTGTCACTGATCGGCGGAACAAGCACTCAATATACCACGACGAGCGGCAGTAATTTTTCTCCCACAGGGCCGGTCGACTTTAACAATCAACAAATAACCAACGTAGCCACGCCCACGTCTTCCACCCAAGTTGCCAACAAAAGCTATACAGACAGTAATATTGGCGGAAAAGCGGCAGCGGCGGCTCTTTCTTCTCTCGCTGCTGGCGACAGCGGCAAAACTCTCACCTGGAACGGAACTCAATGGACCGCACAAGTGGCTTCGGCAACGGACGCGACCAAACTACCCCTCGCGGGTGGCACCATGGCCGGGACTATTACTATGGGTGGAAATCAAATTCTCTCCACGGGCCACGTGACCATGAACACTCAATCGACGATCACGATTGGTCGCTACACAACTGTACAAGAAACAATATTAACCGCGTCTTTAACGACAGCCAATAAAGGTGCGACATGGTTTAATACCACGACCAATAGATTGATGTATTGGAATGGCACTCAAGCATTGCAAGTCAGCGAAACGGCAAGTTCCGTGGCTTCTGTGTTTAGTCGCACTGGTGCCGTAACCGCGACGGCGGGTGATTACACTGCCGCTCAAATTACCAATACTCCCGCTGGCAATGTTTCCTCCACGACGACACAGTTGGCGATCAACGAGCTCGACTCGGATAAATTGGACAAATCGGGTGGATTGTTAACAGGTAATCTGCAAATGAATGCGCAAAATCAACTGCGCTTCGCAGACAGCGACTCTTCCAATTATGTGGCGTTTAGAGCTCCAACAACGGTTAGCAGCAACGTGACATGGATTTTGCCAGGCCTTGATGGGACGTTGGGACAAATGTTAACCACAAATGGCACCGGCACCCTCGCTTGGTCCACTCCCAATAACGGTGATATTACGGACATTACGACAAGCTCTGGGTCCGCTCTTTCCGGCGGTGTTACAAGTGGTGCGGCCACTCTCAGTGTTGTCACCGACAACTCCACTTTGGAAGTGAACGGGTCCAATCAGCTCCGCGTGAAAGATGCAGGAATTACTGATACTAAAATATCTGCGCTCAACATTAGTAAATTGGCTAACGGCCCAGGAAACTACTTCTCCTATATGCCTGCAGCTGCGGAATGCGCCAACAACGAAGTTTTAAAATGGAACGCAGTCAGTGACCGCTGGGAATGTGGTACGGATATTGATACGAATCTTATCACAAGTGTTTTTGGCAGAACTGGTATCGTCAGTGCGACAGCCGGCGATTACACGGCTACGCAAATTACCAACACCGCCGCAGGGAACATTGCAGCCACGACGGCACAGTCCGCGATTAATGAACTCGACAGTGAAAAATTAGACAAATCAGGTGGGACTTTAACAGGCACCCTGCAGGTAAATGCGCAGAATCAAACACGGTATGCCGACAGTGACTCTTCCAATTATGCAGCCATTCGATCTCCAGCCACCATTGCGACAAATTATATTTTAACTCTGCCCGTGGATGCGGGAACGAGTGGCCAACTTTTATCAACCGATGGCAGCGGAAATCTCAGTTGGATCACTGGCAACGTTGGTGACATCACGGATGTGGTCGCAGGATCGGGACTTACGGGAGGCGCTACCAGCGGTAGTGCAACATTAGACATTGGTGCCGGAACCGGGATTGTAGTCAATGCGAACGATGTCGCGGTGGATGTGGGAGTCACAACGGGCAAAATAATTCAGGTCGCAGCAAGCAATAAACTTCCAGCCATTGACGGTTCAAATCTAACAAGTTTAACAGCTGCAAATTTGTCTGGAACTGTCGGAGTTGCAAATGGAGGTACGGGACAGTCCACCTACACCGACGGGCAACTCCTGATCGGTAACACAACAGGCAACACATTAACCAAAGCAACTCTCACAGCGGGCAGTGGTGTAAGCATAACGAATGGTACGGGTTCTATCACCTTAGCCAGTACCTTAGGAACAAGTGTAGACCTTACGAGTGAAGTCACAGGTTCTTTGCCAGGAACGCAAGTGGCAACGACTGCGGCGGGTACTCTTGCGGCAACGACCGCCCAAGATGCGGTCAACGAACTTGATACAGAAAAAGTTGCCAAAGCGGGCGACACAATGACGGGAAATTTAGTGATGAATGCGCAAAACCAACTGCGCCTGGCGGATAGCGACTCTTCAAACTATGTAGCCTTTAGATCTCCAGCGACGGTGGCTGCGGATGTTATATGGACACTTCCAAGTGCAGACGGAACCTCTGGACAAATGTTGTCGACCAATGGCACGGGCACGATGAGCTGGATCACACCCAGTCTCAGTGGTGATGTGACGGGCGCCCACACAGCAACCACGGTGGGAAAAATTCAAGGGCGCACGGTAGCTGCTACAGCGCCAACGGATGGACAAGTTCTTGTATGGAAGGCATCGACTTCGCAGTGGGAGCCTGGCCCGCGCCGTTTGACTGTTACGAAAGCGGCAGATGAAAGTTCCACATCCACAATTGTTGCCAACGTCACCGACATGGTTTTTCCTGCGATTGCAGGAAGCAAATATATGTTTACCTTTTATGTCCTTTACCAGTCGGCGGTGGCCACTACGGGCTTGAAGTTAGGGATTTCAGTTCCAGCAGGAACTGTTTCAGCCAATGCCTCGTTTCGAATCGCAGCAGATGGCGCGGGCTCGCTATTTGATGGAGCTTTTACCTCAAACGGTGACTCTATAATTAGCACTGCGGTTCCTGTAATTAACACCTCCTATTTAGTTGAAGTCAGAGGGATATTTATCTGCACCACTTCTGGTAACGTACAATTAACCTACGGCTCAGAAGTCAATGCTACGTCAGTGACGATTAAACAAAATTCTGTCGGAGTTTACGAAACCTTTTAGTGCTTTTCGACGACCTTCATAGACTCATCCTGGTGGATCTCATCCAAATGACTTTCTTAGGGAAAATCACCGAAAAATTCGCTGATGTAATGATAAAGGGGGCGGTGACCACAAGCGCATTAGCTATGTTCATGTATTTTTAAATTGATCAATGAATGACGCCGATCCATTGCCCACGAAAATGATCTTTCCGCCAGATTTTTCATACTGTTCACGATTTTTCCAAACTTGATCTACGTGGGCGCGGCTACATCAAAAAGGCTATGTTTGCAGCTTTAAAACCCGTTAAAGTTCGAAATCGATGACTTTGCATCCGATGATCACACCAGAGGCGTGGTCGTTGTAGCCAATGCAATTCAACGATTCAACGGAGAGAATAAAGTTACCAATGTTCTGTCGTTTTATAACATTTGAAATATCAAGATTAATAACTGTTTTATTCTCAGTGGTGGACAGATAATAAAACTCTCTAGGTGGGCTCTGCCCTCGATGGCTGGAACGAGCTATTTTCGCTCGCAGCATTTTTGTATACTTAAGTCCCATTTTAAGAAAAGTATTCTTGGTTCAGAAAAAATATAGTCAAGAGTTTTTAAGCGTGCTAGGTTTTTTCCCATGAAAATTGGTCAAGACTCTGAAAATAAAAATACCTTTTTACATGCCGTTCTAGACAATCTGGCTGACGGTGTTGTTGCGTGCGATGCCGAAGGTAATTTGACTGTTTTTAACCGGGCGACGCGCGAATTTCATGGTTTACCCGAAAAATCGATCCCACCAGAACAGTGGGCCGACTATTACAATTTGTTCGAAGCGGATGGTATTACTCCTTTAAAAAAAGAACGAATACCCCTTTTTCGCGCTCTCGTTGAGGGCAAAGTTGAAAACGCTGAAATGAGCATCAAGCCGAAAGATGCAAGTGCAAGATCTATTGTGGCAAGCGGTCAGGCTTTCAAAGATAAAACCGGCAACCTCTTGGGTGCCGTCGTCATCATGCGCGATCAAACTCAGATAAGAGAGTCAGAGGAGCTGCGACTCAAGCTCGAATTAGAAAAACAACAGTTGTTAGCAGACGAAGAAAAATCAAAGCAGTTTCAGCTGTTAGCAAATACAATCCCACAGCTGGCTTGGATGGCAACGCCTGATGGTCACATTTACTGGTACAATCAACGTTGGTATGATTACACGGGTTCGACTCTAGAGGAGATGCAAGGTTGGGGTTGGGAGAAAGTTCACAAGCCGGAAATGTTGCCGAATGTTTTGAAAAAGTGGAAGGAAGCTTTAGCTGCGGGAACTGCCTGGCAGGATGAATTTCAGATTAAAAGCAAACTTGGTGAATACCGGTGGTTTTTGTCTCGGGCACAGCCTCTCCGGAATTCTCATGGGCAAATCACGAGTTGGTTTGGAACCAATACGGACATCGAGGAGACAACAAAATTACAGCGTGAATTAATGGATACAATCGAAAGCATGCACGACGGTTTTGTCGCTCTCGATCAAAACTGGTGTATTACGATGGTGAATTCAAAAACTGAATCCATGTCGCAGGTAAAGCGCGAAAATCAAGTGGGTAAAAATATCTGGGAGCTTTACTATCCAAATGGCTCTTATAAAGATTCGGTTTCGTACAAACATTACACGAAGACAATGAACGAACGGGTGTACACGGAGTTCGAAGATTATTATGAGCCCCTAGATAACTGGGTTGCAGTTCGCGTATTTCCAAAAATCGAGGGTGGAATTGCGTCATTTATTACAGACATTACACAGCGAAAAAAATCGGAAATTGAACTTAAAAAAGCCATTGTAGACGCCGAACACGCTAAAGTAGACGCCGACCGTGCCAACAAACTCAAATCCGCTTTTTTAGCAAATATGTCGCATGAAATTCGAACTCCGCTTGGCGCCATGATCGGGTTTGCCGACCTCCTTCGTGATCCTGGTATAAGCAATACAGAGCGCAGCAACTACGTTGATATCCTCATCCGAAACGGCGAGCAGCTTTCGATTATCATCAATGACATCCTTGATCTCTCAAAAGTCGAAGCGGGGCATTTAATCTTAGAACATGTCAAGGTGGAGCCCGACACCATTGGCGTAGATGTCATTTCACTCTTACAGGTGAAAGCGAAAGAGAAAAATTTGGCGCTCGAATTTACCTTTGAGGAATCAGCACCTAAAACGTTATGGACCGATCCAACACGTCTTCGACAAATTCTTCTTAATTTAATTGGCAATGCCATCAAATTCACTCAGTTTGGTTATGTGAAGGTTCGCATGTTCGGAGAAAGCACATCTTTTGGAATTAAAAACTTGTGCATCGAAGTCAAGGACACCGGAATTGGTATCTGTCCCTCTTTAAAAGAAAAGATCTTCCAAATGTTCGTGCAGGCGGACGACACCACGACTCGACGCTTTGGTGGAACGGGGATTGGTCTGGCATTGTCACGACATTTAGCACGCGCGCTATCCGGAGAAATTATCATCAGCGACACAAGCGAAGGATTTGGCACGACATTCTTAGTCTCAATTCCAGATCAACCGCATAAATTTGCGGGCGAAAAATCTGCGCTGCCTGTACTTCCTGATAATGTCGAAATAAAAAATCTTGCCCTCTCAGGATTGAAGATCTTAGTGGTCGATGATTCCCCAGATAATCAACAGTTGCTTTGGAATTACCTGAATAAGGAAGGAGCGATTGTTGAATCTGCAGATAATGGATTGACTGGATACAAGGCGGCGCTTGCTGGAAATTTCAACTTAGTGCTTATGGATTTACAAATGCCTGTCATGGATGGCTACTCCGCCACCGAAAAATTGCGATCAATGGGATATAAAACTCCAATTGTTGCGCTGACGGCCCATGCAATGAATGAGGTTCGTATAAAATGTTTGAATGTGGGATACACGGATCATTTAACTAAACCTATAAATCGCAGTGAGCTTATACGCACCATCGTTCGGCTGACCACCTAGAAATTGAATGATCAGCCGCGGGGCTCTATTTTTTGTTTATTGAATTTTTTCGATCAGGGCTCGCACTTGTTCATCCGTAAGCGACACAGAATCTGCCGATCCGTTTTTACAGAAGCCACGTTTTTCTAGGCTTACAACTTTAAACTTGCTGTCCACGATTCGTCGGCATGCGAGTGCAGACATGCATATCGTCTTGGGAGTGGAATTGTTCGACACGATTTGGTCATTAATTAAAGCCACGCGCTGTGATTTACCGCTGCCCTCGAGAATACAGACTCCAATATCAGTCGTATTTAACTTCACACCATGGCGCATGCAAATCTTTTTGTCCTCATCTACCTCTGTTGCGATAGTATCTTCATCTTCAAATTCAAGATTTTCATCGTCGTTCACCATGTCAATTTCCGTATCGTCAGCAATAAGCTGTTCGGTCCCGTCGATTGACACGGATTTATTTAAATCAGTTCTCGCTGAGAATTGTTTGTCAGAGCAGTTTTGAAAACACACAACCATACCAGTCAGCATGGCAAAAATAATAAACTTCATCATAAGGCCCCCCCAATAATTGGTAAGCTCTCATCGGGAGTCTTGCGGCTAGACTAAAGTCTTTCGTAACTCAAATTGAGACAAAATGCGGTTCATGTTGTAAATCATTTAGATTTTTTCGCGAGATGAGACAGTTAACATAGGTTTTTAATCAGTTGGTCCGCAACTCAGCGGCGGCGCGAATGTTTTTAGTCAGTCGGCGAGTGTCGGCCACAGCAAGCGCAGGAAGTTCCGTCGCCTGTTCCAAGAACACTTGGTTTCACTTGCGGTTTCATCGCTCACCAATCTTTTTCTGATTTTGCCAAATGATCGCATAATGCTTTGAAGGCTTCATTAAAGCTGCCAACATTTGGAATTGAAGACACAGCACTGTCCCAGCCTTTTTCGAGTCTCGATGTATTCAGCTTTTTTACTTCATCAAAAAAAATCTGTGGCATTTCTGTGTCTCTAAATTCAAAACAATTCCTGATCGCCTTTTTCAAAGTTTTGGGATCAGTTTTCGGTAAGAATAGCGCAAGGTCGTGGACATCTTTTGAGCGAGAGTTTTCATCGCCATGGGAAATGAGTGCATGAAGTTTCTCGGCACAAATGGTTTCAATTGGATAGACTGACCAACTGATGTCTTTATTTCCCAAAAAAAGTGACGGGGTTTTTTTAAGCTGCGGCCCTGGGGTGATGGGATCACCAATCCCAAGGTCAAAGTTGATGATCTGGGCCTTCTTAATATTTTTAAGGACCTCACCAATTCCTGCTCGATAGGTATGGCGAATGCCGCCATATTCCCCCTGAGTTGCCAAATCTGTCTGTCCATCAAAGCGAAACCAAACTCCATCATTCAAATCAAGTTGTGCCTGCTCTTCAACCATCACTAGAGTTTCTTCGATATTCGATTTTACAAGCAAAGCGTTCCTTTTGCTTTGGTGGTCATTGTATGGCTCCGATAATGGCCTCAAAGTATTTGGTCAAATAGGAGTCGAGACCAAGCTCTTTAGCCATTGTTCCAATCTTCTTAAGTGTTGTTTGTTTTTTTTGAATCGCGACGCGGCAAGCATGGATGGCTGTTCTTTCACCGATCTTACTGGCCAGTTTAAAGGCCTCCATGATGGCTCTTTCGATTGTGACGACCTTATAACCATTGCCACTGATGACTCCCTTATCGAGGGGGATTTTTGTACGAATAAGCCTGTAGGAACTATGGCGGGTGATTTTATGGGGTGGAACAAGAACCCATGTTTGCTTTGGTGCTTGTTCAATAAGGTTGTAATGAAAAAGAGCCGAGAGGCCACCAATCACCGCATCAGAACCAAGCTTTGCACAGGCAATTTGAAAGTCATATTCACGATCAAGATCAGCCTCAGGGTGTAGAAACACCCCTCGCTCTATTCTTTTGATTCTTTCCTGTTTAATAAGCTTTGATAGACTTTGTTGACTGATTCCCACCTCGTTGGCTTGGGCCAAAGTAAAGATACCGAGTTTTTTAAGTTTTGCGTCTTGGCTTTTTTTCATAGAAATAGGATCGGGTGAAATATCACATTTTTCAACAAAAATGTGATATTTCACAACCTATTGGCTGGCTGAGGGATCTTATCACGGAACCTGGGTCGGTTTAAGCCCGGTAGGCTCATAGGCAGCCAGGCACTTTTTGATTTCTTGAATTCGCGTCTCGACCCAATTGTCAGAACCCTCGTAGGGTTTTAAATCAGTTGGTCCGCAAGTCAGCGGCGGCACGAATGTTTTTAGTCAACCGGCGGGTGTCGGCCACAGCAAGGGCAGGAAGCTCCGTGGCCTGTTGCAAAAACACAAGGTACTCTCTGATCTGCGCATCATGCCGCGCGAGAAGCGACAGGTTTTTAATCAGCTGGTCCACAGTAAACTTATTTATTTTGTAGTTAATGATTTCAGACAGTCTTGGTACGGCGATATCGTCCATAAGCCCAGACATTTCTTTAAGTTTCAGCTTGCGGGTATTTATAAACTGCACAAAGTGTTTACACAGACTCATCTTCATCTTGTCTTCTAAAGACAATTTCGTTTTATCCGTGATGTGCGTGAGTGATTTTTTAACAGCTTTTGCTTTTTGGATTCTTTTAAGGGTTTCAGCATTCGATTGTTTCATTTTACCATCCCGGAAAGGCGCTGTAGTATTCGCTCTTGAGGCTAGATTATACCCTTAATGGCTAAACGCAATTAAAAGTTACAAAATTATGTAATTTTAGGCTTTAGCATGGCCTTGGAAACAAAACTCTCGCCCCACGCACGAGAAAGTCACTGAGCCGGAATCCCCGTGAAGTCCATAAAATAAACATTGACAATGTACCCATAATTAGGGTACATTCATGACATGAATAGAGTTGATCTCTCTAAAGTGCATAAACAGCTTAAGAAAATACCCAATGAGATCATTCTGCGTATACAGCGCTGGATTCGCACGGTGGAAGAGTTCGGCATGGCTGAGGCTCGAAAGGTCAAAGGATACCATGACGAGCGATTTACACAGAAGAAAAGTCCGGCGAAATTAACTTAGTAATTATAGAAGAGGTGACCCCACATGATTACCGCAAAAAATAAAAATATTAAATACGGCCTTAAAGAGCTAGAAAAAGACTTCGGCCCCCTCACTTTTGGTAAACTCCTCGAATCCCATCGTTTGGCGGAAGAAATTTCTCAAGCTGAAATGGCTAAAAAATTAAAGCTATCTCGCCAAAAACTGAACGACTTTGAGCATGGCCGCAGATTCCCAAGTCTTCGCATGGCGGCAGACATTGCTATACGTCTTAAAGAGCATGCGCCGACATGGGTATCTGTCGTTATCGAAGAAATGCTCCGTAAAGACGATTTAGACTTTCGAGTGACCTTGGCTGGCTAAGGGTCATGATGTAACCTGGTCTTATCACGGAACCTGGGCCGGTTTAAGCCCGGCTCGTCTCTAGTTTCAAAAATTTTCTGTAACATAAAAGAACATATAAGTATCTGAGTTTACATAGCTTAACATTCACAATTTACAACTTGCAAATTGTGAATAACCTGCCATAATGTTTTATATGAGAGATTTTTTAGGAATAAAGCCACAAGATGTAATGATAGCAATTAAATTCAAGATATCTGGAAAAGTAAGCCAATTGACTGTTTCCAAAGACTTACGAATAAGTCCGGCTGAAATCAACCATGGCATAAAGCGACTGAAATTAGCAAGAATTATGAACCAAGACGGTAGCATTGTGACAGATGCATTGATCGAGTACCTTGTGCATGGGCTAAAGTACAATGCCCCTGGAATTAAAGGTGCTTTAACTGTCGGAATGCCTACTGCACATTCAAATCCGAGTTTCAATTTTGTTCGATATGATAAATCAGATAAAGAGTCCGTCTTTGTCTGGGCAAGCCCAAACGGAAAAGTTAAGGGTGTTGGGATCAACCCAATATATAAAAGTGCACCTGAGGCTGCTAAAGACGATCCTAAGTTATATCGAATATTAAGTCTCATCGATATGATTAGGGTTGGAAAATCTCGAGAAGTTGCGGTCGCGGGTCGTGAATTATCAAAAGAGCTTAATTATGAATAGTCAAAATCACCTGCCTGTTTTAATCGAGGTTATTAATAAATTAGGAGACTTTAAAGACAATATTGTATTTGTCGGTGGTTCAATAATCTCTGTTTACATTAACGAATCAGAATCGGTCGCGATTCGTGAAACTTTCGACGTGGACTGTATTGTAGAGGCCAATTCAAGATTGGAGTATGAGAAATTTGCACAAAAATTGCGAGAGCTTGGTTTCTCCGAATCTAGTCAAGAAAGCGTTATTTGTAGATTTAAAAATAAAGACTTAATCATAGATATGATGCCAACCAACCAAGCCATTTTTGGCTTTGGAAACCCTTGGTATAAAGAAGGTATTAAGAGTCCTAAGGAAATTAAAATTGGAAAAAATGTTCTTAGGGTCCTCTCCTTGCCCTATCTCATTGCAACGAAGTTAGATGCTTTTAGAGATAGGGGGAAATCAAACTTTAGAACAAGCCATGATTTAGAAGATATAATTACTCTAATTGATGGAAACAGTTACTTTCCGGTGGAAATAAAGTCTATTGATGAGTATCTGAACAAGTTCCTTGCCGATACTTTTACCTCTTTTCTTATTGATAAAAACTTTATTGAATCGATTGACGGTCATATATCAGACCGTGGAAATCTTTCATCTAGAAAACAAATTATTTTATCAAGGGTTAAAGATGCGATTAAGGTTTTGGAACCTGGGTCAGTTGAAGCCCGGTAGGTTCATAGCTCCCCAACATCTTTGGCCGCCGCCCTATAAGCACAATATTCACACTCGCTGTGAGCTTCGGGGATTGTATTCCCATCCAGGCACTTTTTTATTTCCTGAATCCGCGTCTCGACCCAGTTGTCAGAACCCTCATAGGCGATCACTGTCATGCGAAAGTGCATCGTTGCATCAAAACGCTCACGCGATTTATCCCCATTGGCGTAAACCCAATAACCCGTGTTTGAGACTGCAAAGCCGACTTGTCTTAAAAGCCACTGGTAGATCTCCATCTGCCTTTTGTAACCACCATGCCATTCTTGATCCAGCAAGGTAATATCATCATTTTTGGCGGTAGCTTTGTAATCAACAACGATCAATTCACCCGCAGAATTCACCCAAACATCGTCCACGGCCCCCGTGATAATAAAGTTTGTTGACGGGTGATGATATTGAACACCAACAAAGTTTTCACGCCATTTATCTAGGTCAGGATGAGCAAATGGAATCGCTTTTACACCGTTTGCCACCATCAGTGGATGCGGCTCTTTATTAGCACGATAGTGATCGAATTCTTTTTTTAATAACGAATCCACAGCAGAATTTATATTAAACGGAAAGCCCGGCGGCCGGCCAACTCCAAGTTTACGGTCAATATAAAAACATTTTGGGCAATCAACAAAAAGCTCAATGGCAGAGCGCGAAAGCTTGTAGGGTTTAGTCTCTGCAGATGAGTATAAATTACGAGTTCGTTTTGGGTTTTTCATAATACTTAAATCCTATTTTAAATCTGTTAAAAAGACCAACTAGAACTTGCAATGCCTTACAAAAACCCTAAAACCCAATCTGTGAAGTTTTAGTCCCCATGTTCTGGCTCAGTTGCTGTCGACAGAGGCTGTGTAACCAGGATTATAATACCGAACGCCTAATTGGTGAAAAGAGACAATTTCTGTTGTAAATTGTCTCTTTTCACCAGATAATAAATTATGACTAAGCAACAAGAATCAAAACTTAAAAAACTAGGTATCTTTAGCTTGCTTCAAGCTAAAAAAATTGGACTTACACAGCAAGAACTTTCACGACTCGTCACAATCAAAAAGATGAAAAGGGTGGCTCGTGGAATTTACCTGCACCCCGAGGCAGATCTCGATGGGGATGTCGGCTTTCAAATAGCTTGCGCAAAGTTTGGATCTGATGCTGCCATTGGCGGGCTCTCTGCACTCTTTCATTACAACCTTGCAGAACAAGTCCCTGGTCACACGTGGGTTATGGTTCCTACTGAACGAAAAACACGTGAAAAGGGATATAAGCTTATTCGCACAAAAACAGAACTCGACAAAGGAATTGTCACTCAAAACGGCTACCGCATTGTTACGCTTGAAAGAGCCATTCTTGAGGGTCTTAAATTTATCACAAAAATCGGCGAGCGAACTGCCGTAAAAGCGGCAAGAGATGCTCTGGCAAAAAGACAAACAAGCGAACTTAAGCTTGGAAAAGCAGCCAAGGAGCTTGGTCTCGAGTCTGTGCTGATTAAATATCTTGAGGTCATTGTTCCATGACAACAAAAGCAAAGGGCAATTCAGTTCGCCAAAGAATTACGGATCTCAGTAAAAAATTGAATGTACCATTTCAAAATGTTCAAACAGCTTTTATGATCGAACGACTTGTCGCCCGATTGGTTGCTGATAAAACCCTGAGTCAAAATCTGGTTTTTAAAGGCGGCTTCGTGGGTCTGAGAGTTTATAATTCAGAGCGATACACTGTCGATCTAGATGCACTGTTAGTAAAATCAAATATTGAATCCACCTTAGAGCGGACAAAGAAAAATGCTGAATCAGATTTGGATGACGGGGTTTGGTTTAAGTTTGAAGATCAGGTTAGTCTTGCAACTCAAGGTGAATACGGCGGAGTCCGTCAAGTTTATCGTGCAGGTATTGGTGAAATTCTAAAAAATATCGACAAAGCACAGGTCATTAATTTTGATTTAGGAATCGGCGATCCTGTGATCCCTGGTCCGCAGAAAATGGAAGTGCCATCGCTTTTGCCCAAAGGCGAAGAAATCAGTTGGTCTGTTTACCCAATTGAAACAATTTGTGCTGAAAAACTGCACGCACTGATTTCGCATGGGAATATTAATTCGCGCTCAAAAGACGTTCATGATTTATCTGTATTTTTGCCGAAAGCAGATGCGGCTATACTTGGCGAGGCTATAAAAAAATGTTTTGCATTCCGTGAAACAGAGTTACCTGAAAGCTTTTCTAAGACAATCAAAGCCATCAATTCCACGAGTTTACAGCGAGGCTGGTTAAGTGCCACAGCCACCGTGCCAACGGCTCGAGAATTCAAAGAAGTTTTTGATTCCGTTGCAAAACAAATGGCTCAGCTAGAGAAGCTCTTTAAATAAAATAATTTTTTGCGATACGAGCCGCGCCCACTTCAAAGGCCCAGCGGCCCCTTATTTTTCCTGCTCCTCATAGGCCTTTCTAATAGTGGCAAACTCTGTCTCTTCGATTTCATTCCGTAATTTGTAAAATTCATCATCGGGCATTTCCTTGCAGTTTTTTGCCACGTACTCGGCTTTTTGGATATTCGCTTTGATTTTCGCTTGGTCGTAAGCTTTGGATTGGTGTTCACTGTAGACTCGCTCGGAAGGCGTTTTGTATTCCATGATCGGGTACAAAACTAAAAAGATCACAAACACTCCCACTGCGGCCATGCCAGTCCATTTGCAAAAAATGCCAAATCCTTCCAACGTCCCGCGGATAAAACCAGACTTCTTGATTTTTGCTTCAAGTGCTTCCACCCACAAAAATTTCTGCGCCGGCCGTGGGCTCGCAGCCCAATGAAAAAACGCCAAGTAATAGGCTATGCCGTTTGTTAACAAAATGATGGCGTGATAGTTCAAAAAAATAATACGCGATTTCGTCAAGTCAGCATAGGCAAAGCTTTGTCCATAAAGTGCTAACAGCGGTAAAACTGTTGCCACAAATAATCCGGTTCGACCTGCAAAGAGCGTTTGTCGAATCTCGATCTCGGTTTTGGGGTTGAGTGTGTCCATAAAGATCATCATTACGGCTGCGTAGGCAAAGAGTTGCGTGCAGAGCTCTTGGTAACTCGCAAAATCGGCGAGGTAGTTAAAATGCGATATTTGAATATAAGCGATTGGGCACCAAAGAATTATCAACCTGCAAATGCCGTTTACAAAAAACATCACGCCACCTTTTTTTAAGAGTTACAAACTCACGGCGTCGATGATGTGCTGAGAAGGGTCGGTGTTGGTCCGTAATATCATACTAGACCAAGGGCGCGCTTCGCGTCAAGTGCTGTGGGTGATAATTAAGCAGCAAAAGCACTAACTTATCGCCGTTATTGATAAATTAAGGCCTGAGACGCTTGAGAAATATTCGATTCTGCCGATACGAACCCATGGCTAAAAAACAATCCATTTCCAACTACACGCTTCCAGAACGTCTCAAGTATCTCCGTATGACACGAGAGATGACTCAAGCGGATCTTGCCAAGAAATCAAAGGTCTCGCAAAGCACGATTGCGCAGATCGAAAGCGGGCGCAAAGATCCCTCGATCAGCACCCTCAAACAAATTGCCGAAGCTCTTGATATCGAGCTCGCAATTCTTTTTGCAAGCGATGATGTGCACGTCTTCGATATGGTTCGGCTTCGCCGCACTTATAAAAAAGCTGATGAACTTAAGCCGACGATTTACACCGCTATCGGGAAGGTGCTGAAATACGCGAAGGACATTGGGTACTGAAGCAAGTTATGCCAGCTTTCGGTTCGATCAGGCTCATGCTTAAAACCCAATCTGCGAAGTTTTAGCGCATAATAAGACTTATACGCGGTTTTTCGTTGACCAAATTTTCGAGCATCCGAAATCCTATCAATATTGATTCAAAATGGTGGAGTAAAAGCTCATCCCCATTTATTTCGTCATGCTCACGCAAGCCATGCTCTTAAAAATGGCGCCAACTTAAGATTAATTCCGCAGTCCCTCGGTCATAGCAGTATTTCCACCACCGAAATCTACCTACATGTCGATCCGGAAGATTCGAGCGGTTTATACTTATAGGTAATAGTTTGATGGTTAAGTCATTGTTTTATTGAAAAGAGGACAGGACCAAAAGTAGCAAGGGGAGTGGGTTGTGATGCAAAAAACGCTTTAAAAGTTCCTAGACTCTGAAGCGCGAACAACTTTTCGAACTCCCTCGGCAATTTGTGTTAGTTCTTAAACGACAATAAGCTATTGCGGAAGACTCTTTCTGAAATAATTAGCGAACTTTTAGGAAATTCTTCGACTGGTCCTTGGTTTATGAACCTTTTGATCAAATAATCATAGATATTGATAGTATCAAATGATACTATCAATATCTATGAAACCTCCATTCTCATATACAGCTAAAATAATAGAAAAAGTTGCAGCCATATCTGAGCTCTTGGGAAGCGTAAAAACCAGAGGTTTAACCATTCCAAGCCCTCAATTAAGAAAGAATAATCAGATCAAAACTATTTTTTCAACACTCGCAATCGAAGGGAATACGCTATCTGAATCACAGATCTCTGATGTTATCCATGGAAAACGAGTACGTGGAAAAGCCAGTGAAATATTGGAAGTTAAAAATGCTCTCAAACTCTATGAACAAATTAAAAAGTTTAAATACTACAGCCTTAAGGATTTTCTCAGAGCCCATAAAATTTTAATGATGAATTTAGTGCCCGACGCTGGCAAGTTCCGAAATAAAAATGTTGGCATTCTTGATGGAAAAAGAGTTGTTCATGCAGCTCCAAGTCCTAAAATAGTTCCAGAAAAGATAAATGAAGTTTTTAGTTGGCTAAAAACTGATAAAGAAACACATTTACTCTTAAAATCTTGCATAGCACATTACGAGATCGAATTTATTCACCCATTCATGGATGGAAATGGTCGCATGGGGCGCTTCTGGCAAACACTCATTCTCAAAGAACTGAATAGTATTTTTATTCACCTTCCTATCGAATCCATCATCAAAGATAACCAAAAAAAATACTACGAATCATTACGTAAGTCTGACAAATCCGGAGAGTCGACTGTCTTTACAGAGTTTATGCTCAATGTGATCGAGCTGAGTCTTTTAGAGTTCATTGAGAACTCTCCTAATACAAACAACATTCAAGAACAACGATTGCAACTAGCTAAAGTAGAATTTGAGAAAATACAATTTTCCAGACAGGAGTACCTTCGCGCGATGCCCGAAATTTCTACGGCAACTGCAAGCCGCGATCTACGGAGGTGGATAGACACCGGTGTACTTTATAAAACTGGCGAAAAGAATCAAACAAGGTATTTTTTTAAATGATTTAGAACCTTTAGTCTCCACGAGATATCCGTGAGGACATCATGCAAACCATTATTACGAATCTCATCAAAGCCTATCTCTGTGCGATAATGATTTTTGGTTTTATGTGAATTTAAGCTTTTAGGTAATAAATGTGAATAAACGGAGGCACGCCACCATCTAACAAAGATCCTTCAACATTCTTCAACGAATCCCTCTATAATGGCCATGGGGCTAGGGGAGCATGCGGCTTTTTGCTGTTTGATCATAAGCAGCGTTTTTTCCATATCAAGAGCCAGAACCTACGAAAAAAGTTAGTTGCGCGGGGGCTAACCATGGAGGGCGCACAAAAACATAGGTTTTATTCGTCCATTGACAGCATCACGTAGAATTGTTCTCGTCGTCGTTTTTCCCATGTTCTCACCCCCTTTCTGGAGGCAAATGTAAGATGGAAAATATGATTTTCAAAGTGGTTATTATAATGTATCGCGAAAAAATTTCGGAGGAACTGTAGCGACAGAAACGGCCTAAACCAAACAAAATTATACAATAATGCGTACAAAAAGACTGAAAATGAATTCAAAAATACAATGTTTTTCAAAATCGAAAAAATAATTATTTTTTTATTTCTCAGTGCGCAACAAAAACTGTGATGGAGGATTAATTTTTTCTGCTGCTTATTATAAGAAAATAATCACTAAAGACTGCTAACTTCAAACGAACTATTAAGCCACATTCTTATCTATTTTCTGCATTATCTTCGCTGCCTCATCCTGCACCTGCATATGCAAAGCCTTCGGACTCACCACCTCTGCACACGAGCCCAACCCCAACACCCAGCGCACGAGCTCGTCGTTGATGCGGAGGTGCAGTTTAAGGCGGATGCCGTTGTCTACGCGAATGATCTTTTGCGACTGATGCCATCTTCGTTCGCTCACGTAACTTGCCATGGGCTCTTGGATAAATAATTCTACATCGCTGATTTCGCCTTGGCGGAGGACGCCCATGGAGTCTTTGATGTATTCGGCCAGGCTGAAGTTTTTTGATTCGTAGGCGTCGGTGGTCATTCGGGCTTGCAGGATGCGGGCGATGGCGTAGGTTTTGTGGGTCTGCGTGTTTAAATCCAGCGCGATCAGGTACACGCCGCTATCGGCAAAGTAAATGCCTTCGGGGCCGAGCCTGCGTTTTGCGACTTTGTCTTTTTGTTCGCCGGATTTTGCGGTGTAATCGATTTCTAGCACATGGCCTTCGGCGCAGGCGTCGTAGATGGTGTCGAGGATTTCTTGCGACACTCCCGATTGCCAGGTGGCTTGGGGTTTGATGGCCATGTACTCTCTTAAGCGTTCGATCTCTTGCGAGGCGCCGGGGCCCAGGGCTTTTTCAAGCCTAGTGAAGAAACTTCGGATGTGGGGGTACAGGCCGCTGCCTTGGAGGTTTTCGAGAGTGTTTTTGGCAAGAAACAACGCCATGAGTTCGTGATAGGAGAACTGCACTTTTTCGTTCAGCGTTGCGATGCTTTCGAGCTTCCATTTGCTTTCGTCGCCACTGCCTTCGCGGGTGACGGGGAAGTAGGCGGCCTGAATGGCTTCGAGGTCGCGGTACACCGTGCGAACGGAGCAGGGGAAGCCGTCGTCTTGCAGTTTTTGATACAGGTCGCGAATGCTCAAGCCCTGGGGATGGATCTCCAGGATGTGAATCACTTTTAAAACGCGGGCGGTGGTTTCGTTTCGTGCCATTGTTTTACTCCATCGGATTTATCGCATGAAAAACATCTAGACCAAAACCCAGATTGATATATCCGCTGCTACGCTCGACGCCGTAAATGTTTGGGTCGTAGCCTGCGAAGCCCAAAGTGAGGGACCACGATTTTGTGCTTCCTCTTGAGACAATACGGAGGGAGACACCTTGTGCGGTTTGTTGGGCGAAGAGCGGGTCGCTGGTGATTGGGGCTGTTGCGTCTTCGGTAGTGTAAGAGTACTCGGCCTCCATCTGAAAGCGGTCGTAGCATAAAAAATACGCCACGGAGCTATCGGTGTAGAGCGTGATGTAGGCGGAGAACATGGTGACCTTGGCGGCTTCGAAGTCGAGGGTGAGGGGGGCGTAGTCCGGATCGTAGTAAGTGGTGTCGTCGTCGGAGAGTGAGCTTTTGGTAAGCGAGCCAGTGTAGAGGCTGATGCCGCCGTAGTCCCACAGACCGAGATCGCCACCGAACAGGGCGCCGCTGAGGGCGCGGTAGGACTCTTCGTTCATGGGACTGTCGATGTGAAAGAGCACTCTTGGGATGAGGAAAAATCCGTCGAGGGAAATTTTTGGCAGCGTGGGGAGTTCGAAGTCGTCGGGTTCGAGGTTGTCGGTTGTGGTGTTGGTGGCTTGCGAGCGGGTG
This sequence comes from Bdellovibrionales bacterium, assembly GCA_031429075.1. Classification (GTDB taxonomy): domain Bacteria; phylum Bdellovibrionota; class Bdellovibrionia; order Bdellovibrionales; family JAGQZY01; genus JANPLN01. Next base: position 5,516 of record JANOYW010000005.1, on the reverse strand, counting down.
GAGGCTTGCGGGGGGTTGATGGGTGTGAGGGTGTAGTCGATGGTTTGGTCCTCGTCTTTGTGGAGGACGAAGTTTTGTATTTTTGCGGTGTAGTACTGCGGGTGGGAGATTTCGATGGTGAACGGCGTGCCGGCTAAGATGTTTGCCGAAAACGGAGTGGTGCCGATGAATTTATTATTGATTTTGATTTGTGCTCCACTGGGTGGATTTAAAAAGCGCAGTCTGCCGTAGGTGTATTCGAGATTTTTTTGCAAAAGGCCGTTTTGTCCGGGACTGATGTAGATATCTGCTTGGTAGGTTTTGCGCTGGGGGTGGTCTAACGTAATAGTATGTTCGCCGGGCTCGAGCTGCCCGCGAATTTTGAGAGGAGTTTTTCCGTAAACTTCACCGTCCACGATCACCTTGGCGCCTGGGGGATTGGTTTCTACGTCGAGGCCTCCGAGGTAGAGGGAGTCCTCGCCCGTGGTGGACACCATGTCTTGCGGGATTGTGGCTTCGGTTTCGTTGAGGCGTTGCTGTTCTTTTTGAATGGCATCTTTTTTATAGCGATAGAGCACAAAGGCGGATGAAGCTCGCGATTGCTGCTCGATGTGTTGATCCTGAAACTCAAAGCCCTGCAGGTTCACTCGTTGCACATACTCGCGGTCGTAGGTGGACACGTCGCTTGTGCGAGAGTCCTCGATGGAGCGGGAGGAGAACTCGTAGGAAAACCCAAAGTTATTGCGCACCGCTTGGCGAGCGGCATCTTTATTGGCAAGAGCTAAGGCTTCGCTGGCGGTGGGAATATTTTCGGCGCGGCCCACGTAGTATTTATAAGTGCTGTCTTCTTTTGGTGGCGCGGCGATCCATTCTGGCTCGGCGTGCGCGCTGAGTATCCATAAAAGTGTCCACATCCTGCAGCTCCTTTTAATTCAGCGTGCGCTTGTGGTCTGTCATGCGAGGTCATCGGGTGGCAGAGTGTTTTGGATTGAGATGATCGCAAGTTGATCTTGATAAAATGTACCAGATCTGAGACATATATTTTCTGAAGATCCAAGGAGATGCTCGATGAAAAAAAAGTCCATTATTACGAGAAATGAAACAGAACTCGCAGAACTACTGGGGCTTTCTGCAAGTGATGGATTAGAAATCAAAATCCGAAGTGATCTTAATGACAAAATTGTTGCGGTTGTTCAAAAAAAAGGTCTCACTCATGCACAAGTCGCAAAGCTAGCTAAAACCTCCAGAACCCGCATCACCGCTCTCCTAAATAGGAACACTAAAGATATCTCAACCGACCTCATGCTGCGAGTGATAGCCGCACTCGGGGTGCATGCGAAGATTGTTTTTGAAAAAGCTAGTCCGCTCGCTTAGGCAGTTTTTTTAGGAAGAATCTTAAAATCGAAACCCATTGTAACCAAAATGCTGAGGAGAATATCAAAAGTCACTTTTGATGTTCCAACACCAGATTCAATTTGCGCGATTCGCCCTTGAGTAATACCTATTTTTTTTGCAAGCGCTGCCTGGGATAATTTGAGCTCTTTTCTAGTTTTTGTAATCAACTGAATAATTTTTTGCTTTTCACGAACCTCGGAGGCATTAACACCAAGAGACTTTGCCAGTTCGTTGATATTCATTTCTTTCCAAGCCATTTCAAACCTCCTTTATTCTTAACTTTCACAGATCACAATATTAGCTAAAGCTAATAATTAGTCAAGGCTAATAATGCGGTTGCCGGCTTTAATTGGAGCCCGGTCCGGAATTCAAATTCCTTGGGGCTGCGCGTGCAGTGGTGGGATGTGGCACGTCTTGGTGGCTTGCAGAATGCGCTCGGCATTTGCAGTGGTCTCGTCGAAAACCATCAATATTGGTTGATTTTCACCAACATAAGGAGTATTGTGCTTTGAAGGCGTCGCTTATTTTTTACCATAAGGATTTCATAGCGAACCGTTACGTTGTTGAGCTCGTTATTTATGAGGTGATGGATATTAAAAGTTACCCAGATAAAATAAAGTATGGGCTTATTTGTAAGGACTTAACAACAGGAGCTTTCGTGTTAATGGATAACCACTTCCCCAAAGGTCCCCATGTCCATATTAACCAGCACGAAGCCACTTATGTGTATATCAACAATGACCGTCTCATCGAGGATTTTAAGAAACTGGTTTGGGAAGAGTTAGGAGTCAAGTTATGAAAAAGCTCATTGTGTCGATTAAAACCACTTCAGAGGCGTTCTCGGACTTTAAAAAAGTGTTAGATAAGGCGCAAAAAGGAAATCACAAACAGAATCAAATGGAAATTTCTTTTGGCAAAAAAAAAGACTTCGATCGATTTGCTAAAAACATCGGAGTGCTAGCTGCCATTGTGAGACACAAACCGAAGTCTGTTTATGAATTAGCGCAACTGCTCAAGATGGATGTGTCTAACCTCAATAAACTTATTCAGTTTTTTAATACGGTGGGGGCTTTAAAGTTGGTGTCCACCGTCAGCCATGGGCGCGTGATCCATACCCCCGTGGTGGAGTATCAACAGATCGAGTTCAATCTCAAAGCGGGATAGCGTTTTGTCCCAATGACCTCCTGTGACACATCCCCTTGTTAGTTTAGACCTCACACGGAGGTTCTATGCTTTTAATCAATGGTGCTGTTCGCTACCTAATCTTATTTTTAGCCTTTGCGCTTATTTTTTACTTCGAGGGCGGACATATTTTGCGATTAACGGATCCCAAAGTCATCGGGGTGCAGTTTGCCGTTTTCGGTATTGCAATGGCTTTTTATATGCAGACCTTAAACCCGCGAACAGAGGCGGAAATACATCAGACGCGATTTGCTGGCCGTGCAGGATTAATACTTAGCATATTTATTCCTGTGATCCTTGGTTTTGTGGAATATTGCGGGCATCTCTTTAAGTTTTCAGCTTTGATTGTCTTTATCAGCGTGGCTGTTCTCTCAGTACTTCATAGCACGTTTATCTATTACAGCTTTTTTCATTGGGCACATAGTCCGCAAGCATTCGAAGGAATTGCAACGTCTCAGCGTTTTTTGCAAATTCGGAGCAAGCGCAGCGTGTGGAGAGCGCTGTGGTGGGGGTGTAATTTTTTATTTTGTGGAGCGGGCATACTGATGTTTGCGGGCTTCGTTACTTTGGCTTTCGGTACTGGGATTGGCGCACTTTTTTACTCGGCAAAGGAGGAGCTGGTCGAAGAGATCAAAAGCGAAAGCTACAAAACCATCGACAAAAAAATGGATGAGATTGAAGCCAAATATGCTGCCGACAATTGCAAAATCATGCCGGACAATGAGATGTGGGAAGCAAGAGACGAGTTGAGGGAAAAACAAAATAGAGTCGACGAAGAAAAAATCTACAAAATCTACCACGGAGTCGAGTAGCACAGGTTTGCTCTCAATTCGGATTTAACTAAACAACCAACAATTACCATGGAGGTAGTTATGAAGAAAAAGAATCTAAGACAAATTTTGCTGGCCAGCATTTTGATCACCGGCTGCGCAAGCTTACAAACGGAGCGCAAGGTGCTGGACTCAAACGCCAACGGCCGGCCCAACTGGGCCACTGGAACGACTATGAGTTGGACTGAAAGTGACCAAGTCCACATTCGCTCGCAGTACACTATTCGCGGCGATCAGCGCATTAACAGCTGCTACGATTTGGCCAAGGTGGATTTGAAGGAATCCCTTTTAACATCCCTTAAGGACGACATCACGGGCGAACTCAACCTGGCTGGAGAAGGGTTGTCGGAAGGCGCTGATCCCATGCTGAGCAAAAGCTTTCGTTCGGAATTTAAAGGGCGGCTGCAAGGCCTTGCGATTTCGGAGCAGTACTTTGAGCGCTACGTGATTGCCGATGTGGAACGCATTGATTGTTTTGTTTTATCCAAAATGAAAAACAGCGATTACCAGCGCTTAAAGAGTCAACTTTTGAGCAATTTGATTCAAGTGAGCGAAGAGGTGGCGCAGGCGGTTCGCAATCGCCAGAAAGAATTCTTTGCGCCAGTGCAAAAAAATACGGACGTGGCTGACCAGTAAGAATTTTTTAATCAAACAGGGAGGTTGTTATGATGTTTGTGATTTTAGCGTTGCAAATCGCAACGGCGGAGTGGACGGATTCTTCGCGAAAACTAAACTATATGCAGTGCCTGCACGAAGTCTCGGACTTTCAAGCAGGCTTCTTGCAAGATCCCGTGCTGGCGCACGACGTATGTGTTTGTGTGGTGGACAAGCTGGAGGAGCACCTGCCGCATCCCGACGATGCGGCGATTCTCAAATTTGTCGATACAGAGATCGAAAAGTTTTACCCATGTCGCGACGAGTACCATCGCCGCAAAAAGCCAGGCGAAAACAACGCACTGCCAAGTGCGAGATGGACAGAGCCGCAACGAAAGAATTTTTATCTTTTCTGCATAGAGACGGTTGCAAAGTTTGAAGATGGAAAGTTGGCAGATCCGCTCACCGCCGATGGCTATTGTCGCTGCCTGACAGACATCCTTGAGGCCTATTTAGAAAAACCAACTAACGGCGGAATCATAAGCTTTGCAAATTCACCACAAGCCAAACTCGTCACAAAGTGTCCGGGCTCCACGCCGATTAAGCCCTCCCGGACGGACTCATTTTATTAAAAAATAGAGGTGCAGAAGCCTGCTTTTTGGGATAGTTTATTGACGATGAAAAAACCAACGGCCAAGTCTTTAAAACCAAGCAAAATCAAAAAGCCTTTAATGGACAAAGACTTACCTGTTACTAAGCGCCTTTTAGATCTCAAAGTACAAGAGGTTAAAGGAGAAATCACGTCACTCCGCCTCGAAGTGAAGGCAGGGTTTACAAAAGTAGATTCTAAATTCGAGGAAATCAAAGTTCAAATCACCAAGATGATGGTTTTGCTCGAAGAGCAGAGTGACCGAAATCGCGTAGCGCTTGATGGATACGCTACCGTTTATGAAAAGTTCAATGATACTGAGGATCGTTTAGAAAAACTTGAAGTGCGTACTTTTGGAAATAAGCAGAAATAATTTGGTTTTTCAAAGTGAGTGGCGGAGTGCTCTTGCAGAGTGCTAAAGCTTCAGCAAGCTATTCTATTGACTCGCTTCTTCTAGGGCGCTTACGATAAATAAAATGAATCGTGAGGTTTTAATGAAAAAAGCAATTTTAGTTATGCTGTTATTGGTAGGGTGTGTTTCTAACAAGACTCATAAAGAACTTATGAGCGAAAAGAACATGATCGATAAAGAGCGTGGGGAGCTTAAGTCCTCTTTGGCGGAGACGCAAAAGGCTCTCAGCGAAATGCAGGCGCGTGAGGAAGAGCAGAAGAAAAGACTGCAAGAATTCACTGATCTTACGAAAAAATTTAAAAAGTTGATCAACGCAGGAACACTCTCTGTTCGTATGGTCGAAGGTAAAATGGTGGTGAGTTTGGGGTCCGATGTGCTTTTCCCCTCGGGCTCGGCTAAGCTTTCTGATAAAGGTCAGCAGACGATTAAAGATGTAACGGCGCAGTTGGTGTCGATTCCTGATAAAAAATATCAA
>JANOYW010000004.1:0-73526 GCA_031429075.1 Bdellovibrionales bacterium | reverse complement strand
GTGCCAGGTCCTGTTTCTGGACTCAGCGTATTAAACATTTCAATGTTTAATACGCTGAGTCCAGAAACAGGACCTGGCACCGTTCAAAAGCTCTGTCATACTGATCGGGCATGCAGTCAGACTCCTTGCAACTTATCGAAGTCTATTCAACATTTACGGGCTCACAGAATAAGCTGAGCTCGCTCGTTAAATCCCATTCCATTCAGCGTTTGGACGAGGTGTTGCGCTCGCCGTTTACCGAATCCTATTCCCTTTTGGTGGTCGGCGGGGAAATATCGCCACTCAATCTGCACCAGTGGCTGCAAAAAAATCGCAACCATTTTCGCAATCGTCTGAAAGTGATCTACGGCTATGAATTTTTGTCGAAGAGCGAAATCGTGTTGCTGAGTGAAACCGAATTGGTATTTAAGGTACTCAGTATAGAACAGCCCACGGAAGTCTGGAAGGAGGCGTGGCTCGAGGCCGTGCAAAGTTTTTCAGACCACTCCTCAACAGAAAATATTATGGGTAAAGTTCGATCACAAAACAAGGTGCTCAACGAACTCAATGAGAACCTCGAAAAGATCATCGAGCAAAGAACACACCATTTAGAGGTTTCGAAAAAAGAGATTGAAATAAAAAACAAAGAAACTCGAGATTTAATTAAATTTATTAAATCTCTATCGAATGTGGATGCCTTCGAAGACCTCCTTTTGATTCTACGCCACGAACTTCTTCGCTATCATAAAGTGGAATCGCCGCTCTTAATATACTCTTTGTATCCACACGCGTACCGCTGTATTTCGTTTCAGGGGCCACAGATCATTGATCGGCAAGTGGACTCTGAAATCATTGTTCCTGCGCTGGATAAGCCCTCGCAACTTCGCGAAGCTTTGGCAGATATCTTGGCGCGCCCCATCGCTCCCCTTTTATGCGTTTCGATCAAGCGACAAGAGCACAGTGGATACTTTATTTTTGAACACAATATGGACCCAGCCGAGCAGCAACACTTTTTGGGTGTGTTAGACAGAAAAATAGAATCCTTAACGGTGGCTTTTGATCGTTTAGCTCTCAAGTGGAAAGCTCATCAGATTTCCCGGCAGTGGTCCCTCACTTTCGATAGCCTTTTGGATCCCATTGTGATTATCGATCCCCAGTTTAAAGTCATACGCTCGAACAAAAGCTTTTCCAATACCACGCGAAAATTTTGCTATCAAAGTTTTGCGGGACGAGAGCAAATGTGTGTGGGCTGTCCTGTTCCGCAGGCGTTGATGCTAAAAGAAGGCTATACTGGAAAGGTCACTCAAGGCAGTCAGATGTTTGAGGTGCATGCCTATCCCATTCGCCTCAATCCCGAGGAAGATAGTCAGCACATGATTGTGCATTACACCGACATCACTCAGGCCACTAAACTTCAGGGGCAAATTATTCAAAGCGAAAAAATGGCAGCTCTAGGGCTGTTGGCAGGCAATATTGCCCACGAATTAAATAATCCACTCACTGGGATAAAGTCTTTAGCGCAAATTCTTCTTTCTGAAGTCGGGGAAAAACACGTTTCCTTCAGCGATCTGGGTGAAATTGAACAGGCCGCGTTTCGCTCCGAACAAGTGATTCGCAATTTATTGGATTTTTCTTCGCTGCAGGAACCTAAAAAAGAGGTTATATCTCTGCGTGAAGTGGTGCAAAAAACTTTACCATTTTTAAAAACCACGATGCGCTATCACAGCACGGCCATCGAACTTGAAGAGAGCGATGATTATATCGACGTTGAACCACAGCTTTTGCAGCAGGTGATATTTAACTTGGTAAACAACGCCTGCCAAGCCATGGGTGAAACCGGAAAGCTCACTCTGTCGTCAGCTATCGATAAAAATATCATCGAATTTCGTGTCATTGACACCGGACCAGGGGTGCCGGTGGAAATTCGCGAAGCCATTTTTAGCGCGTTTTTTACAACTAAGGAAGAAGGCCAGGGCACGGGTTTGGGGCTTAGCATGAGTCGCTCGATTGTTGAAAAGTTTGGCGGACGTCTTTTCTTAGACGAGGCTGTCACTCAGGGGAGCGAGTTTGTGATCCGTCTTCCATTGGTGAGGAAACAATGAAAATTTTAATTGTCGATGATGAGGCTTTAATTCGCATGTCTTTGGCGAGGGTGTTTCGGAGCCAAGGTGACGAGGTCATCATTGCCGAAGATGGAGTTGACGGCGAAAAAAAATGGCTCCAGATGCAGCCAGACATCGTCGTCTTAGATGTTCTCATGCCAGGCCTTTCGGGGCCCCAACTCATCGAAAGAGTGCAATCACAAACAAAAGCAAAAATTGTATTGATCTCGGCCTATGCTGCCGATTATGACGTAGCCTCCATCAAACAATTGGGAGCTGACCTATTTATTGCTAAGCCGTTTGATAATATTTTTTCGGTGGCGGCACAAATTAAACAGCTGGTTACGGAGAAGTAATGCGTGTGATTTCGGGAAAATATGGCAGCCGCCGTTTGGTGTCGTTTCAGGCCAATCACGTACGACCAACAACCGATCGAATTAAAGAAGTCATTTTTAATAAACTCCAAGGCGACATCGAAGACGCCAGGGTTCTGGATTTATTTGCGGGCACTGGAAGTTTGGGAATCGAAGCCCTCTCGCGCGGAGCCCGGGAAGTAGTTGCCGTTGAACAACATCCGCTCTCTTTGCAAATCATTCAAAAAAATTGCGACCTCTTAAAGATTACAAAGGATGAGCACAAATTGATCAAAAAAGATGTGCTGCGTTTTTTAAAAGGCTCCTTCGCGGAGGGCTTTGATATTGTGCTCATCGATCCGCCCTTCACCGAGGTCATGGCAGATGAAGTCCTAAAGGCATATGGTCAATCGGAATTGGCTCGATTCAGTGCAAAAATCTTTATTGAGGCTGGAGCCAAGGAAGTTTTACAGGATCAATACGGGTCAGTTTTGCTCGAAGAGCGCAAAAACTATGGTGATAAATTCCTCAGCATGTACTATGTTGACCCGAAATAAGTACTCGTTCATTTGATCAATTAGGAGTCGCTATGACAACACCGTCCACTTCTTTGCTATCGCAAAAAGCCAAAAACTTTCAACCCTCTCCCACTCTGATGTTGGCTGCCAAAGCCAAGGAAATGAAAGATCGCGGCGAAGATGTGCTTTCCCTCACTGTAGGCGAACCCGATTGGCAAACATATCCCAAAGCCTCCGAAGCTGGCATCCAAGCCATTCGCGATGGAAAAACAAAGTACACAGCCTCTCAAGGTGTGCCAGCGCTTCGCAAAGCCATCGCCCAGCAAATGAAAAAACTCACTGCCCAAGATTATAATCCCGCGAACGAAGTGGCTGTAACCTCCGGCGCGAAGTTTGTGGTGTTCTCCGCTTTCATCGCCATGTTAGATCCGCAGGAAGAAGTGATCATTCCCGCGCCTTTTTGGGCCAGCTACAGCGAAATGGTAGAACTTGCTGGCGGCGTTCCCAATATCGTAAAAACCAAATTCGAAAATGGTCTTAAGATCACTCCTGCAGAGCTCGAAAAAGCCATCAATTCAAAAACAAAAATCTTTCTTTTAACCTCACCAAGCAATCCAACCGGCGCTGAGTACACAGCCGACGAACTGAAAGCGTTGGCCGACGTGCTTCGCAAATATCCAAAAGTGGCTATTGTGTCTGACGACATCTACAACCAACTTTCATTTTCGGACAGCGGAACTAGCCCGCATCTGTTGCACGTGGCCCCAGATCTTCGCGATCGCGTGGTGTGTGTGAACGGCGCCTCCAAAGCCTACTCCATGACCGGCTGGCGCATGGGTTGGGCCGCTGGCGAAAAATCCATCATCCATGCGATGATCAGCTATCAAAGCCAAACCATGGGCGCACCAAATTCCATGGCGCAAGAGGCAGCTTTAGCGGGAATCCTTCACTGCGATGCCGACCTTGTAGAAACACGCAAAGTTCTTAAAGAACGCTGCGCCCACGCCTACGAGGCGTTCTCTAGTATCCCCGGCATGAAGATCGCCAAACCCGACGGTGCTTTTTACCTGTGGATCGACGTCTCGGTGATTCTTAAAAAGCTTGGTTTAAAAACCGGCAAAGAGTTTTCACAAATGTTGCTCGAAAAACAAAAAGTAGTATTAGTGCCCGGCGACGACTTCGGCGACGACCAGTGCATCCGCATCAGCTTCGTAACAGACCGCAAGACCATCGACGGCGCAGTGGCGCGAATCAAAGCTGCCATCGGCTAACGCGCTTCGAAGATCGCCTAACTCTTCGTTGCTCGGTCGCCTCGTTCGCTCGCTGTACAGGAAGTACAGCTCCTCACTCGGCTCGGTCGCGCCTCGATTGAAGCGCTCTTCGAAGCGCTCTTGGGGTTCTCGGCAATCACGATAATCCGCGCGTCGGACCAAATTCACCGTCTGATTTTGCGACTTCCAGCCCAAGTGGTTGATAATAACGCGGGTTTACTACCGTAGCGGCAGTGAAGTTTGTCACCTCTTTAGGTCGAATGTTTCAGGCCCGCTAAAAATATTCTGGGGTTTCTGAAGGGGATTTGAAGTCTTCGATATTTTTTCCGCGCACCATGCAGGTTGTGGTCGGGTTGCGCTGAGCAGATATTGGAATTTGTTGAAATCCGAAGCGCTCGTAGAATGCCGGATCGATGTCAGAATACAGAAAGATGACTGCGTCGGGTGATTCTTGTTCAATGTGTTCGAGAATCTCAGAAACAAGTTTTGAAGCGTAACCTTGTCTCCGTAGCGGCAGTGGAGTTGCGATGGAGCCGATTCCGTAGTGGCCGGGAGTCAACTCGTAAACGATAAGAGAGCTGGCCAGGTCGCCATCGTCGGCCTCGAGCACATACCAAACTCCACGCGCATACTTTACGGATGTGTAACAGTTCTCGAGATACTTTTCTAGGAAACCTTCTCCCCAAACGTCGAAGCCCATTTGAAATATCGAATTAAAATCGTTTGGCACAGCTGTTCTAAGGCTTACGTTTTTCATTTTTCGTATATAGCACCCTCCCAGGCCAAGGCCTAGTCCTGTTGTGAGTCTAGCGAATCGCGCATAACATAATAAGTGATGACCATATTAGGTATAGTGCAGGTCGCATTTAATATTCTGTTCTTCGCCGGCATCGCTCTTTGCTTCATTAAATTGAAGGGGCGTCGTGAGGAAGATCCACGTCTCAGTTATGGACTTAAACTTTTGCAAAACAAAATCGCCGTGCTGGAAGACCTTTCCGATAAAACAGAGCTGCAGGTAAAGCAGTTGGTCATATTGCTTGAGTCTAAAATGCGCGATCTGCAACACAAAGTCACAGCCGCCGATACACAGATGGCGCGCATCGATCACTCCATGAACAAAACCATGGAAGTGGCGCACATTTTTCAAGACCAAGTTCCCCACGAGCAAATCATAGAGCGCAAAACCACCAATAAATATATAAATGCGGCCCGCATGGCACACCAAGGACTGTCGTTTCAGGACATTCAACAGCAAGTGGATCTTCCCCACGCCGAGCTGGATCTGATCGTAAAGCTCAACCGCGAGCAGCTAATGTTTTCCGAAGATCATTTACCAGCTTGGGTCGACAAGAACACAGCTGACAAGAACACAGCCTACAAGCATCCTGTAGAGGCCAATCAGAATATTTTTGTTCCTCCGCAAGTAGATATCGCTTCCCTGGAAAAGCTAGGGCAGGAATTTAAACAAGCCTGTAAGGACTTTGAACAAAAAATAAAGCCTGCAGCAAAAGCCGAACCCGAAGTTGTTCCTTATCAGTTTAAGAAAATGAACGAGCACTACTAGAGACCACCGGCATGCGAATGCACTCCAGCCAAAAACTAAAAATGCACTACAAAATCGGCGACCAGCTAGAAGTCAAAGTAATCGAGCGTGTGGATAACACTGCATGGATTGTGAGTTTGCAAGGCGTGCTGATTCAAGTGCGCAACTCATCCGCGCAACCCCTCAAAGAGGGCGACATTATTTTAATGCGATTGGTATCATTAGACCCACCCCAAATGAGTTGGATCTAAGTTTTCGTCCGAATCTAAATTGTTAATACCGGTTAAATAATCCTAGCAAACCCAGTAAGTAGCTTTGTCTGGGTTGGTAGTTTGCAACGAATCAAAAGTCTTTCAAAATCGAATGATTTTGAGAAGTTATCTTTGATTTGGAGTAAACATGTCTCGCCGTATCGACAAGTTGCCATTTTTAGTATATACTGAAAATAGTAAAATTAGTTTTGATTGGGACCCCAAAAAAGCGGCAAGCAATCAGAAGAAACATAGGGTTTCATTTGATCAGTGCACGAAAAGCGAATCGTAAAGAAAGGATATTATATGAAGAATTCAAAAAATTTCCCTTTTGAAAAATCTCGCCGCCTTACCGCTCGGGAGGTCGAATTAGGTCGCAAAGCTATTGAGGAAAAAACTGGGAAAAAAAGGCAATCCCGTGGGCGGCCTTCAAAGGCAGAAGAGGAAAAATTTATTCCCACCTCAATTCGATTGCACCCTAAAGTTTTAGAGTGGGCAAGGCGCGAAGCAAAGAAAAAAGGCGTAGGATACCAAACTATTATAAATGAATTTTTGTTAACAAAAGCTGTCTAAGTCCTATTACTTCGCGCTTTCTTTGATAAAGCGAGACATATAATAACGAACCAAGAAGTCGATTTTTAACGACTGGTCGTTGTAAGTCCATACAAGATCCCCAAACGGGCCCCATTTGGCTACCAATTGATCTTCGGAAGGATCCACTTCTTTGTCGTTGGCAGGGGCGCCGGGAACAAAAGTGGCTCCTACATACAAAAAGCGAATGGCAATTTGCCCAGGTCGTTTCAACGCAAAAATTAATTTAAAGCCGTTTCGAAACAACATAAAGTCGGCTTCGGTGTTTGAAATTCCGTAAACCTTAATGCGTCCGAGGGGTGAGCTCTTGAGCTGGTTGAAAGTGGTCACGGTATCAACAAAACAGATTTTGAGATCATTTAAAAATTGCAGCGACTCTTCAGCTAGTAGTTTCTGTGGATCAAACCCAGCATTGAAGTCGATCATGCCAGACTCTTCCATGTCTTGCTCTGCACGAACTAAATCTTTTATCCAAGTAATTTTATCCATCGAAACTCCCCAAGCTCTGTTGGCACAGAGCACTATTTCTATAGTATCCAAGGGATAATTCTTGTCAAGAGAGCTGAAAGGGGAGGCGCCCCCTTTCACGGGTTTTTAGTTAAAAACTGCGGTGTTTTCTTGTTCCCAGGAGGTCTCCTCACTTTCGGTCTCTTTATCGGTATCCTTTTCGGTTTCCTCAGAATCCGTAGTTTCAGTGACTTCCGCAGTTCGAACTCCCAAGAAATGCACATCCATGGCCACAACCAGGGTTTTATCGTCTTTGCCGTTTTCCAAAAATCCCTCAACGGCTAGGGGTGTGCCTTTATCTAAAAACCGTTCGCACAGTTCCGCTTTTCGACCCCACACAAGGATCGAGTGCCAGTCGGTTTTTTTATCCCAGTTGCCCTCGTTGTACGAGTAGCGGTTTGTGGCAATTTTTAAAAACGAAAACACCTTTCCGTTTTTGTTCGTATGCAATTTGGGCTTACGCACCAAATTACCTGCTAAAAATATCTTGTTTATCCCATTCATCCTATCTCCTTTTGCGCAATTGTTTAGGGCGCGCCTAGGGGATAGTGCAAGGTCAGACCGAGCACAGAGTTGATTATCGAAGAGCTCAATGAGCGTTTGGTTGTTTTTCGAATTCGACAATCCTGAAATTCCTATGTTTTGTAAAGTCGCTGTTTAGTAAAAAAATACAAACCTTGTTCTTTTTTATCGTTGCGCCCTTGATAAGCTGGTATGGCTTAACCTGTACGGGGGGGGAAATTATGTTGAGCATTTGGATATTCTTTCAGGTTTTGATTGCACAGGCATTGTATGTAGATGTTGCAGAAAACGCTGCCTACACTGTTTCAGCGGAGTCGGTGTTTTTTTTCGGTCATTCCACCTCAATTTGGGATTCAGCCTTTAAAACCCAGGCCGCCCATGCAAAGCTTCTCGAGCTTCGCAAAAAATATCAGATGTACACGGTTGCAACCGTTTACCCCTATTTTCTTAAAACTCCGCAGGAAGCGTCATCTCACTACTTTACCAACCAAGATGTGGATCTGGTGGTCTCCTCAGTGGCCGGGCAACACTCGGGGGAATTCCCCCAGCTTAAAAAAATATTTGTGACCGGCGGTAATATCGGCAAGTGTTTATGCGAAGGTGTGCGCGACATCGTGCGCGCGGTGGCAAGCAAAGACGAGATCGACATCTATTTAGTAAGAGACGGAATTTACGATGGCTATCCGTTGTTTTCGCCGATGCAAAAGGAGCAAACTGTCAACTTTGTGCAGAGATTTTATGTGTCGTCGTTCAATTGTTTGCAGAATTGGTATTTAAAGCCTCGTATCAAATTACCAGATACAAAGATTGCGGTTTACTATGATGGAGAGAAGCTGGCTGAACTTAACGCCGAGGCACAAAGTAAGGTGCCCCTCGATAGCCTCACAAAAACCATCAACTTGCGTTTTATCGAAAGCCAAGATGTTGAAAAATATTTGCCCTAAAGCTTAAATACAAAAAAGTAGCTGAGGTCGTCTACGGCAACATCGCGGTTGTCACCGCGATAGACGCCGAAGCTCAATGTCACAGGAATATAATATCCTAGGGTGCAATCCACGTTGAGTTCTGCGCCGTAGCCCAAAAACCAATTGTCGCCAAAGCGCTCATAGGCATAGGTTGGCGAAAGCCGTGTAAACCGACGGCCATCCAAGCTCACCACATCGGAAACCAGAGCGCCGTGCACTCGCTTGATAAAAAACGGTACAGTATCCCAGCCACGGTAAACGCGTGCTAAGGGGAATCTGTATTCGAGGTTCGCCGCTAGCATGTTGTAGCCGAGAATCGTGCCCGAAGTATAACCGCGCACCAAAAAAGGTGGAATTAACAAGTTATTAAAAAAGTTACCGTTGAGCGTGCTCGTGTAAAAATCGGTAGTAGGGCGTGTGAGTGAAGACTCAAGTTCGGGCGCGTAGGTCCCGTTGAGTTGAAAAAATAAAACGTTGTGCTCGGGCAGCCAGCGCGAAAAATAAGTTTTCAAACTGATGTTGGTTTTGTCGTATCCAATATTGCCAAGACTTTCGATGTAGGATTGGTGACTGAGCGAGGCACTCATCCCGGTTTCAGGAGAAATTTCGTAGCCCCGCTGAATGGCGTTGTTAAATCCCAAAGAAACAAGGGGGCCACTTCGACGATACGTAGCGTAGGAGAGTTCGGTTTCGCTGTTTCGCCAGCTAAGGCCCAAATTCCAGGTGCGAAACATAAATGGAATGTTATAGGAACTGCTCACCATGCCCGAAGTATCGCGCAGGGCGGATTCGGTGGTGTAGTTGTAGCGGTACACTTGGCTGGCACTTAACCCAAAAGTAATAGGTGTGGAATTGTTAATGTAGCCCGCAGTGACACCGGTCTTTTTAGTGAGCGTGTCCCATTCGGCCATCAGGCTATAGGCGTTCTTTCCAAGGGGATCGGCGGAGCCAGTGCTGGCGGTAAAACTCATACCACCATCGAGAACATTGGCAAAGGGCATCCAGTAGCGCGGCCACAGATAAGGCCAAGGTGAAAAGTCTTCTTCCTTTTCTGCAAAGGTGAGAGGTTCGTTTGTTGTAGCAAGTGAGTTGGCCTTAAGGTCCGGAATGCTTACTAGCGGCGAAACTTTGGGGGCTTGTTTGATTTGTTGCCAGTCTTCTAATTTTTGCGAAAAAACGAATTGGCCGTCTGATTTTTGTTCCGAAAAGTAAAGCGCTCCATCTTTTGGGTCGATATCACCATCCAAAATTCGTGTGAGCGAGTTTGTGATGGGCCGAGAGAGTTGCACTTTTTCTGGTGCATTCAGGGAATCCACCAAATACAAGTTATCCACTCCCGACTGAGATGAGGTGACCAAATAACCACGGGCTGATTTATGCAACGACGAAATCAGAATATTTTCCTGAACGGTGCTGGCGGTTTTTGATTGAGGATTTAAGGATTTCAAAGATCTTTTTTCAGCATACTGTTCGACAAAAAATAATTGCTCACCTTCAAAAACCAGACTGTAAAGATTGGTGCCGATTTTTTCGGGAGTGTAAACTGTCGAGATTGTTTTTTGTGCTAAATTTAAACGCGCCAAGCGTTTTGAGCCCGGTGTGTTTTGCACAAAATAAATCATATCGCCAGCGGGCGAGAATGTCAGATTTCCAACTCGAGCGCCGGCCGTCAGTTTTGTGGTTTTTTTGCTTTGTAAATCATAAACACGAATATCGCTGTACTCATAAAAGCGCTTAAAATTTTCCACACTGTTGTAGGCAATTTTTTTGGAGTCTGGCGACCAAGCGATATCTGTGATGTCGACGCCAAAAGCGATTTGCACAGGTTCACTTTGCAGAAAGGAGTTTTGCGAACTTCGCGCTCGCAAATAGATGGCCGTGGGAACATTGTGATTGCGCACAATCATGGCCAGGTGCGATCCATCTGGAGAAAACACCGGGCGAGAGTTAAAAAAGCCCTGCTCGTTTAACAATGCACCTTTGCTCACGGTGGCGGTGGACAAAATTTGAACTTGCTCATCCGTGCGGCTTTGCAGCTTTTTGTAGGTGGTAGCAAGCAGACCTGCGTAATCTTTTTGCGTTTTATCGTCGACGGGGGCGTTAATAAAGTAGGGAACGCGGCGAGAGTAGGTTTGATTGAGTTCGTCGATGGTTTGGGTGCCGTAAGACGTTGCCAATTCATATAAAAGCGCGCCGCCGAGCAAATAGGCTCTTCGGCCGCCAAGCCAGTCAGGTTCAGAATCATTGAGAGTGTCGATGGGGTATTTGTTCCACTGTTTATCAATGCTGATGGCGCGAACCATTCCCTCAAAGTTTTGCGAGCGCAGGCGCCCTCCGCGCGGTGTGAAATAGGACTCCGTGAACACAGCAAGGCCCTCTGTATACCAGCGAGGCAAGTAGCCATTGGGTCGAACAATGGAGCCAAACACCCAGCTGAGGGCCCGCATGCCGCCGTGCACAGGATGTAAATTTAAAATATGGGTGTATTCGTGCGCCAGGATTTCGTAGAGGGAATCGTCGGTTTCGCCGATGGGCGAATTGGGCAGTGGTATGACCGGATAAATGGTGATGAGAGGGTAGGGAAACACCGTCGCAGATCCATTGGGGCGATCTGTAAAATCAGAAATAACGAATGTTGTTTTCTCGGGCAGCTCGTGAAACACGCTCTGGATCTCGGGAAGAAGGCGGCGAAAGTTTTTAGCGTACTGTTCCACGAGGGCGCGGTGGCGCGAATCGTAAATCCAAATTGCTCGGTCGTCCTCCTGCACTTTCCAGTCAATGGCGGGATCGACTTGTGCAAAAGAGGTTGATAAAATGAGCACAGAAAAAAGTTGCTGCAGCAAAAAAGATGATAAATTCATAAATTAATTAGACGCATATTTACGAGCGAAATCAAACTCTCTTGACAAGAAAGATAAAAATTCAGGACAATACAAATGGAAATACCTAATACGAGGAGGAAATCATGATTCGTAATACTCTAATGTTCGCGTGCGCACTTTTACTTGTGATCGGTTGTTCGAGCAAAAAGAAGGCCGAAGAAACTACAGACACAACAGGTGCAGCAACTGACGGCGCAACACTAAACGAGGCGGATATTCAAAATCGTGAGATGTCCCTTGACCCTTGTGGTAGCGACTGCGGAGCCATCCCTGGTTTAAAAACTGTGAATTTTTCCTACGACAGCTCAACGCTGACAGAGGAAGCAAAAGCAGTCCTTGCTGGAAATGCAGAGTGGCTTAAAACCAATAGCACAAGTATTCAGATCGAAGGCCATTGCGATGCAAAAGGATCTGATGAGTACAACCGTTCTTTAGGTGCTCGCCGCGCCGAAGTTGTAAAATCGTATCTTAAAGGTTTAGGCGTCGATACAGCGCGTTTGAACACCATTAGCTGGGGCGAGGAAAAACTTTTAGCTCTTGGTGATGGTGATGGTGACAATGCAAAAAATCGTCGCGCCAACTTTGCACCAACGAAATAATGGGCCAAAGAGCGTGCTGATGGCTCGTTGGCTTATTTTCTCTTTTATCCTTCTAAATTTGTCCTCTTGCGTAACGGTTTCTATACCCGTGCAAGAGTACTCCTTGGCTAAAGCGGCTTACGAAGCCGCTGTCACTGCAGAATCAGCAAAATATGCTCCGCAGCTATTCTATAAGGCCGAAAAAGCATATAAAAGAGGCGAACAGTTGTATAAGGAAAGAGACTTTGAGGGCGCTCGGGTTCAGTTTGTGAGTTCACAAAAATTATCCGAAAAAGCCGAAGACGAGTCTCGCGTAAAACAATTTAATTCGGGAGAAGAAGGTGGCTAGCCTTAGATTTTCGTTCTTAGTAGTGATGCTTTTTACAGCAGGGTGTTTACAAACTCGCTCCAATTTGCGCGGGCAAACGCCATCCGCCCCCGGCGCGACACCTACAGTAACTCCGCAGCAACATAAAGCAGCAGAAGAAGCTGTACAAAAAGAAGACGCCAATAAAGAATTTCGCGAACTCTACGGGCGCATCGAAAATGTCGAAAAGCAGCTCGGCGATACAAAAAGCAATGAGCCCGTAAAGGCGTTGGAAATGCGCATTGCTCAGATGGAAACAGAACTCACTCTTTTGCGAACTACAGTTTCCGAGCTCAATGCGAAAGCTAAAAAAGATGCTTTGTTGATGTCCAGCGATGAGCGAGCTGGCAACAAACCACAGAATCAACCCAAAGCTCACTTTAAAAGTCCCTTGGCCGACGCCACTCAACACTTTGACAACAAAAAATGGGAAGACGCTATCTTGGCTTTCGAAGAGTATCGCAAGCACAACCCAAAGGGTGCCGAATATCCAGAGGCCACGCTTAAAATTGGTATGTGCTTTCAAAACATGAGCCTTAAGGACGATGCAAAAGTCTTTTACAAAGAAGTTGTAGAAAAATTTCCTAAATCCAAAGAAGCCTCGGTCGCCAAGTCCAAACTCAAAAAGCTGTAGTGTAAGGTCTCAATGGACACCAACACTCACTTGACTCTCGCCATCGAAACGAGCTGCGACGACACATCCGTGGCTCTCGTTAACGACAATGGCTTTGTTTTATCGCAAATGACGGCCAATCAAGATCTCGTACACAAAGACTTCGGTGGCGTTGTTCCAGAAATCGCCGGGCGCCAGCACTACGAATCCTTGCTGCCGCTGATTGATCAGCTTTTGAGTAAAAACCAAATTACCTGGAGTGCCGTGCAAGGAATCGCTGTGACCAGTCGACCCGGTTTGGTGGGGTCTTTGATTGTGGGTTTGGTCACCGCAAAAACCTTGGCGTTGATTCAAAAAAAACCGTTTATAGGTGTGCACCATATCGAGGGACATATTCTCTCGGCCTTCCTCAACGAACAATCCCCCGAAACCAATCAAATATGGCAAGATGGCTTCGTGGCTCTGGTCGTGAGCGGTGGGCACACACAGCTCTATCATGTTCCACACATTGGCCAGTATGAAACCCTCGGGCAAACCCAGGACGACGCCGCGGGCGAAGCCTTCGATAAATTTGCAAAGATGTTGGGCCTCGGCTACCCGGGCGGCGTACTTGTGGATCGCTATGCGCAAAAAGGCAATCGAAAGGCCTATGAATTCCCACGAAGTCTCATGAAAGAGGACCATTACAATTTTAGTTTTTCGGGCCTCAAGTCCCATGCTCAACGAAAATTGTTGGAGATTGGCGAAGTGGCGCCAGTGCTCGAGGATCTTTCGGCTTCTTATCAAGAGGCCATTGTGGATGTGCTGATGTACAAACTCGAAAAAGCTTTGCGCAGTTTAAAACTTAAAAAATTTGTGATCACCGGCGGAGTGAGCGCCAACAGTCGCTTACGCGAGCGGGCCCAGGAGTTAGCGATTAAAAATCAATGGCAAGTTTTGATACCACCGTTAAAATTTTGCACCGATAACGCCGCCATGATCGGGCTTGCAGGAGCCTTGCGCTTAGCGAAGGGTGAGTCTTCGCCTCAAACTTTGGGACCAGTTCCGAGAGAAGAATTGCGATGAGTTCACATTATGCTTCTGAGATCAAACGCGTGAAAGATCTGCTCGAACTCATGGGCCGAGGTGCAAAAAAATCCCTCGGACAGAATTTTTTGGTCAATTCGCAAAAAATCGATTTAATTATTAAAGAACTGCAATTTAATAAAATGCACAAACTTCTCGAAGTGGGCCCGGGTTTAGGGGCGCTCACCTTGCGCTTGAAGGATATTGATCCCGACGTGTTGCTGGTGGAGATGGATCACCAGTTTGCAGAGTATTGGAAAAGCCAAGGTTACAACGTTGTGATCGAGGATGCTCTTAGGCTTGATTGGTCGCAGCTCAAACTCAACAACACAACTTTGATTAGCAATTTGCCGTATCAGATTGCCGCCCGCCTGGTGATTGACCGCAGTGTGGACCCCGCAGGTTTATCCAGCATGATTTTAATGTTTCAAAAAGAAGTGGCGCAACGATTAACCGGAAAACCCCGCACCGAGCACTATAGTTTATTGTCGGTGGTGGCACAGAGCTTTTGGAAGATGGAAAATTTGACTGATCTTGGACCCAACGATTATTTTCCACCGCCCAAGGTGGCAAGTCGCGTGGTGATCTTCCGCCGGCTGGAAACCACGTTCACGCAAAAACCAAAGGTTTACCTAAGCTTTGTAAAGTTAAGTTTTTCGCAAAAGCGCAAGTTCCTCAAAAAGGCACTTTCCACCAAATACGGCGAGGAAGCGGTTCTCAAGCAGTTTGAACTGCTGAAGATATCGCCCAAAGCGCGTCCCGAAGAGCTCGACGTTTTGACATTTCAGCGCTTGTATCAGATGTTAGAGCCATGAAATTAGTGGCCGATAACAAAAAAGCTAGGTTCGACTTCGAGATCCTCGAAACCTACGAGGCCGGCGTGGTTTTGCGCGGGAGCGAAGTAAAATCCATACGCAACGGCAGTGTGAATTTAAAAGACGCCTACGTTTCGTTTATCGGCGACGAAGCTTTTTTACAAAATGCTCATATCAGCGTTTACCAGGCCAGCAGTTACAACAATCACGAGCCCGAGCGCTTGCGCAAACTTTTACTCAACCGCAACGAGCTCAATAAAATTATCGCCAAAACTCGCGAGCGTGGACTGAGTTGTATTCCGCTTAAAATTTATTTTAAAGACGGTCGGATTAAAATTGAGATCGCACTCTGTAAAGGCAAAAAAAGCCACGATAAGCGCGACGCCATTAAAAAGCGCGATGTGGACCGCGAAACGCAAAGTGCCATGAAGAAGGGAAAATAGCATGTGGATGCTGTTGTTGAGCTTTGCAGTTTTTGCCCAGGATTCGACGTCGACTCAAACTTCTGCCCAAACTCCGTCCTACGAGCAGGAGATTGCACAGAAAAACAAAGTCAGTGCCGAAACGAAATCTGCAGATCAAAAATCGTTTTTCGAAGTGATCAACGCAAAAACTCAAGAGATGATACGCTACGTGCGCACCACAAAAACCGAACTCGTTAAAAAACAAGAGGTAGTTCGCAAAGACTTCGAAACTAAACTCAAAGCCGAAGTGGAACAGGTCAAAAAGCAAGATCCCAAAGCCAGCGTGGAACCCTTGCGCAAAGCCGCCAACGAAAAGCGCCGAGCCCTTTTTGAACAGCTCAACAGCGAAAAAAAATCTCTAGAAAAACACTTGGAAGATTTTAAAGGCCGCTTCAACGGCTTCGTAAAATCACAACGACAAACCTTCGGCGAACAATTAAAAACCCTTTCCGTAAGAGCGAACAACGTTAAAAAAGCCATAACCGAAAGCCCCATCCAACAAGAGTTCCGCGACATCCCCCCCGGCCCCGCCACCCCCCTAAAACCCCAATAAAAAGGTACGCCGTTCCGCTTGCGGTACGCCGTACCTTTTGGTTGAGAGTTGCGTCATAAAATTTGTAAAAAGTTCAAATTTCATGGGGCTGCGGGCCCTCCGTTGTTCTTTGCGATGAGTTCGTCAAGAATCTGCGCGGGGTACAGGGGGGAATCATGGGGCGCATTTCGTTTTTTTTATTTTTATTGGTTCAAGTCAGCATTCAATTGGGCAATCAGTCTGTCGCAAACGCAATTATTTTTGGTGCCGACAATCGCGTCGATGTGATTCGTGATGCTTATAAAAATAAATTTTTGGCGCCAGCCATTGCGATGTCGTTCGGGCAACCGTATGCGCTGTCGCAAAAAAATTCGGAGCTGTTTAACTTGGATTTTTATCCCGCCTCGGAATCTTACAATGTGGGGCTTTGTCCCGAAGAGAAGTTTGCAAAGCAGAACGCGAACTGGCTGAACTGTACCGGTTTTTTAGTGACCGAAGATGTCATGGTCACCGCCGGACATTGTTTGATCTTTAACCATAGTGGTGTAAAGCCTGCATTGGTTGAAGACGGCATGACCAGCATGTGCGCCGACTTTGATTGGCTGTTTGATTTCGTTGCAAAAGGTAACGGGCAGGTTTCAATCACAGACTACAACCAGTCACAAACCGCTCGCTGTGCTAAAGTGTTACATGCCGAAATCACACCAGATGTTGTGGAAAAAAATGGTAAGATCGTTGGCGAGTACGGTCTTGATTTTTCGATTATAAAATTAGACCGACCCTTTCCGAACCGCAGAGTTCTTAATTTTTCGAAAGCTTCGGCAAAAATGAATGAACGGGTTTTTGCTGTAACCTATCCTTCAGGTCTGCCAATGAAAGTCGCGTACAATTCGAAAGTCTTAGAAAACCAATTTGAGAATTTCTTTACAGCCGATTTAGATATTTCCAGTGGAAGTAGCGGCGGCCCCGTTTTCAATTCGAAAAATGAAGTGGTGGGAATTGTGGTTCGCGGCAGCCCAGGCGAAGACTATATTTGGGATAAAAAACGCGAGTGTTCAGTATCCTACGTTTGCAAAGAGCTGGGCAAAGGCGATTGTTCTTTAGACAATATGCCCGGGGCTTACCCTTTGGGGACCCACGTGCACAAAATCGAACCCATCGTAAAAAAACTCCGCGAATTAAAAATCATCGAATAGTCGGTGCCGCGATTGGCGGCGTTCGCGGATTAAAATACGCCCCACTTTTTGGGACTCATTGCATAAAAATCTCTCCATTTTTTAAAGAGTTCTTTTTAAGACCTCTCGCAAACAGGATGTTTCGATTTGCGAGCGAGTCCATGGATGGACGCGTCTTAAAAAGAAGCTCTTTAAAAAATGGAGAGATTTTTATGCAATGAGTCCCAAAAAGTGAGTCCGTACCTTTATATAGCTGAGGTTTTCTCTCGATTGGCTTATGTTGAACCCATGCAGGAATTGAATTCGGATCAGCAGAGTGCTCTTGAGCTTTTAAAAGGCAAAGAAAATATTTTTCTTACTGGCGCTGCCGGTAGCGGCAAAAGTTTTCTCCTCAAAGAATATTTGAAGGGCAAAGATATTCCTATTCTCGCGAGCACAGGTGCGGCTGCGATTTTGGTTGGCGGGAGAACGTTTCATAGTTTTTTTGGTTTGGGAATTATGGAAGGTGGCGTTGAAGCCACCGTGAAGCGCGCGAGCAAAAATAAAAAACTCATGAAACGCATTCGCCAGTATGCTGAAATCGTTATCGACGAAGTGTCCATGCTCTCTGGCCCCACGTTGCGAGCGGCAGAGCTGATTGCGAAGCATGCCCTGAGCAGTCTAGCGCCTTGGGGTGGGTTGCGCGTGATTGTTGTTGGCGATTTTTCGCAGCTGCCACCGGTGAACCCTTTCAGCCGCCAAAAAGAATGGGCCTTTCAGGACCCTGTATGGGAAGAGAGTCGCTTTACGCCGGTGATTTTAAAAAAAATTATGCGCTCGTCGGATGTGGAATTTTTAGAGATTTTGCGACGAATTCGTCATGGAGTGCTCGACGACAGCGTCACAGAATTTTTAGACTCACGAGTTAAGGTTAAACCCACCGGAGATTTTACACGACTGTTTCCCCATCGTGCCGATGTAGACAACTACAATTTTCAGCAGTTGCAAGAGATCAACCACGAGGTGCACACCTTCACGACGGTTTACTCTGGCAAAGAGGCCGACATCGAGCGCTTTCGCAAACACTCGCCCATCGCGGATGTGATTCATCTTAAAAAAGACGCGTTGGTGATGATTCGCCAAAACGATCCCGTAGGGCGCTGGGTGAATGGATCTTTGGGGCGTATTCAAAAAATCTCCGATGAAAGTTTAAAAATTAAATTGGACGGTGGGCGAACCATTGATCTTGAGAAGGCTGAATTCACGCTGCTCGATGCCGATGGAAATCCCGCGGTGAGTGCGACAAACTTTCCGATCACATTGGCTTGGGCCATGACCATTCACAAAGCCCAAGGGGCTACGTTGGATCAAATGCATGTGGATCTGCGAAAAATCTGGGAACCCGGGCAAACCTACGTGGCTTTGAGCCGGGTGCGCAGTCCGCAGGGCTTATTTATCGAGGGTTGGAGTAAGAGCTCTATCTTCAGCGACCGCGATGTTTTTGCGTTTCACAAGTCTCTCGTTGCTTCATCCACCTCTGATGAGGTCTCCGCCACTTAGGGGCGGGTAAATATTACGTTAAAGGGTCTACGGTGGATGGGATATGGAATGTCTCCAAATTCACTTGGTTCGGAATCTGTAAAAGAAAAAGACTCAATCTTTGTAAATCCATAGCGTGCAGCTTGACGCCCTGACCACGTATTTAAGGCAGCCTCTTCAATGGTCATGCGTGACTTGAGATTGGAATGGAACTGGGAAAAATTAGTACCACCGCTCCAGACATCTCGTATGGCCGTTATGTTTTGCACTCCAAAATGTTGAATCATCTGTGCGTAAAGGTCTCCGCCATGCATATGGCTTCGGATCCCAAGTCTTGTGTTTACAAGCTCCGCATCCAAAAAGAGCGTTCCGTCATTTTCAAGCTCCGCAACAAATTTAAAGCCGTAAGTTTTGTCTTCGTAGGAAAACTTATGGCCCAGCTTTATTAAAAACTCTTTTTCGCCTCGAACAGTTTTATAAATATTGAAAAGCTCAAAACACTGCATCTGCGCGTGGGCAGGTTCTAAGAGAGTGAGAAATACGAATAGAACGTAGAATTTCATTTTATCATACACCTGCAAAGGCAAAGCCGTGTTTAGGCTGCGTTTTGTAGCTTATAAATCGATGAGCTGTCTATATTTTTAACAACCAGGACTATTTTTTATAATGGCGTAAGTATTGCTTTATCTGAGAATATGAGAAAAACACGAATCTACCACTTTTGGGTGGTGGTATTATATTCAGCTATCAATTTTTTAGTCGCTTCACAGGAAGCCCATGCGCTTGATCCGCAGTGCAAGTTGTATACAGATGCGTCCCTTACCTCAGTTCAAGCTCACTACTTTGCTGATCAGTTGGGGTATGTTCTCCACAAGGTGCCTACAAGTACTCTCGCTAACCACGAAACCCTGGCTCCACTGTTAACCGACAGCTCGTTTGTACTGTCTCAATCTGAGACAAAAAACAAATACGTGTTACTTATGAGTGTTACGAACGGAAAGTACAACTCAAAAGGGTGGATTCCTTTAGAAGTTCCTGTGCAGGCAGACTTGCACAAAAACAGCAATCTTAACTGCGGCGCTATGATTGAGTATGTCGCCTACACACGTCGTTCTCGCGAAAGCGTGGTTTATTTTTTGAAGCATTCGCTGGGGCTAAAAACCAATCCAGAAATGAGCTTTGGACAAAGTCTTATCCAGCTAGAGCATCACTACTTGATTTCCAAAGGCGAGAAATCTCCAAATCTCCAAAAAATCAATGGAAAGTATATGGAAATTTTACGGCATATCAAAGGTCTTCATCTCGATACACAGGATGTGATTGGTTTGTGGCCTAAAGTGTATAAGGCTATTTACTCTCCTGAAAACTTCAACATCGACTACTGTCGGCGAGATACACTTTTGATTTCAGCGCTTGATAAGAAGTGCACAAATTGTGTGGGTTTTGCCGCTCTTTTTGTATCTTTATTTATAGATCTAGGATTAAAACCTCCACCGGACTGGATTTTAGGTGTTGAGATGTTTAAAGATCATATCAAGCCAGTTCTTTATTCAAAAAAAAATAATAGAGTCTATGACCTTTCAAGTGGGGAGTTTGCTAATCCGGTGGGTGCGATCTATCCAACAAGTGCGTTGAGCCGACCTGCAGTGATTGGTTTTAACCTCTTAGTGACTCCAGAGGAGAAACAATATTTAGAAAAAAAATCAACTCAAGTCTTTTTTTCGCCGTCGCTGTGTTTTCCATCTCCGTTGGATCTAGGCTTCTATGTGCGACTTCAACTTTTTAATTGGCGCGGTTATAAATCATGCGGCCGTTACACAAACGAAAATCCTCCGGAAACGAGCAATCTAGATAATGTTTCCCAATTTGAAAATCGAGAGAAAAGCACTTCGCAAAGTTCTTCTGATGAAACCGAAAATGACGTCGGGAGAGGTTTTTTTCATGGCGTCGTAAAGTGGTTTGGTTTTGGTGTTGTCGGTGTGACTGATTTTTATGTAGAGAAAATGTTGCAACTTTCTCAGGGTTTGTCTGCCAACGAAAGAGCGGATGTTGAGCAATTTGCTAAGGATGGACGAGGTTCATTTTTTAATAAATACAAAGTAACCGATTTTTTTAAAAAAATAGGACAAGAGTCATCACTTGTTTCGTTTAAAATGCAAGATACGGATTTTGCAAATCAAATTGAGAATGTCTATTTTTTTCCAGCATCTATTTATAAAGTTCCCAAGCCTCAAGGTTGTAATGTGAATATGGAAAAGGGAGTTAGAATTATTGATTTATCGGAATCTTGGTATTCGCAAATAGAAAATGCTCACTCTTTGGATAGATACGTGGCGATGTCAAAAAAAAATAAATCTCTATTAAAGGAGATTCGTCAGAGAATTACGCTGCCTCTCAAAATTGAACTTGCAGAAGCAGTGCCTTTTTTATCCAGTCCTCAAATTTTATTAAAATTAGCATCGTACATAGGTAATTATTCCTGCTACAGTCGATATCAGACAGAATTTGTGGAGAGGCTCTATTATAAAAACTTTGAGCCTTTGCCTTTGGATCTTCAAAATAAGCTAAAAATGCTCTTATTTAAGCAGGAGTATTTTTTAGATGTAGAGATGCAGACGTTTTCTAAGGAAGTAAAAAAATTATTTTTTGTAGATCCATTGCCGATTTTATCAGAAATTGACAAGTCTTCTCAGTCACCACAAAACCTTGCGGAAAACGTTTTTCAGATGTTGACCATTGCTGAAGAACAACAAATCACTCAGTCGATCTTAAAAATGAAAGAGTATCTTCCCGAAAAGACCAATCGAAGTAGAATCATTGAATGGTTAGAATCAGTCTTTTGGCATGACACGTATTTTTTTACGGTAGAGCCCGACGATGCGGAAAAAATTTATCAAAATACAACAGTCGTAAAAATAGCTCACTTAAAAATACTACCTGCAAGCCCCATTCTGCCACCGGTGAACCTTCCCAAATTACCTTTGGATTGGTGTGGCGATAGGACTTCGGGGTATGTTGGTAGTGGAAGCCTTTATGTGGATTGCGGGAGTTCGTTGCGGCGCCGAGCACAAACCAAAATATCTAATAAAACATCAGGTTCTCCGGCACATCGCGAATCTTCGGGGGCAGGGCAACAGGACCAAGCCGGTCTTGAGCGCGGAACCTCAGTGAGTACAGACCCAAGGGTGAAGTCTCTAGAATTGAGCGGTTCGCAGTCAGTCATGCGAGATGCAAATTATCTATTACAAGATCCACGCCTTGAGGTGCAACTCAAACCAAGCACGTTTGAGTATTTATATTATCTTAGCCCCAGAAGTAGCTATACCACTCCAGCATTAAAGTTGGGGCTGTTTCATTCCTATAGAAATCGTTTAGAAAAAAGTTTTGATCTTTTTTTAAAAAACATACCTTTTTATGTGAATGAGCATTCACCACACAGCATAGTCGTTAAAGTTTCTGTTCTTTTAAAAAAATTAAAGCAAATGGATTCCTGTAGCTCTCCAGATTTTTCCTTTAAGAAGTTTTTGCGTACAGGAGTGTTATGTAGGGGTGAGTATATAAAGCAATTTTTTGAAAATAAAATACAATCGCCATGGAGCCATGTTCCCGCTATTTATCCTCAAAAGGAATTTGCGCGAGTGGCGCTTGATCGATTGTTAAAAAATACAAACCCAAGATTTTCATTGCTGGAGGGGCTTGTTCGACATGATGTGTATGATTTTTATCCGAACTCAGCAAAATCTGATTATTTACTAATTATGCAAATCAATACCTCTTCCGAGTCTTTATTTCAGATGATGTTGGGGGGATTGTCTCAAGCTTCACATGAGGATCGTTTTGACTTTAATTTCCTGCCCAAAGCGTTCTCTGAGCAAGAAAGCAAAAATATATTAGATCAGGCTACTTTTTAGGAGCAGTACTGGGGATGCCAGCGGTCTTTGGAGTGGCACCATGTTGTTTGAGGGCCTCGGTGCATTTCATCAGCAAAAGCTCTTTTTCGTTGAGCATCTTCTGCATGGACGACATGCGGTTTTCAAAATTACGGAGAGCCACGGACTGCCGTTCGATCAGTCCTTCCACTTTGGCTTCTTCAAACCCCTGTGCCTGGATTTTTTCGCGAACGCCGCGCATTTTGTCTTCGGTGTCGCGCGCTTGGGCGTGAACCGATTTTTCCACCCGGGATAAGGCCTGCGAAAGGCGATCGAAGCGCTGATCGAAGGAATGAACAAAATCAGTCAGTTGGTTTTTAAAAACTTCCATTTGATTGTCGTAATTGCGAAGTTTGGCCTTAATGCCCTGGACCTCTTCGTTAATGCGCTGAACTTCCATGTGCGAGGACGGGGAGAGCCCCGAATGCCCAGAACCGTGAGTGGGCGAGGCAAAGGAGCCTGCGCGGTCCGTCGCGGTGTTGTTAGTAACCTCATCAAATAGGCCCGGATTCAGCTTTTTGTGCACTTTAACCCCTTTGACACCAAATTTTGCTGGACGATGTCACCATCCTTTCTTAACCTGAAAGGGATGGATACTGTTCTTCAGCTTGCCAGACATATTTTGCGCTTTCAACCGAACAAAGATGCTGCGCGTCTTTGTTTCTACCATTTCCTCATACATCACTGTGAACCCACGGACAAAGTGACTCCCGAGCTGGTTGAAAACTTTAATCGTTTTGTGCTCAGTTTTGAACACTGGCGAAAAAACCGGCATCAGCTGGTGCAGGAGATGCAATATTTTTTGCACCATTTTGCCGAAACCTATCAGATCAAATTAGAATTTAAAAATATGATTTTGCCAGATCGGTGGCAGGTTGTTGCGATCGATAATCCGATAGACTGTTTAAAAATCCTTGAAAAGAAATTTTCCAATGCGGGAAACAAAAGTCGTTTGATCGCCACCAACAACGGAACTTTTATTTTGTTAAGCCTCGATGAATCACAGGCCATGACAGTGACCCACCTCAACAACTTAATGCTCATCAATAACATCGGTGAGCTTGAGCCCTTAAACCCGTTGATGAAGATCCATTACACTGCCGACTTAAGTTTACAGTTTCAAAAAGTTCAGTACGTGGAGGTTGCTCCCAGCGTAACGGCGCGCTTTATGATTTTGGGGCCGGGGATGCATGGCAATCTGATTCGCGGTTACACTTTTCAGAAGGCCGAGGAATTCAAGGGTGGCAATGTGGCTCAGTACCCTCAGGTTTACTACGCCATTAAGAGACTGGAACAGTACTTTGTGGATCGCAAAACAGACCCCATGTATCAGGAGCTCACACAGCTTTTAGAAAAAGCCATAGAACTCGTGAACTTGCGGCACCCCGAAGCGCTCACCTTTGGCCAAGCCGCTCTTGAGAGAGGGGAATCTGCCAAGGAGAATATTTTCCAAAATGACAATATGATTCGCCTTTTAACGCAAACTCTGCGATCTTCACTGCAAAATAATCGCAATCTGATTGTGACATCGGAAAAGCAAAGAGAGATCCCATGGCAGAAAGATCAACTTCTAATCGAGTAAGACTTAACAAATATATCGCCGACTGCGGTATCGCCAGCCGCCGTAAAGCCGACGATATGATCGAAAACGGCGAAATCACCATCAATGGAAAAAAAGTTTTCGAACTTGGTATCCGAGTCGATCCCAAACAAGATCGTATTTTGTTTCGTGGTAAGCCGATTCAGGCGCAAAATCGCTTCGTGTATTATGCCTTTAACAAGCCCAAAAGTGTGGTTACAACCACCGACGATCCCCATGGTCGTAGAACCGTGATGGACTTTTTTCCAAAAGCCAAGCTGCGCTTATTTCCAGTGGGGCGTTTGGATTTTGATTCTGAAGGTCTACTTATAATCACCAACGACGGCGAGTTCGCACAAAAAGTAATCCACCCGGATGAGCACGTCACAAAAACCTACCACGTTAAACTCAACGGCATTCCCACAGATCCACAGCTTGATAAACTTCGCAGAGGGGTTTCCATTGTCGGCGGAAAAGTTTCGGCCTTGCATGTGAAGCGCTTACTTAAAGCCACAGATAAAAAAGCCTGGGTCGAAGTGATGATCGACGAAGGTAAAAACCATCAAGTAAAACAGATGTTCACCAAGATTGGTTTTGATGTGGAAAAGTTGCGTCGAGTTTCCATTGGCGAGTTTCGGATCGGAAGCCTTAAACCGGGCGAACATCGCGAGCTGACCTTTGAGCAGATTCACAAGATCTTTAAAAAGCGCAGCAAAGCCAAAAAAGAAGACAAAGACCCCAAAGATAAAAACGCCGTAAAATTTGTTTAGATTAAATCTATCTTATGACGTCGTTCTGAGCGCGCGCTATTCCGTCGTTCTGAGCAAAGCGAAGAATCTGGCCTGCCCAGTTCTTATGTCCAGTCCAAGATATCTCGTCTCCATTGCCGGTTCAAATTCCATAATGTTAAAGTAAGACTCATGTGGGGGTTTCCGATGCAGGCGATAATTGCGTTATTAATCTGTCTTCTGTTTCCATTTATGGCCACAGCCAAAAAGCCCCGAGTTGCTGCCTCGGCGAGTCAGCAAGAATTAAAAGTAATCAGCGAAAAAATCAAAAAACCTGACTTTGTTGTAAAAATGATGAGTACAGTAAAAACTCAAGGAGCATTGCTTAATATCTTGCGCAGACATATTTCTGCATCTGACTTACGGGCACTTAAACAACAGGGCGACCTGCTAAAAATAAACTTTCGCAGCAGACTTAAAATTAATCGTATTGATTCAAAGAGCTTTTCGTTTGAAGACAAATCAAAAATCTTTACTTACTCAGCGAATGGAAAGGGAATTCTGCTCGGCACCACTTTGCTAAAAATAGATCGCACGCAAAGCTTAATGACAAACTACAAGACCATCGCTGCACAACTTAGAGTATTGGCGGGGACTGCAACGGGTTGTGGTTATTTAATTTCCTGTGCTCATGCGGATACCTCTTCCATGGCGTTCAACCTTACAACACTGCTGTATTACATGGATCTTCATAACACCGGTGATGGAAATGTGCTGTGGGATTACTTTCTTGAGTCGCCAGGAGTGAGAGAGGCAATAAAAAGCATGGCAAGTACGGGAAAAAAGATCGAGCGAATGGCCTGTGATGATTTGGGAATGTCCATGGAATACAGTGACGGAGCGAAGTCCTATGTTACTTGGAACGGGAAAGAGGGAGAAGAGTTTGATATGACGATCAGCGAAACGCCCACGACCGGCGCCGCCGAGCAAATGGTGAGCGGGGTGGATCGCTTTATGACGGGCAATGCCTGGTTCTACTATTGCACCAAATTAACTTCGCAACAACGAGACAGTATTGTGCAAATGATAAATATGAATTATTTATCACCGGAAAATGTGCAAGAAGATCATGGGACTGTTGAAAATTAAGTAATCTAAACCATGGAGGCTTTATGAAATATATATTTTCTTTATTAGCAGTATCGTTACTTGTTGGCTGTGCAGAAGAAGAGTCCTCCGTGGATATTCAGGAAACCGCTCAGCAAATCGGCGACGTGATGGCCTCTGTGGATGAATCCGGTGGAACGACAAACGGAACTATGGTGATGATGGAAAGTCACAAACGGATGATAGCCGCGCGCGAAAAAGCAGCGAGATCGTTTGCATTTTTAAGTTCTTTTGGATTGTTACCCTCTGCCCAGGCGGTGGCTTGCAAGGACACGACTTTTACGGGTTGCGCGTCCTCGCAAAAAGTTCGCGATCTTGGCGGATGTACCATCGGTGCAGCAACATTTACCGGCGATATCACCTTACAGTTTAGCGATAACATGTGCGTGATAGATTCCGACGGAGATTCTGTAGACAGAAACCCTGACTTTACCGTCAGCGGCATTCGTGGAGCCAATCTGACCGTGGCGAAAACGGGAACTTACGGACAACGAATCACACGAGTCTCCAGTGGCAACTTCACGTTTGCCAACGACGGTATTCGTCGCCTCTTCACACTAGCTGGAGAGACACTCTTTGATTATACAACTCGCACCACCACGGCCATTAGCATAACGGGAACCACGCGCACAGATCGCATCATGACGGGCGGCCAGTTGCGCGTAACCAACAACATTTCCGGCGTCTATTGCAACTATGCTCCTAGCAATGTGACCTGGGCATCCACTTGCAACTGTGCCACCTCCGGCACGTGGACAGGCACTTGCTCCGACGGCAAAGACACCACGATCACTGTCACTGGCTGCGGCACAGGCACTATTATTGTGGGTGAAGAGTCTGAAGGTCTTTCTTTTGATCGCTGCTATAGCTTGTAAATAGATACCAATGTGTTTCAAGTTGATTCAGCATTTGTCTCGTGTCGAGATAATAGACGGTTTTTCCTAAATACCCTCAAGTCCTTGGTCGAGGACGCCGAAAGTCTAGGTGGAGAGTGTTTAGAAACTCTCTCCTTAATTTTCCGGGGGGAAAAAATGAGAGCACAGTCGTTGTGGCACGGAGCCATTCTTTCTAGCAGTTTAGTTGGAATTTTTCTGGCCGGCGCTTTAGTTTTTAAAGTCTACACCGCTAAGCCGAGAGCGCGCCTCCATTCGCAGTATGTAAAGCTAGACCCTTCTCGGGTGAACCTCATAAAAATTATTAAACCCAATCGTAGTAAAACCACAGGCTCTGTGACGGCCAAGCGTGGACGACGGGTGGCCAGCGCGTCACCTGCTGCAATTAACGACTTATTCAGTCCTTTTGGGCCCTTAAAGGGCCTCACCGCACGAGAGCGTTTTCATTTTAAAAAAGAAGTGCTCGGTTATGTGGATACTAAAATTCGTCGCGGCTCCATCGACCCACGAAACCGCTTTCGCTTCATCGAGATGAAAGTGCTCGATAAGTCTTTAGAGATGCTCGAGGCACGAGCTTCTAACTAACAGAGATGCTCGAGGCACGAGCTTCTAATTAAAAACCTTGCCTGTCGCTAAGAGTGCTCCTAATTTGGGATCTTCCCAAAGGAGTACCAATGCGTCAGGCGTTATGTCTATTCAGCACAGTGATTTTTTTGCTATCTTGTCAGTCGATGAAAGCAAAACCTCAAAGTCCGCCCAAAGCACCAAAAATAAATCACGAAATGAATCTTCACGGTGATGTTCGCCAGGATCCCTATTTTTGGATGCGCGAGCGCGACACCCAGCCCGTTCTCAATCACCTGAATGCCGAAAACGACTATGCCAAAACAAATCTTCAACCCAGCAAAGGCATGGCAGATACTTTGTTTGGCGAAATGAAAGCGCGAATTAAAGAAGACGACTCATCGGCACCAAGCCGCAAGGGTGAATATTTTTATTACACGCGCTACGAAAAGGGAAAAGAGTACGCCATCTACTGTCGCAAAAAAGGAGCTCTTACCGCGCCTGAAGAAATTCTCTTGGACATCAATGTTCTCGCTCAAGGCAAAAAGTACTACTCTGCCGGCGTTGTGGATATATCCACCAATCACGAACTGCTCGCGTTTATCGTGGACGACGTGGGTCGGCGGTTTTACACCATTTATTTTAAAAATTTAAAAACCGGCGAAATTCTGAAACAAAAAATTGCCAACACCACAGGGAGTTGGACGTGGGCCAGCGACAACAACACTGGTTTTTATAGTCAGCAAAATCCCGAAACTCTGCGCTCCGAAAAAGTTTTTCGCTACAACCTTAGTGCCAATAAAACCACCGAGGTTTACTACGAAAAAGACGACATGTTTAATGTGGGAGTTGGTAAATCTCTCAACGGGAAAACCATTTTTATCGAAACCAGCAGCGTGAATAGCTCGGAGTATCTCTACACCTCTGCCGAGCGCCCCGAAGAGAATTTTAAAATATTTTTGAAACGCGAAAAAAACCATGAGTACGATCTCGAAGACGGGGGAGATGGTTTTTACGTGCGTACCAACTGGAAGGCAGTGAACTTTCGGTTGATGAAAGCCGCCTACACTGCAAGCAACAAGAATCAGTGGCGCGATGTCGTCGCCCATCGCAAGACGGTGTATTTGCAATCGGTCGCGGTGTTCGAAGCCTTTATTGCAACAGAGGTTCGCGAAAAAGGTTTAGCACAAATCGAAATTCGTCATCGCAAAGATAAAAAGAAATCGCTGATCGGCTTTAAAGATCCTGTTTACTTAGCGGGAATTGGTCTCAACGAAGAGTACGCCACGAACACCTTGCGCTATTCCTACAGCTCATTAGTGCAGCCCGACGCCGTTTTTGATTACAATTTAAAAACCAAAAAATCAGTTTTAATAAAACAAAAAGAGATTCCCACCTACGAGGCAAAAAAATATGCCTCCGAACGAGTTTGGGCGAAGGCCAAAGACGGCTCACGCATTCCCATTTCTATCGTGTACCGCAAAGACACGTTTAAAAAATCGCAAAATCCATTATTCGTCTATGGTTATGGCTCCTACGGACTTTCTATGGAAGCGCAGTTTCGCCCCAATGTAATTAGTTTGTTGGACCGTGGCTTTGTGTATGCCATTGCGCATATTCGCGGAGGGCAAGAGTTGGGCCGAGACTGGTTTGAAAAAGGCCGCCTGATGCACAAAAAAAACACCTACACAGATTTTATCGAGAGCACCGAGTATTTGCTGAAATCGGGCTATGGCAAACCAGGCCATGTGTACATGCAGGGTGGTAGCGCCGGTGGATTGCTAATGGGAGCGGTGATGAACCTGCGTCCGGATCTGTACCATGGCGTGCATGCCGCCGTCCCGTTTGTGGATGTGCTGACGACAATGCTGGATGCTTCGATCCCCCTCACCACGGGTGAGTACGAACAGTGGGGTAACCCAAATGAGAAGAAAGCCTACAACTACATCAAGAGCTACTCTCCCTACGACAATGTGAAACCACAAAAGTATCCACACTTGCTGATCACAACAGGCTACCACGACTCCCAGGTGCAGTACTGGGAGCCATTAAAGTGGACGGCAAAACTTCGCGAAAACAATCAGGCGGAGACCTTGATCTTGATGAAAACAGAAATGGGCGCTGGCCACAGCGGCGTCACCGGTCGTTTTTCGCGCACTCGAGAAATTGCCGAAGAGTACGCCTTTTTGGTTTGGCTGGAGAGTGTTAATAATTGACTCTGAGTTCACAGCAAATAGGCTTTCATAAAACACAGGAGGTTTTATGAAATCGTTTTTATTCGTTTTCGCATTGGTATTTTCGCAGGTGTCTTCGGCTGATATCAAAATTATGTCATTTGAAGGCATAAGTGGTATCTATTTTAATGGATCCGATTATGAGGTAGCTCTTGATTCGAGCGCCGATACTGACTTTAAAATAGCCTTCTATTCCACAGACAAAACTGGAATACCACGCATGACGGTAACACAGGTAACTGAGCAAGATGTAGAGCTGACCCAAAAAGTGTACCCACTGCTGATGGTTAACCAAGTCACTACAATACAAACTAAACACTATTTAATGTCATTCCTATCAACTACTCAGGTTTATAGAATTGGTATCGACGGAGATTTCGACGGTAAACTGGATAGCTCAAGCGATGATTACTTATCTATGACGATGACGCTTAAATAAGTAATACTTTAAATTTTAGTCGCTTTAAATTTTTGTCACGTCGCCGAGCTTGCTGATGTAAAAGCGCTTGGCGATGGGGCTGTCGTCGTAGGCTACAAAAAAGTCGCCATCGGGAGAGCGTACAAGGCCGATGGGCTCGATGAGACGCTCGCGGCCAGGGGTTCCACCGTTTTTGTAGGTCATGCGCACGCGGGTGCGCTGGTACATGGCATCGATCAAAAGGCCTAAGCTCTTGGATTTAAATTTTAACTCGTCCATGGAATAATCTTTCCAATAAAGTTCTCCATCTTGCATTTGAAAAATATCTTCCAAAGATTTGAGCTGCGCGCGTTCGATACAGTGTAATGCTACTTGCAAGCAGGCGATGGCGTCGTCCAAGGCGCGATGGGCAGCGCCCTGGGTAATGCCCAAGTGGGGGATGAGAGTTTGCAGTTTGTGATTTTTCGAATCCTTAATCACATTGCGCGAAAGGCGACTGCTGCAGATCACAGGTTTTGATGGCAGCTCCAGGCCACAGGCTTCAAAGCCCACAGAGATAAAACCCAGATCAAAGGGAGCGTGGTGGGCGATCAGTGTCCCATCTTGGATAAATTTATGGAACCCAGGGAGAACATCCTTCAGCGCGGGTGCATCCTGCACCATTTCGTTGGTGATTCCGTGGATTTTAATCACTTCCTCACCCATTGGTCGAACGGGCTTGATGAGTGACTGAAATGTATCGATGATTTCGCCGTTAAGATATTTAGCGGCGGCGATTTCGCAAATCTCGGATTCGATGGGGTATTTGCCTGTGGTCTCTGTGTCAAAGCCGATAAAAGTCGAATTTAAACTGGTCGTGATCATGGGGATCTTGTATCATGGAGCACATGATGAAAGCACTTGTAATTTTTTTGTTGGTTATTGTTGGCAGTGCAGCGCAGGCCTTGGATATATCGCCCGCAAACGACAAGCAACCGGTGCAGGTAAAATCAGCTCGAGTGTCTCCCCTCGAAGTAAAGCCGGGCAGTCGAATCAGCGTTTCCATTGACGTGGATATCACGCAAGGTTTTTCGATTTACGAAGACAAACTCAAGCTGTTCCCTTTGGAGCCAGATGGAATGACCTTGGGTGGTTTGCAAATGACTCCCATCGTGGAGTTTATTGATTTTTCGGGAAAACAACATCGCGGTTTACAAAAAACCGCGCGCCTTGATTTTTTTGCCGAAATTCCTAAGGATGCTGATGTCCCGTTAAAAACCTTCGCCATGGATTTGCAATACATTGCGTGCACGACCAAATACTGTTCGCCGCCCACAAAGCTCGAAGTCAAACTTCCACTCAATATCCAATCGCGAGACCTGGCGCCCAGTTCCTCGATGATCGAACAGCAGATTTCTAAAAATTTATTTTGGGCCTTTGTGCTGGTTTTTGTTTTCGGGTTTTTAACCTCTCTTACACCTTGCGTGTATCCGCTGATTCCCATCACTCTCGCCGTGATCGGCGCTCGTGCTTCCCAGTTATCAAAGGCTCAGGCATTTAGTTTAAGTTTTGTATACGTGCTAGGGATCTCGGCCACGTATTCGTTACTAGGAGTGCTGGCTGCGAAAACGGGTGCTCTGTTTGGGCAGGCCTTGAGTTATGAGCCCGTTGTCATGGCTTTTGTGATTCTTTTTGTTTTAATGGCCCTCAGTATTTATGGGTATTTCGAAATCCAAATTCCTCATTTTATTAGCAAGCGCCTCGAAAAATCAGGGGACAATCGCGGCTATATGGGGGCTTTCTCGTCGGGCCTCATCGCGGGAATCGTTGCCAGTCCCTGCGTAGGTCCGGTGCTGGTCGGCGTGCTTGCCTACATTGCAAAAACGCAAAACATTGTGCTTGGCTTCTGGTTGTTATTTACCTTTGCCATGGGCATGGGCGTTTTATTTTTATTCTTGGGAACTTTTAGCTCGTCGTTTAAAAAACTCCCGCGCTCGGGGCCATGGATGGACGTGGTGAAGTTTGCTCTTGGAACAACCATGTTGGGAGTGGCGCTGTATTATCTAAAACCATTGCTGCCCGACGCGTGGTTTACGATCTGCTTAGCATTGATGATTGCCGCCGCTGTTTTTATTTTTATCGCCAAGGTTTACCCCAAGGTAGATCACAAGTTTTGGCACTACATGCCGTTTATTTTTTGTGGGCTCATCGTGCTCAGCCCCATGGTTTTAAAACTGCCAACCTCATCGCACACCGCGGAGCAAACTCAAAAAGCAGCCCTTAAAAATGGTTGGGCCTATTATTCGGAAGACGCCTTAAGCAAAGCCAAAGAGCAGGGAAAGCCCGTCATCATCGATTTTTTTGCCGACTGGTGCGCCGCCTGCTTGGAGCTCGACGAGAAAACCTTCACTAAGACTGAATTTATCGAGGTGACAAAGAACTACACTTTGCTCAAAGTCGATGCCAGCGAAAACTTTCCAGAGCTTGCAGATTTACAAAAGAAGTACGAAGTCTACGGATTGCCAACGATTATCTTCATCAATAAAAACGGTGTTGTGGAAAAAGAGCTCACCCTTACAGGCTTCGAAGAGATCGAGCCCATGATGACTCGATTGAAAAAGTTGAATCCTTAGATTCAATGAATCTTAAACCACTGTTTAGCTGACCTGTGCCTGCTTATGAGCAGGTGCTACCGTGTTGGCCATCCCATGTGGAAGGATAGGAACGATTTCAGTTTCCATTTTTTCGGTCACCGCAAGATTCTCCATCATCATTTGTGATAAAGCTTCTAGGTGGTTAAACTCATCGCTTTTGCGAAGTTTTAACTTTTGCGGCTTACCAGCCACAAAGTTTTTTACAAAACGTTCAAAGGCATAAACCGGTCCAGCCACTCGGTGCGAAAGGGAGCGTCCGATCATAAATAAAAACGCTCCGAAGGCGAGGGTAAATGCCGTGTAGGTTTGCACAAAGGGAATTAAAAATTGATCGAGAAGTTTTTGATTGTTGCCAATCAAGTCCACCACCATAAAGCGCAAAAAAGTATAACTAAAAACTCCGGCGATGAGACCAAATCCCAAACCTATGCCCATGAGCGTAAAGCAGTAACGGAGCTGAAACGCTGGATTTACCCAGTAGTACTTTCGAATATTATTATGAGGCCAAAGCAATTCGCCATCTTTTAAAAGCGCCGTCACTAAACAAATGTAACCCACCCACTGAAGCGCATCTGCCACGTTGAGAACTGGAGAGTGCCAACCACCCACTTCGAAATAAATAAAATCGATCACGTAACCCTGAATCGTGCGATCGATCACATTACCGATAATTCCACCCATGAGCGTAGACATTCCAACGCGCAACAAAAGGGATTTAATCGGTAAAAGATATTGAATGATCACAAACGTAAAAAGTAAAAAAGCTCCACCAGTAGACAACGAAACGATTCTTAAGATCGGAGGTAGACTGGAAAACAATCCAAGCATAGCGCCCTTGTTGAAATGCAACGCAAATCCAAGGGGACCATATTTCAGCGTACCAGCAAGTCCCAAAGCCCACCATTTGGTCGCTTGATCAACTGCAATCGTAAAGAACATCGGGGCGAGAACATAGAACCATTCGTGCTTTTTCATTCACTTAGAATAAAAGATTCTGCAAAAACAGCAAAACACAAAAAGGTCTTAACTAGACGGAGCTCTAGTGCATGTTTTCGCTTTTAAGGAAATGTGGAAAGGTATTCTTTTTAAACGCGTCCATCCTGGACTCGCTCGCAGGGCGAAACGTCCTGTTTGCGAAAGTGCTGAGAAGTTAGGCGATGTCTTGGCCGATGACCGTCATGTTGCGGCCCTGCTTTTTGGCAAGATACAAAGCTTGGTCGGCCACAGCGACGATTTCGTCGGCGTCGAGCCCGTGCTCAGGATAGCTGGCCACGCCAAGACTAATGCTGAGGCGAAATTGCAGAGAAGGGATGTGACTGACCGACGCGCGCAAGGTTTCGGCAAAAGCGAACGCAAAATCAGACGGAGTTTTGGGTAAAATCGCTGCGAACTCTTCGCCGCCGTAGCGCGAGAGTGAGTAATGGGGCTTCATTTCGCTGGAAAGCTTTTGTGCAAGCAAGGACAAAATTTGATCTCCTCGCGGATGCCCAAATTGATCGTTGAGAATTTTAAAATGATCCACATCAATCATAATCAGCGAAACAGCGGTTTTTGTTTGTTTGGCTTTTTGGATCTCGATACGTAATTTTTCTTGGAAAAAGCGATGATTGGTAAGCTCTGTGACCGGATCGGTGATGGACAGCTCTTTAAATTTATCGCGCTCGTTCAAAAGACGCAGGGTGCTTTCGGCCTCACGCATATGTAGTCGCAACAGATCTGGCTCCCAAGGCTTTAAAATAAATTTATGTATTAGATTGGATTCCATGGCGTTTGAAATATCCGAAAGTCCCACTTCGCCGGTCAGAAGCACTCGCAGAGTTTGCGGATGGTTATCCTTCACCCAATTTAAAATTTCTAAGCCGTTGATGGTTCTAAGATTGTAGTCGCAAATCACAATGGAAACTTTTTGCGCAAAAGCCTTTTGCGCGTCCGAAAAATTTGTCGCGAGGGCAATATCAAAAGATTGTCGGAGATCTCTTTGCAGAGCTTCGAGAATATGAATGTCGTCGTCGATGCACAGGATGAGAGGTCTATTCATTTTTTTCTGATTCCTTCTCGATGCTAAAAACAAATTGAAATCCGCCAAGAGGCGAGGGCACAAATTTTTTAATCCGTTTATTCACTACCGCCACATACTGGTCGTACCAGAGTGGTAAAACGGGCATATCCTCGATCACTATTTTTTGAATTTGTTTGTAAAGCTGCACTCGTTGGTCGAGGTTTTCGAGTTGCTGCCCTTGTTCTAAAAGTTTATCAAGCTGCGGATTGATATAGAAGGCACGGTTTGCGCCCTTGGGAGGAACCTGCTCGGAGTGAAACGCGAGTCGATATTGATCGGGATCCCAAATTCCGACAAAGCGCATTGTTGCGAGCTGAAAATTGCCCTTCGAAATATCCTCGTAGTAAGTTCCCCATTCAAAACTTTTCATACGTACCGAAATTCCAAGTTTTTCAATTTGATGGGCTAAAATGCGACCGTTTTCGATGGCCATTTTTTGATTGGAGGTTTTAAGTTCGAGCTCCAAGGGCTTTGGCAAATTCTTTAAAAGCTCAATGCCCTTTTGAACATCCGTGCTTGGCAGTTGAATGGAGGCATCATAGTAAGGTGTGCTGGGAATCACAAAGGTGCTTGCCGGAGTGGCGTAACCTTCGAGTTTGTATTTAATAATCTCTGCACGGTCGAGAGCGTAGTTAATCGCAGCGCGGACGTCTTTGTTTTTCAATAACGGATCGCGCAGATTCAATAACATGTAAGTCACATTGGCGCCGGGCATATCGTACACGTTAAAACGAGGCGAGCTTTTAAAGACAGCCATTTTTGAAAGCGGAATGTCGGTTTGCACTAAATCCACAGAGCCCTTGTAGAGTTTTTGAAAGCGCGTGTTGTCGTCGCGAATCACTTTGAGTTGGAGCTTTGCAATTTTAGGCGCGCGGTAATGGTTGGCTCGCGCCTTTAACAGGAGTTCGTTATCATTCGCCGTGACCAACTCAAAAGCGCCGGAGCCAACAATGTGTTCGTAAAAATCTTTGTCGTGGGCTTGCACGATTTTTTTAGGGAGCATTTGTACAATCGCCAAATCAAGATAAAAGGTGCTCTCAAAACGATCGACCGTGATATCGACAGAGTGATTAACGCCATCGTAAACGGCAACCACTTTTTTAATTTTTTTAAATGCTGGCGAGAATATGCAGGAATCTTTTTGA
Source organism: Bdellovibrionales bacterium (assembly GCA_031429075.1). Classification (GTDB taxonomy): domain Bacteria; phylum Bdellovibrionota; class Bdellovibrionia; order Bdellovibrionales; family JAGQZY01; genus JANPLN01. The sequence continues at coordinate 37,566 of JANOYW010000004.1, read as the reverse complement.
AACTCGGCGAATGAAAATTCAATGTCCTCTGCTGTGAGCGGAGCGCCGTCAGAAAAAGTAACTCCAGACCTTAAATTAAAATGATAAACCAAATTTTTATAAGTCCAGGATTCGGCAAGATCTCCTTGAATGGTAATGGGAGAGGTGGGAGTTTCGGTGGTCACGCGCACAAGTGATGTAAAGATCAGGCTGCGCACATTGCTGCCAATGGAGTCGCGCGCGAGGCGAGGATCCAAAGTCGGTGGTGCGGCGGGGATGCCAATAACAACTGTGTCTGGTGGCGTTTGTGAACGTTTTTTGCAATTAGTAAGGAGAGTTGTCAGTGGAATGACAAAAATACAAAGAATTAAAATACGATGCAGCTGACGTCCAGGAAGTATCACTTCAAAAGCTTAGCTAATAATTGTTGTAATGCCAAGAGGGGATCGGGCATAATTATTTGCATGGGAAAATACACGATCCTCCTTCTCGCGTTGGTTTTTCAATGGTCGGCTTTGGCCGAACCGATTGATGGTATTTTGCGACGGAGCCAAATTCCGACGAAGCACTTTGGAATTTGGATGGAGGGAGAAAAAACGGTATGGACCCATAATGCCGACGTGCTTATGACCCCAGCATCTCTGAGCAAAATTCCAACCGCTGCGGCAGTGCTGGGCGTGCTTGGGTTGGGTCACAACTTCGAAACCCGTGTGTGGTCGTCAGAGCCGATCTCGGGACCTGAATTTAAGGGTGATCTTTATCTTCAGGGGGGCGGCGATCCTTCGCTGGTTTCGGAAAACTACTGGGCCATCGTCAACGAGCTCAAGCGTTCAGGTATTAAATCTTTTAAGGGACAGCTGTATGTGGATAGCTCCTTGTTTGACGAAGAGTATTTTTCCGACTCTCGCCAAAGCGTGCGAGTGGATCGAGCCTATGATGCGCCAGTGGCGGCAATGTCGTTTAATTGGAACTCGGTGAATATTTTTGTTCGACCGGGTAAAAGAGGTGAAGCGGCCGTTGTTTTCGCGGACCCTCAAAATGATTATATCGAGTTAAAAAATCAAGTAAGAACGGGCGCGAAAACTGAATTGCGAGTGGAGCGCCGTTCGAAAAAGCAACACGACGAAGTCATTGTCAGTGGAACCATTGCTCTGGGTTCTGTTGAGCAAGCGATTTATAAAAGTATCAGTCACCCCGATTTTTGGGCGGGCGAAAATTTTAAAACATTTTTAAATCAACAGGGCATCGAGTACAGCGGCACCGTGGAAAAAAAAGCACCTCCACCATCGGCTCAGCTGCTAGTGACATTTAAGAGCAAACCTTTGCGCGATATCGTTACCGACATGGCGAAATTTTCAAATAACTATGTGGCGGAGATGCTAACCAAGGCTCTTTCGCAGCAAAAGCCCGCAACTCTTAAAAAAGGTGTGGAGCGCATCGAGCAGTGGTTGATCGATAACGGTTGGAAACAAAAAAACTTCGTTTTCGAAAATCCATCGGGTTTTTCCCACGACAATAAATTTCGCGCCCAGGATTTGGGACAACTGTTGGTGGATCTTCGTTCCAAGCACGCCATCTTTCCGGAGTTTATGGTGTCATTGCCCATCGCGGGCGTGGACGGCACCCTCAAAAAACGCCTGAAAGACAAAGCCACAGAGGTGCGCGCAAAAACGGGCTACTTGGATGGAATTATTGGACTTGCTGGCTATTACCAAAAAAACGGCGAGCAAAAAGCCTTCGTCTTTATGTACAATGGCCCAACTAAATACGACAGCCAAGTGCGCGACGTCTTCGACAACATCCTCCGCAACGGCAGCTTTTAATCGCTACTGAGTCTTCGCGTAGGCGATTTCTTTTTCGGCTTTTGATTTTATTTCGCCGCACAGGTCTTTCAAGGTTGCGGGGCATTCGTTTTGGGCTTTAACAACAACATTAGCGAGCTGTTTTTCGGTGGCCGATACATAGCAGCCCATGCTTGTAAAAAAGAAACTTTTAAAATCTTTGTCAGCATCGAATAATTTTTTGAGATCAGGCAGGTTTTTCCAAAAAACGTCCAAACTTAAGCTGATGGCTCCCTCGATCCCCTGAGCGTAAGCGCCATCCATGCAGTTGCTATGGTTTTTGTAAAAGTCATAAAGCGCCTGAAAATTCCCACTGTTATCGAGTTCGGAAATTGTCTTCTGAAAAGCACTCATGCAAACGTTTTCAGTGTCGTTTGCTTTTGCCTCCGGAGCGGCCGTTACATTCACCGGCGGCGCCGCAGGTTCTTTGTTAAACCAACTGCAGGATGTAAATAAGAAAAACGATAGAGCAAAAAAAATTCTCATTTCAACCCTTTTCTACTAATTCAAATTGTCCGCTTTGGCGATATAAGGAAGATTGCGATAGAGCTCTTGATAATCAAGGCCGTAACCCACCACAAATTCGTTTTTGATCTCGAAGCCAAAATAATCCAATTGAACATCGGCTTTCATGGCATCGGGTTTAATGAGCAATGAAACTGTTTTGAGACTTTTTGGCTGACGTGCCTGCAAACAAGTTTTGAGATAGGTCATGGTGAGACCAGAGTCCACGATGTCTTCCACCAAAAGAACATTTTTTCCTTCGAGAGGGTTGGTGAGATCCAACGTCACCTTTACTTCACCTGAAGATTGTGTGTCCCCGTGGTAGCTGGAAACACCAAAAAACTCACAAACCACATTGGCGTCGATTTCGCGAATCAAATCAGAGTAGAACATATAGGAGCCTTTCAAAATACAAATGGCCACCACATCTTCGCCTTTAAAATCTTTAGTGATCTGCGCTCCCAGTTGCTTTACGCGCTCTTGCAGCGTTTTTTCGTCAATCAGTTTTGAAAGTTTTAACGGCACCATGGTTCCCCCTGTTTATTACACAAATGAGTTGCTAATTAATTCGCCGACGCCACCAGCGCCGGGGACAATATATTGTTGGTCGTTGAGGCCACGTTCCTCGGCCCACAACTCACCAGGAATTGTTTTTAAAACCGACGCGCTGGAAAGTCCACGGTCTACGCGGGCTGTATAGATAATCACGTCGGGGTGAGCCTGAGTGATGTGCCGAATGTACTCGGGTGTTACAATCAAATGCACCGCAATCCATTTTTTTGCAGGACCCTTTACGTTCTTTTTATAAAAATCCAACACCGTAGATAAAGACTGACCAGTGGCCCCCATGGGATCTGGCAATATAACAATCGAGTTGGTAACGTCGCCGCCAATTTTTGAACCGGCAAGGTCGGTTCCCGTGACGGTGTTTTGCGCGTTGACGATACGAGATGCAAAAATGTGATCTTGTCGCACTAAATGCGGATTTACAGTGTAGCACAAAAGATCAAAACCCACCTGGCTGGGCAGCATGCCTGCACGGGCGATGTCCACAATAACGGCTTTTTGTTTATCGTCGAGAACTTTACCTTGATAAAAACATTCAGGATGGGATGCCGTCATGCGCGTTGCTTTTTTTATCTCAACCTTTGGCCACTCATTGTTGATCGCTTCGATAAACAAAGTGCTGTAAATGGTGGCGACCAAACGATTGAACTCAGGTTGCAGAGTTTCGGGGGCGCAAAGTTTTGTCAGCAACGAGTTCATCGTGGGATGGTGCAAGATATGCACATTGGACGGATAACGATGCTCAATTTCGTAAGACTTGTACCCCATTTGGGTTTTATAGCGTGCTCAATCGGGAAGTTCAACAAACATGATCAAATCAATGTCACCATCCCAAAAGCCCTCTGCATTATATATTTTAAGGGCGCGGTCGGTTTCGAAAATAGATTTTTCCTCATCCCCAAAGACTTTGTCCTTGGGAAGGAAGCCCGCAATCATGGCCACAGATTGAGAGTTCAGCGTCATTTCACTGGTAAAGAGGTTTTCATCGTTCTCTTGCAATTTTAAGCTTCCCCAACTTTTAACTTCGATTTGGGTGGCCGTCGCATCATTCTTGAGGGGATTTACCTGAAAATAGAGGCCGATGCTCTTAGCGGACTCACCACTTTTTTGCCCTTTAAAAATGCTGATGGGGTGTCCATCGAGTTTGTAGCGGTTGGTGGAAATGGATTTGAGCTCGGGGCTTCTGCGTAAAACGGCCAATCGCTTTTTTGAAACAATGCCTCCAAAACCATCGCCGTTAAAGGGGCTCGCGTTGGTTTCGCGCTGAATTTCGCCTAACAACGCTCGAGAGATTTGATAAAAAGATATCTGCAGGGAGGATTTTGCCACCGTGGCCCCTGGGGCAGGTGAGTCGTTGGCGACACGCGCAGGGCGTGGAGCCTCCTGGGCCACTTTCTCAACTTGGGGGGCCTCGGCTTTCTGAGCCTGTTGGTTTTCGATCGCTGGCTTGTACGAAGACGGCGTTTGAGAGTCTTGCACATCCATCTGCTCGCTGGTTTGTTTTGTAATGGCAGCGACGATGTTGGTTTTGGGTTTTTTAGAAAGTGCGTAGTCGTACAGTACAAAAATGATAATACCCACAAACAAGATTCCAACGATCAAGGCTTGATTTGTGAACAGCGAAACAAGGATGGATTTTCGCGGAGGAACAAAGTTTTTCATATTGACGCCACATTGGGCGCAATAGATATCCTCGGGCTGTTCAAAGTCGCATTTTGGACACTTAATCATGAAAAATCCTTCTCAAAACAGACTAACATAGTGTTTTGTGATCAGCTAAAGAGAGTTGACGCTCCTCGCCTATGGTCTAACTGACTTCGTCGCGCAGCGAGCGTAAAATCACCAGATGTCAGAATCAAATCTCCACGTCCCGGTCATGCTCAATGAAATTATCGAACTCTTCAGTACGGGCTCTCCCGAGCCACGTAAATTGCTGGATGGAACCTTCGGTCGCGGTGGGCACTCGTCGGCCCTGATGCAGCGATATCCCAATCTTCATGTTGTGGGTGTGGATCAAGATTTAACCGCCATCGACCACGGCCAAAAAGTCATCGAACCGCAGTTTCCCGGGCGCCTCACCATGTTTCATGGAACTTTCGCAAAATTCACCGAACAAAATCAGGATGTGTTTGATTTGATCTTGCTGGATTTAGGAGTGAGCTCGCCGCAACTGGATAATCCAGAACGTGGATTTAGCTTTTACCATAACGGTCCCTTGGACATGCGAATGAATCAAAACCAAAAAATGTCTGCAGCCACGATGATCAACGAATGGGATGAAGAAGACCTGATTGATATTTTTAAAAATTACGGCGAGGTTCGAAGTCCCTATCGGGTGATTCGCGCTATTTTGTTCGATCGACAAACCAAGCCGTTCACCACAACCCATCAGCTGGCAGGCCTCATCGAGCGAATTGAGGGTTGGCAAAAAAAAGGCAAGCACCCAGCGACGCAGTATTTTTTAGGCCTTCGCTTGCGAGTGAATCAGGAATTGGAGAGTGTGCAGGACAGTTTGCCGCGCATGATCCGGTCTTTAGTCCCGGGTGGAGTGCTGGTAGTTATGACGTTTCACTCTTTAGAGGATCGGATTGCGAAAAATATCTTTAAGGATCACGAAGAATTCGGGTATCGTATTAATAAGAAGGTCATTGTGGCAAGTGATGAGGAGCAAAAGCTGAATCCTCGATCGCGAAGTGCGAAGCTACGTGGATTTTTGCGGAGGCCGGATGAAAAACATGAATGAAAATATAAAGCCATTCCTTAGCGTATTTATTTTGCTTTTATCTTTGTTCGCCATTGTTTATGTAAAAATGGAAAACCGTCGAATGGGCTACGTTTTGTTGGAGCTTGCCGAAAAAGAAAAACGTACAACACAAAGACAACGATTGAGCATGGTGAGCTTGGCGCGCATGACGAGCCCTGAGCGCGTGCGAAAAATCGCGACGACCCAACTGACATTTCAAAACGCAAAACAAGGACAAGTGATTCGTGTGGCTGGGCAAGGCACCGTCGCTGTAAAGTAAATAACATATGAAGCATCGTTTATCCATACTGCTGATTTGGTTTTTTGCGATCTGGTCCCTCCTGGTTTTTCGCGGTTTACAAATTCAACTCTACCCAAGTCATAATTTAGATCTCGCAAGCCAAAAGCAATATCAGCGCATTGTGAAGCTCTATTCCAAGCGCGGAGACATTTTTGATCGCAATGGCCAGGAGCTCGCGATCTCAGTACCAGCCTTTTCTCTTTTTGCCGACCCGTTGTTAATTAAAACGCCGCGCCGGTTGGCCAAAAAAATGTCACAGATTTTGCCGCTGTCACAAAAAGCCATTTACAAAAAATTGACTAAAAAGAATTCGCGCTTTGTTTGGATACAGCGCTTGCTCGACGAAAACAGCAAAAAGAAAATTCTAGCTCTGAATGAAAAAGGTTTGGGTTTTAAAGACGAATTTAAACGCGTGTATCCCAATAAAAATTTAATGGCTCATACCATAGGTTTTGTGGGGGCAGATGGGCACGGTCTCGAGGGGGTCGAAGCTCGCTATGATGCTCGCTTGAGTGCCGAGGAAAAAGTTATGAATCTCCCCAAAGATGCTCGGGGACGCTTTTTGGTGGAAGACGGTTGGCTGTTTATGCAGAATCGCGACGGAGAGGATGTGTACCTCACCATCGATGCGGATCTCCAGTACTACACCGAACAGGAACTTAAAAAAGCATTGGTGCACCATAACGCCGAAGCGGCATGGGCCATTGTGATGAGTCCAAAAACTGGTGAAATACTCACTATGGCGTCGCTTCCCGACTTTGATATCAACAATGCTGGTAGCGCGAGTAAAGAATCTCGCCGCAATCGCATCACCACCGATATCTACGAGCCAGGAAGCACCATGAAAACCATGTTCTTAGCGGCTGCTCTTAAAAATGGCATCATCCAAGGCAATTCAGTGATTGATACATCCACTGGGCAAATCGAAATCGACAAACGAGTGATTCGCGAATCCGATGCACATCACACTTACGAAAAACTTTCCACCACCGAAGTATTAGCCAATTCGTCCAACGTGGGGGTTTCTAAAATCGCTCTTAAGATGAAGGATAAGCAGATTTACAACGAGTATAAAAAATTTGGCTTTGGCGAAAAAACGGGTATTGATTTACTGGGAGAATCCAAGGGAATCTTTTTAACCCCTCCGTGGCGCGATCACCACAAAGCCAATATTTCCTTTGGGCACGGCATCGCCGTGACAGCCCTGCAAATGGCCAACGCTTACGCCGCCGTTGCCAACAAAGGTGTTTTACAGCGACCTATTATTGTTAAATCACAAAAGGAAATTTTAGATGCTAAAACAGCGCAAGAGCGCAACATGGGCCGAGTGCTCTCCGAAAAAGAAGCCGAGAGAATAAAAATGATGCTTGTGGCAGCCACGGCCGAAACAGCTACGGGAAAGTTGGCGCGCGTGCGCGGATTTCCTGTGGCGGGAAAAACCGGTACTGCGCAAAAAGTGGATCCCCACGGACGTGGGTATTTAAAAGGGCAATACATTTCGAGCTTCATTGGTTTTTTGCCAGCAAATGATCCTGAGTTTTTAATTTATGTGGTGGTGGATAATCCCCGCAACAATGGTTATTACGGGTCAGAAACGGCAGCGCCCATTTTTGCAAAAATCGCGCACTACGCAATTAACAAACGCGGACTGGCTCCGGTGCAATTTGCCGAAGAGGATTTGATTAAGCCGCGCACTGAAATTCACGAAGTTTTGGTTGGAACCGAAGGCGAGGCTTTTGTGCCCGACATGAAGGGTTGGGCTTTGCGCGATGTGCTTCGCTATGTGCAAAAAGAAAAAGTCGATTTAAATCTTGTGGGCCGCAAAGGCCGGGTTGTCAAAACAGCTCCCGCTGTTGGCGATATTTGGACGGATGACAAGAAACTTAAAGTCTACCTCGAGTAAGTACTTACATCTTTGCAAGAGGTCTTAAAAAGAAGCCCTTTAAAAAATCGAAATTATTTTATGCAATGAGTCCCAAAAAGTGTGTCCGTACTTGCGTCTCACGGAGCTAATGGGCATTGATAAATTCGATGCCTTTATCGATCGAAGAATAGCTGAATAAATAAACTCCGATGTGGCCCAATAGTGAAGCTTTGTAAGTTTTTACTTCGCGATTCTTTTTTTGTAAAGCTGCGGCCATCATATCCATTTGCTCAGGTTCGACAAGGCTGTCCCAGGAGCCGTGGTATAAAAATACCGGTGGAGAGTTTTCGCTCACTTGAAAAACCGGAGAGGCCTTTTCCCAAAGTTGTTTGTTTTCCGCGTACGACACACCCAGAAATGTTTTTACCAGTGGAGAATTGGGCCAGGCCGTGAGATTGGCGGGGGTTCCGCCTGCCACAATGGCTTTTACGCCGAGTGTTCCGTCAAGGCTGGCAAGTAGGGCCAAATGGGCGCCTGAAGAATAACCCCATACGTAGAGTTTTTCGGGATTAATATTCAACGGAGCAGCACTATGTTTGAGCCACGCAATGGCATCGCGTACATCATCCAGAGCCTTGGGATACAAATGCACTGGAGCCAGTCGATACGTCACGTTCATGACGACAAATCCCTCGGCAGCCAAATCTTTACAGAGACTTTCCATGTCGCCGCTTCGTTTTGCCCAGGAACCACCGTGGACCACCACGACCGCTGGACGCCCGTTGCCTTTTTTAGGAAGAAACAAATCGGCCTTTAAAGAGACGTTGCCGACAGATTTAAAAATAACGTCCTTTTGCACATCGTAAGTTTGAGATGAAAATAGAGTGGCGCAACCAAAAAAAATGCCGGCTGTAAAAACGGCGGTTACTATAAAAATGCTTCTTTTAGTCATACTTCGTCCTCACAGTTATCTAAAAGTGATTGTATGGCCCAGCCCACGGCGTCGCCCATAGCCTCTCCGGAGTAGCCAAAATCTTCGCGGAGATCGTACCAAATTTTTGCGTTCACTAAACACGTTACCAGCGCTAATCGCTTTTGCATCTGCGCAGTGACGCGCAATTTTTTCTCTTCGGCAATGCGAGCAATCATGAGTTGTGTTAATTTTTTGCGGAATAAAACACGTGTCTCTTGCCCAAATGGTGATAGAACGTAGGCCATGGTCAATGATTCGTGCTGGTCAAAAAGCTTAAAGGCGTTAATGGCAAAGCCAACAAAATGCAGGGTTTCCATTTGCTGTGTGCTGGATTGCAGATAACCCAGCAGGTAATTATCCATGGCATCGTGCAAAGCCCTTTTATCTTTAAAAAAGCGAAAGATGGTTCGCTGAGCGATGCCGATTTTTTTTGCGACTTCTTGAAGCTGAACTTCGCCGCCTTTTCTTTCCACAAGAAGTGCGATGAAGGCTTCGATAATCGCCTTCTGAGTTTGTGCGGATTTCTCACTGCGTGATGTATTGTTGTATTTTCGTTTAGATAAGGGTGTTTTTTTTACTTTTTTCCTGATCTGAGTCATAAGTCATTTTGCACTTCCCAATTTAAAAGATCAATGATTTAATGTCATACTGTGTGACATTAATACAAAAAGGATTTAGCCATGAAAATCGGAGTGGTTGGCTCGGGAATCAGTGGAATAGGCGCGGCTTGGCTCTTGTCGAAACAGCACGAAGTGCATCTTTTTGAGGCGGAATCACGACTGGGTGGGCATGCGCATACGGTTGTGGTGAACGAGGCGCAAAATAGTATCCCCATGGATACAGGCTTTTTAGTTTACAACGAACTTACGTACCCCCATCTCACCCAGTTTTTTAAGCATCTCAACGTGGAGACCATGGAATCGAGCATGTCGCTATCGGTTCAGGTGCAGCAAAAAAACTTGGAGTGGAGTGGTGGAAATTTAAACACAATTTTCGGTCAACGTAAAAATATTTTTAAATTGAGTTTTTACAAAATGCTCTTAGAAATTCTGCGCTTCGGACGAGAAGCCGAGACCAACCGGCAAGCGGCGCTTCGTCACGCGTGGACCCTGGGTGAACTTTTGCAAGCGCGAAAGTACTCCGAGGCCTTCAAAACCGATTACCTCTTACCCATCGGAGCGGCCATATGGTCCACGCCCGAAACAAAGATGTTGGAGTTTCCCGCGTCCACCTTTTTAACTTTTTTTATCAATCATAAGCTTTTGCAGGTAAACAATCGTCCGGTTTGGCGCACAGTAAAAAATGGAAGTGTGGAGTATGTCAAAAAAGCAGCCGCAGCGATTCAGCACGTTCATCTTTCATCTGCGGTGGTGGAAGTTCGACGCTCGCAAAACAAAGTTTTTTTAAAGACATCCAAAGAGGCCTTTGAGTTTGATGCCGTTGTGCTAGCAACTCACGCGCCGATCACGGCAAAAATTCTCAAAGACCAATCGCCCGAAGAGCAAAGTGTTTTAACGGCGATCTCCTACGAGCTTAATAAAGCGTTTTTACACAACCAAGAGGAGTTGATGCCGAGGGCGAAGCGCTGCTGGTCTGCCTGGAATGTGTATGGCGAAATGAACACCAATATAAAAAATGAAACGAGCAAAGTGTCGTTAACGTATCATTTAAACGAGCTGCAAAAGCTGCCCACAAGTAGCAATTACTTTTTAACTCTGAATCCAACAAAAAAAATAGATAATTTCCAACGCGAAATCGAGTATGCCCACCCGCAGTTTAACCAAACGGCCATCCGCGCTCAACGTCAGTTACCCTCCATCCAAGGTCAGGGAGGAGTTTATTTTGCTGGGGCATGGACGCGCTATGGTTTTCATGAGGATGGTTTACTGAGTGCAGTGAAAGTGGCAGAGCTCCTTGGTGTTCCAATTCCCTGGACGGTTAAAAATGAGTAATTTGCAATTGAGCCAAGGATTTGTATATCACAGTCGGCGGGAGGGCGCGAAGACAGCCTTTCGTTATCCTACCTTTTTTGCTTTCTTCAATTGCGACAATGAGGAGGGGTTTTTAAAGATCTTACGCAAAAACTTTTTTGGTTTTTTGTCGTTTAAAACAAAGGACTATTTACAGCAAAAATCTTTACCCGTGGGAGCGGCTGTAAAAATTTTTTTACGGGAACAATGCGACTACCAGCCAGAACAGGTTTGGCTCTACTCGATGCCAAGGATGTTTGGTTATGCTTTTAATCCCGTAAGTTTTTGGTGTTGCTATAAAAATTCACAGCTGGATGCGATCCTCGTCGAGGTTCATAACACCTTTGGGGAGCGCCACTTTTACTGGATACACCCCGAAAAAGGCATCCAGGCCACCGAGTGGTACAGAACAGAAAAACATTTCCACGTTTCCCCATTTTTTCCGGTGGATGGATTTTATAAATTTCGGTTTGATTTTTTACCCCATCGAATAAAGATCTATATCAATTACTACAATCCCGACGGGTCCATTCGCTTAGCGACCTGGGTCGATGGCGATTTATCGTCTTTAGAAAGCCATGGGTTCCTTCCGTTGTTTTTTAAATACGGTTGGATCACGCCCCTCGTTGTATTGCGTATTCACTATCAAGCTTTCAAATTATGGCTGCGTAAAAGCCGATTTTATTCTAAACCGCTACCACCTCAAAAGGAGATTACAAAATGAAGACACCGTCATTCCGCGGCCAAATGTTTTTAAAGGTTTTAAAAAGCGCAAAACACGGAACCCTGGAGTTGGTTCTTCCCGATGGCAGCCGCGATCAGTATGGGGAAGGAGCACCGCAGATCCACGTGCATTTAAAAAACTGGAAAGCGCTGGATCTACTTTTTAGCAAGGGTGATATCGGATTGGCCGAGGCCATTGTGGACGATCTCATGTTGGTTGATGATGTGGCCGCGCTTGTGGAGTGGGCGTGCCGCAACGATCAGGATCTTGCAAAAGTGATTTATGGCTCTTGGTATGGAACCATCGCATCAAAAATTCACCACTTTCTCAATCGCAATAATCGCAAGGGTGCGCAAAAAAATATCATGGCTCATTACGACCTCGGTAACGAATTTTATAGTCTGTGGTTGGACGAATCCATGACTTACTCGTCGGCTATCTTTAAAACCCCCAATCAGAGTTTGGCCGAGGCGCAAAACCAAAAGTACGATCAGATTATCGATTCCTTAGAAATAAAATCTGGCGACCACTTGCTTGAAATTGGCTGTGGCTGGGGTGGTTTTTTTAGTCGCGCCATCGAACGCACCGGCTGCAAGGTGACTGCGGTTGCAAATTCCCCAGAGCAAATTCGTTACAATCAGGCCAAAATCGAAAAGCAAAACATGAAGGATCACGTGGAAGTGTTACAGCAAGACTACCGCGACATTTCCGGGCGCTTCGACAAGGTTATTTCCATCGAGATGATTGAGGCGGTGGGCGAGCAGTATTGGAATACGTTTTTTTCTAAAATGCGTGCGTCGTTAAAAGAAAAAGGCAAAGCCGCCATTCAAGGTATTACCATTCGCGAAGATCTCTTTTACTCCTACAAAAAAGGAACGGACTTTATTCAACAATCCGTTTTTCCAGGAGGAATGCTGTTGACTGACAAAGCCGTATCGCAGGCCAGTGAGCAAAATGGCTTGATGGTCTACGGCTCCCATGAGTTCGGTTTGGATTACGCTCGCACCCTCAAACTGTGGCGCGAAAATTTTAACAAAGCGCTTCCACATGTTCGCGGAATGGGTTTTGACGATCGATTCATTCGCCTGTGGAATTTGTACCTCGCCTACTGCGAAGGCGCCTTTCGTGCCCAACGAATCAGCGTCAGCCAGTTTTGGCTCGTCCCCGTGTAATTAAAGTACTTTATTTGCGCAATGAGTCCCAAAAAGTGTGTCCGTACTTTATTTCAGAGATGTGTCCTACTTCTCAAAATGATCGAGGACGATGGCGAGGGTCATGTCGCTGAGTACGTTTACGCAAGAGCGGAGGCGTGCCATCACCCAGTCCACGGCGAGTAGCAAAGGTAGCGCTTCCATTGGTAACCCAAGACTAGTGACCACCACCGTGAGGGAAATGAATCCTGCTTCGGGCACGCCGGTGATTCCTACGGCGGCGACGACACAGGCCAACGCGGCGGTAATCATCTGCCACACATCCCAATTCAGGCCATGCAAGTGGGCAATAAAAAAGACAGCCGAGGCTTCATATAAAACGATGCCGTCGTTATTAAGATTGGTAGCTACGCCGGCGCCAAGGGAGGCGGAACTGTCAGACACGCGGAGTTGCTTTAGAGCTTTCAGAGTCAGTGGCAGTGTTGCCAGACTAGAATTGATTCCAAGAGCGTAGATCAGCGGGCGTTTGGCCTCTTGCCAAAACCGGCGCACAGGAATTTTAACCACGGCCACGATCCAAGTTCCATAGACAAGTACGCATTGCAAAGCGAGAGCACTTACAACCACAGCCACATACATGGCAAGTTGTGAGAACACTTCGAGCCCATATTGGGACACCGAACCGGCAATCACTAAAAACACAGCCAGGGGAATAATTTTTAAAATCCACATCAGTAGTTGTTCTAAGATGCTGCGCACGGCTTCGAAACCAAAAGCGATTTTTTTGAGCGTCTCTGGTTGTTCGCGAAACGCTTGGCGAGTGGCAAGGCCAATCAGCAGGGAGAGCAGTGCTAGCAAAAGAATTTCATTTTTTACGAGCGGGGCAAATAAACTTTCTGGACTGAGAGTTTGCACCCACCCATCGGCACTTAAAGTGGCAGCCGGTTTTTCGGTGCGACTCTCGACGGGAAGGGGAATGGAAACATCGGTTAAAAACACATGGGTCATGGTGATTCCGATGAGGAGTGCGAAGCTTGTATTTAGTAGAGCGATGCCGATGAGTTTGAGGCCCGAAGACCATTTGGCCTGAATGTGTAGCAGCGAAAGCACCACCGAAAAGAACAAAAACGGTCCAGCAATCAAACGAACCCAGTGCAAAATCATTTTTGCGAGTTTGGTAAAAATCGCCATATGTTCGCCAGGTGCCAACACGCCAACAGCAACACCTAGGATCACGGCCAGAAAAATTTGTAAAGTAATAGAGTTTTTAAGTTTTTTCATACCTAAAACGATAGCAGTAATCCCATAAACTTCCTAATCGAAATTTAAAACCTTAATCCATCAGCACCATCAAGAGTCTTAGGGCGTCTGTTGTTGTGAACACTCCCCAGGGTTCGTTTTTTGTGCCGCGAACAAGCACACTGCTGTAGCCTTTTTTAAGCATCAGCTGCAAAACGTCTTTAATGGGAGTTGTACGCTCTACAAATAAAGGGTCGTCATTCATCACTTCATTGATCCCGGTGACCTCATCGGTCTTCAGCATTTCGGCCACACGCAAATCCCGTTCCGTTACAATTCCCACAACTGTGCCACCATACAACACCGGCAGATGATGATAGGAAAATTCCTGCATCATCTCTCGAGCCATCCGCAGCGAAGCATCCTTACCGATGGTGTGCGGCACCTCTGACATGTGATGCGCAATTTGTTGATTCATAATGTCTCCGTGGCTGGTAGATCTTTTTGATATTTTTCGTACACGCAGATTTTCACATCTGAGCCTTTAAAATGTTTTAAGATTAACGGCTTTACGATCTCCCATGACAAGCCGCCAACGCCGGTGGCAATTTTGGGTAACGCCAAACTTTTCAATTTGGCCTTTTTAACTTCTCTGGCGAGATTTTTTAAAGAGGCGTTTACGTTGGATTCCGAGGCCCGTCCTGGGTGGCCCTCTTGAGATTCTGGTGCTTGTTGAGTGAAGAGGCTAAAAATCGTAGGACCGCCCGCACCTTTCCATGCCCACACGTCACCTTCACTGGCTTTTTGCGTGTGGCAGTAGTGGCGAAAATCTTTATAGAGGCTGGGCCACTGCTCGCGCAACGACAGCGCAAGTCCTTGATTGAAGTGGTCGTTAGGTGCGATACCGTGTCCGATGGCCTCGGCTTTGGACTTAAGTATATCTCCGGCTACAAATTCGATCATAAGATCCTCCTGTTGAAGTTCAGTGTAGGGAGCTTACGCTAAAGTTACTATGACGGCCGTCATGGTATTTGAAGAAATTGTGTGTTTTTATACATAATAAGAGGTAGCGTATGAAAAATCGTCATCAAAAGGGGTTTATGCAAAAATATTTTTACGTCGTGGCTTTATTAATTTTAGCGTCTTGTCAAAATACAAAAAAAACCGAGAGCGATTCCTCTTGGCCTTCAGAGATGCAGCATTTGGCCCAATCCTTCGAAGAACTGATTCCCTTTGTCTACAGTGAACATAAATTTCAGAACCCCATCAATAAACAAGAGATCCAAAAGAAAATCGAAAATTTTCGAGAGAATATTCACCAAATTTCTCCCGAGAAAGCGAAGCAGTTGTACGGCGCCGATCCACTGATGATTAAGGGGCTTGAAAATCTAAAAGAAATCTCTTCACGCTCCCTTTCCTACTTCGAGTTGGGAAAAACAATCTATGCGCAAAATCTTTTAAAACAATCGGCTAAGTACTGTTTTCAGTGCCACACGCGAATCCCGGCGGGGCCGCAGCACATGTTTTGGAATAAATTTAGTATCGAGAATTATGCTCTTGAGCCCTATGAAAAAGCGCAAATTTACGTGGCCATGCGCCAGTACGATAAAGCGAAATCAACACTGGCTCAATTCGTAAAAGATTCTGGCCAGCAAGACAACCTTACGCTTCTGCGTGAGCAAGATATTAAATATTATTTGCTCATTGCGATTCGTGGCCAGTCGCAATTTGAGGAAGCCAATCTGTTTATTTCACAGCAAGTAAAAAATCAAAATCTATCCAGGTACTTTAAGGAAAACCTCCAGACCTGGAAAAGGGATCTCACCTTCTGGGCAAAAAACTTTGCCTCCGTTCCGCACAATCTTCAGGGTGCCAAAAAAGCTTTGGGGTTCAAAAAGAATTCCTTCGAAATCAATGAGCCGCAGTTTGTAAAAGCCATTGTTGCAGCGCTGATGATCCACGAAGGTCTTTCGCAGGAAACAGATGCCTCTATTATTGCCGAAAGTTATTATATATTAGGACGCATTTACGAATATTTTACGGTGGGTGGATTTTGGGACTTGTCTGATTTTTATTATGAAATCTGTGTCGACACACTTCCGCACTCTGACATAGCCGTGCGCTGTGTAAATCGTCTGAACGAAAGCTTGATTATCAAAAACAGCGGATCTCGAGGATTGGTTTTACCGGAAGTGGAAGTTCAAAGACTTAACGACTTAAAAAAACGCGCAAAGCCCACTAAAAAGTAGGGCTGCCGGTAAAAGTATTAGTTTAATTCTACGAATCGCGCGATGCCGATCTCTTTATTGTTTACCAGCGGGTGGTAGGACGACACAACGCCAACCACTTCGCCCTTGGCGTTCACAACAGGAGCGCCACTAAAGCCCTGACTCACGATAATTGTCGTCGTTGTTTCATGACTGTCTGTAATTCCATCGCGATGAACAATGTCTTTGGTTGATAGCTGTGAGGCGCCGTGGGAAAAAGTGAGAGCTTGAGAGTCTTGATAAAATCCCACCGCAGTGATTTGTTCTGCCTTTGCTTGCGATGATTTTTGTAAAGGGACAACTCGCGACAAGACTGGTTCGTCTTTGATCTCTAAAAAAAGTAAGTCTGATGAGGGATCACGAAGCGCTATTTTTGCAAAAACGGTCACTTCTTTAATAGTGGTGGAGTTTTCGACCAGCCCGATGATAATTTCGCAAACACCGGTTCCAACGCAAGTATTTTGATCCAAGGTATGTAGAGCAGTGACCAGAAGGCTGCGGTTTTTAAAAAAGAATCCTGTGCCGTAAGAATCCTGGCCTGTGAGGTTTTTGATACGCAAACGCACCAAACTTTGTTTGAGGTTTTTTTGCGCTCGAGAGGCTTGATTGAGATTTTGAATCTGCGATGTCTGAACGGTCACGGATTGCACATTGTTGGAAGCCGTTTCCACAGCTTTGGGTCCATGGGTGCACGCGCTGATATTGGCGCAAAAAAATGCGAAAAATAATGGCCATGACTGGCGGAGCATACGTACAACCTCTCACTAAGGGTCCCACGCCCTTTTTGCAAGATGAGAACCAACTAGCTGATTCCTAAGCTATTTGTAAACCATTGAATTCACATAGATATTTAGCACACCCCGTCGTAATCCTTGATCGGCGGTGACTCATTGGGGCTTTATTCAGTAGGATGAAGCTGAAAAATGACACTTAAAAACCTTCTCACATTCTTTGGAAAAATTGATTGGCAGCAAATGTCTCCTGACTTTGTGGTGCAAGGGGTGACTTCGGATTCGCGCACCTCGGGTGCGGGATTTATTTTTGTGGCGGTCAAAGGTGTTAACAGCGATGGCCATGATTATTTGCAAAAAGCCATCGATCAAGGGGCCTGCGCGGTGGTTGTGGAGTTCACGCAAAAAATTCCAGCAAGCTACAAAGGCGCCGTTGTTCAGGTTCTTGATTCGGCGTTGGCCTATGCCTCGGTGCTTTCTGAGTTTTGTTCCCATCCCGAGGATAAATTAATTTCTGTGGGCATCACCGGCACCAATGGAAAAACGAGCACGAGTTATCTCGTCGAGCAAATTTTAAATTTTGCCCACGTTCCGTGTGGCGTGATGGGAACCATCGATCATCATTTGCAAAAAAACGTTTGGAAAAGCTCACTCACCACACCCGATGCGGCCACATTTTATCAGCGCCTTCAGGATTTTTTATCCCTCGGGGCAAAAGCCTACGTGATGGAAGTGTCCAGCCACAGTCTTAAGCAAAAACGCGTGCCCACGCGCTTCGATGTGGTGCTGTTTACTAATTTTACGCGCGATCATTTGGATTATCATTCCACTATGGATGACTACTTTGAGAGCAAACAAAAACTTTTCACCGAACACCTTAAGCTTGAGGGCGATGTATTTGCCATTTTAAACGCGGATGATGCCAATGTAAAAAAAGTGCGTGTGGACCGTCGCGCCCAAACCTTTACCTTTGGGCAAACCGAGGATTGTGATTTTTATTTCAAGATAACGCAAACCACAGTTGATGGAATGCAATACGAAGTGCGCGAAAAAAAATCGACCTACAAATATCAAACATCCATGATCGGTGCGCACAATGTGGCCAACTGCGTGGGAGCCATCGCGGTGGCTCGATGCTTGGGCGTGAGCCACGAAACTTGCCAGCTGTCCATGGCGCAGTTCACAGGTGTGCCCGGGCGCTTGCAGCGTGTTCCCAACAAACATCGTCGGCACGTGTTTGTGGACTACGCCCACACTCCCGACGCCCTCGAAAAAGTATTGCAGGCCGTGTTAAAAATTAAAGCCCCCAACGCGAAGCTCATCACTATTTTTGGTTGCGGAGGTGATCGCGATCAAGGAAAGCGTCCGCTGATGATGCAGATGGCGCAAAAATACTCCACGCACACGGTGGTCACTTCGGACAATCCGCGCTCTGAAGATCCGCAACATATCATCGATCAAATCTTAGCCGGTGGGTCTACAACCAAAAACACCACCACAGAAGTGGACCGCGAAGAGGCGTTTCGCAAAGCGCTGGCATTGAGCCAGCCCGAAGACGTGATCGTGGTGGCGGGCAAAGGTCACGAAGACTATCAAATTATCGGAACGACAACATTGCCATTTAGTGACTTAGAAAAAATGCAGTCGTTGTTACAGAAGGATATGTTATGAGTCTCAGTTTAGACGATCTTGTTCGTGGAACCGGCGGAAAACTTCGCAGTCAGCACGGGACTGAGTTTGCCGAAGTGGTGACAGATTCGCGCAAAGACGTGCGCGGAAAAATTTTTATTGCGCTAAAAGGCGACACCCACGACGGCCATCAGTTTGTGCGAATGGCGGTTGAAAACGGAGCCAGCGCCATTATTTCCCACGAATGGACGGCTGACTATGCGCCACTCCTTACAAAAACAACATGGATCACTGTGGACGACACCTTAAAGGCTTTGCAAAATCTGGCGCACCACTGGCGCCAGACGTGGGGTGATCAGAGGGGCAAGACCGTGCTTGCAGTCACCGGCAGCAATGGAAAAACCACTGTCAAAGATTTTACAACCACGCTTCTCGAGGGACAGTTTTGCACGCTCAAGAACGAAGGAAGCTTTAACAACCATTGGGGCCTGCCTTTAACACTTCTAAAGTTGAAGCCCGAACACCAAGTGGCCATGCTCGAGATGGGAATGAATCACGCGGGTGAAATCGCCGAGCTTTCCCGGATCGCTCAACCCAACATCGTGGTGGTGAATAATGTGGGTCGTGCCCACATCGAGCACTTCGGTAGCATTGAAGGAATCGCCAAAGCCAAAGAAGAAATTTATCACGATCTCCCTCCCACCACCAAAGCGGCGTTCAATTTGGCTGATTCTCGTACGGCGGAGATGCACGCTCGTCTGAAAGAAAATTTCGCTCGCAGCATCACCTTTGGAACTCCCGAGGCCGATGTGCACTTTCAGCTGCTGTCTAGCGAAGCGGGCGGTTTAAAAATTCACTGCCGTCTTTTTCAGTACGAACAAACGGTGATGGTTCCGTTGTTTGGCTCGCAAAACGTCAGCAACCTGATGACCGCCAGCAGCTTGGCATTACTTGCCGACGTGAAAGTAGAAGTGATTTTTGCGCAGCTCGAAAAATGCGAAACCGGTTGGGGGCGCAATCAATGGGTGATGTTGCAGTCGGGGGCGCAGGCGTTGTTCGATGGCTACAATGCCAACCCAGATAGTTTTGCCGCGCTGATAAAAAATCTTCCCTCGGTGGTGAAGCCCGAGCAAAAGGTCATCGGTGTGTTTAGCGAAATGCGCGAGCTCGGAGAGCAGGCACCTGCGGAGCACTTTGAGCTGGGAAAACAGGTGGCCTTGTCGCCGGTGAGTGACTGTTATTTTATGGGGGCCTCTCAGGCCCATTTTAAGGCCGGATTTGAATCTGCCAAAACAGGAAAAACTCTCAATATTACAGACACTTACGAAGAAACTCTTGCATTGAAAATAAAAAGTATGCTAAATAATAAAACTTTGGTGGTTATAAAGGGATCGCGAGGCGGCGCACTTGAACGAGTGCTTGTTGGTCTTGAGCCCAAAAATTTTACAACAAAGTAAGACAAAACATGCTTTATCAGTGGTTATATTCTTTTTCGGATCAAATTTCTTTTTTCAATATTTTTCGCTACATCACTTTCCGTGCGTTCGTAGCGTTTTTCTCCTCCTTCTTTTTGTGTTTGCTTTGGGGACCCTATTTTATTCAGAGCATGCAGCGTTTGCAGATGGGGCAGGCCATTCGCAACGACGGCCCCCAATCACACCACAAAAAAGCGGGAACGCCCACCATGGGTGGCGGACTCATTCTTTTAAGTTTGCTCATCCCCTCGATGATGTGGCTCGATCTTACCAATCCATTGGTGATTGGCACTTTGGTGGTCACCTTGGGATTTGGTCTTGTGGGCTACGCTGATGATTATTTAAAGGTGAGCAAAAAAAATAGTAAAGGTTTACCTGGAAAACTTCGGTTGGCGTTGGAGTATGCTTTGGCTGGCGCAGTGCTTGCGATTTTGATCGCGTACTTTCAGTTTTCGACCATTGTTCCCATTCCATTTTTTAAAGGCTTACAGATAGATCTCGGTTGGTATTATATTTTATTCGGTTCCACCGTGATCGTTGGCGCCGCCAACGCCGTGAATCTCACGGATGGGTTGGATGGGCTGGCTATTGTCCCGGTGATTATCGCTTCGGGCACGCTGGCTATCTTCGCCTATGTTTCTGGGCACTCGCAGATTGCTCATTACTTGCAAATACCATTTATCCATCAGGCGGCAGAGCTCACGCCCATCGCAACAATGATGATGGCGGCAGGGCTTGGCTTTTTGTGGTTTAACGCCTACCCCGCGCAAGTGTTTATGGGCGACGTGGGAAGTTTAAGCATCGGCGGATTTTTAGGGGTGATGGCAGTGTTCACGCACAACGAACTTTTGCTGGCTGTTTTAGGTGGTGTGTTTGTTGTCGAAGCGGTGTCGGTGATTATGCAGGTGGCTTCGTTTAAGCTCACAGGCAAGCGCGTGTTTCGCATGGCGCCCATCCACCATCATTTTGAATTGAAAGGGCTCGATGAGACAAAGATCATCGCCCGATTTTGGATTGTCGCGATTCTATTGGCTGTTTTGTGTTTAAGTACATTAAAGTTGAGGTAAAAAATGTTTAGTGAAGTTTCAGAGTTAAAAGATAAAAAAATTATGGTGATTGGTCTTGCAAAGTCAGGCGTCTCGCTGGTGCGTTTCCTTGTGGAAAAAGGCGCCAAAGTGACGGTGTCAGATCACAAATCAAAAGCCGAGCTTTCAAATGCCTTAGAGCAAATCGAAAGTTTTCAATTGGAATACGACCTCGGTGGACACACGCCGAAAAAATTCATCGAACAAGATTTAATTATCTTAAGCCCAGGAGTTTCTCCGCAGCTAAAAATCTTTGATTACGCTCGTCACAACGGCGTAAAAGTGACCGGCGAGTTCGAATTCGCCAACTGGTTTATTAAAGAGCCGGTCATTGCCATCACGGGAACCAATGGCAAAACGACGACCACGTACCTGATGCATAAAATGCTCAAAGAGTCGGGTGTGGACGCGTGGATCGGTGGTAACTACGGCGCGCCGGTCATCGAGTATGTGGCCTCTGGGAAAAAAGCTCAGGTGCTGGTGCTTGAGGTATCGAGTTTTCAGCTCGAGCATTGCGAAAAATTTAATCCTAAAAATGTGGTGTTCACAAACTTGGCCGAAAACCACTTGGACCGTTATAAATCCATGGAAGATTACATCAACGCCAAACGACGCATCTTCGCCAACACCAACCCAACCACAACCAGCATTCTCAATGCCGATGACAACGCGGTGATCGAGCTCGCGCGCGATCCGGCTGTTCAGCGCGGCCGTATTTTTTACTTCTCACGCAAGGCCGCCCTTGAGCCACAAATTATGAACATCGGTGGGATTGTAAATATTAAAGACGAACTCCGCGTTCGTACGGGGCCCGACATTGAATCCCTCAGCATTAAGGGAATGCGCGCTCGCGGTAAACATTCCATCGAAAACATGATGGCTGCAATTCTTGCAGCGCGGGAGCACGGAGCCACCAGCGAAGCCATCATCAGCGTGATCAATAGCTTTAAAGGCATTCCGCATCGTCTTGAGTATGTGCGACGCGTGGGCGGCGTGGAGTTCTTTAACGACTCCAAGGCCACAAACGTTCATTCCGTGAAGCGCGCTCTCGATGCTTTTGAAGAAAACGTGATTTTAATTATGGGCGGAAAAGATACCAACCTGAGCTACGAATCTTTGCGCGACATGGTTCGCAAAAAGGTAAAAACGTTAATTCTCGTGGGCGAAGCCAAAGAGCGCATCAACCGCGATATCGGTGATTTCTGTGAAACCTATCTCATCGGCACCTTCGAAGAAGCTGTGCTGATCGCGTATCAAAAGTCGCGGATCGGTGACACAGTTCTTTTGTCTCCAGGCTGCTCAAGCTTTGATATGTTTGATAGCTATGTGGAGCGCGGAAATTACTATAAGGACATCGTAACTAGCTTTAAATAGCGGCCCGAGCCCTGGCCCGGGGGTCGATAACCCTCCATTTTTTTCACACTCCCTCAATTGCGTGGAAGTTTTTAAGGCTCTATGAGACTTATGACGCCACACAACATAAGGAGTGTTTATGAAAGCAGTTTTAGGTTTATTAATGGTTTTTGGTGTTAATGCGGCCAACGCCGATGCCGTTTTATGTGATAACGAAGTGGTTATTCAAGCCGTTCAAAAAGTGATGGAAAGTATCGATGCGGAAAGCAAATCCCTTGCTGGAATCAGCGTTGTTGCTGAGCAGCCGGTGCGCGCTTTAGCGGGCTTAGCCGATGGCGCGGGAATGAGTGTTGATACATTTACAGTTGGCGTAAAGTCGACTAACGGAAGCGAAACCGTTTCTTACAAAGTTCAATTGAGCGTCGACTTTAACAACGCTGATGGAACTTGCGATTACATCAAAAAAACAACTCAGATCGCCATTCAGTAATATTCTTGCGCTGTGACTTTTAAATAGAAAAGTCACTGCTATGCTCTCCCCTTAATGTTCTTTTAGGGGGAGAATTATGAAATCTTTATTTTATTCAGTTCTATTTATATTTTCTGTGGCAGCGTGTTCGAGCTCTGATGAAGGTGGCGGCGCAGCTGGTCCTCCAATCACCAATTCAAAACCTGGCGCAGGAAGTATCTTTGTCATGGGCGATAGCTTGGCCTATGGGACGGGTTCCGTTGATTTAGTATTTACACCTGCAGCGTGCTTGGAAAATGAGTTCGTTGGAACTGCGGTTTCGAACTATGCGATTCCGGGGTTTAAAACAGATGAGCTAGTAGACAATGTTCCTTACTATCTGGGGCAGCCCCCAAAACTTGCATTTATTAGCACCGGCGGTAACGATGCGTTTTCTGAATATTATCAACCGGGATCCTACCCAGCGGATAAAAGTGTGCGTGAATTGAAACGAATCATTATTCAGCTTCAAACAGCAGGGTCGGTTGTTGTGTATTTAGCCATCAACCCGCCGTTTGATCCGGCGGCGGCAAAAAGATTGCAAGATATGGCAAAAGTAGCTCGCGAAAATGGTGCCATCGTTGTCGATGGAATGGCTGGTCTTTGGAATACAGCAAAAATGTCGGACGATTTCCATCCCAACGATGAAGGTTACGAAGTGATGTGTGAACGCATCATCAGAGCAGTCTCTGCGCACTACCCTTAGGGCATTGCGGGAAACGCTCGATTTCTATGGGTCTTTGGTCTAGGGAGAGTCTCTCTCTAGACACCCTCCCGGTGTACGTGGGACAATTAAAAAATGTTGAAAGACAAATCTCAAGAAGTTCTGCTGGTTGTGTTTGCACTGATCGTTTTTGGTTTGATCCAAGTGTATTCCTCCAGCTTTATTTTTGCCCACGAAAAATTTGGCGACGGTCTTTATTTTTTTAAAAGACAAATGGTTTTTGCAGCGGTGGGTTTTGTTGCGATGATTGCTCTTTGGCGCGCTCCCAGTCGATGGATCGAAGTGCTGGGAATTTACTTAGCACCGCTTGCCATCATTGCGCTGTTTTTAACCATCGTTCCCGGAATCGGCATCAAGGTGGGCGGCTCCACTCGTTGGTTGCCAGGCCTGATGGGTGTACGCATTGAACCCTGCGAAATTTATAAAGTGGCATTGCCATTTTTACTTGCGATCTTTTTTGCCTATGATCAGGAGCGCTTGGGGCGGTGGAAGTGGGTTGTTCGTAGCCTCACTATCATTCTGCCTCTGGTTATTTTTATGCGGCAGCCCGATTTTGGATCGTTCACCATGTGCATTCTTGTGATTGCCACTGTGATTTTTGTTTTTGGCTTTCCGTGGAAATATTTAGCCGCATCGGCGGTGCTTGCGATGCCGCTGTTTTACTTTTTGGTGATGAGTGTGCCCTATCGCAAAGCGCGTTTAATGACCTTCATCGACCCGTGGCAAGATCCTAACGGCAAAGGGTTTCAAGTCATCCAAAGTATGTTGACGTTTAATTCGGGTGGCTTGTTTGGTGCAGGCTTGGGCGACGGGCAGGGGAAATTATTCTTTTTACCAGAGGCGCACACCGATTTTACGTTAGCGGTGCTGGGAGAAGAGTTGGGCTTTTTGGGATTTTTTACTTTAATGCTCGCCTATGGCTATTTAGTGATTCGCGGTTTACAAGTGGCTCATCGAGTGGAATCTCTCTTTTTTAAAGTGCTCTCTTTAGGACTTGTGGTTTGTTTTGCTTACTCCGTGATGATTAACACGGGCGTGGTTTTAGGGCTTTTGCCAACGAAGGGCCTCACTCTTCCTTTTTTGAGTTACGGAGGGGCGTCTCTAGTAATGTCGTGTGTCCTTTTTGGAATCTTATTGAACATCCAACGGCAGTGTCGTACTTAAATCCTATGTCTACCATCGTGATCACAGGTGGCGGTACAGGTGGTCATATTTATCCTGGACTCGCTATCGCTCAAGCCCTGCAAAAAAATAATCCCGCATTAAAAATTCATTTTGTGGGAGCCCAAGGCGGCCTCGAAGAAAAAATCTGGGCGCAGTACACCTATCCCTATCATTTGATCCGGGTGGGTCGATTGCACTCGTCGGTGGGGCGCATTCAACAACTCAAGACGATGTTGCGGATGCCTTTTTCTCTGATTCATGCGGCCTGGATTTTTTTTAAAATCCGTCCCCAGCTCGTTTTGGGTGTGGGTGGTTTTGCCTCTGGTCCGTTCATTGCCATTGCCAAAATCTTTGGCGCAAAAACTGCGTTGTGGGAAGCCAACGCCTACCCCGGCCTCACCAATCGGTTGTTGGCGCGCTGGGTGGATACGAACTTTATTGTTTTTGCCGAGGCCAAAAAATATTTAACATCTGCTAAAATCATCGAAGCCGGGATGCCTGTGCGCGCCGAGTTTTTTTTGGAGAGCGAAAAAAACCTGGCAACTCAAGGATCTCGACCGCGGCTCCTCATCTTCGGCGGAAGCCAAGGTGCACGGGCCATTAACGACGGCGTTTTGCAATTTTTAAAAACCTATCCAGACATTCTCGCTCAGTTTTCGATCAAACATCAAACGGGCGGGCGAGATTTTGAGCGTATGAAAACCGAGTACGGTGTGCTTTCCGAAAAAATCGAACTGGTTGAGTACATTCACAATATGCCGCAGGAGTTGCAACGCGCAGACGTGGTCATCTGCCGCTCTGGTGCCAGCACGGTGGCCGAAGTGATTTCGTGCCGCAAACCCGCGATTTTTATTCCGCTGCCCACGGCTGCCGACAATCATCAGTATAAAAATGCCAAGGTGATTGTGGATCAACACGGAGCCTTTTTATTAGAGCAAAAAGATCTCACTCCACAAAGTTTGCACGCTATCTTGCAGGAAGTTTTGCAAAGTCCGCAAAAACTACAAGTGATGAAACAAAATTTAGAAAAATTTGATTTTTCGAATTCAACGCAAGTGATCGCGCAATCGCTGCTCAAGGAAATCAACGTATGAAGTTTGCAAACTCGCAAGTGCATTTTTTAGGTATCGGTGGAATCGGAATGTCGGGAATCGCCGAGCTGTTGCACAAAATGGGCGCCACGGTGTCGGGCACAGACATGAAAGAAAACGAGCAAACCAAACGCTTGCAAGCGATGGGCGTTAAAATTTACTTTGGTCATAAAGCCGAAAATATTCAAAATTGTGATGTGGTTGTTTACTCCAGCGCCGTCAAACAAGACAACCCCGAAATGCTCGAAGCCAAACGCCGTTCCATTCCTCGCATCCCGCGCGCCGAGGCCCTGGCCGAAATTATGAACCTTAAGCGTGGATTAGCCATTGCGGGCACCCATGGAAAAACAACCACCACAAGTTTTGTCTCGTCGGTGTTTGTGCATGCCAAGCTCGAGCCCACCATCGCCGTCGGCGGTCGCTTGGATTTGATCAAATCCACCGCGCTTTTAGGCAAAGGTGAGTGGATGATCGTAGAGGCCGACGAAAGCGACGGAAGCTTCTCGCGATTTAACCACGAAATTTGTATTGTGACGAATATCGATAACGATCACTTGGATTATTACAAATCCATGGAGACGTTAAAAAAAGCGTTTTATGATTTTGCTCTGAAAGTCCCTTTCTACGGCGCCGCCGTTGTCTGCGGCGACGATCCCATCATTCGCGAAATCTACCAGGATTTTCCTAAAAAAATTATTTACTACGGCTTAAATAAAAACAACGACTACTACATCGAGGGCAAGAACGGCGAGTACGTTGTTTACGACAAGCAGGGCAAAAATCTCGGCGCCATGAATTTGCAAGTGTCGGGCAGGCACAATGCTTTAAATGCTTTAGCGGCAGCGATTGCCAGTCATCTGGCCGACGTTCCGTGGAGTGAGTGTTTGCGCGGCGTGGGTTTATTTAAAGGCGTGGATCGACGGTTCCAATTGCGCGGCGAAAAACACGGTGTTTTGATCTACGATGATTATGGACACCATCCCACCGAAGTTAAAGCCACCCTTCAGGCCTTCCGCGAAAAATACCCTACGCAAAAGATTTACGTTTTATTTCAGCCCCACAGATACTCGCGCACACAATTGTGCTGGAAAGACTTCACACAGTCTTTCGCTGTGGCCGAAAAAGTTTGGGTGCTCGATATCTACGCCGCTGGCGAAAAACCCATGGAGGGAATCACCGCGCAGCGCCTGGCCACAGAGATCGATGGTGGCCGCGGCGAGTGGGTCGGTGTATTTGCCACCGCTAAAGAAATGCTCACCAAAGAATGCAAACCGGGCGATGTGGTGGTTTGTTTTGGTGCAGGCGACGTAAACAAATTTTACGAATTTATTTGAGTCGCGGGAGCGCTGATGGAGTTTAAACAGAATTACAATTTAGCGGAGCATACCTGGTGGAAAGTGGGCGGCAGCGCCGACTGGGCCGTGTTTCCGCAATCTGTTGACGACATCGTCGAAGCCTGTGGTTGGGCGCGCGCAAAAAATCTACCAATCACAGTGTTGAGTGGCGGTAGCAACGTTCTCGTGAGCGATGAGGGTGTTGCGGGTCTTGTGATTTTGCTGACGCAATTTTCCAAAATGGAAAGCGTTACCATTGCGGGGAACAAAACCAGCGCCATTTGCCAAGCGGGTTTGCCAAAATCAGAACTGTTAAAAGTTTTTATCAAACAACGACAAAGCGCCGCCATCTTTTTAGCCGGCCTCCCCGGCGATGTGGGCGGCGGTGTGGTGATGAATGCAGGTGTGGGTCACGAAATCCATCCCAAAGAATTCTGCGAGATCGTAGAGTGGGTAGAATGGATCGATCTCGCGTCGTCAGATTTTAAAATCCTTCGAAAAAATAAATCAGAGCTAGAATGGTCCTATCGAAAAACCAAGGGCTGGCAGCCTGGCATTATCACGCTCGTTGGTATTGCGTGGGAAGAACCACCTGACGACACGGTGTTAAAGCGCCTGCAAGAGAGCAACAAGCGGCGAATGGCCACACAGCCTCTGCACTTACCAAGTTGTGGTTCAGTCTTTAAAAACCCTCCGGGAAATAAATCGGGCCGCTTGATCGAAGAGTGCGGCCTCAAAGGCTACCAAGTGGGTGGCGCGCAGGTCTCTGAAAAGCACGCAAATTTTATCGTCAACATCGGCGGAGCCACCGCCAAAGATATCGAGAGTGTACGACAGCATGTTCAATCCACAGTGAAATCACTTAAAGGTGTTGAACTTGAGACTGAGTACATTTTTTTAGGTCGCTGACCTGGCGGACGCATGAATTAGCCCCCGCTGACGTATTTATACCGATTGTGAGTGCCGCACAAAACCTGAAGATTTTCGATATCATTACTTCCACCACGGCTAATACTTTGGATGTGATCAATCTGCAAATAGCGCGAACTATGACACTGCTCTCCTTTATGGTTTTTGTACTGGCATCTTGCAGCGGGATTCAGCAGCATCTTTCGGACTCTTGCTGGCAACGCCCTTCGTTTTTTCACTGTCGCAGCGACATTGGTATTTAAAGGAGTCGCAATATTCGTAGAACTCGTATTTGTAGATCTCGTATTCGTACGACGAGCGAGTTCCTTTTTTGCCAAATAGACACAGAGTTCACTCCAGCTTTGTGAGTTCACAGAGTGCGAAACCATATTCCGCACCTGCTCGAGCATTTCTATTTGCTCTACCGAAAAAGTCATGGTGAGCCTCACCGAGGCATCTCGATGCAAAGTCTCTTTTTCTATTGGCATCACTGTTAGATTCAATCGCTCGGCAATGATCTTCTCCGTTTCTTTTTTGCTCGCATGTTCTACCTGCAGAATCAGCTCCTGCTTTTCTTCCGTGCTCAGAGCTCGCTCGGTTTTTTTCATTTCCCGCGCAGCCCTCTGAATTTGATTGGCCTGAGATAATGTCAGAGTCCCACGTTCAATTTTTTCTTTAACATCTGGTAACTCGCGCAACAAACGCGCCCCATCAACTCGGCGCATGGCGGCTCCAGGACTATAACCATAGTTTCGCACCAAAAAATCAAACAGGCTGCTATAGCCGTTTTCCAAATAGAGCTGGCGACGATCGATTTCTGCAATGCACGCCAACACCTGAGCGGTCATCTGACGTTCCTTTTGAACCAAATCAGAAAAATTAGCGATAAGATCATTGTGAGATAGATGATGAAAATTCATAGTTTCTCCTTTTTGAAGCAATGACACTAGCATGCACTTTCAATTTTGATTTTTCAGAAAAACCTCGACCGGATATTATTTAAAATAGACGTCGCTATCCAACGTAAAACACATAAAAATAAGACGAAGAAAGAGATATGAAAACCCCTGTGATGCTGTACAGGTGAGTGTGTCCGCCACACACAGAATCAAATTTAAAAAGCCAAAACAAGTGTCAAATTATTTAAAAAATAATTCCCCGGATTGACGCGTTCATAAGGTTGCAGCGACAGTAAAATTAGATCTTTGCCTTGCTTAAGAATGGCTTAATATTTCATAGAAGAATTTTGGGGAGTTCTTGGGATTCTTTCCGAGAGTTTCCAGGTCTTGAGATTTAATGTATTTTGCTTATGAGTTGAAACTTATCTGTTACTTCTGCTTGAAACAGGCAAGATCACTTACTTATTATTACAGGCTATTTCTGCTACACCGAATACCCAAACATATCCACCAATAGGGAAACTTCCTGATGCGACACCTTCGTAATCAAATGCCAGTTTGTCTTCAGGCTTTACCTTTCGAGAAATATTATAATGAATACCTTTCGTTGTAAGGGAAATCAGCGTGGCGTCAACGATATGGGTCTTATCAGAATTGAGGAGAGGACTTGCTGATATGTCTATAGCGTAAAATTGTACAGGATTTTGCAATGCAATTTCTTTCTTCGGCTCTCCCTCTTTTAGTTCAAAGTTAATGGGCTTACGATCAGCAGAAATACCCATGATAGAACACTTAAAAGTCTTCGGCTTTGCCATCACGCTTGATGTCAGTAAAATTACGACGGACGAAATGATAATACTGAGTTTAAAAATAAACTTCAAAAATAACCTCCATGTTCGACTTGGTCATTTTAATCACAAGATGGTAAAGATTCAAAACAAAAAGTCTTACAAAAGCCTAACTAATCCAATCAACGAGACCCAATACGAAATATCCCAGCAATCTAAGACCTCGTCGCTCTTTGAAATATGTAATGGAATGAACCCGCCCCGTCTTTACTAGATGGCGCCAATTGGGCCAGAATTGTTTTTGCTTAATAAACGATTCAATAAAAAGGAGCGGATTCAATGAAGGATATTACAACAATAGGATTAGATTTGGCAAAAAACGTTTTTTACATTCACGGCGTCGATGCTCGGGGAAAAATAGTGGTCAAAAAGAAATTAACAAGAACGAAAGTGTTGGAGTTTTTTGCAAACCTCCAACCATGTCTTGTAGGAATGGAAGCCGGTGGTGGCTCTAATTACTGGGCCCGAGAGATCAAGAAGTTGGGGCATGACGCGCGAATCATGGCAGCACAGTTCGTGAAGCCCTATGTTAAAACCAATAAAAATGACGAGAACGATGCAGAAGCCATTTGTGAGGCCGTTGCAAGACCCAACATGCGCTTTGTAGCAGTAAAAAGTGTGGATCAACAAGACATTCAATCTGTACACCGAATCAGACAGCGCCTTGTCGAATCCAGGACGTCTTTAGCTTGCGAGATTCGAGGACTGCTAGGTGAATATGGGATTGTCATCCCCTTAGGAATTAAAGAGTTACCAAAAGAAATTCCAGAAATTTTAGCAGACCAAGAAAACCAATTAACTTCATTTACCCGAAAGCTTATTCAAGATCTTTTTTCCGAGCTGTTATTGCTGACCGAGCAAGTAAAAAAATATAGCGATCTTGTTCAAACGATCCACGATAAACATCCTGTGGCTCAAAGACTAACGACGATTCCAGGTGTTGGCCCCATGGCGGCCACCGCGATATTGGCAAGCGCCTCAGATCCAAGTCTTTTCAAAAATGGGAGAGAGTTTGCTGCTTATTTTGGATTGGTGCCAAGGCAAAGCTCCAGTGGCGGGAAACAACAGTTGTTAGGAATCAGTAAACGCGGAGATCGTTATATAAGGACGATGCTTGTTCATGGAGCTCGGGCGGCAGTTGGTCATAATCGGCGGATCAAAGGTGAGTCTGTGAAACGAATTGAGTGGGTGCAGAAACTCAGATCCAAAAAGGGTTACAACAAGACGGCTGTGGCGCTGGCCAATAAAAACGCCAGAACAATTTGGGCCTTACTCAATAGTGGCGAAAGTTTTAAACATGCAGTTTGAATAATTTTTTTTAACGAATTGAGGATTAATTTTTAACCAACCAACAAAAGCGAAGTAAGAAAGACGGATGGCGAAATAGATCAAACCTTACCTTCATAATGCTCGAGAATGGCAGGGCACTTTAGATGCCGCAGAAGTGTTTAGCAGTGAGGGTTGCATATTCCATCGGGTCCCGAAGACTTTATTGATCTTCAACAAGAGGCCGGATACATGCCTGCATTTGATCATCTTTCCATCAAGATTTTTTATCTTGCTTTGGCGGGCGGGTTCATACATGCCATTCTTACAAAAAAAATAAGCATTAATTCTTTTCTAAGTTACCTAACGCTTCGGACAGAGCTTCCTCGCCTTGGGTAAGCACGGCCTTTTGCCAGACTTCATCCGGCGGGTTGAACAACGACTCAAAGAGTCTGCGAGTGTTTTGTTTGTCCGCTTCGGTTGCGTAGCCGTGGTGAAACCCTTGATTTTCGAGCACTGCGATCCACAGCGATTCCATGCCTCCCAAGAGAGTTTGACTGTCCATAGCGCCAAATTCAAAAACCATGGGAATGACGGTTTTTTGCGGGAGAGCTTTCCATGTCCAGTCGATAAAATCTCCGTGGGTGGGATAAAAATCGGCGTCGTTGGCTGTGTCCACTTTAATATTGGGAAATATCTTTTTGAGGGAAGCGAGTTGTTGGGGACTTCGAAACTCTTCGCTTCCGTAAAAGTGCAATTTGCCGCGTTCGCCAAAGCCGGTGTGCAGATCTATGTGCAAAACTGTGGAAAAGTTTTGCGCAATATCTAGAATCCAGTTTTGCACAATGCGGGTTTCGGCTTGAGGCTCCAAGCCCGAAAAGTAAAGACCTTTGGGGGAATCACTTTGCCCAGCGAGCGTGTTGAGGATCGCTTTCTTGCCATTTTTTAAGTAGTACCAACTGACTTTTAGAAAAAATCCCCATTTGCTCAGTAGCGACGTCGAAGCGGGGGTTTGCGGTTCCAACAAGGATTGCATGTTTTGATAGGCTTGATTTTTTGGTAACCCTTCAACAGAAAAGTTTCGGTTCAGATCAACATTTTGTGCATTGGTTCTACGGAAGTGTGAAAATCCGTGGGGATTTAAAATATGAATAAGGAGTAGACCAGCTTTATGTGGGTCGCTTTGCCACTTTTGCAAAAAAAGTCGTTGCAGGGCACTGCCAGTATAGGCTTCGGCACCATGAATTCCCGACGACAATATAAAGAGTGGCGCGGAAGGGGATGACGGCGGCACAAAAACCGCCTGCAAAGAGTCTTTGATCAGTAATTGAGCCTTAGGATTCTTAGAAATAAAGTTATCCACTGTTTTTTGCCAGAGAAGAGTTTCCTCTTGCGCGCTTGCAGAGAACTGAGCGGGCGCTAATTCGCTGCCAAAACTCAATAATGTGTAAAAGACAATGATCAGAAATACAGGGCTCATTGTGACTTCTCCTCGCGCTAACGTTGAACTCGAGCTTAAGGGCTAGCCTGGATTGTTTTTTTTCGATTTCAAAATTATTCTAGTCTTATGTTAAGGCCTGTAAAGTTATTTATCGCTGCATCTGTGCTTGGGCTTATAAGCTTAGCGGCTTATATTTTTTATTATGATCAGACCGTCTTCGTCTTTCGCGATGTTCAGGTCACCGTGGCGGGCGAGCAGTGGCACGACGAAATGCTTCGGCAAACTCAAACCAAATGGTTGGTTCGCTTTTTAACGCATAAAAATAAAAATCTTTGGCAAGTTCCCCTCGAAGAGATCAATCGCAGTATTCTGCAAGACCCCAGCGTGCAATCTGCCATTGTCGAGCGAGTGTGGCCCAACCGCGTGCAAGTGCGACTGCAGCTAAAGCCGGTGGTGCTGGTTTATTTTGAAGGTAAAAAGAGAGTGCGTGCGGTGACCGAGGATGGTTCGCTACTGCCTCCCATGGATTTATTCTATGCGCCAGACGTGCCTTTTGTGAGAAATTCGGTTTTTGCAAAAAACGAAGACGCGCGAAAAAAAATGATTCTACTTTATCTTTTGATGCCCAACGAAGGCGTGATTTCTAAACCCGAGGTGGCAGAGGTTGACTGGAGCGAAACACGAGGTTTGGTTTTAGAAATGAGTCGCGGCGTGGAAGGCGAAATTGTTTTGGGCCACGGCGATGTTCACTTAAAAGCAAAACGTGTTGCAAACGTATTAAAATATTTGGAAAGTCAAAATCAAAAATGGCGCGTCATCGACGCAAGCTTTGCAAAAAAAGTTCTTGTCAGGCTGCGTAAGCATTCGTAGGCTAAGGTATAGATGCCCTACTAACGGACAGTATTGCCGTAATAGTGAGCATAAATCCAAGGATGCGGATGTCGAAAGAGAAAGTACAATATTATACAAGTCTTGAAGTGGGCTCATCCAAAGTCGTCATGGCGTTGGGGCGTGTTTCCGGTGAAAAATTGGAAATCGTCTCTGTAGTCCAACTTGCGCATAAAGGGATTCATCAGGGGCAAATTATCGATGCCCGCGAAATCACAACAGCCATCCACAAAATTAAAACAGAATTAGAACTCACTCACGATGTTGTCATCAACGACGTTTACGCGTCTGTGGCAGATATCACTCTTGAAAGCATTTACGCCAAAGGCGTTCTGTCGATTAAAAAAGTAGTGACGGCAAAAGACATTGAGCTTGTGAAAAAAGTGGGAGAAGACCTTGTTCCTCTGCGCAGCGATCGTCAGATCCTGCATCATTCTCCTCACTTTTTTAAGATTGGCAGCCAGAAACATTTCAAAGCGCCCTTAGGTCAAAAGACAACGTCGTTAGAAGTTCATTCGCAATTGATTGTGGGCGCAAAAAAAATACTGCAAACTATTCGCGACTGCGCTGCTCAATCCAATCTAAATATTATCGAATTTGTTCCTCAGCCCCTGGCCTGTAGCGAAGTTCTTTTAACTGCAGAAGATAAAGAGATGGGAATCGCCGTTGTCGATATCGGTGGAGCCATGACCCAATTGATGGTCTATAAAGAAAATAAAATGGTGCTTTGCCAAACAATACCGATCGGCGGCTCGCATTTTACTAACGATTTAGCTGTGGGTCTGCGAACCCCGCAAGCTGCCGCCGAAAAAATCAAAAAGAACAATGGTGCAGCCCTTGTGGATTTAATCAGTGAAGACGAAAAAGTCGAAGTTGAATCCTTAAAGGGAGACGGCATGCAAGTTGTGTCGTCGAAGCTGGTTGCTGAAATTTTAGAGGCGCGCTCCGAAGAAACCTTAGGTTTGATCTTGCGAAAACTCAACGATGAGGGTTTGTTAGGTCACATGAAAGGTGGCCTTGTGCTCACTGGCGGAGGAAGTCAGCTGCCAGGGTTGGCCGAGCTTGGGGAATTTACCTTTGATATTCCCGTCCGTCGCGGTGGGCTTAATAACGTTTTGTCTACAAATCCGCTGGCCCAAGGTCCTGCAATGTCTGTCACAGTGGGTCTTCTGCAGCACGCCAGAAATCGACAAAGTTTTGTAAGCAATGAGTTTTTATTGGACACTTTTAAAGAAACTTTTAATCGGATCAAAAATTATTTTGAGAATTTATTATAAGCAACAAAGGGGAACCTATGTTTGAGTTAGAAGAAAATGTAAATATTGGAGCGACGATCAAGGTTATTGGCGTTGGTGGAGGCGGGAATAACGCTGTAACAACAATGATCGAGGGTGGTCTTACAGGGGTGGAGTTCGTTGTTGCGAACACAGATCGTCAAGCTCTCGAAGCACATAAAGCGCAAAATAAAATTCAGCTTGGAAAAGAGCTCACCAGGGGCTTAGGAGCCGGTGCCAATCCTGAAGTTGGAAAGCGCGCGGCCATTGAGTCTTACAACGATATCGTTGAGTCCCTTGAAGGCGCAGATATGGTTTTTGTGACTGCCGGCATGGGTGGTGGAACAGGAACAGGCGGCGCGCCCATCGTTGCAAAAATCGCAAAAGAACTGGGCGCACTCACAATTGGAGTGGTGACAAAGCCTTTTAGCTTCGAAGGCAAAAAAAGAATGCGTCATGCCTTCGGCGGTTTAAATGAATTGCGCGAAAGTGTGGATACACTCATCGTGATTCCAAACCAAAAGCTCCTCTCTATTTCCCACGAAAAAACATCTCTCTTGGATATGTTTCGCAAAGCGGATGAAGTTTTACTTCAGGCCGTAAAAGGGATTTCGGATCTCATTAACATTCGCGGTTTGATCAACCTTGATTTTGCCGACATTCGCACTGTGATGTCCACACAGGGAATGGCCATTATGGGAACAGGCTCAGCCACTGGCGAAAACCGCGCGGTGGAAGCAGCCACTGCAGCCATCTCCTCCCCGCTTCTCGAAAATATTTCCATTGATGGCGCCACCGGCATCATCATCAATGTCACTGGTGGTAGAGATTTAAGCTTGCATGAAGTGAATGAAGCTTCGACTCTGATTACCGAAGCTGCTCATGAAGAAGCAGAAATTATTTTTGGAGCTGTGATCGATGAAAGTTTGGGCGACGAAGTTCGTGTAACCGTTATTGCCACTGGTTTTGGCGTTGATCAAGTGAAGCTGGGTGTTCCTCAGCATTACTCCTATCAAGCTCAGCCCCAACAACCTGTTTATATGACTCAGTCACAACAGCCGCCACCACAGTATTATCAGCCTCAGTATCAGCCGGTTCCTGCACAGGCTATACCTCAGCAGCCGTTGCCGCCAATTCCGCAGCAGCCAGTGTATCAGTCGGCTGTTCAACAAGCGTCTGTTCAAGCTCCAACAATCGCGCCAGTGGCTGCGGCTCCGATCATGCCGCCAACACCAGCTCCGATAGTTGAAGAAATGGCAGCACCAGTGATCGATCCTGGGCATCCTCAATATAATGCAGAAGCTGCGGCTCACGCTGCGGCCGCCAACTCTCGCGATATGCTCATCGCAAAAGCGAAAGCGTACCGTGAGCAGGCCCTCAAACAACGGGAGTTACCCACCGAACAGTTGAGCATGGAAATGAGTTTGGATCACAACGCCGCCGCAAAAGCTGCCGCTGCAGATCTCAGCTCTCCGTTTGATCAGTCCAATCTCGATGTTCCGACGTATCTTCGCCGCAAGCAACGCAATGAGGAGTCGCAGGACGGGATGTAATGAAAAGTTACTATTTTCTCTCAGATTTGCATCTGAGAGAAATGAACGACGACCAAGCGCAGAACCTTCTGCGCTTTTTTATTTCCCTTGAGCCCAAGGCCAATGAGTCTGTGGTTTTTTTAGTGGGCGATATCTTTGACCTTTGGATTGGCAAACATCAGTATTTTATCAAAAAGTTCAAGCCACTCATCAAAGTTATGCAAAAACTGATATCTTTAGGAACAGAAATTCATTATTTTGAAGGCAATCACGATCTCCACCTGAAAAAATTTTGGCAAGATGATTTGAGTGTCATCGTTCATAGCGACCCAGAGTACTTTCACCTCGACGACGAGATCGTGCGTATCGAGCACGGTGATCAAATGGATCCCGAGGACAAAGGCTATTTGTTTTTGCGCTGGCTTCTGAGGACTCCCATCATGAAGGCCGTTGCTCTTTATCTTCCTGGTATTTTTGTGGCCTGGCTTGGTAAATCCATGAGTAAAACCAGTCGCGCCTACACCAATTCCTTACGCGATCCACAACGAATTCTTAAGATCATTCATACCCATGCGCAAAAAGTTTTTGCTGTGCGGGCCTTTCAAACTATTATCACTGGACATGTACATCTGCGCGATGAAACAACGTTTATCGTGAGTGGGCAAAAAATGACCAGTTACAATTTAGGCAGTTGGGACGATAGCTGCAAGGTTTTGACCAAGCAAGATCGGCAGTGGAGCTGGTTGACTTTGTAAAAGCGGAAGTTCTTAGGAGAAACAAATGAGTGAATCTTCTTTTGTAATCATAACAGCACTGACAGTATTTTTCGTGGGTCTTTTGAGTTGGGTTTATTTATTCACAGGCTTTGGTTTGGGCTATGCGGTGGGCTTTGCGGTTGCCGCCTGTGCTATGGGCGCAGTGGGCTCCGCTTTTATTTCGATGTATCTACTTAAGAGCGCGCATCGCTCAAAAGTTGTTTTGCATGGGCAAGGCTCGTCGAGCTGAGTTTTTCTCCCGAGATTAAGCGTGCGATTTCTTCCACGCGCTCTTTGCCAGTCAATGCAACGGCCGTCATGTTCATGTGGCCTTTGACTGATTTTTTCGAAATAAAATAATGTTGATCGGCAAACGACGCTACCTGCGGTAAATGGGTGATGCAAATCACTTGCTGGCCATGGGCAATCTCTTTCAGTTTCTTGCCAACCTTTTGCGCCGTGGGACCGCTGACGCCGGTGTCCACTTCGTCGAACAAATACGTACGAGGAGAATCAATTTCGCCCACGGCCACCTTG
>JANOYW010000003.1:0-3445 GCA_031429075.1 Bdellovibrionales bacterium | reverse complement strand
AGATCACACTGGCAAGAATAAGTATAAGTCCGTTCTTAAGCACAAGGCCTCCGTTAGCCATAGAAAGAGCAATTCAGAGACCATGCCAGATCGCGTATATAAGTTTTAAGGAGTTCGGTGACAATTAAGGCTTTACAGTTGTGGGCAATAAAGCTGTGGAGCTTTATTTTATACGGGCAATAAAGCTGTGGAGCTTTATTGTTGCTGCAGTTCTTTAGCGGGAACACCCGCCACGGAAACACCCGCTGGAACGTTTTTAGTGACCACGGAGTTCGCTCCGATTTTGGCGTTTTTGCCAATCGTGATGGCGCCGAGAACTTTAGCACCCGCCCCCACCATAACGCCGTCTTCCAAGGTGGGATGGCGTTTTTTATGCTCGAGAGAAACTCCGCCAAGAGTGACCCCGTGATAGATCATACAGTCGTCACCCACGACGGCCGTTTCGCCGATCACAATGCCAGCGCCGTGATCGATGAATAATTTTTTGCCAATTTTAGCTCCTGGGTGAATCTCCACCAAGGTGATCCAGCGCGAAAACTCGCTGATCAAGCGTGCGATAAAAAAAAGCTGGAGGTTATAAAAAAAATGAGCGATGCGGTGAAAGAACACGGCTTTGGGGCCGGGGTACAAAAGGATAACTTCTAGGTACGACCGCGCGGCGGGATCGTTCTTGCGATAAACTTTTAAAAACTCGATCATTCAGACCACTTATTTCCTTTAACGTAGAAATTTCTTTCGAAGAGTTGCGAGTACAAAGACCATGGCTCATCCCCTTGTGTCAATGACATCGCGGTCTGAATAGAATCAATTTTGCTGTCCATTTCGTCGAGCATCCACAGAACATAGGCCTCTAAAGTTTGCGGAAGTTTGGGCGACCCGTACTCGTGTTTGCCATGGTGACTCAAAATCATATGCTTACAGATATCTTTGAGCTGTGGCGGAAAATTAAAGATCGACTGTGTCTTTTTTTCGACAAGTTCGCAAGCCATGAGCATGTGGCCTAACAGTCGACCGCGGTCGGTGTAACGAATGCCACCTTCGTCAATTTTAAGTTCCCAAATTTTTCCGATATCATGAAAAATTGCACCATAAATAAGAAGATCTAAATTAAGTTGCGGATAATTTTTACAAATCAATTGCGCCAATTTTACGATGGAAACAATGTGTTCCAACAGTCCACCGAACTTGGCGTGGTGAACGGATTTTGCTGCGGGTGCCACAAGCAACAGAGGTTTGATGGTGGGATCACTGAGAACTCCCAAAATCAAAGTCTTCAGCGCAACACTTTCTACCGTTTCTACGATTTTGAGGAGCTCCAGAAATAATTCTTCGGGGTGTGTTTTTGATGACTGAATATAATCTTTGAGGTCCACTTCGCCCTCAAAACGTTCAATTTTATGAATCACAATTTGTTTACGATTTTGAAAGAGCTGGACCGTGCCCTTTACTAAAATAATATCTCCCGATTCAAATTGCCCGCCGATTTGCTCCACATTGTCCCAAGCCTTGGCGTCCACATCTCCCGTGGAATCACTGAGTAAAAAACTCATGTAGCTTTTGCCTTTTTTATCTTTGAGAAGTGTTTTTCCTTTAGCTAAAAAAAGTGATTGGATACTTTGTTTATCTTGCAGCTGAGATATGAATACTTTTTCCATTTTTTCCCTTTTGAATTAATAAGCAGCTTAAATACAAAGTCGATGGGACCATCGTCCATCGCGGACTCGGAAGAAAACCATCTTGATCTTCTGGCCTTCTTTTTTAACTAATAAATAATCGCCCCCTAACAAATTGAGGTAATGCCCCGCCTTTGTCATAAGCTTGATCCCACTCGAAGAAAATAGCTTTTTCATTTTGTCTTTAATTTTAACCGCCTGGCCGCAACCAAGGCCAAGGGTCTGAGTTCCAAGTTCCATGGCTTTATAGCGACTTACAAAATACAAGGCTGTATCGCCATCGAGCGCAATGGGGGACTTAAAAAAGATGTAGAAGTGGGGCCAAATTTTGTCTACGTAACTCGACAGATCTAGCACTTCTTGTGTGTAACCCAATTTTAACTTTTGGTCGCCGCCTTTAGTGCCCTGTACAGTCACTTCCACGTCCAAAAACTCTGCCGAGAAATCAAAGTTTTTGATGCCAAAATCTTTTTGAACTTTTTCAAACAGTTCAGCAGGAATAGGAACTGCGCTTTTTACCATTTCGGCATTTATT
This sequence comes from Bdellovibrionales bacterium, assembly GCA_031429075.1. GTDB lineage: Bacteria > Bdellovibrionota > Bdellovibrionia > Bdellovibrionales > JAGQZY01 > JANPLN01. The sequence continues at coordinate 1,237 of JANOYW010000003.1, read as the reverse complement.
GACAACGCAAATAAGAAACTCAGCACCAACATCATTTATTTCTCACTTTTGTAAGCTAAGTAGCGGAATGTAGTTTGCCGACTCCTTCAAACCTTTACTCATGGCCTGTCGATCTTCATCGACCAGCGCCTGCGCCGTATATCCATGCAACGGTGAGAGCTTTTGTAAGGACGGCGTAATTTCTTTTAAACAGGAAACATCTTTTAACTTAAAACACACCTTAAATAAAACCTGAAAATACAAACGGTCTTGCACACCTAACCGGCGCGCACTCATGAGCGATTCTTTTGCTTTTTCCAGCTCCCCCACGCTTTGCGAAACGATGGCGCTGGCGATATGGGCTCTTGGATCCTTAGAATTTTTTCCCAACCAAGCATCAATGGATTGTTGAGCCGCCAAAACACCTTGTCCTTTGTATTTACAGATAAAGTTGAGTAGGGAGGCGCTCTCGCTGTTGGCGATTTTAAGTAGATCTTGGCAGACAAAGGCAAAAGACTTCCATTGAAAACCGCGCCAGTCCACAAGAGGTGAATGCACATGATCTGTGGTGAGGTCGGGATCCAAACTGATGGAGTTTTGAATCAGTTTTTGCACCGAGTTTTTATCTCCACCCAGTTTCGACATGAGATAGGCATGAAACAAATAAATTTCCTGCTGGCTGTCGTAAATTTTATGCGTCACCATTTGCGACGTGATCTGCTGGGCCTTTTGCAGAGCCGATTTATTATTCTCCTTCAGGTTCTGAAAAAGATAACCCTCAATCAAGTAAAGAGCTCCAATGTGCGAATAGGGGTTTTTGTTGAGCGTCTTTAGCAGCACCCCTTCGGCCTCACGATAGCGACCTTGAGTAAACAACAGCCATCCCTTATTGATCAGGGCGGGCACATACTCGGACTCTGTGTCGGCTTGCAAGGATTCGTTAAAGTGTTTCAGTGCTGCTGTGTAGGCGGATTCGCGCTGCTGCAATTCGTAGGAGTACGAAAGGCCCAAAAGATTTTGTCCAAAAAGAATGGTTTCTTTTTTATATTGTCCCACCAAGGCTTTTTCAATGAGGCTTCGCGCGTAGGCAGTTTGTCCTTCCATCTGAATGAGCAACGGCGCCATTTCGAGAGCTAAATCCACATCACGCGGGTTGAGTTGATGGGCTAACGTAAAGTTTTTTAGTGCGTCTGACCAGTGCGCTGTTTTTTTAAAACTTAAACCTTGATCAAAATAAGTAACGAAGTCTGATTTTTTT
>JANOYW010000002.1:0-54799 GCA_031429075.1 Bdellovibrionales bacterium | reverse complement strand
AGTTCCTGAAAACTTAAAGTCCATCTATCGCACGGTTTGGGAACTTCCGATGAAGGGCTTGATCGACATGGCTGCCGAGCGCGGCGCTTTTATTGATCAAAGTCAGTCGCTGAATTTGTTTTTAGAAAACGCGACCATTGGCAAGTTGTCGTCCATGTATATGTACGCTTGGGAAAAAGGCGTAAAAACAACGTATTATCTACGTTCACGAGCTGCCACGCGCATTTCAAAAACGACGATTAAAAATACAAAACCTAAAAATGACTATTCAACAGAAGAAGTGATCGCCTGTTCCATCGACAAACCTGAAGATTGCGAAGCTTGTCAGTAAGTTGAACTGCGCGGTGGCGCGCAGTCGGTAAATTGAACTGCGCGGTGGCGCGCAGTTTTTAAAAGGAGAATTTATGATTTTAGATCCCGGTTTTAATTTAACTCTGAGACCCATGAAGTATCCGATCTTTTACGAAATGTACAAGAACGCGATCAAAAATACCTGGACCGTTGAGGAAGTGGATTTCTCGCGCGACATTAACGATCTTCGATCTAAAATGTCGCCTGCTGAGTGCCACCTGATCAACCGCCTTGTGGCGTTTTTTGCCACGGGAGATTCCATTGTCGGTAACAACCTTGTATTGAACCTGTACAAGCACATCAATAGTCCCGAGGCGCGGCTGTATCTATCGCGCCAGTTGTACGAAGAGGCGTTGCACGTGCAGTTTTATCTCACCCTGCTGGACACGTACATCCCCGACGTCAACGAACGCGTAAAAGCGTTTTCGGCCATCGACAACATTCCGTCGATTCAGAAAAAAGCACAGTTCTGTTTTAAATGGATGGGTTCCATCGACAAAATGGATCGTATCGAATCCGTGGAAGATCGCAGAAAGTTCTTAATGAACCTGGCCTGCTTTGCAACGTGTGTTGAAGGTTTGTTCTTCTTTGGCGCCTTTGCCTATGTTTACTTCCTCAGATCCAAAGGTCTTCTCGATGGCCTGGCTTCGGGAACCAACTGGGTGTTTCGCGATGAGAGCGCCCATATGAACTTTGCTTTCGAAGTGATCGAGATTGCGCGCCAAGAGGATCCAACTATTTTCACACCACAGATGAACGATATGATCGTGCAAATGATCTCCGAAGCTGTTGAGTGTGAAATGGCGTTTGCCGATGATGTGCTTGATTTGGGTATTGCTGGGATGTCGAAAAAAGACATGCGTCAGTATTTGCAATACATTGCCGATCAGCGCCTCGAAGCTTTGCACATCCCTGCCAAGTTCAATTCGAAAAATCCATTTTCGTTTTTGGAACTTCAGGATGTTCAAGAGCTTACGAACTTCTTTGAGCGCAAAGTGGTGGCCTATCAGATGGGCGTCACCGGCGACGTGAACTTCGACGAAAGCTTCTAAAAGGCAATAGGTAACTAGAAAATAAAAAAGCCTCGTTTGTGACGAGGCTTTTTTTTTATTTTAACTTGTCTTAAAAACTCTTAGTTGGGAGTGGCGATATTCAATACCCATTCGAGGGCTGAAAGCTGGCAAAATGCGTTCATCGAACGATACATCGTGCCCTCTTCCTTGTCGTACTTTTCGCTGCATGTCGTTTGCATCGTCGTTAAAAGTACAGTTAACTCTTTGGCTGGATTTTGTGCGTTAAGCTCTTTTTCGCAAATACCGTAAGCCGCACCCGCCGTTGCTACGTCGAGCGACGAACCGTAAGCGCAGGCTTCGGCCATTTCAACTGCTTGGTAGCAAGATTCTGATTTTTCAATAATCCCAAAAAAAACTTCTGGCTGAGTGAAGATATCTTGGCCGTTGCTATCAACACATTCTGCGGCCAAACCGTTTTGCGAACTCACTAAACACATTACTAACACTGCCACTAAAGATATTTTTTTAAACATGACTCTCTCCTTATTTCTTTACTGTTTTACTTTACTGTTTCATTTTACGACGATTGAATAGCCTTCAGGGAGCATAACGCGAACTGTAGTGCCGGCTTTGGTTGTATATACTTTGTCTGAAACGATTGTTTCCTGGGTCGTTTTGTTGTTCGAGCAACCTACAACTGTTTGCATTGTCTGAATTTCTGGCTCATAAAGTTTTCCACCTTTATAGTTTTTAGCAACCATCGTCAGCGTTTCACCAAAAATACTTACAGAATTACAAGAGTCTGCCGTGTACTCGATGGCGATTTGAAATTGAACAACTTCGCCAGTTGATACAGTTACGATTTCCATTTTTTCACCTGCAAATGAGGTGATTGCAGTAAACATAATGGCTGCGCATACGATTAAATTTTTCATGGGTTTCTCCTAAAGGTAAGCCAGGCGTTCGCCGGGGCAGTTGGTTTCCCCACATAAAGCATGCTTTATTGTGTTGCGTCAATTAACCCTGTAAAGGTTACTTGCGTTCGAACAAATAAAAAAGGCCTCGGTTTTACCCAGAGGCCTTCTATTAGAAATAAATTTTTTCGATCGTCTACGATCTTAATCGCAGAAAAGAGTGCCTTGAACTGGCAATACCGATGGAGTTTGCTGAGGTCGGATCACAACGTCAAATGAGCAGGCTTCTACGAAAACTTGAAAAGAGTCGTCACCTTTTGAGATACCCATGATTGGACCTAGTTTATATTTTTTAAGATAAGCTTTTACGTTTTTGCTATCTACGATCATTTGGCCTTGGACTTGAAGTTTGGCTTGAGCCATAGCATCAGTCTTGCCGGTGAATTCTTCTGGAAACCACAAGCGTGGAAGTTCCATAACGAATTGAGCGCTGGCGGCTGCAGAGAACGCAAGAACGGCTGCGAATACGATTTTTTTCATAATAACTCCTGTTAGTTTTAATTATTTATTTAACCCTGTCGCGGAAAGGAATAACAATCTTTCCGGGGTAGTGCCAGAAAAATACCGGAAAATTATGTTCCTATAAGTTTTACAGGAGATCCTTCGCTTCGCTTAGGATGGCGGATTAGAGGCTTTTTGTGATTACGCCGACGGCATTGTGCTGATGCAGGCTTTCGAAATGGTGGGCTTTGATTTTGAAGTTTTTGAGCTCGTCATATTCGTTGAGAGCCTGCTGCATACGACGAAGAGCATCCTCCACGAACATCAAGTTTTCGCCGTTAAGGCGTGCAAATTCCTGCTCGTCCTCGCGCTTCACGGCAGTTTGCACAGGGGTTTTGAGGGCCCCTTCGATGGCATCGATAAATTTAAGAATATCGATGCTCTCTTGCCCGTCTTTAAAAATTAAGTTTACATCGGCACGACTGCGCTGGCTGTGGGGTGAAGCAATTTGATTTTGTCCCAACCAATTGTAAATCTCGTCGAAGTGAATTGGGTTTTTGGAAAACTGTTTTTTAAATGCGTTTTGCACAAGCTGACGAGCCAGCGCCGCCGAACACGGGCAGGTGCTGGAGTAGTAGGTGCTAAAACCAAATTTCATTTTGAATTCGTTGTTTTTCTGAACCAACACTAATTGCATGGGATAGGTCTTCCAACCTTTGTTATCACTAATCAAAGCTTTACGCTGAATGGGTTGCTGCCAACGAAGAGTCACTCGAGCCTGGTCGCTGAGGCCTTGTTGTGAAGTGATGAGCTCCTGCATGGCTGTTTTCAAAACCGGAAGAGTTAATTTTTGCTTGAGAAGTTTTTCACCGACCGCCAAAAACAAGCGCGACATGTGAATGCCTTTAGCACTGGGATTTAGAATATTGACGTGCACGCGGGCCTTGGCAACGCACGATTCTCCCATGAATTCGATTGGAAGAGTGATCTCATCCATTCCCACCCAATCGATGGGACTGTAAATCACCGAGCTAGAGTGAGAGGCAATGTCTGGCATCTCGCCTTTATTTACTTTTTTCATCAGCATAAATCTCGCATCCTCACTCACATATTGTGTCTTTATTGCAATTTGTCGAGGTGAAGTCAAATTTCGCACGCTTTACGAATCAGATCGTACAATAGTTTACGGAAATGTAAACAAAAATTGAACAAGACATAAAAAAAGGGAGCTTTTTAAGCTCCCTTCAAGCAACTAACTCTTTTTAAGGAGAACATATCTAATGGCAAAATCAGTATGCCACGATCGCGCCTCTTCTCAAAGTTTATCACTTAGCATTAGGACCTTATTTCTAAACAGGGTTTTCAATTGAAAACACGTTGAATTTTTACAACCTTTGTCTAGACTTACAGTAAGCACCAACCAGGACGGAGCCCCCATGAAGAAACTAATTCTATTTATCTGCAGTTTTCCGTTTTTTGCCTACGCAAACGTCGTTGGGGTGGATACGCAAAACTTCAATCCCACCACCAGCGGCCTTGATTTCGTTACCGTGCACTCCTCAAAGACCTTGTCGCCAGGCGTAATAAATTTTGGCTTCTTCTTAAACTACGCCGTAAACACTCTGCCTAATTATGAGGACACAAGCACCGCCAGTCGCTTTGAACCCAAAGACTCCCTGCTCTCCATGGACCTGAACATGGGCTTTGGAATTTTAAACAACTGGGATGTGGGAATCAGTTTGCCCCAAGTGCTCTCGCAAACGGTGGACGAAACCTCCACCGCCTTTCGCGGCCAGTTTGAGCAAACTGGGATCAACGAGGTTCGTTTAAACACCAAGTATCGCATCTGGGATGCCATGTCCCAGGGAATTGCTGTGATCGGCTCGGTGAACTTTTTTATGATCGAAAACTTTCCCTTCACCGGCGACCAACCCGGCCCCACTTACAATTTAGAGGTGGCCTACGACAACACCATCAATCAATTCACTTGGGGCGTAAACCTGGGCTACCGCGCGCGCGATCCGGGAACTCCAATCACCATTGGAACGACCACCATTCAACCCTTTGGCAATCAGTATCTGGCTTCTGTGGCAGGTAGCTACTACTTTACAGATTGGGATTTTAAACTCATCGGCGAAATTTACGGCGCCATTCCCGCAGAAGAGATCGCCTTCACCTCCGATCGCGATCAATCGGTGGCTGAAGTCCTGTTGGGTGCCAAGTGGGATATGATGTACGACATCGCCGCGCATTTTGGCGTGGGCTCGGAAATTGTGCACGGAACGGCTTCGCCCGACTGGCGCGCCTATGCCGGTATTAATTGGACATTTGGACCGATTTTTTCTTCGGGCGAAGAGGCTCAAGCTTCTGATTACATAGTGGACGAACTCAACGAAGAGATGGCTCAAGTGGGCGAAGTGGCTGCCACACCTGAAGCACCCGTCGCTGCCCCCGATTATACCTATATTGACGAACCAGATGCTTTCGCCGCCCCGGCTCCAAAAACTGACGAGCGCTTTCTCGCTAAAAATATTTTGTTTGAGTTCAATGGAACCTCCGTGCGCGAAGACTTTAAACCGTACCTTAAAAAAATGGCGGATTATCTGTTAAAGGGGAACGGCTTTAAAAAGCTGGTTGTTATTGGTCACACCGACTCCGTGGGCAGCGACACTTATAATCTAAATCTCAGCGTCAAGCGCTCGCGCTCGGTGGCCGAAGTGATCAAGAGCTATCTGCCCCCTGAACATCGCGAAAAGGTCCGTGCTGAGGGCGAAGGCGAACGCAGCCCCATTGCCAGCAATCGCAATTATCAAGGGCGAGCCTTAAACAGACGCGTGGAATTTTTTGTAAAACGTGAAGGCGCAGCCGATATGGAAGCGGCGGGAGTATTAAATTCGGCAACTCCACTTGGCGCGAATCCCGGCAAGGCCGCAGCACCCACCTATCCAAAGCCAAAACCAGCTCCAAAGCGTAAAAAGTAAAAGACTTGTAAATGGCCCCCGTCTCCGACGGAGTTATGTAAAATAACCCCCATCTCTGACGAGGGCTACCCAAAAACGTCGGACTTTGCTAGGCTGCTTCCATGTCCAATCATTCAGACACAGAAAAAAACTGCACTCTTTCTCAGTGTATTAAGTGCGAAAATCGCGAAATAAACCCTCTGTGTTCTGTACACGGCGCCGATGAAGAAGTTCGTCGTTCGCGCTCGGAGGTTAAATTTAAAGCCGGGCAAACAATTTTTTACGAAGGAAATTCGCCAATTGGATTATATGTCATTCAAACAGGCCTTGTAAAATTGCAGTCCACGTCTACCGAAGGTTCTACCAACACTCTCCGCTTGCTCAATGCCGGACAAGCTTTGGGATACCGCTCACTCTTTGCCGACGAAACCTACCGCGCCAGCGCCATCTGCGTTGAAGATTCCACTTTGTGTTTTCTGCCAAAAAGTATTTTATCCGAAATCGTGCGCAACTATCCACAAGTAGCGATGAACCTGCTTCAACAACTTGCAAAAGATTTGCGAACTGCCGAGGACAAATGGGTCACACAAGTGAACAAAGGCGCTCCCGAGCGCGTGGCTGAAGCGATTCTGTTTTTAGATGAACATTTTCATGATCAACCGTGGACCCGCCGTGAAATCGCACAGTGGGCAGGAACAACCCCCGAAACTGTGATGCGAAATCTGTCCCAGTTTGAAAAAGACGGCCTGATTTTATCCCAAGGTCGAGCCTATAAAATTCTCGACAGGCACAAATTATTGGAAAAATCTCAGCAAACATGATGACCATCATATCGCCGTTTTAAAAAAACGACGACACTGATGCCATGAACCAGTTAGCCCCTCAGCAGTTGCCTTGCTTGCATTGCCTGGCCCTCACCTCTGCCCACGACCAACTTTGTTGCTCAGGCTGCCGGTTTATTCATCGCGGAGGGTTTTCAACCCTCCGCGATATAGTCTCTGTGGATTCTCTCTACGATCAGGAAGGCATTCGACAGGTTTATAATTTATCGCAAAATCCCGCACAACCCATGTACCGACTGCAAATACAGGGTCTGCAGTGTTCCTCCTGCGTGCACATCCTTGAAGATCTTCCGTTGTTTTTAAATTCCGTTATTACAGCGCGGGTGAATTTTGCAAATGGAGAACTGCTCATCGAAACTTCGCAGGATCATTCCTTGGGGCTCATTTTAAAATATTTGGACAGCATGGGTTACCCCGCGCAGCTGCTCAAGGAGAACGAACTCGCCGACGCACAAAATACGCAGGAAGACCGCGCCCTTCTCGCTCGCCTCGCCGTTGCCGGTGCCTGCGCTGGCAACATTATGTTGTTTAGTGTGGCCATTTACGGCGGCCTCATTGGAGAAACGGCTTTTACTTTTAATGGCATCTCTCTGCTTTTGTTTTTACCCGTTCTCCTGTACTGCGCTCAACCGTTTTATCGTGGCGCCTGGAATGCCCTCAGACTCGGCTACCTCACGGTGGATGTGCCGCTGGTCGCAGCCCTCTGGTTGAGTTTTTCGGCTTCGCTTTTTAACTGGTGGCGCGGTTCGGGAAATGTTTATTTCGACTCCACAGCGGGTTTCGTCTTTTTTATTTTACTTTCGCGTTGGTTTTTGCGCACCTCTCAACGGCGCTGGGGCCATTCTGGTTTTTCCAAACAGATTCTTAAAGACTCCATTTTTGAAATTGAGCGGATCGGAGAACAAAAGAATGTTCTCGCGTCACAAATTCTCGAAGGTGATGTGACTCTAGTGGGGTATCACCAACGAATCCCTGTGGATGGGCTGCTTATGAGTCAACGAGCTGTGCTCGACACCTCGTGGATGACGGGAGAATCTGTACCCCGTGCGCTGGATGCAAACATGGCTGTACATGCGGGTGATAAAGTTTTATCAGACTCTGTTCTTTTTCGCGCTACAAGTAATGTGCAAAACAGTCAGCTCGCACAAAGCCTGCGACGTGTGGAGGCCACTTCGCTGTCCTCGAGCACGCGCATGAGTTTGTTTGATAAATCGGCACAATGGCTTTTGCTGGCAGTGTTTATTTGTTCGGGATTGATTCTGCTTTTGGGTCCGTGGATATTCGGTTTAAGCTGGGACGACGCCTTTGAGCGCTGTATCGGACTGTTGGTTGTGGCCTGCCCCTGCGCCATTGCTTTCGGTGGACCCCTTGCCTACGGCATCAGCCTGAAGCGCGCTCTCGAAAAGGGAATTGTCATTCGATCAGCCGATGTATTGGATCGTGTCCTCGAATGCAAAAATATCGTCTTTGATAAAACCGGCACTCTCACTCTGGGTCAGTTCGAACTCGTTCGACAAACACCCGCATCCATCCCGGATTGGATGAAAGAAATTATCTTAGAACTCGAAAAAAAATCGCACCATCCCGTGGCCGACGCTTTTCGTAAATCATGGCAGTCTACGTCGCGCATCGAACTGACAGATGTTACCGAAACTCCAGGAAAAAAAGTATTCGGTCTTTACAAAGGTCGACTTTACTCAGTGCAAACACACACCTCTGAAAACAGCTCGCTGTGTGTTGCATTTTTACAAGACGAGGAAATTTTAGCGACCTTCGAGTTTGAAGACACCTTGCGCGAGGAAGTTCCATCCCTCCTCGCAAAGCTTGAGAAATCATTTACGCTCAACATCCTTTCTGGCGATCGCACGGCGCGGGTGAAAAATTTGCTTCCGCACCTCGGAGTCTCTTTTGCCGAGGCCCATGGCGATCTTTCCCCGCAGGACAAATCGCGCTGGATTCGCAACAACCCCAAAAGCCTGATGCTGGGGGATGGAATCAACGACGTCGAAGCTTTAAGCCAAGCGCATGTGGGAATTCTTGTTCAGGGGCCTCTAGCAAAAGGGTTAAATTTTGGATCTGCTTATTTTATGCAGCCCGGGCTTGAGTCGATTAAAGATTTACTAAACATTGCGCGCAAGAATCGTCGCATTGTTCACCACAACTTATTTTTTGCTTTGGTCTACAACATAACGGCAGGTGTGGCTGCGGTGAGCGGCTGGATTGATCCGCTGATGGCTGCAGCCCTCATGCCTCTGAGTTCACTTTTGATTTTAGTTAGCACGTTGCGAGTTTCCCGATGACTGTATTGATCATCATGATTCCCATGGCGTTGCTACTTGGTTTTGGATTTGTTGTGGCATTTATTATGAGTATGAAAAGCGGCCAGTACGACGATCTCGATACACCGGCACACAGAATGTTAAAAGAAGATAGCAATGGAAGGACACACCATGAATAACACCAACTCACCACAGACCGAGGTCATTCGTTACGATGACCAGGTCGTTCGCTGGTTTTTACTTGCCATGATTGGCTGGGCGTTTGCTGCTTTTGCAGCGGGTTTGCTCATTGCCACGCAACTGGCTTACTGGCAGGCAAACTTTAATCTGGAATGGATCACCTTTGGTCGCTTGCGTCCGTTGCACACCAACGCGGCAATTTTTGCCTTTGCAGGGAACGCCATCTTCGCGGGGATTTATCATTCCAGTCAGAGATTATTAAAAGCGCGAATGTTTAACGACACATTAAGCCGAATTCATTTTTGGGGCTGGCAAATCATTATTCTTCTGGCCGCCATCACGCTTCCCCTGGGATACACACAAGGCAAAGAGTACGCCGAACTCGAGTGGCCCATTGATATTGCCATCACCGTGATTTGGGTGGTGTTTGCTGTGAATTTTTTTGGAACCCTTTGGCGCCGTCGCGAAAAACATCTTTATGTCGCGCTTTGGTTTTACATCGCCACCATTGTCACAGTTGCCGTTTTGCATATTGTGAACTCTCTCGAAATTCCTGTCAGCATGACAAACAGTTATCCCATCTGGGGCGGCATTCAAGATGCCCTTGTGCAGTGGTGGTACGGCCACAACGCTGTGGCCTTCTTTTTAACAACACCGTTTTTAGGATTGATGTACTACTACGTACCTAAAGCGGTGAATCGGCCGATCTATTCTTATAACTTATCTATTGTGCATTTTTGGGCCTTGGTTTTTATTTATATTTGGGCGGGACCGCATCACCTGCTCAACACATCTCTTCCGGAGTGGGCGCAAACCGTGGGGATGGTTTTTTCGTTGATGCTTTGGGCTCCTAGCTGGGGAGGAATGATTAACGGCTTGCTCACTCTTCGCGGCAGTTGGCATTTGTTAGTCACAGAACCCATCGTTAAATTTTTTGTGGGGGCTCTGACGTTCTATGGAATGGCCACTTTCGAAGGACCCTTGCTTTCGATAAAATCTGTAAGCTCGCTTGGTCATTACACGGATTGGATTGTGGGCCACGTTCATGCCGGGGCCCTCGGTTGGAATGGTCTTTTGTCTTTTGGAATGGCTTACTATCTTGTCCCAAAACTATGGAACACAGAGCTTTATTCCAAAAAAATGGCCAATCTCCACTTTTGGTTGGCTCTCAGTGGTGTGCTTTTGTACTACACATCGATGTTGGCGGCAGGAATTACCCAAGGTTTGATGTGGCAGGACATCGATGCCTCTGGCCGACTTGTGTATCCCGACTTTGTCGAAACCGTAACTCGCATTGTTCCTCTTTATTGGGTGCGTGCCATCAGTGGTTTGATATTTTTTGTCGGCTATTTAATTATGGTTTATAACTTTTATAAAACCATTTCGGGCGCCAAAGAGGCTCCGCGAGATGCCGAAGTGCGGGTGCCGGTGAAAAACTTTGCTGCAACCTCAGACGGCGAAGGTCATCGTCGTCTCGAGGGGCTCGCAACCATTTTTACGGTGCTCACCGTGATTGCTGTGCTCGTGGCCTCGGTGATTTCGATTTATCCAATCATCAACGTAAATCAGTATGTGCAGATGGATAAAAAAGTAACGCCTTGGTCGCCGCTGGAACTTGCAGGGCGCGACATCTATGTTAAAGAAGGTTGCTACACCTGTCACAGTCAGCAAATTCGCAAACTCGATTTCGATGTGGTGAGATTTGGTCAGCCATCAACAATCGAAGAAAGCCAGTGGGATCACCCTTTTCAGTGGGGATCAAAACGCACAGGTCCCGATCTTTCACGAATCGGAAAAAAATATCCTGATCTGTGGCACTACCGTCACATGATCAATCCACGCGAGATTGTGGAAAAATCCATTATGCCGTCGTACTCCTGGCTGGTAAATCACAAGACAGACTTTTTGGGGCTTCGCCGTAAGCTTTCAGTTTTACATCAGCTGGGTGTTCCCTACGATGCCGAGACCATTGCCAACGCCGACATCGTTGCGCAAAAAGAAGCGGCCGTGATTGCCGAGCAGTTAGCAAAAGAAGGGGCTCCGAGTGGTTTGGAAAATCAGCAAATCGTGGCATTGATTGCCTACCTTCAAGCCCTTGGGCAAAAAGGAACTTTATGAAAAGCGTTGCCTTTGCCAACTACACCGATGTCACACTCACCTTGATTGGCTTAGGACTTTTTGTGAGTGTGTTTATTGGCTCGATTATTTGGGTGAACTTAAAAGAAAATCGACTTCGATACGAAAAAATTGCTAAAAATATCCTTGATGAAGGAGAGCAGCCATGACTGAAGACAAAGATGAGTTACTTAACCATGATTACGACGGGATTCAGGAATACAATAATCCGCTTCCCATGTGGTGGCTGTGGACGTTTTTTGGAACCATTATTTTTGGTTTTATTTATTACTTGCACTACACCACCGGCGCAGGTCCCACTCTTCAACAGGAATTGGATGTGGCGTTAACCAGCATTAAAGAGCGACAAAGTCTTCACTCTTCGCAAAACGAAATAAAACCCGAAGATCTTTCGGCGCAAATTCAATCAACTGATTTACAAAGTGCCAATACACTTTATCAAACTCGCTGCACGGCCTGCCACGGAGATGTTTTACAGGGAGGCATCGGTCCCAACCTGACCGATGTAAGTTGGATCCACGGCAAGGGCACAGCTCCTGATATTATCAAAGTTTTGAAAGAGGGAGTGTTGGATAAGGGAATGCCCGCCTGGGGAGCTCTGTTGCAAGACAAAGAGTTAGTCCAGCTGACAGCGTTGGTGCTTTCCAAGCAAGATTCAAACCCGCCTGGAGCAAAGGCTCCTCAGGGTGAGAAAGTGAGATAGCTTGACTCCCGAGCAGCCACAGATACCGCCAAGCCTTGACGAATTTGGCGATCGAAAGTGGATCATTCCAGCTGAAGTAAAAGGGTTCTTTCGAAAACGGCGAACGCTCCTGCATTTTTTGTTGCTCGGAGTTTTTTTGTTAACGCCGTGGTTTAATATCAACGGCAAGCAAGCCCTTCTTCTCGATATCGCCAACCGCGAGTTCCATTTTTTTGGACTGAGCTTGTTTGCTCACGATGCGCCCCTACTTTTTTTACTGATGGCCATGGGAGTTTTTGGTTTAATTTTTGTGACAACAGTTTGGGGGCGCGTGTTTTGTGGCTGGGCTTGTCCGCAAACGGTATTTATCGACGCTGTTTTTCGCCGCATCGAAATTTTAGTGGAGGGAAAATATCTACAGCGCCGCAAAGAGAGCAGCGGTCCTCTCACGCAAAAAATTATTATTAAAAAAATATTCAAATGGGTTTTGTTTTTAATCGCGTCGTCACTAATTGCTCACAGTTTTATGGCTTTTTTCGTCGGTTCCAAATCACTTATCGCTATGATGCATGGAAATCCTAGGGAAAACTGGACCTACTTTGTGTGGATCACCGCCGTCACGCTGATTGTTCTGTTTGATTTTGCGTGGTTTCGCGAGCAGTTCTGCTTAATCATGTGCCCCTATGGGCGCTTTCAAAGTGTACTTCTTGAAAAGAAGACCATCAACATCGCCTACGATGTACAGCGCGGGGAACCCCGCAAAGGAATGGCTCCCTCGGGCTCTGCGCAAGGCGATTGCGTCAGCTGCCGACGCTGTGTGGAGGTTTGCCCCGCCGCAATTGATATTCGTCAGGGACTGCAAATGGAGTGTATCGCCTGCACAGCTTGCATTGACGCCTGCGATGAAATTATGGAGAAGGTCAACAAGCCGAAAGGTTTGATTCGTTATATGAATACCTACGGTAATAACAAGTGGTCAGCTAGCTCCCCTCGAGCTTTATTTTCCTTGGGGATCGTGATTGCCGCCTTTATTGTTTTGACGGGTGTGTTGCTCTCTCGCAACGAGGTGGACCTCAGTGTTTTACGCGCGAAGGACGCTCTCTTTCAAGAGGTCACCGATAACAACGTCGTCAGCCTCACAAATCACTTCAAACTTCATATTCATGGTCAAAGCTCACGACGTCTGAATTTAAAAATAAAAAGTTTTGCCGAAGGGCAGCCATTAGAGGTGATTACACCTGTAAACCCAGTAGAAATTGCCGTTAATGATGACAGAGAGATTCATATTTTTATTAAGTTTTCGCCGTCGATTCTTAAAAATGGTCAGATCACCGCTATGGTTGTTTTAGAAGACACGGAATCCAATCAACTGGTTGTTGAAAAGCATGTTCATCTTGTGGGACCGGCAACTTTATGAGCCCGCTCTCCTCCACTCCTTCAATGTACCTCATCGGCAGCTTGATTTTTGTGGCCTTTGCGGGCAGCTGGCACTGCACTTTGATGTGCGGACCCATTGCCTGTGGACTATCGGAAAAAGGAAATATTTTTTACTACCATGCGGGTCGTTTGTTGTCCTATGTGGGAGGCGGTGCGCTTTTTGGTTTTTTAGGAAACAATATTTTTCAACTGGCTCCTCTACCGCTGAAAGTTTTGTTGGCATTTGTACTCAGTGCATTCTTCATTGCTCCGTGGTTGCCAACTTTAAAAATAGATCTGGGTTTAAATAAAGTGATTTGGATGATTCTCAAGCGGCGTCCGCAGGTTTTTATAGTAGGTATCATGAGTGCATTCTTACCCTGTGGGTGGCTCTGGACGTTCTATGCGGGAGCGGCGGCCAGTGGCAGTGCTTGGTCCGGAGCTTTAGTGACGCTGGTTTTGTGGCTGAGTTCAGTTCCTGCGCTGTCGCTTCTGCCGCAATTATTAAAGACGCAAAAAAACAAATTAGATCCCCGTCGCGCACTCATTGTTCGTGGGATCCTCACCACTGCCGGTGTTTATGCCATATGGAGCCATGTGCTCTTTTAGTCTTCGCACACGGGAATTGAAACTTCGTTTGTGCCAGCTGTGTTGCCATCAATAAAGTCTTCGTTAAAATAGAGCGAGGAGTCTGCGGCGTTGGGATTCAATAATTCATCGAGTTTTTGCCCAGCATTGAAAAATGCAGTACAGTAAAATGAGTATTTTGCATATAAACAATCACCCATCTCATCATAAATCTTTTCGTTTAACTGCAAAAGCTCATCTCTCTTACCTGCGTCGAGTCGTTGAAGACGCGCTTTAAAAACATTGCTGCCTTGATCAAAACGCGTGCTAAAACTCAATCGCGAAGGCTTTAAAGGAGCGACTATTAAAGTCGACGGAAGCATTTTATAATCGATATAGTTGGAATAAAAACCAGGCATGTAAAAAACAAAAGGGCCACTTGTACGCAGCGCGACCGATATACAACGCGGAGTTTTTGGAAAACGATTACGTAGATCATGCTGCACGACTGCCTCGGTCACGGACAAACTCATCACCTGAGCCACATCGTCTAAATCTTCAGCTTGGTAGATCGAATTGATAAAATTGATATTGAAGTCTTCCCATTGAACTTGTGTGGCCTCGGCAAGTAAACTTTCATACTTTTCTTGCTCCGGGGTCTGCACCTGTTTCGCGTAGATCATCGCAAACCAATCTCCCATTGTAGACTGCCGCTCGTTTTTATCATCGAACGCACACGCCGGACTCGCCTGTTGATTGAGATTTGCAATACAGTGTGCGTTTGTTCCACCAGCGTACTTGTTGTCGAGGGACAGGCTTTCACCCATAAAGCCAACGGACTCATTTTTTTTGACGGCCATACTGATGGCTCCCATTAAACGCTGGTCGGCGCTTAAAATGCCGGTGCCTGAATTGCCATGAATCACTTCGGTATCACACACCAGGGAAACCAAAGGATTCTGCGCGTGCACGTAATACGTTGAATACGCGCTGTTCATTTTGGAGGTACAAGAAATTTTTCGAATTTTGCCGGTGATGGAAAAGGTGGCTGAGCTGCCATTGTTCTGAATAGACGTACGTGAGTAATATACAGGAAATGCGTTGACGACTGTGTCTTTAGGAATGCCGTCTGTATTCGCGCTCAATGGCGTGCGGGTGGAATCCGAGACGAGTTCAAGAACGGCCCAGTCAGGATGCATAGAATCCGTTGCTGTATACGACGCGCTCAAATCTAAAACAGATTTACATACTATTTTTTCCACAGGTTTATTGAGAGTTGCCGGAAAGAACACCGTGACGTTGGCACACGCGGCTCCACGACTTAAAGCATTGGCTGGCAAGCAGTGCCTGTTGGTTAAAACTTTGTTGGGGGCGATCAGTGTTTGCGAACACGTTCCCCCCTCATAACTTGTCGAATAATAGGATTTTGTGGTTTCTATAAAAAACAATCCACCAGAGGCTTCTGGGCAGCTACCGGGAGTTTCACAGTTTACCGACAGGCTACTTAAAACCTGCTGCGCTTGTTGCTCGTTATCAAAATCAAAACGGTAAACATGTTTTGGTTTTTCCGCTTCGATACATTTGGTCAATAGCGGAAGTGCTAAGCAAAAAAACAAAAAGCGTGTGCGTAAAAACATATAAAACCCTCAAAAAAAAAGCCCTCTTTTTGGAGGGCTTGGTTAAACATTCAA
Source organism: Bdellovibrionales bacterium (assembly GCA_031429075.1). Lineage (GTDB taxonomy): Bacteria > Bdellovibrionota > Bdellovibrionia > Bdellovibrionales > JAGQZY01 > JANPLN01. The sequence goes on along the minus strand of JANOYW010000002.1, from coordinate 39,267 downwards.
TATTTTGATTTATCTGGATCCACGATTACAGTAACGAACAGTGATCTTGTTGCCTTCACGAGGGCAACCGCGCACCAGGCGAACGTAGCCACCTTGTTCTACTCTGTGCTCAACACGTCGTCCATCAACAGTCACAGCTTCTACGTTGGCTGCATTCAGCTCTACGGCTCTGCCATTGGCATCTTTGATTTGTACTCTTTGATAAAGTGAGCTGTTCATTCCTTCGGCAATGGATGCACCTGCTGCAGAGATCGAGGCACTCGCCTCGGCAGTGCTATAGGCAGTTGTTGTTGAAAGAGAGGCAAGGTCGAACACTTTAGAATTCACATTGTTTTGTCCGAGAGCGCCTAAAAGGTCGATAATTCCGCGACCGATTTCGTTTTGTCCACCAGCAGGAACTCCATTTTCGCCTGTGTAAACAAAAGCCGACATGTGCATATTGAAGTGTTGGCTAAGGCTAATTAACTCTTGTGCAAGAGTTTGGCTGTAGCCGCGTCCACCGTCAGAAACGTTCATGTTGATACTGTAGTTTGTAACGTCTTGAACGCAATGTCTTTTGCGAGCGATTTGTTCTGAGGTCATGCCTCTTTCGTCAGAGCGGATGGGAGCGTAGATAGGAAGCGTCGAAGGCACTTCGCCCACTGTACACGCGTCGTTCTCGTCGCCGATAAAGTGAATATTTAAAATGTCTTTATCTTGCATTCTCATCAAGGTGCGGTACTGGTTGTTTTTCAAAACCGCCATAAGGTTAGCTGTTAACAATTCTCCACCATCAGAGATTCCACGCGAATTGTCGGTTTGCATATGGAGGATTTTATTTTTAAGGCGGATCAAGTTATTTCGGCGGGTTGTTTCTGTGTGATCAAAACGGAGAACATCGAGATCTTCGCTGGCGTATTTAAAAAAGTTATTTCCGCGAAGTGCTGAATGATAACTTTCGGCCGAGTGACCAGTGATCACACCCAAGTGAATGGGAATCTCGCGAGCAATTGTGTTTTCGTACATCTCGATCAAACCTTTTAATTGATTATAGCGTTCGTTCTCGTTGGATTTTGAACCATCCATCACAACCCAAACGTGAACTGTTTTTGGACCGTTGTTAGAGTATTCGTAATTGTAATCTTGGCACTCGCTCTGTGGAGGTGGAGTGGTTGGATAGTTTGGCTGCGGCTGTTGGCATGTGTTGTTGCGACGGCAGTCGTAGGTGGGTTGGCTCGGTGTGGGAGAGTACGTGGGCGGCTGTGTGCGTGGGTTGTTTGTTTGCTCCACGGGTGCCACGGGTTGAGCTTGCGTTGCTGTAAACTTTGATTTCGAGCACGCTATCACTGTTGGCAGCACGGTCAAAAGCAACAGGCTTTGTGCAATCTTGGTTTGTAAGCTCAACATAATTCCTCCAGGGTTTGTGGCCCTATAAAAGTTCTTCGTTTGAAAGATGTGCAAACTTCATCCCATAATGTGGGACCAGCTAAATACATGAAATTACGTGGTTTTTAAAAATTAGCCGTAGCGACTTCGCAAAATATGTCACTTTGGCACGATAGGAGTGCGCGAAGATTGTCGCTTTTTTGCCCACTACGATGACGGTTCTATAACAAATACATCACTGTCGATTTACATGGAACTTGTTCATGGGGATTCACTACAATCTGTGCAAACTCCATGAATCATCTATTATATGCTTTGCTTATTCTTTTTGTATCAGCCAACTCCAACGCTCAGAGTTTTGCCGATCTCTTTACTGATCACCTTACCGACGCGCACCCTGTGGATCATAAATTGCTGTTCAAGGATGGCGCTTTTGTAGTTCCTAATGAAGATCATTTTTATCTATTTGATAGCTCCCTAGCTGGTAAAACCGATGTTTTGATCTCTGTTGGAACATTTCGAACTTTAGAAAACGCGTCGCGCGGAAATTTTAGCCATGTCGTCATGATGGATATCGATTCGGGGATCGTAGAATTTAACCGCTACCAAATAGACGTGCTCCGCCGTTCGCCCACCCGTCGCGATTTTTTATTAAATTTTATGGGTCTTGAAAAGGTATTCAATAATTTTCCCGAGTTAGAAGCTCTTTTCGAAACTGCGCAACTTAAAGAGATGGCCGACTTTTTAAATACGAATTATTTTGAAAATCTTTTGGTTGGGGATTTTCAAGATAAAAAAGCACGCTTTATTTACATTCTGAAACTTTTAAAACTTTCCGATGTATCCCGCGGCACGAAGGGCGGTTTTTTGTTAAGCGAAGGCCGCTATCAACGACTTCACCGTTTGGCCAGTGACAACAAAATCATCTCCGTTCTCGGCAATCTGGCCGACGCCTCGTTTGGCAAAATCGCAAATGTGTTGCGCGAGCAACAACTGCGCGTGAGTGTACTGGATGTTTCGAACTCCCCCGATTATTTTTTGCATAACGAGGGTCATGCCATGGACGGATACCGTTTAAACCTGCAGCAACTCCCCTTCACCCCCGATGCCGACGTGCTTTTTACCACAGGCATGATGATTGGTCCGATAAAGATGGGTTTATGGCATTACGTCAGTTTTCCAGCGCGCGACTATATACATGAGATGGGAGCATTGCTCCGCTGGGGAAGCTACAGTATGTTTTTATTTTCGGCCACCGCTCGCGAACGAGCACTAGCGCCCGGACCTAGCAAGCTGAAATGCAGTGCTTTGTTCTGAAGTTGAATCAGCTTAATTATAAGACGTTTATTTTAGTTGCATTTGTTCACCTTTATGGTGTACATTATAAATGTAATGATCTTTGTTGTACATCTTAGTAAAACCGCACAGAAACAGCTTCAAAAGCTACCGAGACACATTGTCGTTAAGCTTATGGCATGGGTCGAATTTGTGAACACTGATGGCCTAGAAGAGGTCAGAAAAACGCCCGGCTTCCATGATGAGCCCCTTCGAGGTCAACGAACTGGGCAACGATCAATTAGATTAAGTCGTGCGTACCGGGCAATTTACACTATAAAGGCGAACAAAATAGAATTTGTAGAAGTTCTGGAGGTTAATAAACATGAATACTAAAATCTCGACCATGAAATTTTTAGAAAAATTAGCTGGAAAATCTCTTTCTCTTGGATCGTTTATCGAGTCTATTCGTCTTGGGGAGGAAATGAGTCAGGTTAATTTTGCAAAAAAAATTAAAGTGTCACGTTCACATCTCTGCGATATTGAAAAAGGTCGAAAACTTGTAAGCCCATCTCGTGCCGCTGAGTTCGCAAATATATTAGGGTATTCGTCTATACAGTTTGTTAGACTCGCCCTGCAAGATGAACTTTCAAAGTCCGGCCTAAAATTTAAGGTCCAACTCGACGTCGCTTAATCGCCTCTACCTATATTTACCCACAGCTTAGTACAAACAGCGCAGATACTCGATAACGGTCTGCTGCCAGCCCATCTCGAGGGCGTCACAAACCAGCGCATGACCGATGGACACTTCCTTCACCATAGGGATGGTTTGCACAAAGTGTTTGAGGTTATGCAGATTAAGATCATGGCCGGCGTTGATTTCGAGCCCCATGGAATCCGCCAGCTGGGCACACTGAAGATACTTGGCCGTGGTTTCTTTTTGCGCCGGTGTGCCGAAATGATCGGCATAGGCTTCGGTGTAAAGTTCGATGCGGTCCACACCCATATCGCGAAACTCCAAAAGTTCCTGAGTGGTGATATGTTGAGGGTCCACAAACAAGGACACACGAATGCCTTTTTCTTTTAGCAAGGGAACGGCTGTTTGCAGGGTTTTTTCGTTGCCCTGCATGCGCCAACCGGCGTTGGAGGTAAGCACATGCGGAGGGTCTGGCACCAACGTGCATTGGGCCGGCAAGATGTCGGTGCACTTAATGAGAAAGTCGTTTGTGGGATAACCTTCGATGTTCAGCTCCACAGAAATGTGGGCCTTCAGCAGCTCCACATCGCTCCAGCGAATATGCCTCTCGTCGGGCCGAGGATGCACCGTGATCCCATGAGCGCCATACTCAATAATCTTAAGCGCCGCCTGCAGCACATCGGGCGTATTCCTGCCCCGAGCATTCCGAATCGTCGCCACTTTGTTTACGTTTACGCTGAGTTTTGTCATTAGCTTAAATTTGCAAGATTTTTATTAGATTGTCACTTGGAATTGGTGGGGAAGGATTGTTTATGCAACCCTTTTCTCTTGCTTAGGATTGCTTTCATCCAAAATATAGTCACAATCTCTACATTTTAAGATGTAAACTCCCTTGCTGTTTTTATTCAGAAATAGCAAGCCATGGCCATTCGGGCAAACGTCTTCATCATCACTATGGAACTTAGATTGGGATTTCAGATTACGAACTTCAAATAAGGTAACTTCCTCTGTCTCAAAACCCTTAAGCACAATTGATTTTATTGGAATAAGTTCCAAACTTGCAAATAAGTCCGTTTGCTTATTCTTAAGCGCGATAACAGTTTCTTGAGTCAGAACGATACCATTTGGAGGAGCAATACCGTTAATTCTTGAGGCTAAATTAATTACTTTACCAATTGCCGTGTAAGATTTTACATGCAAGTCGCTACCATAAAAACCAACTGTAGCATTACCTACAGAAATTCCCACCCTAACTTCAAAAGTACCATCCCATAATTCTTCGTATATCTTTTTCTTAGAAAGCAATCGATCAAGTACTTCAAAAGCGCAAGACAACGCTCTTTCTATATAATCATCTTGAGCAACGGGATTATTAGTAAATCCCATTACTCCGTCTCCAAGGAATTTATCTACAGTAATATCATACTTTAAAAACAATCCCATTACATCTTCAACATACATAGAAATAACCTTTTGCATCTGGGACGGACTAATTGTTATTAATTTTTTTGTTGAATCTTTAATATCAATAAAAATAGCGCATATATCAGACTGGTAGAGATCAGCTTTGATATCCAGACTACCATCCATAATGCTTTTGATAATTTGCGGACTGAACTGTTTACTTAAACTTTTTAGCTTGAGAGCTTCTGATGACTTTTTATCAATTATAACATCTCGATTTAGAATTTCATTTTCTAATTCAAGTCGCAAGACAAATTCGCGATCATTCAACCTTTCAAAAAAAAGCCGCCCAACTGTACAAATAGTTGCAACTGAAAGCAAAAAAACTGAATTTAGAAGAAAGTAGGTAGTACTCAGCTGATTAATCTTAAATATTCCGATACTCAAAAAAGGTATGACGATAACACCCATACATACAAAGTAATACTTCCATGTAAAACGCAAACCAGTAGCAACTCCCACCATTATCAGAATTAGACCTACATAGTAAGGAGAATCTGCCGGCAAGATGGCTAGCATAATTTGAATAGGCAGCGCGCAGGAAGCGATAAAAATTACAGCGTACTTTTCCACTCGAGGCAATGACCTTACCGATGTAGAAATTATTTTATTTAATCCAAAGAATACTGCAATTGAACATATTCTTATCAGCAAAAATACACCGAAGTATTCGCGATACCAAACATAGTCTGCAATGGAAAAAAGTAGATATAGCGGCAGAACATACATCGAAGATGCGAACGAAACAAATGTGACAATTACGTCAGCACGTTCCTTATTCTTTCGTTCTGTAGCTTCTGGTGCCATAAATTTACTTCTTTAATACACAAAATAGATTCACATTATTTGGCTCTGACTCAACGCTGCACTGTGAACCGTTAATGTTAAAAATTCTTTTTAGATCTTCGTGGCTTCTTAATATTAAATACCAGTCAAACAAAGCCAACATTCCAAACGTATTTGGCGAGCTGGTATTAAAATTTCCTATTACAAGCGAGCCTCCAGGACTGAGAGACTTGAACAAACTCTTTGCGGCCCTAGTTGCCACAGCATCAGAAAAATAGTCAAAAAGTCCTGCCGAATAAATAAGATCAAACTCCTCAGCGATTCCCTCAACAATTATTTCCTTTATATTTTTCTTTAAAAGATGAATAGTAAGCTTCTTATCTGATTCGAGCAGGCACTTTCGTATGTTTTGTTGAGCAAATTTCAAAGCGTCCTCATCTTGATCAAGCAAAAAAAGCTCAACGCGATCCAAATCTTCTTGATCTAAATTGTTAATTACATATTTAATTTCTTCAGCTGGTCCACATGCTACGGATAAAATTGATACTTTATTTTTTTCTCGGACAGTTGTTATAATTTTTTCCGAAAGGAATTTAACTCTATTTCTTACAGCTGATGGCTCCTCGTGCAATTCTACTGCCCTCTCCATACATGAACCGAACAAAGAGTTGGCGAAACTGTCTGATTTGTAGATTATATTCATCATCTCAAAATCTCCAGCGTAGCCTCGTGGTTTCGAAAAACTACGCATGGTAAATGGTGATTGAAATATAAATTTTCCAAGCCTGTATCTGTAATATTCAAAAATAATCTTATTGCTCTCAAAATCATTATGCATAACTAAACTGTTTAAAATACTATTGTTGGATTTAAGTTTTTTCTCAATAGATCGCCCAACAATATCGACAACACACTTTTCAGCTGTTATTTTTTTATTAGCATTTTCATAATGACTTACGCTCATTTTTTTTACTTGCTCTTCCATTTCATTTAGCCAAATATATAGATCATCGATGTAATTCTTGACCGAAAAATCAATACCCTTATATCTGCTATATCTTTGTTCAACATCACCAACGATTTTATGCGAATTAAAAATCTGAAAGATCTCATCAACTGGGAAAAGGGCACCAAATACTTCAGCACCATATGAAAATAGACTTTCTTTCTGTTCTTTTCTTTTTATCTCAAGAGTAAACTCTTCGATCTTAAAGTCGTCACCAAAATAGAGCTCCACATCGATCGTGGCCCCCAAGTCTATATTTTCTGTTGCTTCAAAAGCTAAACCAAAAAGGCTATAGTTGGTTAGATTGTATCGCCTACCTTCATGATTAAGCTTCAAGTTATCTAAGCCAACGGCGTATCTTTCCTGCCGTATTTTGATCTCATGAACCGTATTGCTGCCGATCTTAGCTTTTTTGTTATCCACAAATACTCCTGGTCTCTCAACAATATCGGCAAAACACCTGAGAAAATTAACGTACTAGTCTTTAGTCTGAAAAGTTTAATGAAAAATAGTACGATATATATCTATGGCAAAAGCTGAAGCACCTGAGTCCATTGAGGAAATTTTTTCTTGGAAGTTCTTTATTATTATTGTTGCCATTCATGTAGCTGCAATAGTGGGCATAGTTTTCTTCACCAGCAATCAAGCACTTATTGTATGGGTACTTAGTCATTTTTTCTTTATCACTATAGGCGCATCTATTGGCTTGCACCGGTACTTTTCACATCAAAGTTTTGAAGTTAAAACAGTCTACATGGATGTATTTTTGCACCTTACAGCCACCCTTTGTCTCCAAGGGGGTCCAATATATTGGGCCACAGCCCATAGATCTCATCATAGATATTCTGAAAAACAGGGGGACCCCCACAGCGCCAAAAGGGGATTTCTGTGGTCACACATTCTGTGGCTTATGTACGAACGGCCTAATGGCTTTTCCTACTTAAAATCGCTAAAGTACAGCCCTGATCTTCGGAGCAATAAGCTTACCAACTACTTCGAAAAAAATTATTTGAGAATAAATCTATCGTTTTTATTTATTCTTTTAGTAACATGCGCGTTTTACGGTAACCTATCACTTTTTTTCTACTTAGGACCAATTCGAATCGTAAGCGTTTGGCATTGCACTTGGTTAATAAACAGCTACGCCCACGGAGCTAGTTTTTTTAAAAAAGAAACTCATATAAAAAATTCTAATTTATTATGTTTTTTAGTAGGTGGCGACGGAGAACACAGCTTCCACCATAACTTCCCTAACGCGCCAAAACATTCAGCCAAGAATATTTCGCTTGATTATGGCTACCTTACTCTTAAAACTTTCAAAAAACTCGGTTTAATTGAGTTTAAGTAATTCTCTAATAAAATTAAAGGCACCAACTAGTTTTTCTTTAAATAGCTAAGGCAAATTTCGAATCCGTTATCCTTGTTCCCGTACGTCATAGCACCACCAACTTCTGAAATCCGTTTTTTAATCATCCATAACCCCAGCCCAGAGTTTCCGGTGGAAACGCCCCTCTCCGATAAATTTTTAAGGATTATTTGGTTAACGCCACCAGATTTGTCCATGAAATAAATTTTTACATCAGTCCCCATACATTCCATCCTAATGCTCACTTCAGCAGATACTGAATTTTTAATGGCCGCATTATACGAATTCATTAAAATTTCCGATAACGTGTTTTTAAAATCTTCTATAAAATAATACACGTTCCCACTGAGGTCCTCTGCCTTCGAAAATGTAATACTTTTAAAAATACTTCCCATCTCCAAGCACACTTCTTCTATGTTTGCGGTCATTGTTTTTACAGGATACCAACCTGCCATTGAATTGAACTTATCATTCGATAAATTTTCAAATATTTTATCGAATCGTTGCGATATTAGGAGTAAGCGACTTTTATCAATTATTTCCGGCTGAAGGGAAAAATTCAAACTCGTAATTGGCGCTTTTAAGTCGTGAATTACACTATTCAAATGCTCATTTGAGGCACTAATTTTTTTCAGTAGTTTTCTTTCTGAATCAAGGGTGCCTTCAATTTTTTTTGTTTTTAAGTTAACGTGATAAACGTTTTTTACAATATTGATAATTTCAAAGATCATAACGATGATAACTAAGCCAGCTAAATTCGCATACCCTTCACGATACGCTTGCGCTCTGTAAACGTCGAATAGCGCTATCGGGAAAACAATTAGAAGGTTTGCACGTATACCAACAGTTAGATGCCTACTAAAAACCCCGTATATCAGGCCTCCTATTAAAGTGGCAGCTGCCACTGCCAGCATAAGAAATTGATTCGTATTCCTAAAACCAATGGAAACATATACGGAGAACAATACCAACGCAAAGAATACAACTTGAAATCTTTTATTTGATAACATTGGAATTTTCCCTAGCATATAAAAGTAGGCTATAAGAAAAGCCCCTAACATTTGAACTACATGGAATGTTCCAATATAACTTGATACAAAGTATCCCGGCACATGCGTAAGCATAAGCATTGCAATTGCGACACCTAGCCCGAGCAATTTAAAATGTCTTACATTCATCACATATAGAATCATAGTGCCCACAAAAGAAACAAATAGACTGATCGTTGCAGACAAGATGTAACTTAAGTCGTAGAGAAATTGATCCGCTGGGTATTTGCTAACTGCATAGGGGAAACTATTTATTGAAGCGTAGTATTTAATCTGAGTCGATGTTTGAAATAAAACTTTTTTAGAGTTTAAAACTAAATCGCAGTTAATCACAATTCTGTCTAAGACGGAACGAAGATGCCAAGGCTTGTCCAACTCGTTGGTATAAATTCGAATATCATCTGCAAAAACTTCTTGTCTACCTTCGTAAGTTTGAGGAAAGAGGATGTATTCTGCACCACCTTGACGACATTCATTTTGGATAGTCAGACTTTGCAAAATGAGTCGATAGCTGTGATCTTTCTGCGCAGACCACCGCTCAACAACTACCCAGTGGGGATTAAGCTCTTGGGGGATATCCTGCACACCCATAAGGTTGTACAAAATCATTAATCCCGCAAGAGCCCATTGGTCTAAATGAGTTAAAAACGCGGATATCACTTCGCTTATTCAGCTGCGTGGTCGGCTTTCATTTTTTCGATGTTGGCTTTGCACTCGGGAGAGAGTTCGGCCATTTTGGCTTTCATGCAATCTCTGATACGGCCTTCACCTGGCTGAATGCCTGCGCAAAGTTTTTCGCGATCGGCTTTACAGGGGCCTGCGTGGTTTTTCATTTTTTCTTTTTTTTCATCAAGCTTTTGCTGACACTCGGCCGACATTTTGCTTTTGTTTTCTTCCATACACTGAATCATTTCGGGGCCGCGCTTTTTGCCTTTGCACAACTCCATCATTTGCTTGCGACATTCCTTCATTTCGCCTTTCCCGCCGGCGTGCATTCCGGCGTTCATTCCTTGGTGATGATCGGCAAAGGCAGAGATTGAAAATACTAAACTTGCTGCGATAACTATCCATGTTTTCATTTTAAAACCTTTCGTTGATTAACTGTAGATGAGCTTAGCGGAAATTTTATACGAGGAGAACGATGGAGTTTGTCCCTGGACGGAAGTCCGGCACCACTTTCAATCAACAGACTTATTTGCTCATGGCTTGAATGGCCGCTGCATAAAGCATGATCTGCTTGACCATGGCTAACAGCCCGTTGGCTCGGCTTGGTGAAAGGTGGGACTGGAACCCCAGCTCTGCAATAAATGTCGGTGGATTTGCTAAAATCTCTGCCGGTTGGGCCATGGAATACACCCGGAGGAGAATAGCGACCAGGCCCTTTACAATCATGGCATCGCTGTCTGCGAACAGTTCGATTTGCCCTGCGGAATTTTTTTGCGCATGCAACCACACCCGAGACTGACAACCTTTGACGAGGAATTTATCGTCGCGATACGCCACTGGTAGCTCGGGAAGACTTTTTCCGAGGTCGATCACGTATTTGTAACGCTCTTCCCACGACTTAAAACGTGTGAAGTCTGCAATTAATTTATTTTGGCGCTCTGCCACTTCGCTCATACTCATGCAACTACCGGAGTTTCGCTTTTTCGGCAAGGAGTTCCTGGTGCAATTGCCGTCCTTTCACGCCCAAAAGTTCCATCACGGCACTCTCGTCTAAGCCATCTACGTATTGTTTGGCTTCACCGTAAAACGTGCGCGCTTTTTCGCGGTCTTTTAAAAAAAACTCTTCTGGCCAAATTTTATTTTGGGTAACAGCGTTGTCCTGCAAATACTCCTTGGCTCGCGCCACTTCTTCCAGCGTCCACCCTTGGTGATGCAAAAAATCTTCGAGCAGGGCCCACTCCAGCAACCAGGTCCACTCTTCGGATTTATTCCAGTAGGAGGCGCCCGCTTCGGCGTAACTGCTTTTGCAAAAAAAAGTTCGGCAAACAGTTGGACGACTCTCCCAAATTTTGCACTGCCCAGTTTGCTTTTGAAAAAACGTGCAAAGCAAAGTCGCATCAGTACCAAACCCCCACTTGCCTTTTTTGGCAAAATATTTGCGGTAACGTATGTTTGGCGTGAGTCCAAGAATTAAAAAATCCCACTCCTGCATCAACTCGTCAGTGAAGGTTTCAGAATTTGCAAAACCGCCCACTAAAAAATTAGCGATGAACGGGCGATAGGTGCAGCATTTTAAATCCACAGAACAACGCGAGCAATCCACAGCGGACTCGCGCACAGAAATTTGGGTTAATAAGTGTTGGTAATAGTTCATATCAATCGCTCTTATGTAAGCGAAATAACTATCATATTTTTTTGAAAAACCAAAAAAATAATTTGCGAATTTTGCGCAGACCACCTACGTTGTTTGCTGGGCGCTTGCAAATGACTGCAGGCACGAACACAAGGAAAGCGGGGGGAGTATGGTGATAAGTATCACTTTATGTATAGCAATGCTCTTAAACATTGAGAGCGCGAGCGCTGAGAGCTCGATGATTCGTTTGGAAACCGGTCAAACACAGCCGGGTTACGAAAGAGAGCACCACGTAAAGCTTAAGATGGTCTCTACAGACCTGCGACTTTACGAAGTTCTTAACGACACAGTTTTTCTCAACATCGACGCGCCACCCTTCCGGCGGCAATCCATCAAGCCGACACGCTTAGCGAACGTTATTCCGAACCACCCTGTTCAGATGCGTTCAAACGCAGTTGTCGATTTGTTACCTCGCACAATCTTATCCACAGACCCCCTTCTCCCCCAACAATGGAATTGGACCCTCGCTAAAGACTCAGTCGGAATCAACATTGCCGAAAGCTGGCAAAAATTTGGCACCGGCGGTAAAAATGCACTCAAGCAAGATATCGTGGTTGCCATCGTAGATGGTGGCTTTGACTACCGTCATCCCGATCTCTCATTCAATCGCTGGAGAAACTGGAACGAAGTTGCTGGCAACGGTATCGACGATGACGGCAACGGCTACATTGACGACATCTCAGGTTGGAATGCACAAACCGAAACCGGCGAAATCGAAAGCGCCGACCATGGAACGCACGTTGCGGGGCTTATCGGCGCCCGCGGCAATAACAATCGCGGCATCGCAGGATTGAACTGGCGCGTAAAAATCATGTATGTTTCCATGGGTCAGACTTTGGCCGATACCGCATCCACCATGCGCGCTTACTCGTATATTTTAAAACAAAAGGAACTTTGGCTGGCCACGAATGGTAAAAAAGGCGCCAACGTTGTTGCCATTAATTCTAGCTTTGGCATTGATGCCGAAAAGTGCACCGACGGCGATTTTGTAATTTGGAACGAAATGTTTAACAGCCTTGGCGAAAAAGGCATTCTTTCTGTGGCAGCCACTTCCAATTGGAACATCGATGTGGACACCATGGGCGATATTCCAACGAGCTGTGACAGTCCTTTTTTGGTCTCCGTCACAAACAGCACTCGCACCGGCCTCAAAAGCGAAGCGGGCTTTGGAACAATTGCCATCGATCTTGCCGCTCCTGGCGAAGACATCTTATCCACGGGCCAGCGACAATTTAGCGGGGATCCCTCACCCTACTCGGCACAAACTGGAACGTCGTTTTCGACACCGCAAGTCGCGGGTGCCGTGGGCTACCTTCACAGTGTAATGCCGGCAGAGCGCTTGTCGCAAAAACCCTCCGACTTAGCTCTCGAGATTAAAGATGTCCTGCTACGCACGGTGACGCCGACTCAAGATCTTAAAAACTTCACTCAATCTGGCGGAGTTTTAAATGTCCACGGGGCAAGCCTTGTTTTTAAGCAATCAAATGAGGTTCTTGCCTCGCGATAGAAGCGGCGCATCCCCCCTAGGTACTTGGTACCTTTTACGGTTATCATCGTCGCTCCCATAGTTTATCAAAGGAGTGACGATGAAGTTTTTAGTTTTTACGATGCTGCTATTTTCGCAGTGGGTTTTTGCCAATGTTGAGACCCCAATAACCCGAGACACCCTCATGAAGGGTTTAAAAATCCCAGAAAAAAGAGATTACACCTTAAGTAAAAAAATCACTCCGTGCGAGGATTTTCATAAGTACGTGTGCTCCGAAGTGGAAGGCAAATTTAAGCTCCCCGCCGATCGTGAACGCTGGACCTTTTCGTTCACTGATATCGCCGAAAAACTCCTACACAGTAAAAAACAATTTTTTAAATCTATTCAAAACTACACACCACAAACCGAGCGCGGCCAGCAGTTTAAAGATGTTTACATCGCGTGCATGGATCAAAAATCTTCGACCAGCGAAGAAAAACAAAAAATCATCGACGAAAAAAATCTTATCACAAAATTAACCTCTTGGGATGAGCTTGCAAATCTAGCGCAATCTCGTATCGATCAGGGTCTGCCAAGCTTTGTGGATTTCTTTGCCGAAGCCAACAAAGAAAACCCTCTCAAGAACGATGCGTTTTTGTCTGCCGACATGCGCAGTCTCCCCGAGCGCAGCTACTACGAAAACAAAGCACTGATGAAAGACTTCGAAAAGCTTCTGGTTGATTTTTTTAAAACCGTAAAAGCCGATAAGCCGGAGCAAAGAGCAAAATGGGTCATCGATTTCGAAACGCAACTGGCAATGAAGTATCCTCTTCCAAATGAGATGCGCGAGCGCTTTACGCAAAAACGCGACATCGATAAAAAAGAATTTTTAAAAAAATATCCAAACCTTAAGATGGACCGTTTTATTGGCCGTTTACCGGCAAAAACAGTTCTGATTGATCTGGTGCCTGAGTCCAATGAGTTTTTTAATACGGCTTTGGCAACAATGCCGCTTGAGCAGCTCAAAAGCACATACATGTTCCATAGCATCTCGGGCTACCTGGACGATTCCAGCCCCACCTTTTTTAACAAGTACTTTAAATTTCGCAACAAATACCTCGGTGGGCCTGCTCAGCGCTCTGCACGCGACGAACGCTGCACAAAACTTGTAATGACTAACTTTGGAATGGAATTGGATTACGAACTCATCAACATTCTTTTTCCAAATTTTCCCCAAGAGCGCATGATCACTGTGGGCGAAAACGTTCGCAAATCCATCATCGCAGGGCTTGAGAAAAATACCTGGCTTGAAAGATCCACTCGCAAAGAGGCCATCAAGAAAATCGAAAAAGCAAAACTCTATCTTGTAAAACCCCAGTCCGATAAAGATTGGGATTTTGTACCGATGCAAAAGTATGCGACCAATGCTCCTTACAGCAATACGCAGCTTTACCGCAAAACGCGCATCGAGAAACAACTGAAAGAGCTCTCTGAAGATCGCAATCCAAGCCGCTGGGAGTACATGTCTCCCCTGGTTGTGAATGCGTACTACAATCCACCCGATAACAAGTTCGTTCTTCCCCAAGGAATTTTGCAATTTCCATTTTTTGATCCCGGCGTGACCGATATCGAAAATATTGCCGCCATCGGCACAGTTGTTGGCCACGAACTTGGTCACGGTGTCGACGATCAAGGTTCGCAGTACGATTATCAAGGAAAAGTGCGAAAGTGGTTTACCGATAAAGATCTCGAGTCGTTTAAAGCCCGCGGTGCCAAATTTGTCGCGCAATTTGATAAAATCGGCCACGACGGAAAGCTCACCCTTGGCGAAAATATCGGCGACCACGTCGGCCTGACCTTCGCTTACAATGCAGCCTTCCCCGATGCTCCCAAAGCCACTGTCGACGACAAACAAAAGTTTTTTGTCGCCTACGCGCGCATGTGGTGCAACGTTGCCACGCCTTCGTATATCACTCGTCAGCTAAAAACCGATCCGCACTCTTTGGGTAAAGAGCGCATCAACCAACAGGTGATTCACATCGATGGTTTTTACGAGGCTTACAATTGCAAAAAAGGCGACAAGATGTTTGTCGACTCTGGCGATCGCATTCGTATTTGGTAAACGCAAATAGGTTTTTTTATCGAGCGAGGTTTCAATGATCTCCGTTATTAAGTTGTTATGCTTTTTATTTTTATCTTTAGCCTTTGTCGCTTGCGACAAAGGCCGAAGTTCCTTTAAAAAGAATTACCAGGACAGCAAACACTTCATAGACCAACCGATCACTAACGAAACCTTTGACGAAGCCAAATCAGCTTTGATGTTTTTTCAACTGCATCATGCCGCTTATTTTGATAAAGGCTCAGGTCAGGACGCCGCCCGGGCGGCAGATCAAATTCGTGATCAACTCATCAAGTTTGGTGATGGGCTTTTAAAAAAAACAAACGGCTGTGCCGCCGAAAGCAAACCCATCGAGGCGAGTCTTATTTTAAAGGCCGATGCCATTCTGCAAGAAGTTCGACAGAAAACGAAACCGTACTCTCAACGTGAAAAACCGAAGCCGGGCGAATGTTTTGCAATGGATATCGGAAAAGAGTTCGACAAAAAAATGAGTTATGAAAAAATTCACATCGAAAAAGTAGAAAAGGTTGGCGAAAAAGCTGTCTTATTAAAAAGGATTTACGAGTTTAACACTGCTTCCGTCAAAACAACTTGGGCTAAGGACCTTCAAAGCCAACCTGCTCGAGAAATGGCCATCAGCCTATTTCACATGGGCGACGAGCGTATCGACTGCCCCCGCGCCGAAAGCCTCATCCAAGAGTTTACTCGGTTTGCCGAAATCATGGGTGTTTGCTACGAGAACATCGAAAAACTCAATTTCATTTCCGAAATTATGAAAGAGAGAATGAAGAGTCGGCAATAGAGGCAACCTCCTGTAGATTGCAACGCAGGTCGCAATCTTCTCTCAACTTATTTAAATCTCAGCATTTTTTACATTGCAACGAATGCGTTATTTACCTTTCAAAAGCCTAACCCCATATTGCGACTCTAGATTTTGGGGTTCTGTTAGAAACGCAAAAAAGAGGGGTTGCTATGCGTGGGTTGGGGTTTTTGGGGATTTTATTTTCTTTTTCATTGGCGTTCGCAAACATCGAACTTAATAGTGGTTTGATTTATAGCCCCGACACAGGACGAGTGATCGATTCGGAAGGTCGCTCCATTGACGTTGCCCTAGAAACAGGACTTCGCGCACAAGATTTTAAAGTCGTAGAGCTTACTGTTCGCGAGGGAAAACATCTTCTTCTGATTCATGCCAACTATTCTTTTGTTCTTTTTCAAAAAACCAATGCTGCGCTTGGTTGGACACCTTTAAAAACCGCGAGCAATGAATTTGCAAAAACCCATCGACAAAATATTTCACGGATAAAAATTAATTACTCCGAAAAGTTTGGCGCCTATGTGCTAACAAGTTTTTCGGAAGTGCCCGGGGCCAATTCCTCATTCTTTTTTCTCGAAAACAAATCTTTAGAAGCTAAAGACTCTGCTCGCATGTCGGACGCCATCCGAGCTTGGATCAGTTATCACATCAACACGACACCCCTCGAAACATACCTTAACGAAAAGGTGGGCGACCTGGCTCTGCGTGCGATAGCGACAAAGATGGAAGACGTGCTTAAACCGACAGCGGGCGAGAGCACAGCTCTCACTGTGATCCCCACTGCGGATGCTACAGCCGAATCTACCACCGGGAAACCCGAAATTCCCACCATCCCAGTCATGAACGAGCGCGGTGAGCGCACCGACGGCTGGACGCTTGTGGAATCTTTCACATCCGACTATTTGGAGGACGTGAAAAACGACACCTACGAACAGATTGAGGAATTGCGAGCCATCGAAGATCGAATTCTTAAAAACTTTCTAAAAGTCGAAGGCGGCAGCGTAAAACTCCTGGCGCCAGCCGGAGTTGGAAAGTCTGTCCTCATGCGAAGAATTGCTTACCGTCTGCGTGTAGGCGATGTTCCAGTATCTCTTAAAAAATTTAGAGTGCGCTATTTTTCCGCAGCCTCCCTTGAAGCGGGCTCAAAGTTTGTGGGCACCATCGAAGCGCGAATGAACGCCATGATCGAAGTTTCAAAACGCGTTCCGCTATTGTGGTTTGTGGATGAAGCCCACGCCTTAGTGGGTGCTGGAGTTTCGGAAGGTCGCCCCACAAATATTCTGCAGTCGTTAAAACCCCCACTGGCCGCTGGCACGGTAAAATGGCTAGCTGCCTCTACGCCCAACGAGTGGGCCGCTGCCTTCGCAACAGATGAGGCCATGGATCGACGTTTTGTTCGCGTGGATCTCACTGTGCCCGATAGAGAGTTGTTGTTAAAAATTCTCAATAAATGGCTGGTGAAGTACGATAAGGCACCTCTCACTGAGGCTCTTCTTGAAAAAATTATTTTTTATTCCAATGAATTTGGCGTCGAAGGAGCTCAACCCTCAAAAGCGACACTGCTGTTAAATGAAGTTTACGCCAACGCCGAATTTAAAGATCAAAAATCACCGATCACGGTGGAGAATATTCAAGAAGCGGCCCAAGAGCTCTACAACGTCAATCCGTCAGAGATGGAAGTCGACAAAATTGCCGAACGCTTTTCCGTCCTACAAAATAAACTGCAAGAGATTATCGGCCAGGATGCGGCCAAAAATGCGATCTTGTCGCAAACAGTACAAATCATGGCCGGCATGCACGACCGCACAAAACCTCGCTATCGTTTTATGTTAACGGGAGACAAAGGCCTTGGAAAAACAGAAATCGTAAAGCTTTTTGCAAAAGCCATGAATCTTCCAGAGGGTCGCATCGTGATGAGCGAATTTGCGTCGCCCCACGAAATTGAATCCTTTAAAGCGCGCATCGCACAGCTTGTGCGCATCCACCCCATGACCGTGCTTTCCTTTGATGAGTTTGAAAAAGCTCACCCCAAAGTTCAACAAGCTCTTTTGGGAATCTTAGAAAGCGAATCCTTCACTTACACCCTCCGCGAAGGCGGCGTGATTCGCTCCGCAACTGTGCAAATAAAAAACACCTCGGTGTTTGTGCTGACCAACGCCGGCGCCTCCTACCTCGCTTCCCGCCAGCTTGCAGAGCCAAAAGCGCCAAAGATTGGCTTTGCTCTTCCCGGCGTACAAGCCGAACAAACAGACACCCGACCTCCATTTTATGAATGGGAATTCCGCCAAGCCATCGTCGCCGACGGAGTGGACTCTTACGTTCTCGATCGCATGGACTCGGTCATTCCGTTTTTATATTTTAGCCCACAACAGTTTGCCCAGATTGTGTACATGCATACGCAAAAAATCATCGATGGAATCAACAAAAACTCCGTCACCCAATTTGCTTTCCACAACCTCAAGCAATTCGCTGTAGACTTTACTGGCCGAAATTTTTATCCGCAAGCTTCGGCCCGGGATGTTTTGCGCACCCTCAATCAATACATCCGCCAAACCCTGGCCTCCATCGCTCTCAACAACCCCGGCGAAGCTGTAAAGATTGGCTGGCATGAAGGCAACCTGGTCATTATGGAAGAAGTTCCTGTTGCCGAAACCGAGCCCACAGCACCACCGCAAACCCTGAGCTGCAAAGAACTTTTTTAATGCGCTTTTAAGTATTTAAGAGTTTTTGTCTTTTACAAAGAGATCTTTTTAAGACACGTCCATCCCTGGACTCGCTCGCGAAATCAAACATCCTGTTTGCGAGAGGTCTTAAAAAAATCTCTTTGTAAAAGACAAAAACTCTTAAATACTTAAAAGCTACCCCCGCCAAAAACTTCATTTGCTGGCCGCAAGGACCTTCCCGCGCCAACTAGTTATCAACACGTAACAAAGTTCGTGAGAAAGCACCGCGTGCAAGAATTGGTGCTTACAGATTTAGCGCGCTTGGAAAAATACGGATTTTTTGGGACTCAATGCATAAATTTTATTTAAACTTGAGAAGGTGTCTTTTTAAGACCTCTCGCAAACAGGATGTTTCGAGCTGCGAGCGAGTCCATGGATGGACGTGTCTTAAAAAGACACCTTCTCAAGTTTAAATAAAATTTATGCATTGAGTCCCAAAAAGTGTGTCCGTACTTATTTAGTAACGGGTAGATCGTAGAGAGAGTTGTAGAAGCGAAATGGCATGCGGGCGGTAAAAAGTCCGAAAGTGATTGCGCCTGCAGTGAGGGCCACGCGGTAGGCGATCACTCCCTGAGCCGGAGAGCCTGCAGCGCTGTAAAAGGAGGAGAGCGCTAAGAGGCCTGGCACGAGGGAGAGAATGCCCATGGTCGAAAACACCTGGCTTGGCCAATTGTAAATGCGCGCTAAAAATAAACTCACCAGTCCCACCGTGAGCGACGCGGAAAACGAGGCCAGTACAAAAAGATCAGAGTTTTCAAAGCGTTCTAAAACAAAAACACTCAGCAAACCGCAAATCAGAGCGCCAAAAAATGCGCGTTTTGGAAGATGAAAAAAAATGCAGAACGATAGAGTCATGATGGCGTGACAGAGCATGGTAAACCATAACGTTTGAGTGTAATCCTGCACTGGCGCAACCACCTTGGAAAGATCCTGCGCCACAAACCCCAAGCTGGTCATGGTGTTTTCGACAAGCAAGTAGGACACACCCATGGCTACAAGAATCAGAATTGATTTCATCATCTTTACGGTACCCGAAACAAAGTTGTGTTCTGCAAGCTCACTAATTGCCGAAGTGAGGGTGAGCCCGGGGACGATCAGAATTAAACTGCCAATCACAAATACGGGAACCGCAAGACCCATGAGATACGAAGCCACAACCCCAGCAATAAACGCCACCAAGCAGCCGATAAAATCGTTAAATACCCCGCTAAACTTTAACTTTCTCGCCAGCGGTCTTTGCAAGATGTAAACGAACGCCGAAAGAAACCCGCTGAGAAGGGCTCCAACAAAATTTCCGTAACGGGGGAAGCTTGCCACAAACCCGATGAGAAAAGCAGCCCCTGTGACGAATAAAAATCTGTATTTTTGTGTTCTAAAAGAATTCAAGTTTTCTGCTGCCGCTGCAATGGTCATCTCGCCCGTGCTGATTTTTTCGAGAATGGAATCATAAAACAACATGTCAGTAAAATTGATGGTGCTTTCGGTGGCGCGCTCGAGGGTTGTTACTACATCGCCATCTTTTTTTGCAGTGACAAACACCGCCGTGGGAGTGGCGTACACATCGCACTGAAATCCATTCACGGATCCCGCTTGCATAATTCGTTCTTCTAAGCGCGTGATAGGACCTCCGGTCATGAGATATCCTCGCGCGCACTCACCCGTTACTTTTAAAAAATGACTCATTGATGTTTTCATGAAAGCTCATTCTAATATTTTAGATGGGAAAATAACAGATAAATTCCGAACCCCGACCAGGAAGACTTTCGATTTCAATTCGACCACCCATTTTGAGCATGGAATTTTTAGCAATGGAGAGACCCAACCCCGTCCCGGCAACGCTCCCACGAGCTTTTCCGTGTTGTACACGGTAAAATCTTTCAAACAAACGAGGTGCATGCTCTTCACTCACGCCGGGGCCATCATCAATCACTTTTAAAATTACAAACGCCGGAACTTTTTCCCATTGAACTTCGATTTTAGAGTTGTCGGGACAATACTTGATGGCATTTTCCACTAGATTTGTAAGCACCTGAAGCACCAAAAGACGGTTAGCATGCACAGAAGGTGTTTTGTAAAGCACCTCGATAGAGTGCCCTTTTAGCTTTGCCGCTGCAGCCACCGTTTGCAGAACGTCTTCGGTGAGCTCCTGGGTTGCAAGCTCCTCTTTGGCGGTTTCGGCACTGGCATCCAACCTTGATAACGTGAGTAAATCCACAACAAGTTCATTGAGGCGGTTTACATTTCGCTCGACCACTGCGAGTTTTTCTTTGGCAGCCGAAAAATTTTGCGTCTCGTAGTCTGATTTTAATGAGTCCACATAGCCCTTAATAGACGTCAATGGAGTTTTTAGCTCGTGGGAAGCGTTGGCCACAAAATCAATGCGCAGCTCTTCGACTTTTTTAGCTTCGGTAATGTCGTGAAATACAGCAATCACGCCATAAAACTTGTTCTTTTTTTCGTTGATCACGGGATTTACTGTCACATCAAAGACATGGCTGTCGGGTGTTTTGTGGGTGCGCATGGGAATTTGCAATCGGCGCGACGTTCTCTCAGAAAGCACTTCATCCACTGCCAAAGTTAACTTTGGTGCACGAAAGACTTCATCCAAATATGACGGTGGCGCCAAGGGATCAAAGTTTTTACCCAAGATCTGCGCCATGGCCGAATTGAAATATTGCACGCGCTTTAAACTGTCGATGGCAATCACGCCATCCGATACGGCACCCGCCAAGGTTTCGATTTCGCGCTCTCGGCGCGATTTATCATCTTTGTGTTTTTTGATCTCGCGGTGGATTTTGTTTAACGTCAGTTCAAGCTCGTACCACTCGCCAAAATCCTGAATGGGCTCGTACTCGTGGTCCCACTCTTTTTCGTAAGTGCCGCGCTTAATGTTTTTAGCTTTCGCGAGCAAGCGCCCCAGCGGAAACAAAAAGATGTAGGAAACCACCACCGAGTGCACTAAAATAAAAGCAGCAGCCAGTAAAAACAAATACCAAGGATTTATAATCCACTGAGTCTGCCAAACTGCAAACACAAGTGCTGCCACAAGCAATAATAGCACCACATGAGTGATGATATGCCGCTGGACAACTTTGATCGGCGTTAACTCAAAAGGTTGCACTTAACTAGGCCTCTTCCTTCACTCGGTATCCAACACCGCGAATGGTCTCGATCAAATCACCGGCTTCGCCTAATTTTTTACGTAAGCCAAACACATGAGTATCCACAGTGCGGCCCACGACGCTCACGCCCTCGCCCTGCACTTCCGATATCAAACGCTCGCGGGTCAAAACTCGTCCCTTGTGAGCGAGCATCGTCGAAAGAAGTTTAAATTCCGACGGTGTTAAATCAATCAATGCACCGGCAACTCGAACCTCATAGGTTTTTAACGACAACTGCACCGATCCCAATGTGAGGAGATCAATGGTTTGCGGAGTTGTTTCGACCTTCGGCTCTTTGCTCATACGCTGCGAACGACGCATCAGTGCCTGCACTCGTGCCCACAAAACCGTATTATCAAAGGGTTTAATCATGTAATCATCGGCGCCTGAATCCAGCCCCTCGACGATATCTTCCGGCTCTGACTTTGCAGTGAGCATCAAAATTGCTAAGCTCTTACCGTTTTCCATGGCCCGCGCCACCTTTGCCACCTGCACACCACTCACACCTGGAAGCATCCAATCTAGAATTAACAAATCAAACTGATTGTCTTTGATTGCCAACAAACCCTCTTCGCCATTAGCGCAATCCGTAACATCAAAGCCTCTACCCGTGAGATTAAATTTTAAAAGCTCACGAATATCCTGCTCATCTTCAACCACTAAAATATTTCCCTTACTTTGACTCATAAATTCTCCTCCGTCTTAAGCCGGTCGTCTCCGACGACCGATCGACTGTGTCTCACATCTGAACCCGTTAAAAAGAAAATCACTTCTTCGGCTATATTGGTCGCGTGGTCTGCCAAGCGTTCCAAGTTTCGAACCACCGAAAGCAGCGCCATGGTGGACTGAAAGTCACCCACCGGCTGCTGAAGATGTTCTCGCAATTCTTCGCTGAGACGATTGCGAAAACGATCCACACTGTCGTCCACGGCAAGAACTTTTTGCGCGCGCTCCAAATCATTTTCCATAAACGCATCAAATCCATCGCGAATCATCCGCGTTACCGTGGATGCCATTTCACGAATCTGCTGGACTGCCAGATTTGGCGACGACTGCAGATACTCTTCGATGGCATAGGAGTTGTTTCGAACCAGATCCCCCATGCGTTCCAAATCCACATTGATCTTTATGATCGCAAATACCAAACGCAAGTAGGACGCCACCGGCGACTGGCAGGCTAAAATTCGAAAACAAACACCGTCGATTTTTTTATGCAGACGATTAACCTCGAGTTCGATTTTTAAGATTTGCAAAAGCAAACTCTTATCCCGCAACACGAGCGCCTTCATCGACGTGTCCACAGACTCCTCCACATAGCCAGCCATGGTCAGCACCAGGGCGCGAAGCTCGTGGATGTCCTTTTCGGTTCGTGGAGCCACAGGTCGAATCTTAGACATGGATTCTCCCCGAGATAAAATTCTCTGTGTCGGCCTCTAAGGGCTTCGTAAAAAAGTCTTCACAGTTTGAGCATTCCACCATTTTTCCGTCTTTCAGCAACATCACCTGATCCGAAACTCGCGCGACTTGTTCTAAATCATAGTTCACCCAGATCACACTCATAGAATCCTTTAAGGATTCTATGACAGCTTCGAAAAGAGCTTTTTGCACAGGGTCCAATAACAGGGTGGGTTGATCTAAGATAAGGACAGTGGGTGTTAACAACAGTGTACGCGCGAGATTGAGCAAGGTTTTTTCGAAGGCATTTAACTTTGATATTTTTTCGTGGAGAGAATTTTTAAAAGTACTCCATAGACCCACAGTTTTTAAAACGCGCTCCACCTCTTCGGCCAAATGAACCTGCATTTCTACACCCGCCAAACGACTGACAAGGGACAGGTTTTGAAAAATCGATAAGTCGTCAATGCAGGCATAGCTTTTAGAAACCAATCCAAGGCGCTGGTTTCCCACCATCTCAAAGGTTCCAGTGACAGTTCCCTTGTGAAGGCCCAAAAGAGATTTTAAAAACAATCCTTTGCCAGCTCCTTGTTCGCCAATCACTGAGAGCGTTTCCACACTCTGCAACGTAAAGCTAATATCTTTCAGTAGAAACTTTCCCTCGCGATGTAGGGAGTAGTTTTTTAAAGTGAGTCTTGGAAACTTCATTCAGACTCTCTTCGGTAAGTTAACAAATGCAGACTGATCATCAAACTCATCAACAGCGCAAAAGCGTGATACGTGAGACCGGCCTCTACCAATCGCGGCAAGATGATTCTAAAATCCATGACTACTAAAATAAATACCAGCGGTAGTAAAAACTTTTTGAGACATATAAAGAAGTAATTAACAAAGGTCGTGGCCAAATAAGGACTCAAAACCTTGTGCGTTCGATAGAAATCGATTTTGTGAAAGCGGGCAAAAGCATAAAGACTGCGCAGCGGGCTATCGGCAAAATCTGTCCAATATTTGAGTGTTTCTAAAACCATGAGACCCGTCAAAATCCATATCCAATCAAAAAATTGCGGCATACTCAAAAAGATGCCTATCGAAAAAATGCCGATGTCCACGATAGGAAAAGCGCTGATGAAGTGAAACAACTCTTTCAAAAACCAAAGATGATTTGTCATAGTCCCCAAAAATCTCCACACCAGCATGAGTATCAGCGTGACGCCTTGGCTGATGGCACAGCTAGTGATAAGAATCAGACACGCTTTAAGAATGATGCGAACGAAGTATTCGTCCACATCGTTTTTAAACTCAGTGAGCATAAGGTAGCTGACGATTCCCAAAAAGATAACGATTGGCACCCAGCTCACAACACTCTTAACCGAATTATAAACAACTCCTGACGAAATCTTCATGTCCCCGCCTCTACCAGATCATGAATGACTCGCGAAACAGCAAAAAACCCAAACGCTCCCGCCAAATGAGTGATGGCTCCCATGCCTCCGCCGCAGTCCAATTTTTTAATTTCGGTGGAGTCTTCGGGGTAAACATACTTTTCTGTGGAGTAAACACAGGGAACGGAAAACTTTTTATTTTTTAAACGTGGAAATCCATAATCCGCACGCAGCTTTTTGCGCATAAATGAAAGCAAGGTGTCTTCGGTGCTGCGGCTGAGGTCGTCGATTTTAATTTTGCTGGGGTCGCGTTTTCCACCCACAGAACCCAGGACGATCAGCTTTTTTTTATGCGAACGACAGTGATGGGCTAAAAACGCCTTCCCCATTCCGTTGTCAAAGGCATCGACGATGTAATCATAGTCCGTTGAAAAAAACTTTTCCGCTGTTTCTGGCGAAAAACGATCATTGATCAATTGCATCTGGCATTCCTTGTTAATCAAACGAATCCGTTCTGCTAAAACATCAATTTTAAATTTCCCAACGCTCTCATCAGTGGCCAAGATTTGCCGATTGAAATTGCTCACACAAACGTCGTCAAAATCCATCAGAGTTATTTTGCCAACTCCGCTGCGAGCCAGTGCTTCCACAACCCAAGAGCCCACGCCACCAACTCCGATCACCGCCACATGGGCGCGCGCAAGTTTGTGCAGGCCGTGCTCGCCGTAAAGGCGTGCTACACCAGAAAATCGATTTAAGTAGGCTTCAGACATCTCCAACAAACTCAGGCTCCTTGGATAACAATCGATTTATATTCCTAAAAGTGGCCTCTTGCAGCTGTTCTTGCGAAATATTTTTGATTTCGCACACCGCCCGCACAACTTTAAGGTAAATATCAACAGCATCCTCAGGTTCAGAAGCATCGCTTTCGATCACCAGCGAAGCCAATGGTATTTTAACAACGGTTTCCTTTAAGCTTTTATAGCCGCGTTGGTAGACGCCTCGGCCCACTGAAATCATCAACCCGCTGTTGATATAATTTTGCGCCACCTCCCACGAACCGGAAAAACCATGCACCAGGCCTTTATAAGAATAGGACTTCAAAAGTGACTGGGCCCTTTCGTGATCTTTGACGATATGCAACACTAGAGGCTTCTTAAAGGTCTGATTGAGGTGAAGATGCTGGCGAAAGATTTCCTCGAGCAGGTCTTTCTGCTCTTTCGTTTTCGCTCGAAAACCATCGAGGCCGGTTTCCCCCATAAAATCTGCTTCCGGTAGAATGGTGGCCAAATGTTGCATTTGTTTTTGAATTTGTTCAGAACCCAAAGCCAAGACTTGCCAAGGATGTAATCCGAAAGATCTGTAAGTGTTTGGAAGTTTTATCTTAAGTTGTTCGTCCCAATCAGGGGCATCGTAGCCAGCCATAATACGGCCTAAAATATTTTGAGCGGCGCTGCGCTCGATCAATTGATCGCGATCAGGTTTTTTAAAAGAAGATAGGTGGATATGGCCATCAAACCAAAACATGGCAAATCAAAACATATAAATTCGGATGGCACAAAATAAAAGAGCACTTGTTTTAGCAAGTGCTCTTTCGCAAACTTTGTAATCTAAAGATTACTCAGCTGGAGCTGGTTCAGTCGCAGGAGCTGCGTCAGCAGGTGCGGCTTCAGTTGGAGCAGCTTCTTCCATTGCTGGAGCTTCTGCAGGAGCTTCTTCTTTCTTAGAGAACAAGCAGCCAGTTACTAGTAGAGTTGCGAATAACGCGATTACGATTGATTTCATATATCCTCCCAAATCGTTTGTTGTTTAGTGTGTTTTTGTTGGTGCTGTAGGAGCAGTTGGAGCCGTTGCAGTTGCAGCAGCTTCTTTAGCTTTTGCAGCAGCTTTAGCAGCGTCAGCTTTTGCTGATTTTGCAGTGGCTTTAGCGGCGTCTGCAGTAGCTTTTGCAGCGTCAGCAGTTGTAGCAGCAGGTGTTGTTGTAGCTGCTGGAGCCGTCGTAGTTGTTGTTGTTGTAGTTGCAGGGCTGTTTGCGAAAGCAACAGTTGCCATTAGAGCTACGATAGCAGTTAGGATCATCTTCATTTAGTTTCCTCCGGTTAGTCATTGTTTACACTAGGCGCTGATATTATTGAATCAACGGTTGTAATGCTATGATTAAAGAGAGCTTTTTGCTGGGAGTCATGTTTTTTCATTGCCTACTGACTCGTTGCGTGATTCCAATTTGAGACTACTAAAAATTTATGGAGGCGTGTTTCCATGACAAATCTTCCGCAGATCCACTTCGAAAATCTCTACTCACAAGACCCCACGGGACAAAAAATTTGGAATTACTTTTTAGGCTCGCAAACGTTTTCCGAGCTTCAACCCGTGTATTCTCGAATGGGAAAAAACGGCGCGCTGGCCACCGAGCCCGCGGCGGCCTCTGACAAAAATCCTCCGCAACTGCGCACCCACAGCGCCATCGGCGACCGCATCGATCACATCGACTACCACGCCTCGTATTACGAATTACAAAAACTTTCCTACGGCTCCGAAATTGTTTCGCTGAAGTACAACGCCGAGTTTTTAAAAAAATACAAAACCCAGCGGCATCTCATCGGCTTTTCAGTGGCTTACTATTTTGCGCAGACAGAAACCGGTCTGTTTTGCCCGATATGCATGACCGACGCCCTTGCGCGGGTCCTCGAGCGCCACAACTCCCATCCGTTAGCTAAAACAACATTGCAACATCTTACAACTTCGGATCTCAACTCGCTTTGGACGGGAGCCATGTTTCTCACCGAAAAACAGGGAGGCTCTGATGTGGGCGCAAACACGGTGCAGGCTGAGGAGCGCGACGGCCGCTGGTTTTTAACCGGCGACAAATGGTTTTGCTCCAACGCCGATGCCGAAGCCATCCTCACTCTCGCTCGCCTTCCGGGTGCAGCGGGCGAACTTTCGCAGGGCACTCGAGGTCTGGGATTATTTCTTGTGCTGCGCTCGCAACCCGAAAAAAATCATAGTACATGGCTCACTCATCGGCTCAAGGACAAGCTCGGTGTGCGAACCATGGCCTCGGGCGAAATCACATTTCAAAACACCGAAACTTTTCTCATCGGCGGCGAAAACGAAGGTTTTAAAATCATGACCGAAATGGTGAACATGTCGCGCCTCTACAACGCCGTTTCCAGTGTGGGAATTGCCCGCCGAGCGCTGATGGAGGCTTTGAGCTTTGGCTTGCAGCGAAAAGCTTTTGGGCATCCACTCACACAACTTCCTCTGTGGCGTTCTTGTTTGGCAGATTTGGCTGCCGAGTTTTATGGTCATTTGTTTTTGGTGTTCGAAGCGACGAAACAGCTCGATCAATCGGACAATGGCAATGCCGAGAGTGGAAAGCTCGCCCGTCTGCTCACGCCTTTGGCTAAAGCTCTTTCGGGAAAGCTTGCAGTTTTTGCAGCCAGCGAGTGCATGGAGCTCATTGGCGGAAATGCTTACATCGAAGAGCATATTCTTCCGCGCTTGTTGCGAGATGCCCAGGTGCTGCCCATATGGGAAGGCACATCCAATATTCAATCCTTGGATTTACTGCGGGCCCTGCAAAAAGAAGGCGCCAACGAATTCTTCACTCGCTGTGAAACGGCCCTGGAACAGCATATAGGAAAACCTACCATCAAAGTGGCTCTCAAATCTCGCTTGGCGCAATTAAAAGAACTGCTCTCGGCCCTCACCACCTTTGCAAAAGACGATCAGCAAAGAGCGGCGCGAGAAGTTTTAGAAAAAATGGGAAGAGTTATGTCTTTATGTTTACTCGCAGAGGCCACAAGAGATAGCTCACTAAAAGCCGTCTGCGAAGCTGCCATCGAGCGTATGCTTCTGCGTGAAGCCGCCACGAGCCCGTTAGCTGGCTCATCGGCGCTCCATCTTAAGAGCACCGAAGAAATTCTTTTGAAATCGATTTTGTAAAACGACCTATTAAAATAAAGTCGACCGCATTGTTTTGATGATTCTTACTGAACTGGCGTTTCTGGTTGAGCCTTAATGTCCGAGCTGGCAGGTGCTTGTTCGTGCATATTCGACGGCGGCGCATCCGCTGGCAAGGCACCCATGTTTTGATATTCGCCAGTGCAATCTTTCATTTCGTTAAGACGGGCGCGCGCAAAAGTTCCACCTTTTTCAAAATCCCAAGGTGGATACGGGTAATAGGTCGCATTCACGCAAATACCTTTTTGCACAACTTCCCACTTGCGATCCTCACCGCTTGCGGTGACGATTTTTCCGTCCAGCGTGCGAATGGCCACCGCGTAGGAATGCATGATGCCCGGATTAACCATGGTGGCGCTTCCCACTACCAAGTTGGGTTGGTTCACACGGCGAATTTCGTACACTTGGCCTTCAACGGTTTTCGCAAAGATGTAGCTGTAGTTTTTTACCACAACGACGCCAATGCCACCGATCAAGCCTAAGCTGAGAAGAATCATAAAATACTTTTTAACGGTGCCCATAAACGTTGCCACCTTAGCCACCAATCGTTGCGATGAGCTGTGCAATCATCAGAGAGACAACCGACATCACCTTGATTAAAATTGCCACACCAGGACCTGATGTGTCTTTGAACGGATCGCCCACGGTGTCGCCAACAACTGCGGCTTTGTGAGTATCGGAACCTTTTGGATGCCCGGGGATCCCACCTTTTTCGATAAACTTTTTAGCGTTATCCCAAGCGCCACCAGCGTTGGCCATAAACAGCGCCATCGAAGCGCCGACGGCCAATGCACCAGCGAGCATTCCCGCAAGGGTTTGTGGCCCTAGCAAATACCCAACGGCCACTGGCGCAAGCACCGCAATAAGCCCTGGTACAACCATTTCGTACAGCGCAGCTTTCGTTGCAATGTCCACGATCTTCGCAGGCTCTGGCTCTGCTTTGCCTTCCATTAAACCTGGAATTTCTTTAAACTGACGGCGAATTTCTTCGACGATTTTTCCAGCAGCGCTACCAACAGCCGTCATGGTTGTTGCGCCCACAAGAAACGGCAAAATAGAACCAAGTAAAATTCCGATCAATACGCCCGATGATGTGAGATCCAGCGACATGGCGGCCATGTTGTTGAGCGCGCGTGTGTGATTGACTTCCATGTTGAAGGCCGAGAACAACGCCAGCACAGTGAGAATTGCAGAACCAATGGCAAAACCTTTACCGATGGCAGCTGTTGTGTTTCCAACGGCATCGAGTTCGTCGGTGATATCGCGAACGTCTTTTCCAAGCCCGCTCATTTCAGAAATTCCACCAGCATTGTCGGCGATGGGTCCGTAAGCATCTACAGTCATCACAACCGCAGTTCCTGCAAGCATACCAACCGCAGAAAGGGCGATTCCGTAAAGTCCCAGTGCTTGATCTGCTATGTAGGCGGCGATCACAACAATAATTGTTGGTATTGCAACGGATTCCATACCCACCGCTAAACCGCGAATCACCGCAGTGCCAGGTCCGGTCATTGCAGCTTCAGCCACTAAGCGAACAGGGCGAGCCGCAGTATAATACTCAGTGATTAAACCTATCAACGCGCCACCAAAGGCACCTGCTGCCAGTGCAATAGTCACGTTTTGCGAGATCCCATACATCGGTAAAAATACGGCGCAAAAAGCAGTTAACAAAATAGGCGGAACCATAAGGCTCGTGCGCAAAACCACAGCTGGGCGCATGGACGAGCACATTCTCGCTGCAAAAATCACAAGGATAGAAATACCCATACCAATGGCCGATAAAACCAGCGGCAGCATTGTCGCCACAAGTTGAGAGCTTTCAGCCGACGTGGTGATTAAGGCCGAAAGTTTGTCAGACGAAATTGTCAGTGCAATGGCCATGGCCGATACAATGGCTGCCACCATGGACTCGTAAATGTCCGCGCCCATTCCAGCAACGTCGCCCACGTTGTCACCAACGTTGTCGGCAATCACGCCGGGGTTACGAGGATCGTCTTCGGGAATTCCCTGAATCACTTTTCCAGCGATGTCAGCTCCCACGTCTGCAGCTTTTGTATAAATACCGCCGCCGATACGAGCAAACAATGCAATGGAACTGGCGCCCACGGCAAACGAGTGAAGAACCGTTGCGAGCTCGTTTTGGCCTTTATAAACCGAATAAAGAACACCGAGACCAATAAGTCCCAAGCCTGCCACCGAAAGGCCCATCACCGCGCCGCCATCGAGAGCGACCATCAGCGCTTTCGCTTTTGAACCCGTGGACGCCGCCTGAGTTGTGCGAACGTTGGCGTAGGTCGCCGCTTTCATACCAAAAAACCCTGCAAGTAAACTTAAAAATGCACCCAAGGCAAAGCTGAGTGCAGCGACCCAACTCATTACAAATCCTAAAATTAAACCTACAACAACTGCGTAAACAAAGAGCACTTTGTATTCACGAACCAAAAACGCCATGGCGCCTTCGCGAATATAACCGGCAATACGATTCATTGTTTCGTTGCCCGCGGGCTGACTTTTTACACGAAAATAAAGAACAAGCGCCATGATAAGACCAACAACTCCCGCAATGGCTGGGGAATGAACGAGACTTTCGATTGTCATAGGACCACCTTTTTTAAACTTTGTGATGAACGCACAGTGATACTTTTAGCATCATATGATGTCAATTGTTAGCCAGCAAACTTTTTCGATAGCCGTAGCTAAAGTACAAAACAGCACCAATCGCTAACCAGATTCCAAAGCGAATCCAGTTAACCACTCCAAGTTCGGTCATCAAATAGCTACAGGTGGTGGCTCCGAGCAAAGGAATCAGCGACCACTGCTTTATCACGGCGAGAACCAAGATTCCTGTCATCAAAACAAAATAGGCAGAAAAAATAATGCTGTCCCCGAGCGGCGCTTCACCCGCGAGCAAGTCCGGTCGCGAAGCACAGATATAGTAAAAAACTAAAGCGTAGACGAAGGGAAAAAACCAGCGGCCGTTGATGTAAAAAACTTTAAACTTCGCTTGGCTAGAATCAATAAATAAAATTCCGATACAAACGATAAAAAACGCAAACAGTGTTCCGATGCTCGTCAGATCCGTCACTTCTGTGAGATTCATAAAAAGGCAAGGAAGGCCCACTAAAACGCCAGTGATGATGGTTGAAAACCAGGGTGTTTTGTATTTGGGATGAAGCTCTGCAAATTTTTTCGGCAAAAGACCATCGCGACCCATCACCATCCAAATGCGCGGCTGCCCCAGCTGAAACACAAGCAGCACGCTGAACAGGGCGATCACTGCACTTCCGCTCACCACGGCAGAAACCCAAGGCACGTTGGCACCCTCGGGACCAAAAACGTAGGCCAAAGGATCTCCGACATTCAAAAACTTGTAATTGGCCACACCGGTTAAGACCACCGACATCAAAACATACAGCAATGTGCAAATTCCCAAGGCGTAAAACATCGCCCGCGGCAAATCGCGTTTTGGATCTTTGCATTCCTCGGCGGTTGTTGAAATGGCGTCGAAGCCAATGTACGCAAAAAACACTCCCGAAATTCCTTTAAGGACTCCCCCCAAACCATTAGGGGCAAACGGCGTTAAATTTTTAGGTTGAATATAAAAGGCGCCCACACCAATCACTAACAGCACCACAAGAATTTTTAACAGCACCATAGCATTGGCCACGCGCTTGGACTCTTTGATGCCGATGTACACAATGTAGGTTGCAAAAATATTGATCGCCACCGCGGGAAGATCTCCCACCAATGAAAATCCCATCACCTTGGGAGCTGTACGATAGGCTTCGTAGCCCAAAATATTTATTTGCGAAACATGCTGCTCGGCAAGTTGGTCAAAGGTTAATCCCGAAGCGAGCAGTGGCTGCACCAGTTCGAAGCCTTTTTTTGCAGTCACAAAATCCATGGAAAAATAAGCCGGAAAAGGAATATTGTATTGATAGAGGAGCGCCGTAAAATAATCACTCCACGAAATGGCCACTGCAATATTACCGATGGCGTATTCCATAATCAGCGTCCAACCAATAAACCAAGCGACGAGTTCTCCAAGGCTCGCATAGGCGTACGTGTACGCCGAGCCCGAGGCTGGAATTGTGGAGGCAAACTGCGCGTAACACAAAGCCGAAAAGCCACAAGCAATGGCGGTGAAAACAAAAAGCAACGAAACCGCTGGCCCGCCATGAAAGGCCGCAGCACCGATTGTTGAAAAAATTCCCGCACCCAAAACTGCGGCAATTCCCAAAGAGGTCAGATCCACAACGTTCAATGATTTTTTGAGTCCGTGGGCAGAATGCGTAGCGGTTTCGGAGCTGTCATTTAGTACGCGATTGATTGGCTTTTTACGTAAAAGATCTCTCATGGTCTTCTTTCTACCCAAAACGTCCGGCTATGTATTTTTGCGTTTCTGTTTTTTGCGGGGACTTAAATATTTGTTCCGTTTTGCCGATTTCGATGAGCTTGCCTAAGTAAAAGAAGGCTGTGGTGTCGGCCACCCTCTGCGCCTGCTGCATATTGTGAGTGACAATGATGATGGTCACTGTTTTTTTAAGTTGCTTGATCAAATCTTCGATGCCGGCTGTGGAAATTGGATCCAACGCACTGGTGGGTTCGTCGAGCAAAAGAATGGGCGGATGAATGGCCAGCGCGCGGGCAATACACAAGCGCTGCTGCTGCCCACCTGATAAACTCGTTCCGGGAGCATCGAGTTTGTCTTTTACTTCGTCCCACAACGCTGCTTTCTGCAAAGCAAGCTCCGCTTCAGTTTTTAAAGTTGTTTTGTCGCGAACACCACTCAAGCGTAAACCCGCTACCGTGTTTTCGAAAATGGTGAGGCCTGGAAAAGGGACTGGCTTTTGAAAAACCATGCCCACCTTGCGACGAACAGCTACCGAATCAATTCTGCGATCATTGATATTTTCTTCACCGATCATGATGGAGCCTTCGCTAGTGGCTCCTGGGGTTTCTTCATGGAGTCGATTTAAACAACGCAAGAATGTTGATTTGCCACAGCCCGAGGGTCCGATGAGGGCGAGCACTTCTTTATCAACGGCTTGCAAGCTGATGTTTTGTAAGACTTGGTGATCACCAAACCAAGCATTTAAATTTTCAACTCGAATCGACATCACTCAATCCCTTTCTAAGAACTTCGCTTTAAGAAGTTCTCGACGACAATAACATTCGCGTGGCGAGATTCACGGTTAAAACAAATAATACAAGAACCAAAGCGCCCGCCCAGGCTTGTCGTTGTAAATCTTCAAATCCGCTAGACGCAAAATTGTAAACCTGCACAGGCAAAGAGGCCGTGGGTTCGTTTAAACTTTCATTAAAATATTGGTTACCTAAAGCCGTAAACAAAAGCGGCGCCGTTTCACCCGTCACTCGCGCCACCGCCAGCATCACCGACGTCAACACGCCCTTGAAGGCTGTGGGAAAAACAATAAAGTACATCACTTTCCAACGCGGAAGTCCCAAGGCCAAACCGGCTTCGCGGACGGTGGTTGGCACTAAGCGGAACATTTCTTCGGAAGAGCGTGCAATGAATGGAAGCATAATCACCGCCAGGGCCACCGCCCCGGCCCAACCCGAAAAATGACCCACGGTCACCACGAGTAAGCTGTATACAAAAATACCCACAACAATCGACGGCACACTGGTTAATAGATCCACAGCCATCCGCAAAAAGAAGGCAGTTTTACCTCGACCAAACTCGCTCAGATAAATTCCGGCAACGATTCCCCATGGCACAGCCATCAAACTTGCAATAGAAACCATCTGACAAGTTCCCCAAAGGGCGTTGGCGATGCCACCGCCCACTTCGCCCGGTGGTTTTGGCACGTTGGTAAAAAACTCTACACTGAGAGAGCTAGAACCTTTTTGAAAAACATAAAAAGTGATCAGAAAAAATGGCAAAGCACCAAGCAGAGCAAAGAGGCGCACAAGATTCATCATGGAAAAACTTTTAAAACTGCGCCAATTTAAACTCATTGCTGACTCCGCACGCGCCACACAATCAAGCGAGCAAACAGATTCACCACCAGCGCCACAACAAAAAGCATTAAGCCCACTCCGGTCAACGCGGCAATGTGAATTTGTCCATCCGCTTCGGCGTATTGATTGGCGAGAAGACTGGCCATGGTTTGCGCGGGTTCAAAAAGTTGTGCGCTAATTCTCGGCACGTTTCCGATCACCATAGTGACCGCCATGGTTTCGCCCATGGCTCGACCAAGCCCCAAAATCGTGGCACCGATCATCCCCGGCAAAGAGCCACGCAGCACGGACAAGCTTAAAACTTCCCAGCGATTGGCTCCCAAGCCGCGAGCGGCGTCTTTTTGAATCTGCGGAACTGTGGCAAACACTTCGCGGCAGATGGCTGTAATGGTGGGGGTGATCATGATGGATAAAACAATGGCCGCCGTCATCATACCGAGGCCGAACGGCGGTCCGTTAAGCATAGGCACCCAAGTGACGTAGGTGTTGAGAAAGGGCTGAACGAAAGTTCGCAAAAAAGGCACCAAAACAAACAAACCCCACATCCCGTAGACTACGCTAGGGATGGCAGCCAGCATCTCGACAAAAAATCCCACCACTTTGCCAATTTTTGGGGGAGCCATGTCGGTGATAAAAAGAGCCACGCTAATACTTATGGGAACGGCGATGAGCAACGATAAAAAAGATGTGACCACGGTTCCGTAAATAAATGGGAGCGCTCCGTACACTTTTTGCGCGGGTAACCAGTTGCGTCCGGTGATGAACGCCAAGCCATCGCGCTCAAAAATAGGCCACGACATTTTTGCGATAACAAAAATCATCGCGAAAAATAATGCCACCAACATCCATGCCATGGTCTTGTGAAAGAGATAGTATGTTTTATCCGCGGAATTGCGAATGAGATCTTTAGAACCCACAAACTCACCTTCGAAAAATACAGTTTAATGCAGCTGTATTTTCTGAATGTTAAGCTTGGCTTTGGCAATGACTTTGTCAGGAAGTGGCGCATAGTGCATCGCGCCAGTCATCGATTGTCCCTTGCTGAGGGCCCATGAAAGAAATTCAAGAATTTTTTGCCCTTTTTCCCTCGGCATTTGCTGCGGAACTAAAAGATAAGTAAAGGCGCTAATGGGATAGGCCATTTTTGAATTGGCATTGGTGATCGACATGCGAAGATCATCATTGATCTGCACTCCGCTGGCCGCCGCAGTCACGGTCGCAAGATCGGCTTTAACAAATTGACCAGCCGCATTTTTTAAAACAGCTGTGCGCAAATTATTAGCTAAAGCAAAAGTCAGCTCCACATACCCAATGGAACCGGGATTTTGTTTAACAACTCCGCTCACACCTTC
This sequence comes from Bdellovibrionales bacterium, assembly GCA_031429075.1. Classification (GTDB taxonomy): domain Bacteria; phylum Bdellovibrionota; class Bdellovibrionia; order Bdellovibrionales; family JAGQZY01; genus JANPLN01. Next base: position 3,538 of record JANOYW010000002.1, on the reverse strand, counting down.
GTTGCCTTTTCCGCCGAGACCTGATGGCCAGCTCACCGACTTGCCTTCACCAACTTTGGTTTTCCACTCCGAGCTCACCTTGCTCAAATACTCAGTGAAAATAGCAGTGGTTCCACTGCCATCCGAGCGCTGGACTGTAAGAATATATTTATTGGCCACAGAGGCAAGATTTGGATTCAATTTTAAAAGAAGTGGGTCATCCCAGGTTTTAATTTGCCCTAGAAAAATTCCAGCGAGGAGTTCCGGTGTCAGTTTAAGTTCGCCTTGGTAGTCTGGCAGATTGTAGCTGATGGTTACCGCGCCCATCACCGTTGGAATGTGCAATATTGGCACGGCTGACTTTTTAATTTCGTCGTCTTTCATTGGAGCGTCCGAAGCTCCGAAATCTACGGTCTGACTCACAACTTGAGTAATTCCAGCACCACTCCCAATGGACTGGTAATTGATACGCACATCTTGCTGTTCTTTTTGGAACTCTAAAAACCATTTCGAATAAATCGGAGCAGGAAATGAAGCACCTGCACCGTTGATCAAAAGAGCCTGTGATGAGGTCGAAAAAAGGGCGGCAATAAGGAAAATGATGGTGGGTTTCATACCCTATTTATACACTTCGCCGTGTTGGCATCCGGTTAAGAAATGGTTAGGATTCGCAAAGTCGAGCAGAGCTTCAATTATGCCAGTTTAATCAATAAGATACCGATTAAAATAAAACCAATTCCTGCAATTTTTAAACGCGTTAGGGGCTCCTTCAGGTAAAGGATTCCCAACACAGAGGCGATCACGATGGAAACTTCGCGGAGAGCCAAAACATAGGGGGCGGGAGCGAAGGAATAGGCCCAGATAGTGATTAAATAAGCAGCGGACCCTGCCAGTCCCACGAGGAATGCCAAAAACAAATGATTTTTGAAAACAAAGACAAAGTCGTTTTTTTTACTGTGATACAGCCACGGTAAGGCAGCGAGGGGCCCCACAATGTTCATGACCGCGACGTAAAACACGATGGGAATTTTTTGCGCGCCAAAACTATCGAGCACGGAGTACGACGAAACCAGAATGGCAATCACCACAGCGAGCATCATGGCCTGGCGGTTTTTTTCGGAGGTCCAATGACGAAATGCCAACAGCATTGAGCCAAAGAAGATCACGCAGATCCCGACAACACCCACTTGATTGACTGGAAGTTTTGCAAATACGACAAGTGTGACCGTTGTGAGCGCAATGCTCAACCCGCGTGCGAGCGGAAAAACCAAAGACACATCGGCCAAAGTGTAAGCCGTGCTCAAGACAACAAGGTACATGCCTTGAATAAGGCCCGTTGCTAAAACAAAGTGCCACCAAGTGGGATCTAGGGGTTTATCCATAAAAAATAAACTGATCGGTACTGAGACCACGCCCAGAGACAGCCATCCAACAAATAAAAACGCCGATTTATCGACCTTTACTTTTTTAAGATGAAAGTTCCACCATGCTTGAAAAAATGAAGCTGCAATAATCAGCAAAAAGATACTTAGTGACATAGAGTTTCCGAGTTTATAACAAAAATAGAACTGTTCAAATGCAATCTTTTTAGAAATACTAATGACCGACAATGCAACATTCGCGAGGACCTATGAGCCAAGATAAAATCGTCTCTACACTCAATGCTATTCTTGAACACGAACTTGCAGGTGTTGTGCGCTACACGCACTACTCCTTTATGGTTTTTGGTCACAACCGAATACCCATTGTAAAATGGCTTCGCGATCAAGCCACGGAATCCCTTGCCCACGCGCAGCAAATCGGAGAGTTTATCACCACACTCGAGGGGCACCCGTCGCTGAAAATTGCGAAACTTCTCGAAACCGAGCAACATTCTATCCAGGATATTCTTAAAGAGAGTATTGATCACGAAAAGGGCCAACTGGCCCTTTATTACGAATTACTTAAGATTGTTGAAGGACAGCATGTTGGTCTCGAAGAGTATGCTCGCAAATTGATCAGCGAAGAGGAAATGCACATTTCCGAGGTGAACAAAATGCTACGTTCGGGAAAATAAAAGGGATTTAATCCCTTTTATTTTTTAATCGTCTTTTCGATGGCTGCTGTGACGGCCGCTGACTCAGGCTTATCAGAAGACCCAAAACGAGCTGCCACTTTTCCATCCGGCGTTACCAAAAACTTTTCAAAATTCCAGCCGATTTCTTTTTGCGATGGTCCTTGCTCCAAAAGCCATTTGATAACTGGCGATTTTTGCTCTCCAAGCACTTTGGTCTTAGACATCAGTGGAAAAGTAACGCCGTGATGAACTTTGCAAAACGTTTTAACATCCACATCTTTTTCAGGTGTCTGTCCACCAAACTCATTACTGGGAATTCCCACAACCACTAAACCTTGGGCTTTGTATTTTTGGTACAGTTTTTCGAGCCCTGTCAGCTGCGGAGTGTAGCCACACTGAGTGGCGATATTGACCACAAGAAGAGGTTTTCCTTTGTACTCTGCAAGAGTGGTTTTTTTTCCTTCGATCGTTGTCACAGTTTGTTCGTAGATCGATCCCGTCGCATTGGCTGAAGCCAGACCCATAAACACTCCAATCATTACTAAAATTTTCATCATGTTCCTCCAAGGCTGTTACGGACAGCATAGTAAACTGTTTTCCAGAGGGGTCAACTTGACCTGCAACAAAGAGTCTCCTACTTTATCGCCATGCCAGAACACGCACTCGAAGCCATTTCCCCCATCGACTGGGGCCCCATTTATAAAGAAACCATTTATGGACGCTGGCCCGTGGAACCCTGGAACACTGTCACCACACTTTTCTTTTTACTCTTTGTGACCTACTGGGCTTGGAAAATTCGCAACAATTGGCAGAAGCACCCGCTGCTTGTTGTTACACTGCCACTTATTTTTGTTGGCTTTGTTGGCGGTTTTCTCTACCACAGTTCTCGGGATAATAAAATTTGGCTGCTGCTGGACTGGGGACCAATCATGGTCACGGCGCTCATCTGTTGCGTCTACTACTGGCACCAGCTTTTAAAATCTTGGATTCAAAGTCTGCTGGCCACTTTTGTTCCGTTGGTTATCGTTATCACCGCCCTCAAATTTTTCCTGCCTGTGGGCTTGCTGATGTCGTTAGGCTACCCGATTCTTGCAATCTTAGTATTGGCGCCGCTCGTTTTATGCATCCGCCATAAAAGTTTTTTCGATGTGCGCTATCTGGTGTATGCCACAATTTGCATTTGCGCCGCCATCACTCTGCGGTTTATGGATCGAACATCGGCCATGGACGTTCTTCCCATGGGAAGTCATTTCCTTTGGCACACATTGGGCGCACTCACCTGTCATTTTTTTATTCGCTTCAACTACGATAACTTCTAACGGTGCCAGGTCCTGTTTCTGGACTCAACGTATTAAGTCACAATCAAAAGTGATTTAATACGTTGAGTCCAGAAACAGGACCTGGCACCGTTAGAAGTTATCGTAGTTGAAGCGAATAAAAAAATGACAGGTGAGTGCGCCCAATGTGTGCCAAAGGAAATGACTTCCCATGGGAAGAACGTCC
>JANOYW010000001.1:0-36869 GCA_031429075.1 Bdellovibrionales bacterium | reverse complement strand
GGTGCCAGGTCCTGTTTCTGGACTCAGTGTATTAAGCAGATTAGCTGCTTAATACACTGAGTCCAGAAACAGGACCTGGCACCATTAGAGCATTCCCGGCGCGAAGCCCACGGACAGTGGGATTTGATAGGATTCGACTTTTTTGCGCAATGCTGTTTTTTCGGGAAGATGTAAATACAACTCTGCCAGCGACGGTCGAAGATATGATAAAGAATCCACATCCCAATTGAGCTCTAGGTAAATGTTAGCATACACCATCTGTTTGGCCTTCATGTAGGAACGGTACTGACGAATAAAACTCTTTTCCCACTGCGAAGAACTTGCCTCGCTTCGATGTCGCTCCCAATCCAGCAGTGCGAGAAAAAGCGTGTCGCGACAGCGACGAAATAAACTTTCTCTGGGCTTCTCCACAAAAAAACGTTCGCAAGCCCCCGTCAACGTCACGGCGGTGGCGCTTTCCAAATGTCTCGCAGCCAGGTATCGATGCAAAGGATAAGTGCTTTCTTTGAGACGCTCCCAATTTTCTGTGTGCAACGCTTCGTTGGCGGCCATCTCGTCGGCATAGTGGCTTTTGTTAATTTTTGCCACGTCGTAAGCCCACTGCACACTCCCCGACATCTTCGCGTTGCGGAAGTCTTTCATAAAATCGTAAGCTTCGGAAGGATAGGACTGCAGATCATAGCTTTGATCCAATTTATTTTTGAGCCAGCGAATTTTTTCGTGATCCAACTGCGATTCAAACAACACCGTTCCTTCGTTTTTATCTACCAGTGTGTGATAAATCTGCCAGCGCTTCTGCGGCACCACCAAATAGTCGGCGGTTCGCAAGCTGACGAGCGGCGACTTTGCCATCCACCAGCGTGCCCAATCCGAGCGTATTTCAAGGAACGTCGGAGGTGACTCTTTCCACTCATCCATTTTTTGCATTACAAAATCCACCATGGAGGTGGATTGCTCCAGACTATCGCGCAAAAGTTGCCCGATGTTTTTCATCGACAGCAAAAAATCCACCGACTTGGCCTCTTTCATTTGCGGCGTTTTGATAAACAATGGCACGTGAACATTTTCGCGAAATACATTTTCGCGCCATAAAAAGGACCGGCGATTCATCGGAGCTTCGCCATTGAGACCCACCAAGATCACAAACGATCGATCCCACAGTCGCTGTTTTTTAAGTTGACGAAAAAACTCACCCAGGGACTCTGCAATCTCTTGCCTCTGCGCAGTGACACTTTTTTCGCGCTCTTTTTTTTCGTCGGTAAAGGTTTGCACAAAGGGAAACTGCATATCGGCTAAAAAGACAGTTGTTAAGGTGGGCTGTGGACCCTGCGCAATCCAGCTCAACGTTCGATTTAATAACAGACTGGCGGGAGTGTAGGTATCGGTGCTCTGATCAAAATCGTCGTCGAAAATCTCGTACCCTTGCTGAAATCCCGATTTTGCTAAAAACGGTGGACCGCCACTAAAAAAAGCCGTGCGGTACCCCGCCAGCAGAGCCTTCTCCGCCAGAGTCACCACAGGTGGGGCAATTCCGTCGTTTCCATTGTGAAAAACTTTGTGCTCCGCCGCATCTAAACCCGTCAGCAGACTGGCCAAACTGGCTTGGCTCATGGTCGATGGAGTGTAAAAGTGAGTAAAGCGCAGTGCCGAATCACAGAGCTCCTGAAAGCCGTCGGGCTCCCCTGTCTCATCGAAACAGGACGTGTTTTCAAAACTGAGAGACTCTACCGCGATGATAAAAATCGGGGGTTTGCCTTGTGAGCGAGAGCCCCATGGGGAACACCCAGAGAGCATTAGAACCAAGATCGAAATCAATCCCACTTTTTTTTGCGCAAAGCACATATGCATCATATTGTTTTAATTTGATTTATCCCTCCCCTGTTTTATATCATTACCCAACTCACGAAAGGAGTAGTGCGTCGTGAATATTCAAGGATTGTTTACATTAGCCCAAAGTTTCGCAGATATAATTTTATGGATTCTAGTCATTGCGAGTATTTTAAGCATCGCCATGATTTTAGAGAGATTTTTCGTTCTCAGCAAAGTATCGAAACAAAACAAAACGTTTCGAGCCCAAGCCAACGAACTGATTCGCTCTGAGGATCTATCCAAACTTGAGTCATTGGCTCAGAACGACGGATCTCTTCCACAGAGAGCTCTTAGTTATGGCCTACGCCACGCCAAAATAAATGGCGAAAAAGGACTCGAAGAAATTTTTACCTCTTACACAATCATCGAAAAGCCACGCCTTGAAAAGTTTTTAAACTTTTTGGCAACGGTAGGTTCGAACGCTCCGTTCATCGGTCTTCTTGGAACCGTGATGGGGATTATGAAAGCGTTTAATGATCTTGCACAAAACTCGGCCGCCGGAAACGAAGTTGTGATGATGGGTATTGCCCACGCTCTCGTTGCCACAGCCATCGGTCTTTTTGTGGCGATCCCAGCGGTTGTTGCTTACAACTACTATCAAAAAATGGTGCGCGACACGGTTGGAACAATCGAAGTAGCGAAAGAGCTTTGTCTTTCTTACGCTAAAAGCAAGAAGGGTTAATCCATGGGAGCATCACTCGGAGGAAACTCAGACGAGGCCATTGCGGAAATTAACATTGTTCCGTTTGTGGATATTATTCTTGTGGTGCTGATCATCTTTATGGTGACAGCTCCTCTTGTGTTAAAGCCAGCCATTGATGTGAGTTTGCCGCAAGCGTCGTCTGGTGAGGCTAAAGAGACTGAAAAAAATCTCGATGTTATCATTGCCGCCACTGGCGAACTCTACGTTAACGGGAAGCCCGCAACGTTGGAGGAACTTAAAGACCAAGCGAGTTCTGTTGCAAAAGTAGCCGTAGATTCTGGCGCAATTTTGAACGCCGATAAATCTGTGACGTTAGAAAAACTCACAGAAGTGATCGACGCCATCAAACTCGCCGGCATCAAAAAAGTCGCCTTCAGCATCAAGAAAAAATAAAAGGTACGGGGACCGGAGCGAGCTTGCTCATGAACGAGCGCCGAAGGCGCTAACGTCCCCTTGCCGTACCTTTTGGTTGAGAATCGCGTCAATTTTAGAAACTAAACGCATAAAAAAAGGGAAGCCATCAGCTTCCCTTTTTATTTTATAACGCAAGTCTTAACCAAAAGGTACGGCGTACCGCAAGCGGAACGGCGTACCTTTTTTAAGTTCGACTTAGGTCTATGGAAAAAACTGACATGGTGGTGAATTCCTTGTAGATGAATTTTTACAAAAAACAGCTAACCACCACCAGACATTGAGTTTTGCCCCATATCCTTCGATGGTCTGCGTGGGTTTACAACAGGGATATTCATAAGGGGATTTATGACTTTCGTACTATCGTTCTTAATGGCTGCACTGGCCAGTGCTGCTTGCAATGATTTGTCCACAAACATCCAGCAGTCTGTAACGCAAAATACCTTTAAGCTGATTCCACGAAACCTTTACGCGGCTACTATTTCCGAAGAATCCGCGCGATCCCTGCACCAAAAAAGCTGTTTGGCTGGAGGTTTATCCGCCAGCGATCAAATGAATTGCGATCTATTAAAAAGCTGCACCGGCGATGCTTGCAAACTTGAGTATGGACCCTTTGGCAGCGCTTTTTTTTCCAAAAAAACAGGCCTGCTGATGTCGGCCTGGCACGTTGTGTTTCCGAGCCACGCTGCGGGTTTGATTTTTCTGCAAGGTCGACTTTCCCTATTTCCCTACGAGGAGATGCAATCGATCCTGGCTGTTTTGCAACCTGATTTTATTTTGTTAGACCAAAACGATAAAATAATTTTTGATACAAAGAACAACCCCTCTCAATACGCATTTTGGGGAAACCCCCTTTCGACTGTTTACCAAACAGAAGGGCACAAACAGCATCAACCCTATGGATATTTTGAAAACGCCCCCGACGACTATGTGGCCATCGACATTGGCTCTGGTAAAATCGGCACGGGCCTTCCATTGACGACGCTCACAGAAAAGGAAGACCTCGCGACTCAGTGCTTGTACTCTGGCGGCTATCAATACCACGATGGAAAATTCCGCATCTCCTCAGGAAGAAAAGCGGCCGTTAAAACCATGCAAAGCCGTTATTCGTTCGCGACACCCTTTCAGCTAAATCCCTTTCCCATGGCGGTGGAAAAAATTTTAGAATTGGACAACACCCAGATTCTTAAAATGATGGGTTACAGTGACGATAACATTCAAAAGACACTGGCCAATTACGATGCAGTAACGATTCGTCGATCCATCGAAATTGTGTTGGCGACACAACCTCGGCATTTGCGTGATCAGGCGCTTGAAAATAACCCCGCGGCTTTGTTTTACGATGCAAAAGTTCTTCCCGGTCAAAGTGGGGGGCCCATTGTCGATGAAAACGGCACAGTTGTCGGCATTACAACGAATAGTTTTTTAGATAAATCTGTTTTGGTAGATGGGCACTTTACATCCCATGGCGCGGCAGGATTTTTTATTGGCTCGCTAAAATAAAAAAGGAGGCGTGGCCTCCTTTTTCAATCCCGATCTAAAATAAAGATCTAGAATCCTGTTACTGATGTCGCGATGTCAGTTCCAGTAAAAGCAGGCATTAAGCTATCACCTGTCGCTGGCAATGAACCATAGCCCGCAATCGTAGCAATAGGCAGAGTCGTTGCATAAGCAATCGCGCCAGCATCTGCAACAGACGATGCAACAACTGTTTTCGAATTCCCAGTGCAAGTAAGAGTATTATCGGTGTCGAGTGCTGTTATACCATTGATGTCTAAGCAACCATTGGCGTCGACCGTGTCGGCCAATCCCTGTCCAGCCCAGCTAAACGAAAACGCAGCTTGTGTTTGACTCGTCGCTGTCGATGCCGCCATCGTTGTCATCACTGGCACGCCACCGCTTGAGTGCGTAAGGATTCGCGCATCGTTATTCGCTAAATCATAGGAGATGCGATAAAACTGATCGCCCGATGGAAATCGCGAAAGATACTGGAAGTCTCCAGACTCGTCTTCGATATTAAAATTTAACCAGGTTGCAGAAACTTCTGTTGGAGCCCCTGAATCGTTCATTTCAATGTGGGCAAAGTTAAGGGTCGTTGCCGTTTTTCTAAAATAGATAAACTGGTCACCACCACCAAACATTGGGTTCGCGGCGCCGTCCATGATGATATACGAATCGTAGTACGTGTTATCCGCTGTGGGACTAATGACGGCAGTGACTGTTTCACCATCAAGCGAACCTGCTCCACCCATGTAATCACTGGCAGAACCACAAGCAGAGAGTTGGGAAACTCGAATCGTAAGCAACTGCGTGCCATTATCGAGTATGTCACCTGTTTTTGCCGCCAGAGCATCAATCGTGCAGGCGATTAAAAAAGGCGAAGCCGCACGGCTGAATACTGAATCAGCAAGCTCGTCATTGTACATTTTTTCAACGTACTGAACAAGAGTGTCGGTATTTCCACCGCCACCAGGAGGCGAAAACGAATTGTCAGTTGTGAGAGCCGCCGAAACTGAAGCTCTTGGACTGAATCTCAACAGATCAGCCATATAAATCGCAGCGGCGTTTACGTTGGGCGCAGCGTTTTCTAAAGCCTGCTGAACGGCTCCAAATGTGCTCAGTGAGCCCGACGTGCTGTCACTGGAACAATTAATTAATGTGAGAGCGGCAATTCCGCCCAATAAAATCTTACTTGTTTTTAAAATCATGCATCCTCCTAAATGTTTATGCTCGCTTAGTTTATGAAAAAATCTGAGTTTGTTGAGACAAGATTTTCAAACTCGACTATTGTCAGAGGAAATTAGTGTTCTGTTCGATGAACGAGTCAAAATTCAGCAATGAATTGTTAAGAGATTATTAAGCGAGCTTGGAGAATTTCTCCCCAACGCGCTTTTATAAAATCTCTATCTGTCTTAATATTAAGGAGATTTTCCAAGCTTGTCACTTGCGTGCTCTGAAAGCCGCAAGGATAAAAACCCTGAAAAGCGAGCTCATCGCGATCAACGTTCAACGCCACACCATGGGAGGTGATCCATTTTTTGACGGCAATACCGATGGCCGCTACCTTTTGATCCCCTACCCAAACCCCCGTGGCTTCTTCAAAATTGAGCGCGTCCACTTGTTTTTGCTGAGCATGGGTTTGTGAAGCCACACCTATTTCGGAAAGGAGAAGCTGCACCGATTGTTCAAGCGCCCGCATGTATTGATGAAGATCACGCGCAGGAATATTTTTATCTGCATAAAAATCATCATCGCCACCCAAAGAAATTAACGGATACGCAATGATTTGGCTGGGACCATGATAGGTGGCTCGTCCACCGCGATTCACCTCGAGGGTGTCACCCTGCCACGCAAACACGTCTCCCGCTTTGGTACCCCGTCCGAGAGTAACGATGGGAGGATGGGAGCAAAAGATAATTTTCTCAGAGGTTTTTTTTTCGATAATTTGCTGAACGAGGTCTTCTTGGCGACGAAAGGCCTCGCGATATTCCACAAGGCCCCAGTCGATAATTTCAATTTGCCGAGACCTATTCACTCAAGACACACTAATGCTTAACCATCTCAGACGCCTTAGACGCTGACGTTAGTGGCTTCTGAATTATATGAATTGCATGTCCAAGAGTGGCTTCTGCCGCCTCCATCATGGTCTCACCCAGTGTTGGATGCGGGTGAATCGAAAGTGCAATATCCTGAAGCCGCGCACCCATTTCGATGGCCAGCACAGCTTCGCTAATTAAATTGCTCGCTTCGGGTCCAACAATATGAACTCCCAAAACGATATCCGTTTTGGCGTCGGCAATCATTTTTACAAAACCGTCAGTCTCCATCAAGGATACCGCACGTCCGTTAGCTCCAAATGGAAATTTACCAATTTTAAGTTGCGTGTAACCGTTCGCTTTGCATTCCTCTTCTGTCCAACCCGCAGAGGCGATCTCAGGATTGGTAAAAATCACAGCCGGAACTGTTTTTGCGTCGTAGGCACGATTTACGCCCGAAATAATTTCGGCCACCATCACGCCCTCATGACTCGCTTTGTGAGCCAACATCGGCTGACCGCAAATGTCGCCAATGGCAAAAATATTTGGAAGATTCGTTTTACGTTGAGCATTTACTTTGATGAATCCTTTTTCGTCTATCTGTAAACCAATGCCTTTAAGATTCATTTGATCAGAATTCGGCTTGCGTCCTACGGTTACAAGAATTTTATCCACCGTAAAGGATTGCTCTTTTCCATCATTCTTAACTTTCAATTCGAACTGCTTTCCTTTTTTAGTAAAGCCTTGAGCCATACTTTTAAGGTAAACATTCACGCCATCTTTTTTAAGCTTACGAGCCACCACCTGAACAACTTCAGGATCGGCCACACCTTTTAAAAGTCCGTCATTGGCTTCGAACACATGAACTTCCACACCCAGTTGATTGAGGTAACCTCCGATTTCAAGGCCAATATACCCACCGCCAATCACGGCCAATGATTTTGGAAGCGATTCCATAGCAAGCGCACCCGTGGACGACATGATATCTTTTTCGTCAAACGCAAAGCCCGGAATCTCAATGGGACGAGAGCCAGTGGCAATAATATAATTTTTCGCAGTGATTTTCTCAGTCTTGTCGCCAGTTTTAATTTGAATGGTCTTTGCATCCACAAACGTCGCATCGCCTGAAACGATTTGCACGCTGTTACCTTTTAAAAGCTGCTGAACTCCACCCGACATTTTATCGCAGACAGATTGCTTCCAAGACTGCAGCTTCTTTGCATCTAACTTTACATCGCCTTTGATTTCAAAACCCATTGTAGGAGCATCGTGCTGCATGCGATGAAGAAAGTGCGCCGCAGAAATCATCGCCTTCGAAGGAATACACCCAACGTTCAAACAAACACCACCCAGCTTCTCCCGCTCGATAATGACAGTTTTTAAACCCAACTGCGCAGAACGAATCGCAGCCACATAACCACCAGGCCCCGCACCAATCACACAAACATCAAATTGCGACATTAAACTCTCCTTGTAGCTTTTTAGTTTCTGTATTTTTTAAAAGGGTCTCTTTTTCAGACGCGCCCATCCTGGGCTCAACTCGCGAAATCAAACATCCTGTTTGCGAGAGGTCTGAAAAAGAGACCCTTTTAAAAAATACAGAAACTAAAAATACATTTCCTTAAGGCCTTTTTTCTTGGCGTTAAATCATATCCATCATTAATAAGCCGGGGTTTTCTATTCGTTTGATGAAAGCAGCCAAGAAGCGGGCAGCTTCTGCTCCGTCGATCAGACGATGGTCACAAGTCACGGTAAAGTTCATAAACTTGGCGATCTCAAGCTGGCCATCAACAACAAAAGGACGATCTTGGATTTTGTACATGCCAAAAATCGCGACCTCGGGATGGTTGATGATTGGCGTTGCGTAGGTTCCACCGATGCTACCGATGTTGGTGATCGTGAATGTGGCGCCCTTCATTTCTTCGAGTTTTAATTTTCCGTCGCGCGCACGTTTTCCTAGATCCACGATTTCGGCGCTTATTTGAAAGATCGTTTTGCGATCGGCATCTTTGATCACGGGAACCATTAAGCCATTTGGCGTGTCTGCAGCAAAACCGATATTGAAGTATTTTTTGCTGACGATCTCTTGAGCCGCATCATCAATCGACGAGTTGAATTTTGGAAACTCGCGGATTGTGGCCATCAACGCTTTCATTACAAAGGGAAGATAGGTAACTTTGATTCCGCGCTGTTCGGCGGCGGCTTTTAATTCTTCGCGCATAGTTACAAGCGAAGTCACATTGGCTTCATCCATCAAGGTAAAGTGCGGAATGATATGTTTTGCCATTTGCATGTTTTCAGCAATTTTTTTGCGCACACCGCGGAGGGGCTCACGCTCCTCTTTGCCCTGCTGGCTCACGAAGGCTGGCATATCACGTGGAGGCGAGTAGGTTGGCATTCCTGCGCCCGTAGCACCTTGCGATTTTAATACATCATCACGAGTCACTCTGCCCGCAAGACCTGAACCGGGAACCTGATTGATGTCCACATTGCTCTCGCGAGCTAAACGGCGAGTTGAAGGAGTCGCTAATACATGAATGTCCATTGGTGGAGGCTGAACGGTGGCCATGCCGCCGCCCGAAGACGCCGACATCGATGGTGCAGGGGCTTGAGGCGCTTTAGCCGCAGGTGCTGCCGTTGGTGCGGGAGCTGCTTTTGCAGCGCCGGCTCCACTGTCGTCGATGATCACGAATGCGGCGCCAACTTTGAGTACATCGCCTTCTTTAAATTTTAATTCTTTAACTACACCGGCTGCAGGAGATGGCACTTCCACCGTAGCCTTATCGGTCATTAATTCCACAAGAGATTGGTCAACCTTAATGGAGTCGCCCACTTTCACAAGCCAACGAACGAGTTCACCTTCGGTTACGCCTTCGCCGATTTCTGGTAATTGGATATCTTTTGTTGCCATAAGTGCCTCCTAGGCTTGAGCTGTCGTCTGTGACAGGCTCGCTTGCTTGCGTTGTTTTTCAATAACGCCTTTGATAAAAAATTCTCCTGCTTTGTAAGAGCTTCGCACAAGGGCGCCGCTCGCGCAGTAAATAAATCCTAATCTTAACGCTTCTTGTTCCCAAAATTTAAATTTTTCTGGGGTCACAAAATCAATCACTTTTAGATGACGTCGCGTGGGCTGAAGGTATTGTCCAAAGGTCACGATGTCGCAACCAACAGCGCGCAGGTCGCGCATGGTTTGCATGATCTCTTCATCAGTTTCGCCAAGCCCCAACATCACCGAAGTTTTGGTGTACATTTTGGGATTGAGCTTTTTAACTGTCTCTAACGTTAAAAGTGATTGCCGGTAAGTGGCGCGCGGATCGCGAACTTTCGGCGTCAACCGTTCCACAGTTTCCACGTTGTGAGCAAAAACTTCGGGCTTCGAGCGCACAACACGCTCGATCAATTCTTCCTGTCCCAAAAAATCGGGAGTTAAAACTTCGACAATCAGTTTTGGATCGTTGGCCTTCATCACTTCGATGGTGCGCGCAAAATGGTCGGCACCCTGGTCGGGCATATCATCGCGGTTTACACTGGTGATCACCACATACTTCAGACCCATTTGAGCAATGGCCCAGCCGACTTTTTCAGGCTCTTGCTCGTCGATTTTACCTTTGGGGTTTCCGGTTTTCACCGCACAAAAACGGCAGCCGCGCGTGCAAACTTCGCCCATCAGCATAAATGTGGCGGTGCCACCAGCCCAGCACTCACCGATATTGGGGCAGCGAGCCTCTTGGCATACAGTGGCCAATTTAAGATTTCCCAACATGCTCTTGATGGTATTATAAGCTTCGCCTGAGGGGGCTTTGACTTTGAGCCATTCTGGCTTGGGAACTCTCACAACATCTGCCATAGTTTTTACTCCGTTTAGAGGTTGTAAAGCTGGCTCGAAAATAAGGCAACATAGACGCTGTTTGCGCCGCGCATAAACACCCTTCTTTACGCTCTGAAATCACGCTATGGTGACCGCCTCACACAGGGAGCTGTTATGAAGTTTGAAAACCCTCTGATCGAGGGTGTTTTTGTTAAAAGATATAAGAGATTTTTTGCCGATATTCTCTTAGGCCAGGACACTGTCGTCGCCCATGTTCCCAACACCGGCAGCATGAAGGGCTGTAGCGAACCCAACAGCGCAAGCCTCATGTCTCCCGCCACAAACCCCGAACGCAAATTGCGCTACACCCTCGAGATGATTCGCACTCCAAAATCCTGGGTGGGTGTTAATACGAGCAACCCGCCGGCGTTGGTTCGCGAACTCTTTGCCAGCAGAACCGTTCCGCACTGGAAAGACTTCGATGGCTTTCAAGCGGAAGTAAAAATAAATGCGCAAACTCGCTTGGATGGTGCCCTTTGGAAAAGCGTGGAACAAAAAAATGTAAAAAATGGAAAGCTCACCAAGCTTGAAGCACCTCTGCATTTTTTTGAAATCAAAAATGTCTCCATGGCCGAAAATGTCGACAATAAAACCGTCGCCATGTTCCCCGATGCCGTCACCGAACGCGGACAAAAGCACTTGCAAGAAATGATGGATTTGATGGAGCAAGGATTTACCTGCGAAATGATTTACGTGATCCAACGCGAAGATTGCACAGAATTTACTCCAGCAGATCACATTGACCCCGAGTACGGAAAACTTTTGCGTAAAGCCGTTAAAAAGGGTCTCAAGGTTTCGGCTTTACCCTGCCGCCTGAGTAAAACGGAAATCGTGCTGCAAGCGAAGTCATTGCCTTTGAGATTATAGTTTTGAACTTTAACGCTGATAAGACCAAGTCCAAAAAAAAAGGGAAGCTCATTTGCTTCCCTTTTTTAATTTAGGCCTTCATAAGAACGCCTAATAATGCGCTGCCGCCGCTAAAGGTACTTGGTACCTTTTAGCCTTTTCGCTTGATCCACTCGTCGATGATTTTTTTGAACTCTGGGAAGGGGTAGGCACCTTTCAACGTTACACCGTTGATTAAGAAACCTGGTGTGCCTTCGATTCCATTTTTGTTCGCTTCTTCCATATCGCCATCGATGCGTTTTTTAATGAAATCGGCTTTGCCTTTAAGATCAGCAGCTAAGCGACCCATGTCGGCGCCAGCTTCTTTGGCAGCTTTTTGATAAAACTTATCGGCATCTTTGTCGGAGCCATAAGTTCCATTTTGGTCTTCAAAAACTTTCTTTTTAAATTCGAAAGCTTTTGCTGAATCCTGCATTCCTATAGCTTCGAAGTACTCAGAACCACGACGAGCATTTGGATGTTTTGACTCAAGGGGAAGATGTTTAAACACAATGCGAACTTTATCGCCATAGGCTTTAGCAACTTCATCCATTGTTTCTGCGCCACGCTTACAGTACGGGCATTGAAAATCAGAGTACTCTACAACAGTGATCTTTGCATCGGCTGGTCCTCTAAAAGGACGATCGGCTTCCATGGCAAACGCTTTTGGATTGTCGAATTCTTTTTTGCGATCTTCTTCTTCTTTTTTCTGGGCGCGCTCGTAATCACCCTTTTGGGCTTCTTGAGCGGCTTCGCGCAAGGTGTCCATAAATTTAACTGGATCTTTTTTGATCGCGTTATAAAGAATTTCTGGATTATTTTCGATCGTCTTTTCGATCAGTTTGGAGCAAGAAGCTGCAAAGAAAATCATGCTCGCGAAAAATAGCGCTTTCGTCAATTTCACTGGGTCCTCCATGGTTGGCTAAATAAGCTAAGTCCTAAAACTATAAAAGACAACCCTAGCCCTGTCACCCGATGAATTGACGTTGGACATTATAAGGTTACAATAGACACATCCTATAAGGAGAATACCCATGAAAATACTATCAGTGATTTTGTGCTTTGTGTTTGTTACGAGCGCCCGTGCAGAAATCGAATATCACTCGGAACGACTCAAAACGATGGATATCGAAGTTCTTCAACAGATCATCTATAAAAATATTAAAGCCATAGAAAACAAAGACGACTCTCCGGAGCTTTTGATAAAAAAGTCTCTCGAAATCGTGCTAGCACAGCCAGACCAAAGTGTAGGAATTAGCTCCATCTTCGATCAACTCCGCACCTCATCCGGCTCTGACAAAAAATTTGCCTCTGCTTTAAGCAGCATCACCGACGATGCTGTTGATGTTCTTAAAAAGAAGGACAAAGACAAAGACTTACTGAGAACACAGAACACTTATGTTTACATTTTAAACAATATGCTGGCTGAGATGCAAAAGCTGAAAGACGTTTCAAACTACAAGACTTTGATCGAGCGCATCCGCGATGCAGATATTGAGTTTTCGGATTACCTCATTTCCCACAGACTTCTCAACAGCATGACCGAAGCCGAAAGCCCCTCTAAATTGGCGGGAACTATTCTCCCTAAAAAAGAGCCATGGTGGAAATTCTGGTAAAACCTATTAGGATTTTAGTCCGCGCCAATGAGTTTGAGTCGGTTAATTAGAACCGACAAGTCGGGCACGATTCTTAAGTTGCAGAAGGCGTTGATTGATGGCATCGAGCAAGAACGCCTCTGCCCCCATCTGTTCGACCTTAATCTGCACTCGTGGGATCACAACTACGACTTCATTGGGCGCCCCTGAAAATAGAACAAAGCTAAAATCAGAGCTCGTATCTCTCAAGGAGTCGTCGGGAGCTGTAATAAAGACACGATGCGCGCTGTGCGCGTCGGATAGTAGAGCCCACGGACTTTGATTCAAAATAAGCTGGCCCGGCAAAATTCGACGTAACTCCTCCAGCCATTCAATTTGGTTCGGTAGAAAATCTTTATAAGAAACACCCGCGTCTTCGCGGCTCTCCGGATTCAGTCTCTCAGTTATTAGCCAAGCTTCCATTTCATCAGTTTGAAAAGCGCGTTTGTATGCTTCTGGAATATTCGCGCCCACAAGGAGACCTTCATCGTTAGCCTTGCCAGCATGAAAGGAAATTTGCCCTGTGACGTCTCCGTACTTTTCAAACTGGACAGCATTTGTCGAGTGAACGATTTCATGAGCCAAATAAGCTTTGAAATTTTTATTATCCGACAACAGAAGAAAATCAGCGATGTATATTTTTTTTCCAACAGACAGTCCCAAATTACTGCTTGAAAACGTAGGTTCAAAAAGATGATTTGTAAAACTAAAGCTCAACTGATGTCGCTCCTGGCGCCGCCACATCCAAGCAAGTTGCGCATCGAGAGGACGATTTCGAAACCCCTCGAACTCAAGATCGAATCCTACGGATGTCATTTTCTTAACGAAAAAATCCACTGGTTCCTGCAAGAGTGTTTCTACTTTTTTTAAGTTGCTATTGAGCCCTACGATATGCCTTTCTAAAAGGAAGTAGTCTGCTAGAAAAGCTAACGGAATATGTACATACGCCACGTGCTTTCCCATACGCATTAAAGCACGTATCGAGGGGACAGCTGCCCTTTCTGTTGTGTAAAACAATTGAATATCTGGCCATCGCTCCTTAAATCTACTTAACAATATGGAGACGTCAGAAGTCTTGCGCTTCACCACCACGATGGATTTGTCTTTTTGTCCGGAAAAATCTTTGCCTTCACGAAGGCCTAAACTCGTGAAAACTCTTTCTGGACGAGCTTCACCCATTAAGGTACTTTTTTTGAAAAGCCAAAGGCAGGCATTGTCGCGCAGGCCTTGCGCATAAATGGAGGAGCAAAAAAATAAGGAGACCAAAAGACAGCTGTATTTCATAGATTTATTGTGGAATGCGCATACTAACAGATTCTTATTCGCGCGAAATACTCATTGTAAAAAAGACAACGACGCTTACTTTTTGGTCGCAATCTTTCTTTTTCGATCGGGATTGAGAGTTCTGCAGATGAGGCATTCGAGGCCGTAACAATCGCGAGCTTTGCAATGCTCTCTCCCGTAATAAATAATCTGCAAATGGAGCTTGTTCCAGTGCTCTTTAGCGAAGGCTTTTTTAAGCGCCCGCTCCGTAGCAACCACACTTTGACTCTTGCTAAAGCCCCAGCGCTGCGCCAGACGGTGAATATGGGTATCCACCGGAAAGGCCGGCACTCCAAACGCTTGGGCCATTACTACCGAGGCGGTTTTGTGGCCCACCCCGGGAAGCTCTTCAAGCTCGGCAAACGTTTTTGGCACCTTGCCGTTGTATTGTTCGATCAAAATTTGTGAAAGCCGGTGGATGGCTTTTGATTTCTGCGGAGACAATCCGCAGGGACGAATAAAGGCTTTGATCTCCTCCACACTCAGTTTCACCATCTGCTGCGGGGTGGACGCCTTGGCAAATAACCCCGGCGTCACTTTATTCACGCGTTCGTCTGTGCACTGGGCCGACAAAAGCACCGCAATCAACAACGTGAACTCATCCTTATGATTCAGAGGAATCCCCGGTTCAGGATAAAGTTTGTTGAGAGTTTTAAAAACGAACTCTGCCCGCTGGTTCGCCGTCATCACATTAACGCGACACCAGTTGCCACAAACTGAAAAGTCTTTTGCGGCTCGGTCACCTTGTCGATCTCCGCTTGCGGACGGCCTTCGTCCTTCATGTAATGTTTTACCACTTTCACCGGCAGTTCTTTGTTTTCCATCACGCCAATTACTTGGACTTTTTTATTAATAATATCTTTAGGCACTGTAAAACCGTAATCTTTCATCGTGATACGCACAACTTGTTGCCCCTCGGAGAGTTCAAACCAGCAGCCTGACATTTCGCAAACTTTTTTTACCGTTCCATTCAAGGAAACATTTTTTCCTTTAAATTTATCATAGTTACCAGTGACTTCGGTCAACGTTGTTGCCGTTGCCGTTTGCGGTTCCATTTTACCAAAAGTCTTTACGTCCGCTTTTTCGGCGGCCAACGCCAAAGCAAAGGATGGGCTTGATACAAATCCAGACAGAAACAACACTGCAAAAAGCGTCCACAAATTTTTCATAGGTCCTCCTTAAAGAAACTCAACTTACTCCGAAATGATTGTCTTCGCCAGCTATTGCCTGTATGTTGTGAAAATTATGGCTGCAGCGCAAAAACGACAGATTTTAGTTACCACCGCACTTCCTTACGCCAACGGGCCCATTCACATGGGCCACCTGGTGGAATACATCCAGGCCGACATCTGGGTTCGTTTTCAGCGCATGATCGGCAATGAGTGTTATTTTTTCTGCGCCGACGACACCCATGGCACGCCCATTTTTGTGCGCGCGAAAAATGAAGGCCGAAAGCCCGAAGACCTGGTGGCCGAGGTTTTTAAACTCCACACGCAGACTTTTAAAGATTTTCAAATAAGCTTCGATCACTACTCTTCGACCAATACAGACACCAATCGCCTGTTGAGCGAAGAGTTTTACATCGCCATGCGCGAACAAAAACACACCGCCATCAAGCAAATCAAACAAACATATTGTCCCAATGATAAAATGTTTTTGCCAGATCGCTTGGTCAAAGGCACCTGCCCTAAGTGTGCGTCGCCCAACCAGTACGGCGACTCTTGCGATGTGTGCGGATCTACCTACGCGCCTTCAGAATTAAAACAATCGGTCTGCTCGCTTTGTGGCACAACGCCAACTCTTAAAGAGAGCGATCATATCTTTTTTCAGCTCAATCATTTCCGCGATTTTTTGCGCGAGTGGGTCCCTCAACGAACGAGCAATGAGGTTTCAAAAAAATTGAACGAATGGCTGCAAGACGATTTGCGCGACTGGGACATTTCGCGCGATGAACCTTATTTTGGCTTTAAGATCCCCGGTTACGACGACAAATATTTTTATGTTTGGGTGGATGCCCCGATCGGCTATATGGCCACGTCGAAAGACTTTTTGGACGCCGAAAAATTTAACTCTTTTTGGAAAAGTGAGTCCACGGAGCTTCATCACTTTATCGGCAAAGATATTATTTACTTTCATGCTTTGTTTTGGCCGGCCATGCTGAAGACGGCGGGCTATCGAACACCAACGCGCGTGCACGCCCATGGCTTCCTCACTGTGAACGGCGAAAAAATGAGTAAGTCCAAAGGCACCTTTATCAATGCCGACACTTATTTTAAACAGTTGGATCCCAGTTATCTGCGTTACTATTACGCTTCGAAACTCACCGACGGATTGGATGATTTGGATCTCAGTCTCGAGGATTTTGTTTTGCGTGTGAACTCGGACCTGGTCGGCAAGTACGTAAATCTTGGCTCGCGCTCGGCACAGATGTTGATCAAAAATTTTGCTGGCCAGCTTCCCGCGCTGAATTCTTCGAACGGACTTCCCGAAGTGCAACGTGTGATCGACATGCAAGTACAACTTCGCGAACTTTATGAAACCAAGGAATTTTCTAAGGCCATCAATCTGATTCGTGAAGGCATCGATTCCATCAATCAGTATTTTGACAAGATATCGCCTTGGAAATTACTGAAAGACAATCCACAAAGCCCAGAGGCGCTGGAGTGTTTAGGAATTACGCTCAATGCATTTCGCATTTTAAGTGTTTATCTCACACCTGTGATTCCGGCGATTACGCAAAAGGTGGCCGAGCTCTTTGGTGAAGCACCCTTTCAATGGCTTCCTTCGGGAGATTTGCAAAGTCTGCTGATTCAAAATAAAAAACTCAATGCTTTCTCTCACCTCATCCAGAGAGTGGAAGCAGAAAAGGTGCAAACCATGGTTGATAACTCAAAGGCGTCTATGCCATCAACGTCGCCAGTAGCAACACCTTCCGCTGGCAATACGGTTTCCGCCTCCGGCATCTTCATCGAAATCGACGACTTTAATAAAATTGATTTGCGCGTGGCCAAAGTGCTACATGCCGAAGACGTCAAAGACTCCGACAAAATGTTACAACTGAAGGTTTCCATTGGAACCGAAGAAAAAACAATTTTTGCTGGGATCAAAAAGTCTTACAAACCCGAGCAACTCATCGGCAAACAGGTGCTTGTTGTGGCAAACCTTAAGCCCCGCAAGATGAAGTTCGGCACCTCCGAAGGAATGGTCCTGTGCGCGAGCGAAGGCGAGCAACTGTTTGTGCTTTCTCCCGATGGTGCCGCCGCTACAGGGTCAAAGGTCAAATAAATCATACTGTCGCAGCGACAGTAAAAAAACCATTGATCTTCTCTCATTCAATTTTTGTAGATCTATTTAAGAATGGCACTTCTCCAATAGACAGGCCAGGTATAGTTTTGTGGGATTATTTCGTATTGAGGCTAGGTCTTTAGAGCTTTTGTTGCTACTCGGAGCACCGCAATCCTCTGAAATCGACACATCAACGTTGAATAAAAATTAGTTGATTTTTATTTGTAGGCTCATAAGCTATTAAAAAACTAAAAGGAGCTTTTTTATGAAAACTATTTTGATTTACTTGTTCGTGATATTTCCAGTTTTTGCTTTTGCAAATGCTATCTGTGTTGATCCTGCAGATATTGGTTGGTCAAAAAATGAAATCCAGCCCCTCCCTGACGGTTCTATCTCAATATCTTCTCCTTCGTATAATTTTAATAATAGAGATTACCCAGTAGCAAAACTCGCTGGTACGGCTGAGTTACTTTGTAAGATTTTTGGACGCAACCTTGTTCGAGCACAATATGTTGAATTTGATGAAGAGTTTCCAATGGCGGTTTTTTTGAATGCTAAGGGCGACGTCATTGACACAAAACCAACCACCTTTGCAATTCAATCAATTCAGTGTAAATAAACTCCTGGTCAGCTTTCCGTTGAGTGTTCTTGCATGAATTGGCAACATGACCCCGCAGTTCTCGGAAATAATTCCGAGAACTCCCTCAAAAACTTCTACGAAAGAATAAGCCATTCTCTCCACACACCCAGACCCTTGCCTTAACAATCTACAAACCATTCTCTAACCAGAGCCTGGCTTTGGCTATTGCCCAAGCCTTGCTATTCTATGTCCATGTTTCTCGGTGATTTTCATCTTCATTCTACTTTCAGTGATGGTGAGCTCACCATCCCCCAGCTTGTGGATTTAATGGGCCAAAATGGTATTGGTGCCATCGCTATCACCGATCACCTTTGCGAAGAAAAAACATTTCTCGGCAAAGCCGCACGTCTGCTTGATAAAAGTTTAACGAAAAAAACTTTTCCGCTGTACATGCAAACGATTCGCGCCGAAGCAGAGCGCGCGTGGAAGCAATACAAGATGGTGGTCATCCCCGGAGTAGAGATCACCAAGAATTCTTTTTCGCACCACAACTCCGCTCACATTTTGGCTTTAGATATTCACGAGTACATCAACCCTGATACACCCCTTAGGGATATTATTCTGAATATCAAATCACAGGGTGGGTTGGCCATTGCCGCCCACCCCGTTCACACCGGTAAGTCCGAGCACCAAACCCATTTGCTTTGGAATCAAAAAAACGAACTCAAAGAATTGATCGATCTTTGGGAAGTGGCCAGTGGCCCGCGTTTGTTTGCCCAAGTTCAGCGAAGCAATTTAAAAAAAATTGCCAACAGCGATCTACACCGTGCGGAACAAGTGCGCTCGTGGAAAACCGCTTTCAGTTGCGAAAAGCATGCGCTCACCATCAAGGAAGCTCTGCTAGCTCAAAACATCGAATTCAAATATTTTGAGCCCGTAAAACAGACATCACCATTTAATTTTTTGGCGCAGAACATAACAAAACTCGCTTAGAACGATTCAAAAGGCGACTGGTACTTTTTTGGCAGTTTTTCTGCACTGTTTTCGCCTGCGACACGTCATAACCCAGAGCATAAGCATTGCCTTTTGATGTCGATACTGAAATCATTTCCCATTGGGGGAGATCCAGGTGAAACCAGTACTTTCCACCTATGTTGATTTTCGGGACTATTTAAAAGATTTTTTTGAATACCGAAAAAAGCAAACCGAAGGACAACTTCGTCCTTATTCTTACTCTGATTTTTCAGCCGCCGCCGACATCAAATCTCCACATTATTTAAAAATGATTATTGCAGGAGACCGTAATCTTTCCGCAGACATGTGTAAAAAGTTTGGTCGCGCCCTCAAACTTGATAAACAAGAGCAGCTGGAATTTGACACCTTGGTTTTTTACGGCCAAGAAAAAGAACCCCTACAACGCAATCAATTTTTAAAACAGCTTTCAGAAATCCGTGCACAAAATGCTTTAAAAGATGGGCAGTTTGATCAAGAAACCTGGGACAAAGTTCCAGGCTGGTTGTCGTGGGTTCTGTACGCTATGATCGATCAAGAGAATGCCACTTTCACTCCTGCAGACCTTAAACGCGCTCTTCGCCCGCAAGTTTCCGAAAAACAAATTGCCGAGGCCCTCGAAAAACTTTTGAGTTCTGGTGATATCGAAATTGTTGGTGGTTATGCCCGCAAGAAAAACAAAATGATTTCCAACGCCGATAAAATTCCACCGGCGCTGATTCGCAAATTGCAATCAGAGTTGATTTATCTAGGGCTTGAATCGCTTTACAAAGACGACCCCTCAGATCGCGAAATCAGTGGGTTCACAATAGCCATGACCGACGAGGAATACCAGTGGGTGCGCAAAGAATTGCGCACAATACGCAAGGAGCTGCAAACCAAGCTCATGATGGCGCGAGAAAAAAAACAAGGAACAAAAGTTTACCAAGTAAACATCCAGCTCTTCCCTCTCACTAACGAAGAGGAAGAAGCTCCGTCGTTCTTCCAGCTTTAAATATCCCAATCCGACCAGATGACGGAACTTAACGCGCGCCTCGCAATAATTCGTATTTTTGCATTTGCATAGATCGTGCATTCCACAAAGAGATTTATTAAAAAGGAATTCCTATGCGCGACGACAAAGTCCCCGTTACCCTTAAATTACTTGATCTCCGAATGGCCGAAGTCAAAGGCGAAGTCACTACTCATCGACTTGAGACAAAAGCTGAGTTTGCCAAGATCGATGCTCGATTTGAACAAATTGATCAGAGATTCACCTCAATTGACCAG
The DNA here is from genome assembly GCA_031429075.1 of Bdellovibrionales bacterium. Lineage (GTDB taxonomy): Bacteria > Bdellovibrionota > Bdellovibrionia > Bdellovibrionales > JAGQZY01 > JANPLN01. The sequence goes on along the minus strand of JANOYW010000001.1, from coordinate 16,495 downwards.
AAATTTGATGCAATGGAGCAGAAATTTGATGGAAAATTTAATACTTTGATCGCTCATATGGACGCTAAATTTGAAGCTCTCTACACACTCAACACCAAAACCTTAGCGATTGTTGAAGAACAAAACGCCCGCAACCGTTTTGCTCTGGATGGATACACGCTTGTTTACGAAAAACAGCTAGAGACCGACGCCCGACTCGCCCGCATCGAAAAACACATCTTCGGCACTTAATTTAAAACCGATTTAATAAAACTTTCTGGTGTCAGCTCGGCGAGCAGCTCAAGATAAAAACAGCAACAAAACACGTTTTGAATCGCATTTTTTGAGAATAGTTAAATCACTACCGCTACGACACGCGCAAAGCGTCAGGGATTCTGCAGCATGGAATCTCAAACCCCTTAAAAGCTCATAGATCGAGGCGCCAAGGAGGAAGCGCGGAGCTGTACTTCCTGTACAGCGTACAAGCTGACGACGCCAGGCGACGGTAAATTTAACAAGTGAGATATGAGCTTTTAAGGGGTTTGAGAAAAAAAGGCTCTGAGAGCGCTAGCACTGGGGTAAAGACATTTAAATTTTGGGGGGGAGAATCATTTAAACGACCAGCCAGTGCCAGGCTTCAGAGTTAACAACAAACGTACAACTTCAACTAACGTACCGAACTCCTTAGAGCAAAGGGTGTGCCAGCAGCCTTCTGCGCTTTAGGGGGGACCAGCGCAGAAGGCACTGAAAATTTAACAAAAATTGGTACCAAAACCAGTTCTCTTTGACCCATTTGCAGCTCTTGAACCCCAAGATCCCAACCACATCAAAAACAGTCCGGCGACGCATCAAAATAGCCCCTTGCGCCCCCTGCAAAGGCTGCATACATTGGGGTCGCTGAGTCCCGTACAATAGAGCCTTGTGAAACCCGCCAGGTCCGAAAGGGAGCAACGGTAACAAGAGGATATGTGTTACGGGGTGCTCGGCACTTTTCGTTAGGTAGAGTGGGGTCGTTTTGAAAAACTACGAAGTCATCGCACGAAAATGGCGGCCGCAGGCTTTTCAAAATCTTGTCGGACAGTCGCATATCGCGCAAACACTTTCGAATGCTTTAAAGTCGGGACGAATTCCCCACGCCCTGCTGTTCACCGGCCCGCGCGGTACAGGTAAAACCTCGTCGGCCCGTATCTTTGCCAAAGCCCTGCGCTGTGCAAATGCCCAAAACTTTGTACCTTGCCAAACCTGCGCCGACTGCAAAGATATTGCCCAAGGCCGCCACATGGATGTTATCGAAATCGATGGGGCGTCCAACAACGGCGTGGATTCCATTCGCGAGCTTCGCGAATCGGTGGCGTTTGCGCCAACATCGGGCAAATACAAAATCTATATTATCGATGAAGTTCACATGCTTTCGGCCAGCGCCTTTAATGCTTTGTTAAAAACTCTCGAAGAGCCACCACCCCATGTGGTTTTTATTTTGGCGACCACCGAAGTGCAAAAGATTCCCAATACGATTTTGTCGCGCTGTCAGCGTTTTGATTTCCGTATGATTTCACAAAAAGAAATCAGCGAGCATTTGGCTAAAATTTGCAAAGACGAAAATATACAGTACGAAGAAAGCGCTCTTTGGCTGATCTCTCGCCAAGCCAAGGGCTCTATGCGCGACAGCCAAAGTTTGCTCGAGCAAATTGTAACCTACGCCGATGGAAAAGTGACCACCGAAAATGTGACGGCAAGTTTAGGACTGGTTCAGCGCGAACTGGTGAATGAGGTTGTTCAGGCTATTGTGGAAAAAAATCTGCCGCAATTACAAACGGCCATCGCACGCTTTAGTATTTCGGGCTGCGATCCGGCACTGTTTATCGAAGAGCTTCTCGAACAGTGGCGAAACGGTTTGATGATTAAAATTCAAGCCCACAAAATGAATGTGCCGGTGGATTTGCCAGACTCCGAAATCCAGTGGCTTGAAAAAATTTCGGCCTCGATCACCGAAGAAGATTTTCATTTGTTATTTGATATCACCCTTAAGGGCAGCCAGCTTTTGGTGCGCGCCACAGAGCCGCGCTTGGCGCTGGAAATGTTATTGCTAAAACTCAGTTCCGCACCGCGCGTGGTATTTTTGTCGTCCCTTATGAACCAGTCGCTGATCGACCAAACCGCATCACGAGCACAAGTCCAACCATCAGCTCAACCGTCGGCTCAATCATCATCAAATCCAATTCCACAAAGAGCACCCAAAGCGACGTCGTCAATACATTCGACGCCAGTGACGGCGCCCATGGCAACGGCTGCGCCCATGGCAACGGCTGCGTCAGTGGCAACGGCTGCGCCGGTGACGACTGTGGCTGCTCCAGAAGAACTGGCACCAGAACTCCCCAAAGATCCATGGCAGCGCTTTGTTGAGGGTGTACGCAACTCCAATGGTCTTCTCGCAGCTCTTCTCGAGCACACTTACATCGTCGAGCAAACTCCGTCTGTTCTAAAATTAGGTCTTCCCGAAAAAATGGCTTTTTTGATGGACAAAATCAAAGCCCCCGAAAACATGCAACGACTGCAAACTTTTATTGAAAGCCTGTGGAAGCAAAAATTAGCTGTAGAGATTGTCACTTCCAAAGCGCAAAGCGCGGCGCCGGCACTCACGCCTAAAGAAAAGGGCGTTAAGGCCGATCAAGAGAAATCACAAAAAGAACGTCAGCTGATCGAAGATCATCCACTGATGAAAAAAGCCAATAGTTTATTTAAAACAGAAATCGTATCAATCAAAGAGGAGAAACCATCATGAAAGGTCAAAGACCCGGCGCCCATGGCATGCAAGCCATCATAAAACAGGCCAACCAAATGCAAACAAAAATGAAGAAGCTGCAAGATGACCTTGCTGCAAAAGAATACGTCGCCTCCAGTGGTGGCGACGCCGTGAAGGTTGTTGTTTGTAATGATAAAATCAAATCTGTTATCATCAGCCCTGCGATTTTTAAAGACGCCGACGCTGAAATGTTGCAAGAGATGATTCAAACTGCGGCCAACGATGCCTTAACCACAGCTAAAAAAGAACACGATGAGGAAGTACAAAAGCTTTCCTCAGGTTTTAATATTCCTGGTCTCACATAAATGCTGCACATTGCTTCGCTCGAAAAGCTGGTTCATGAACTCAGCCAACTTCCAGGCATTGGGCCGAAAACTGCGCAACGTTTGACTAATTTTATTTTAAAAAAACAGCAGTTTTCTAAAAACCTGCGCGCGGCCTTGGCCTCTGTGGAAGACTCCATCCGCTTCTGCACGCAATGTTTTAGCTACACCGACACCCCATCTGGCCTTTGCCACTACTGCTCAAACAGCAAGCGCAACGACCAAATGATCTGCGTGGTGGAGGAGCCCGAAAATATTTCGCAAATCGAAGCCTCGGGGGCCTTTGACGGACGGTTTCATGTTCTTCATGGGGCGATTTCGCCGCTGGAAGGGCTTTCTCCTGATGATTTAAAAATCAAGGAGCTCGTTGAAAGGATTGACCAACTGCTAAATCAACAGTCACAATCAAAGGTGGAAGTTATTTTGGCTTTGGACTCTGATCTTGAGGGCGATACGACGATGCTGTATCTCGCTAAGATTTTGAGCACCAAAACTGGAGTGAAAGTTTCGCGCTTAGCACAAGGTGTACCGATTGGAAGTCATTTGGACTACGTGGATCACCGAACGCTGAGCCGAGCACTTGAAAACAGGGTGATATTGTAATGGCATTGATCAATCAGGAAACCAAAGAACTGCACTGCAAGATTGTTTACTACGGTCCTGCACTGGGTGGAAAAACAACCAACATCCGTTGGGTGTTTCAGGCTACACAAAGTGGTCAAGAGCGTTCTGATATGATTGATTTTGATATGGGTAGCCCCGAGCGCACGCGCTTTTTTGATTTCCTCCCCCTCGATGTGGGGACCATTCGCGGCTTGAAAGTTCGTTTCCATTTGTTCACCGTTCCAGGCCAAGTGATTTACGATGCCAGCCGACGTTTGATCTTAAAAAATCTCGACGGAATTATTTTTGTGGCGGACTCACAGATCGATCGCATGGACGAAAATATTATTTCACTAAAAAATCTTGAGAAAAATCTTGAGCTTGCTGGCTACGATATTAAAAAGATTCCATTTGTTATGCAGTATAATAAACGCGATTTACCAAACTCAGCCTCCATCGCTGAATTGCGTACGGCTTTAAACCGCTACAATGCTCCCGACTTTGAAGCCGAAGCCGACAAGGGCGTTGGTGTGATGGATAGCCTAAAAACCATTTCTAAAACCATCGTCAGCACTTTAAAAAGCGGCAACGTTTAAAAAATGATCTCTCCTGTACAAATTCATCCCATGGATTCGAAATTTTTTTCGGATGTGACTTTATTTTTGCTGCAAAATACAGAAGCAGATCTACAGTCCCAGCGATTGAATTTGCGCCGCCAGCTTATTGATAGTCTCAAGCAATTCCAGCACTCCACGAGGCCTGAGCTTTTGGATTTGCTGAAAGTTCCTCAGCACTCTGACCTTTCCATCAGTCTTTCGCACACCAAAACCTACAGTTGTTTTGGGTGGTGCCCTAAAACCTCAGGCATCGGCGTTGATATCGAGGATTTAACGCGTTTAAAATCATCCCTCATCGCACGGGTAGCAACTCCCAGCGAAATGTCCACCGCCCCTCGCTGGGAGTTGCTGTGGTCTTGCAAAGAGGCCGTTTTTAAAACTGTACCCGCTGTGAATGTTTTGAGTTTTGTCGAAATTTTTGACTTTTTACCTCTGCAGAATGAGGTCTGGCGGTTTCGCGCCCGCGAAACTAAGACCCAGACTGTCCTCCAGGGATACGGAGAAGTGCGTCTCATTTTGGGGCATACGTTAGCTTTTTTTAAATTAAATACTTAACTTTGGTCCAAGTTCTCCGATAGGTAATCAAGACCTAAGGAGAGTTTGTATGACCAACAATCGTGTTTCATCTCGCCACAACATTCAGCCACTCGAAATCCATGGAATGATCTCCATTGCCAACCTCACGCCCATTTGTGACTTTGGACATATTGTCGAAGCTTCTTCCTCGGGTTTTAAACTGATCATCAAACGCGATGACTTTTGTCAGTCCGAACACAAATCCACGATGAATTTGGACAAGCTCAATGGTACAGAAATCTCGCTTTATATTCCAATTATGGACTTAGATATCACCGGGCAAGTGACGCGCACAAAGTATGTGAGCAATAAGGAATTCGAAATCGGCATCGACTATTCGTCCGACGCGCCCGAGTATTGGCGCGAATGTCTGTGCGATCTTCTCCCACGCGCGAGTTAAATCGCATCAAGATTGCGAAACAAGGTACGCTGTTGTTTTGCGAACCTTTCACGATACTTCCTCTATCGCTTCGACGAGCGAAGCCAAACAACGGAGGAATTATGAAAATTGTATTAATGAATTTACTAGGAATTCTGATGACCAGCGCTTCATACGCGGCGTATGGACAAACAACCCCCCTAACCATCGTGGATCTTGCCGACGGCACAAAAATTCTTGCGGATGCTCGTGGTATGACTGTGTATCTCTTTGATTTGGACGTGGGCATCACGGTTCGCAAAGATGGCACTCAACAGCTCACTTTCAATGATAAGCCGATTTACTTCTACGTTAGTGACGGAGCTCAGGGTGATATCAATGGCAATGGGCTCGGCGGCGTTTGGCACATTATTACTAAGTAAATTGCGCGTCTTACCTTAAGCGTAAAAAAAAACGGCACTCATTTGGTGTGCCGCTTTTTTTCGTTAGGTCCTTCGCTGCGCTCAGGATGACGATTTACTTCGTCGCTTCTTTGGTCACGACCGCTTCAGTTTTTACGTTGGCGACGACGCGGCGGTTTTTCTCGCGCCCTTCAGGTGTTGTATTTTCAGCAGAAGGTTGTGACGGGCCATAGCCTTTTGCGGTGAGGCGGGCTTGATCCACTTTCATTGTATCCACAAGATATTTTTTGACGGCGTCGGCACGTTTTTGCGAAATGCGGTTGTTCATTTTTTCGGAGCCCGTGTTATCCGTGTGACCAGCGATTTCCGCTTTTGTTTCTGGGTACTTGTTCATAAATGCTGCGAATTTTTCAAGATCGGCAGTGAATTTTGCATCGATCTCTGATTTGCCAGAGGCAAATTGAACGTTCAAAGCGATTTCCAATTTTTCGGTTTGTGCACAACCATAGGCTGTCACCTTTTGGCCGGCAGGAGTTCCTGGGCACTGGTCATCGGCATCAACAACACCATCACCATCGGAGTCCATTGGAGCTGCAGCCACTGGAGCCGCTTCTTCTGCACTCGCTTTACCAAAATAGTAAGTCAATGCAAACATCGGTGCCCACACGCTCATGTAATTGGGTCCACTGCTGCCGTAATTTAAGCGATAGTAGTCAGTTTGCAGCGCTAACATCAAATCAGGTGTGAGCATGTATTCAAAGCCGATACGGCCTTTGAGTGCAACGTCTTCGCGAATATCGTCGGTGTTTGTTGCATCAAAATCTTTGTAGCGAACATAGCCAACGCCAGCTTGTAAAAGAATATGGTAAACTTTTTTAGGAAATATACGATACGCCAAGCTCACATCAAAAACCCCAACGCTTGGATCCATTTCGTTGAGAGGAGCACCCGTCGTAGCGAATTCATACATCATGCGAGTGTAAGCAAATTCAACAGCTACACGCGGACTCATGTGATAACGACCCCAAAAACTCATTGCAAATTTGCTATCGAGCTCGCCGGCACCTTCGGTGAAAGCATCTGGACCAGCTACAGAAGACATCCCTGCGCCCAAACCCAAGCCCCAACGACCCGTAAGATCATATTTTGAATTTTCGTCTGCAAATGCAGCTGTTGTCATAAGAGCAACGAATAAACCTGTTAACAATTTCATGGATACCTCTCAAAATGTTTTTAGTTTTGCTATAATTACAGCGATACGAATGAATGTCCAAGTATGTTTTTTTCACTCACAATGGATAACGAATAGTGTCGCGGGAAAAACCACGAGAAGGCCTCGAGAATGCCCGTCCACTCTGCCTTCTGTGGGTTTCCGAGGGACTCCAAAGAGAACGTTAAATCCATGGGTCCTTCGAAAACTTCCGAAAGCATCAAAACTTTCGGCTGCATGACGCCCTGTTGAATTAAAAACTCTTTAAAAATCTTCCGTCGCGGCGTCGGCCAATAGGATTCTGACGGCACTCCCGCAAAGAGTTGTCCGTTGGCCGTGAGCTTAATTTCTCCTGAGGGCTGCATCTGCGTTTGTGTTAAAAACTCACCGCGCTCCACGTAGTTCCACAACATTCCATAGGTTAAAACTAAATCTGGTGTTTCTTTTTGCGGATTGATCACCAAACCGATGCCACGATCTGCGCCCCACTTAACGAGATTTAAAAAGGGCTCCGCGGCAGGGTCCTCTGTGGAAAGCATCATGTAGGGAAAGCCCTCTGGTCCTGTCTGTGGGTCTTCGGTCAGTAATTTAACTTTTTGATTTTGCGGATGGGATAAAAAATCCTGCATGCCCCTTAAGGAACATATTCTTGCAGCGCTTGCAATATTTTATCGCACATTATTGCATAACCTTTTGTATTGGGATGAACAGGATCCGACATCAATTGCAGCTTGTTCCAAAGCCCATCCATTCCATCCACAACAAGGACCCCTTTGCTCTCGGCCATCAGACTGATTAACGGCAGCCTGTCGGAATCGGGGCGCGGTGGAGCCAGTCCCAAATAAACAACAACCACCCCTGGTTTTTGCAACTCATCAAAAATTTGATGCATATTCGCCAATGAATTTTGCTCAGGAAACTGCCCCGGCTTTAAAACATTCCAAATGACGTCGTTGCCACCCATGCTCACAAAAACCATTTGTGAGTTTGCCGTGGGCACCCACCCCGTAATTGTCTTTAAAAATTTGTCTGATTTTGTTCCTGGCACAGCTTCGTTGATCACTTCGCTCCCCGGAAATCCTTTTTTTAAGCAATTGGTTGGCGAAAGAGCCGTTGACGGCGCCCCGGTTCCAAAAGCCAAACTATCCCCCATCACGTGAATCGTACCCGTGATCGGTACTGGAATTTGTTGTGCGCCTGCGTTGACCATCCCTGACACAAATAAAAAAAATGCGATGAACTTCATGTTACACCCCCCATATACCTATGATTCCTCAATTTGTGCTGAACGCAAAGGCAGCAATCACATAGCGCCTCGCGCAATGGTGTTGACGGCCCCTCATCCACTATGGAAGCTTGTCGCTCGAAAGCTTGTCTTTCTCATAGGGGGGGAAATCTATGAAAACATGTGTGTTCTTATTATTGCTATTGGGGTTCAGTCATCAAGCGACAGCTCAAGAAGGTTCGTTTAGAATTCGGCAAATCGCCGAAGGTCCTCTGTCGGCAGAAGAATTAATCGTCTACGAAAATACTTTGCGTGAGCAATGTGTGGAGCGCGAGGGTTTTGATCTCTCTCAGCTCATCACCATCGGCAAAGAGATTTGGCAAATTGTTAAGGACGGAGCTCCGACCATTAACTTTGCCACCGAAGTAGCTACTGCCATTCCCATGGGTGCTGAGTGCGCGTTTAAAATGTCCAACTGGAGCCCACCACGCTCCAAAACATTCGAGATGACTTACAAAAATAAATTTGGCGGTGAAATGATTTATTTTACTTACAAAATTATTTACTCCTACGGTGGAAAGTACCAAGGCAAAGGCGCTTACTTAGCCAATGTCTCCATTCACCCCGTAGATATTCGTTTGTTTTGGGGTCAATCGTTTGATGCTTTTGTTAAAACAGCCAAAGCTATCAACATCGGCAGTGTTGAAGATCCAATTGCAGGACTAGAAATTTCTCTCGAATGGGAAATCAAAAATCCTGTGATGGAAACTCAATCCCATCGCTCTTACTTTGTCGATGGCAACGGACAGCTTCTAACACTTTAGTTGTTCACACCAGAGCTCAGGACGGTGAAAAAATCATCGTCCACCAGCTGATCTTTGGGAGTGACCGTTCGTCTGTCCCAAGGAATGCTTCCTAAAAACCAAACCTGCCAAAACGTGAGACCTCCATTGGGATTCTCATCAAGCACCGTCTGAAAAGTCTTAATTTGGCCCACTTCAATGCCAATGTTCTGGAAGGCATCGTAAACAAGTTTTGAACAAAACAGCTGCGAAGAATCGTAGTCAAATCCTGTGTCGTAAAAAATTCCCATCTGGCTTTCGAGGTAATCTTTGAGAATTGCGAGATTCGAAACGCTCAAGTATTTTTTAAGTCGGCGCACTTCAAAACGTTCATCCTGTGTACGACTGAGATACTTACACAAAGGCGTCTTGCGGGATTTTAACAAGGCGCTCTCCGCCACATACCAGCCCTCTTCATAAACAGCGATACCCACATGCGAAGTCCAGGTTTGTGTGGCCACGGCGACTTGTTCGAAGATCACGCTATCGATGTCCAAAAAAATAAGATCGCCTTCATTGAGATGACTGGACACCTTCGCGCATGTTAAATCCAAACTGCCAAAGATTTGTAGAGATAGAAATAACGTGATTAAAAACATTGGACCTCCCCCGAGAAATTCCGAGAGGAGCATCCTATGCCGTTATAAAAAAGTAAAATAAAATTTTGTGTTTATTCTTTATCCTAGTTTCAATCGCAGTTTGCAGCCAACTCAGCAACGGCATTGGTGTAAAGCCGTGCCGTACAAACCACCTGATTTGTTTGCGCCTTAACAAAGTCCACCGTAGCTCCAGCTGAAGTCACTGTCAGCTGCGCCCAGTGGGGCGTGTGATCAAAATACCATGCTGTTTTAATGCGGACGCCATCACTCACGTAATTCACCGGCACATCTTTACGAACCTCTTGAACAGCACCAGATAGAATCACTGGCAGATCGCCAAAATGAATGACACTCGCTAAATGATCATGCCCCAGAAAAAGGGCTGTGATTTTAGAGCGGTACTTTTTGAGAAGTTGTCTTAATTCCAATTGAAAAGCTTTTTTCTCGTCCCATGTATGAGCTTGCGAAATTGTGTAAGTAGGATGGTGATATACGAGAAATACGTTTTTCGTGGTTGTTTGCTGCAGTTCTTTTTCCAGCCACGTCATTTGCGCTTTGATGTTTTTTGTATTGTCGGAATTGAGCACTAAAAAATCAGCAAACCCAATGGATTTTTTGTAATACTCTCCGGGCATCTGGAAATAGCTGATTTCTGCGGCGTAGCCAGAATTATGATTGCCGATGGCCACCACCGAAAAATCAAACTGATTGTCTTGCCACGACTTCCATACTTTTTCGTAGGTGGAGCTGTAGAGGTTGTCGCCAGGCATGATGAGCCGATTTACCCCGTTCTGCAAAATAGAATTCATCACTGATTGCGAGTTTTTGTTGATCCGCCCGGCATCGCCGATGATGGCAAATTCCGCTTGAGCAAAGGAGACCATGAAAAAAAAGAAAATACCTAAGACAAGTTTGCTTCTCATAAATCCCTCATGAGTTTTGGCTGGCGAAAAAATACCGCCAGTTTTAAATTTAAAATCCGTCTGCAACTATGGTATTGGACAAAGGACCAGAGTCAAACTAACTTGCTTCAGAGAACGTTTGAAGTTTGTTAGGATTCAATTAAGAAAATAAGAAAGACTCATCATGAACTGGAAACTCGTACGTAAAAGCAAAGAAAAGTTTGTAGTTGAAAGTGACAGCAAAGAAGCTGCGCACATGGATATGACTATCAACGAGCAAACGGTCTATCTGGACTATGCGTTTGTAGATCCAGTGTTTAGAGGTTCGGGAGTTGGTAACTTTTTAGTTAAAGAAGTTATCTCTTTACTTAAAATCGAAGGTAAAAAAATTGTTCCTGTTTGTGGATATATACAGGCTGTGGTCCGCAAAAACAACTTGCTTGAGTAATTGAACAAAAAGGGAGTCTATATGTTAGTAAGAGGTCTATTTGTTATTGCGATGCTGTTTTCCGTAAGCGCTCACGCCCAGGAAGAAACAGAAAGTGGTTTTGGTGTTAACGTTGGTATTGGTCTCCCTTATTTGGGACAAGTGGGTGCCAATTATACGTTTTCGAGCCAATTGAGGGTCTCTGTGGTGTATAACATTTTAGATCTCACCATCGACGAAGCGGAAGCGAAACTCACGATGCCCGAAATCTTTGTGACCTACCACCCATTTTCGGGATCTTTCTTTTTAGGAGCTGGTCTTGGAAGAGAAAAACTCGAAGTCACCGCCACCGAAAATGGAGGCACCAATCAAGTACGCGCCGAAGTCACCGCCACAACAGCCATTGCGAAACTAGGCTGGATGTGGGGCGCAGAAGACAAAGGGTTTTGGTTTGGTGTGGATTTAGCTTACATCATGCCGATGAACGCAAAGAACACACTCACGGCCCCCGGTGTTCCCACCACGGATCCCAATTATCAAGATGTGGTCGATGCCATGGATAAGTTTGGCGATACCGCTTACTTCAACATCACCATCGCACGCTTGGGTTATATTTTTTAATAGTTGATGGTCAGTGTTTAAACATTAGTCAGTCATAACTCTTTTACAGGGGGACTGTAGATTTTATTCGTCTTCCTGTAGATTCCACTTCGTACTAAAAACAATTTTATTCGAAAGAGGTTTCTATGAAAATGTTTATTGTGAGCGCATTGTTAGTATTACCCACTCTTGCCATGGCGGGAAAATCTGTAGACGCAGTGAGCGCGGCATCTATGGTCCGTCAGCCGGGTGTTGAAAAGTGTCTTTCTATTGTTGAAAACAATCAAAAAGGTGTGGCGCAATTTAATGCCATTACGCAAGTATCGATGAAGTTGGGCGAAGCTTCTTCCACGACTGTTTATAAACTCGAAGGCAGCAATCTTTATGGCGACATCATGGCAGGATTTTGGGAAATCTCTGTAGAGGTTTACTCTGCCGAAGAAGGCCAAATCTATACTTGTAAAGTTGTTAAAAATCTCGAGTAAGTCTTCTGAAGAACCCTTACTTTGTGAGGGTTCTTTTATTTAAAATCTCGCTTTTGGCGAAATCCTATTGAGTTCATTTTTAATCACTAATAAAAATTCTTCATTTATAAAATTTTTCGTCTTATCGTCTTTAACTTCTTTAAGCTCGATAATATTTACCCTTCGATCAGAATTAACAACTACGACAGCCAACCCTGAAAACTCACAAAATTCTTCTTTTTCATCGCCGCAAGTAATAGCCACTGACATGGCTTTTATAATTTCCACTGGCACAGAAAGCTTCACAAATCGAATTTCCACCTCCCCTTGAGGATAGCGATACCACATCAAATCGGCGATAAGATCTCCTTGCTGTTTTTTAAGGATCAGGTTTCGCGCAGTGACAGGTTTTTTAAATCCAAAAACTGCGTTATTAAAATCCATGGCTTCGATTGTATTTGAATCCCAACCAATCCACACTTCCGAGATTCCAAAACGATTGTGGTTCACCAACGGTTCAACCACGGCTCGAGTCCACGCCTGGGCCGACATATGAAAGTAAACCCAACTCCACACCAGGGCGCCCGCAAGAACCGGAAGCCACAACCAGCGCGGTGCTGCTTTTAAAGCTTGTTGGCGACGGCGCATGTTTCCCCCGGAAGTTGACATAAAAACTCGACTTTCCATTTATCAATGGCCCCAGCGGTGCATTCGTGGGTCCACAGGTTTTCGACACGCCTACTGGAATAAGTTCCGTCCATATTTATCTTAGTGGTTACATAGTAGATAACAAAGGTTTCTAAGTTTCGTTTTACTGAATTATTTTTTTTCCACTGCTCACAGAGGTAAATTCCATGATTTTCACGCAAAAACCAAAAACCACCGGTCAAACTCTCAATATGCTTTCCCCAACGGTCATTAAGGCGATTTGCGGTGTCCATATCGGGAGGTTCTTTGCGAAACATGCGCTCTTTGCCGTCGATGGAAAGCTCCACTGTGGACCCGTCGCTGAGCTGAGCAGGAATCCAAAACCAACCTGCGCGAGGCAAGGTAACAGCAAAGACTCCATAACTTTGCGACAGACCTAGAGTTAAAAAAAATGGCCTAAAAATTTGTGGAAATCCACTGCCCATTCCTGGAAGCGAATAGTAGGTCCACGAACTTATCAAAAAAATACAAAGTCCAAGAAAAGCATTTTTAAAAAAGGAAAAAACTTGTGAATTTTTATTCTTGCTCTGAGTTAATGGTTTTCTTTTCCAACACGCACAAGAATTTCCGACGCCAGCCCACTCCCAAAAGCAACTTGGTAGCAAAGCACTCCAAGCGATCAACGGTACAAAGATAAAGATAGCGACATTCAACGTTAAGCCAATAGCAATATGAAATCCCGAGTAAAGAGCAATAAGACCTAAGCGAATCCACGCATTTTTCCAAGGCACTAAAAGTAGAAATGGCACTAGGATCTCAAAATAGAGCGTGTTTTCTGTGGCAAACTTTAAAAAATTTGGAAAGGCAATTAAGGCTTGCCCCAACTCTCCACTGATATCGCGTGCCGCAAAAGCTAAAAAGAGGGCGTCACCACCAAGCCAGTGCCTCTCTGCTATTTTCGCAAAACCCGCTAAAACATAAAGCGTGATGATTTGCATCGTTAAGCCGGCGCTCGCCAAATTAAATACTTTTTTGTTAGCGCTTACATACTGCGACTCTCCCACAGAAAATCGTTCACTTACTGGTAAGAAAATCGACCAAAACAAAAGCATTTTTATAACATGGTCACCACTTTGCAAAATCAGCGGGTTTCGTTGATGAAGGGATATCAGGAGTACCAAGGAGCCAACCAAAGCAAGGCGCGTTTTGTAGCCAAGTAAAATGCAAACTGCTGCGATGATTCCAATCATAAAAAAAAGCGAAATGATAACGGAGTTCCCAGCGACCATGTGTAAGGAGATATCCCAAGGACCCATTACTTTTTGCGTCAGCGCCCACCGAGGAAGAACTCCGCTATCCGTATAATGATCAGATAGATAAAGAAATCGATTTGTAAGATCATAAAGCAGAATACTTCCCAGCCCTATCCGAAGTAGAGCCAGTGAGCGAAGATCCAATCCATATCGATCACGAAGCCAAATATACAAATATGTAAATGAACTCATCTAACAAAAGTGTATCTACGGAATTCCTTGGTAGCAACGAGCTTGTTTTATATTGCCATCAGAACAGCTGGTGAGAATCCATTTTGTACCGCTCCAGTATTTTGTTCGTGCATTGCTATAACCGCACCATTCGGCGCGTGTGTAGAAAGCAAGGGCAACTCCAGCCGTATACCCTAACTCCCGGCACCGTTGATTAAGTGATGCCTGATCGTTTCTGATTAAAAATCGGTTGATACCTTGCTTGTCCCGCGGATCTTCCAAGGAGCAGGATATGGTTCCGCACTGATTTGAGCCAGGAAAGACTTTTTGCATATTGCTAATGAGGGCGCCGTTAGCTGTGCCTACTGTGTTACTCGAAAGTCCATGAACAAAAAGCTCTTTGCCTTTGTATTTCGTCAGCGACGCTAGAGGTAGGGTTGCCAAAAAGCGATGGTTCACACCGATGGCTGTTTCGCAGGAATCATTGACTGCGTCCTCGCTGGAGTTTTTGGCATAGGCTGTGGTCACCAAGGTGCCAACTCCCGCAGGGCCACCCGCATAAATTTGCACATTCACTGGCTTTGTCTTCTTTTTCTCGCAGGCCCAACCTTTAATATTTAATTGAGTACCGGCGGTTTCAAAAATATATTTTCCCATCATCGGATTGGGATTTGTTGCACCACTTGTGATGTATCGGTCTTTGAGTGGTGCGGACAATGGAACTTTAAAAGTGGCGCGACAGCCATTTTTTACCCAAACGCCATTGGCATCAAAGCCGTAATCCACATTGGCTTTACAAACCTTTGATGAAAGTAGTTTTACGATTTTTGGGAGTCCGCTTGTGCCAGGAATATTCGCTCGATAATTGCCAACCGCAGTATTATTAAAAGTCACTTGTTTATAAAAAACGGGAGTGGCTACATTTCCGATCGGGGGTTTGGTTAAGCTTTTCACAAATGTTTGGGCAGTTAATTTTTTCTGTGCGATCGAACATTTGTACATCTCAGGATAATTTGCATTTCCGTTTTTATAAAAAACATACTTTCCCGATGGCATGCTCGAATCATAAGAGAGCAATTCAGCACAGTTTTCTGCAAGCATTTTTTTAGAAATCACATTCAAAATTACTTTTTTATGTGCCAAAAGAAAATTTCGCGAATTGGCCGAAAAATTGGGATCGTCAATTTTATCTTGGATATCTTTGGACTCTGTTAAAAGGGCTTTTATCTGAGGATTCGAAAGCGTCATGTTGTTGTATAAAAGCAAATAGAATGTCGCTGCCCCCATAGGTAGGAGCAGAAAGAACTTCCATCTTAATATTTTGAAAAACTTTTGCATGCTGTTCACCCACTACTTCGTTTCTAATAAATCTAAAAAAGCGTTCATGTCGTCGTCTATGGCTTGCAGAGCTGTGCTGTTTACAAGACCTTCTGCCATGATCCGAGCTTCATCCATGGGAATATCATCCGCATCGTCAACATTGGCCTGAATATCTATGCCTTCGGAAATATGCTTCGCCAACGTCTCCATATTTGCCGCGTTCACACCGTACCCTCGGAGCTCCTCATAGCGGTTCACGTAATTACTGTTTACCGCGACAGAACTAAAAGTTTCGCTTTGCACCAACCAGGCAGAATTGCCGGCTGCGCTTGCGACGGCTCGTTCTGCCTCGGTCAATTGAGGATCTTTCATGTAGATCAATGCAGTTTGCAAAATGGCAACATCTGCGGCGTGTTGGAGCTCATGAATATTGGTATCACTCACTTTCACCGTTGTTGGTGGATTTACTGTATCCACCACAACCATGCCACCCAGAGCCGCGCCCCCAAAGGCGTGCTTATCTGTAAAACCAGCTGTGTTTTCTGCCTCTCCAAAGCTTGCCATGCTCACGTCGCCGTAAACATAAACGGTATTCGCCAGGCCAAATTTTTGTTGTGCGTTTAATTCATTGTAAGCGGGCCCTAAAATTCGCGTACCATTCGTATCATTAATTTCGCCCGGGCCATACACTTGCAATTTCCCGGCTCGGAACATTGAATCCACAGTCTCCATCATGGCGATTTCGTCGGGGTTTAATGCGCTTTTATTGCCAAAAGTTAATCTTTGCATGGGGCCGGTGGGCACCACTTGTAGAGCGGGATCTACACCTTGCGCTTGGTAATTTCTGTAAACGCCGTTGTCATTTGCGCGTTGCAAACTTTGATTGTCGATTCCCGCACCTGTCGTGGAGGCGACTATGCGTTTTAATTCCATTTGCTCGGCATTCACTCCTGCTTGATAGGCGTCGTAGTGGGGCTTCACAATGGAGTAAGCTGTGTTTACCACCTGGTTAGCCACGGAGGCAGCAACGTTGACCGCCGCCATGGTGGCATTGGTAATCCCCGTCACTACCGAAATTGCTGTGGTTGTTGGT